>NZ_MUXX01000008.1 GCF_002015045.1 Haemophilus paraphrohaemolyticus
AAAAAGAAACGACGCACTGCATATCAATTTAAATCGTTCACAACAGTGCGTCGTTGTGTGGGGTGCATTATAGAGAAAAATAAAACTCGTGCAAGTACTTTTTGCAAAAAATTTTAAAAATCTTATTAAACGAACACATTTAATACAATTCGAACAAAACACTAGCTAAAAATGTCGATTAACTGCTCTTGCAATCCACTTTGGCGTTGTACTTTCGCTTTTATGCTTGGCATCCACGTTTTTTCATCGCCAAATAGCGTGAATTTTTCTTTCGCACGCGTAATTGCAGTATACACCAATTCTTTCGTTAATACTGGTGAACTCGCCAATGGCATCACAAATAAAGTATGTTCAAATTCTGAACCTTGTGATTTATGCACCGTCATCACATAAGCAGGTTCATACGCTGGCACACGGCTAATCGACAAACTCAAATAATCGCCATTTACTTTCGTATCAAAATAAACCCGCAATGCACCACTTTCATCAGGCAGAATAATACCAATATCGCCACTATATATATGATGCTGCGGTGCATTTTCGGTAATCAGAATAGGCTTTCCAACATAACTCTCTCGCGAATGCCCAAATTTCACTAGCTTCGCATTTTGCAACGCCTCTGCAACCCTCTGATTTAACCGATTTACCCCCAACTCACTCACACGCAACGCTGCCAAAAATCGAACTTTTTGAAACGCATTGAAAATCTCTTCAACCGAAACAACCTCAGGCTTGCACTCTCTTGCCCTCGCTTTTTGCAAATAATCGCGATATAACGTCACCGCTTTTTGCACAACTAAATCGGCACAATGTTGTACCCACTGACTTTTCTCAGCAAATTCAGTAACAGCTGGATACGCCACATATTCCAACTCCTCATGCCGACCATTTGCAATAGTTTGCCAAGATTTTACCGCTTGTTGTGCATTTACTTCTTTTGCCAATAAGCCAATGCCCGAATTTTCATCAAAACGGAAACTTTTACGTAAATGACAAAGCGAATCACGAATCGCTAAGCCATCAGATTGAGCCGTTAATTGATAACCCGTTACCGAAGCCACATAATCGGTATGAACTTGGCTGTAACCTTGTGTAATAAAATAGCCAAGTTGCGCCATAATCGCCCCAGCCTCAACCGAAGCAAGCTGATCTTTATCGCCTAACATAATCAAGCGTGTACTTGGCTTAAGTGCACTCATCAATTTTTCCATTAAAAATAGATCGATCATTGAAGCCTCATCCACCACCAAGAGATCCAAATGCAGTGGATTTTTCTGATGATAAATCGGCTGATCGCATTGAGGACGTATTCCCAACAACCGGTGAATTGTCAAAGCATTAATTTCCAGTTTTTCTTTCATTACCCACGGTAAATCTAGCTCATCCCAGTTCGCAATAATTGACTCTTTTAAGCGAGCAGCTGCTTTTCCCGTTGGAGCAACCAACGCAATATTTAGCAAGCCTTTATTTTCTGCTTGTTGCTTTAACTGTAATGCCGCCAACAAGCGAGCTACCGTTCTAGTTTTTCCCGTACCTGGGCCACCAGAAATCACGCAAAAACGTTTACGCAATGCTGTTGCAACCGCCACTTTTTGCCAATCAGTTTCATCTGCTTGAGCCGAACCAAACAAGCGTGCCAAAATCGCACGATCTTCTTCCACATTTGCATTTTCTGTCTCCGTTTCAACCGCTTGTTGCAAGTAACATGCAATTTGCTGCTCTGCTTGCCAATAGCGATAAAAATAGATTAACTCGCCTTGAAACAGCATTGGAGCAACTTGAGTTGCATCATGGCTAAACGCAATGTGATCTGCCAAAATTTCTTGCCATTCAAGCGGTGAACTTTGTTCAATTTTTTGCAAAATCTCTGCTAACCAAATCGCTTGCTCTGGATGATACTCTCGCAAGCCAAACGGATTTTTTACCGCATTTGAACTTAGTCGCACCGCACTATGCCCTTGCATCACATTAAACGAAACGAGAGCAGCTAAAAACACCGCCAAATTCTGTTGTAATGACGAGTAGTTGTAACCTTGCTGTTTACGATCAATCAATTTAGCAAATTGATAATTGATTTCTGAAATGATTTTTTGCTCTTTAAGCGTATGAAGAAGGGCTAGCATTGCGGTAATCCGTTAAAGATAGAGATTGAAAATGACTACTTGAATTATCTAATTTTCGCAATCCCTTGTCCAGAAATGAAGTTCAGGCGTATAATGCTTTTATTTTTGAAGTGATAAAAACAAAATGAAACCAGCCATTGCAACCATCAATAGTGCGGCACTTCGCCACAACATTCAACTCATCAAATCTTTCGCGCCTAATCAAAAATTACTTGCTATGATCAAAGCCAATGCCTATGGCCAAGGGCTTCTTCCTGCAGCTCATATTCTAGCCGACCAAGTGGATGGCTTTGGTGTTGCACGGCTGCGTGAGGCACTTGAAATTCAAGAAACAGGCTATACAGGCAAAATTCTGTTAGTGGAAGGTTTTTTTGATCGTGAAGAGTTGCTCAAAACGCTTTCGCGCCGCTTTGACAGCGTAATTCACTGCTATGAACAGCTCGAATTGCTAGAGCAAGTTGCCAAAGAATGGGAAGAGGAGCAACAAAAAGGCTTTTGGAAACGCAAAACTAAGATCTATTTTCCGATCAATGCTTGGTTAAAAATCGATACAGGAATGCACCGACTAGGTGTGCATCCTGAGCAAGTAGATGAATTTTATCAACGCCTTAAAAAATGCCCGTTGGTTGAAAATATCAGCTTTGTCAGCCATTTCAGCCGTGCCGATGAATTAGATTGCGGCTACACCGAAAAACAAATCTCTACCTTTGAACAAGCCACTCAAGCTTACCCCAAACATGCTCGCAGTATTTCCGCTTCTAGCGGTATTCTCTATTGGAAGCAAGCACATTACGAATGGGTACGCCCAGGCATTATTATGCATGGTATTTCCCCCCATTACGAACCCATCACTCATCTTGGCTTCCAACCTGTGATGACACTTTCCTCTTCTCTCATTGCCGTCCGCACTCACAAAGCGGGCGAACCTGTTGGCTATGGCGGCACTTGGGTTAGCTCTAAAGACACTAAACTTGGCGTAATTGCAATGGGCTATGGCGATGGCTACCCTCGCAACGCCCCTGAAGGTACGCCTGTACTGATTAACGGCCGTAAAGTACCAATTGTCGGACGCGTTTCAATGGATATGCTTACGGTCGATCTTGGTGCAAATAGCCAAGACAAAGTAGGCGATGAAGCAATCTTCTGGGGCAAAGACTTACTCATTGAAGAAGTTGCCAAACACATAGGAGTAATTAGCTATGAGCTAATAACCAAACTCACCCCACGCGTGATTTTTGAGTATAAAAACGGCTGAAACAAGCGTTGGAATGGATTTAAACATAAAAGAAAACTTCAAACTTTGGGCCTGCCTTGCTCGCCGATCAGGAAAACATAGTGATAAAGACAAACAAGCTTTAGTAGGTATGAAGTTTGGATTCTAATCGCTAAAATACATAGAAAAGCCCCTGTAACCTAAAAGTATACAGGGGCTAAATTATTTAAGCGGTCAAATTCGACCTAAACTTTGCAAATTAACGCGTACTTGTGCTCGTGGTTGTACGGCTTGCACGTTTACGTTCTACTTCAGTCAGGAGTTTTTTACGAATACGTACAGAAGTTGGCGTTACTTCCACTAACTCGTCATCATCGATAAATTCTAATGCTTGCTCAAGTGTCATTTTCACAGGAGTAGTGAGCGTTAAGGCATCATCTTTACCTGAAGCACGCATATTAGTTAGTTTTTTACCTTCCAATGGGTTTACGGTTAAGTCGTTTGAACGACTGTGAATACCGATAACTTGACCTTCGTAGATTTCTGCACCGTGTTCTACCATCAATTTGCCGCGATCTTGTAAGGCGTAAAGTGAGTATGCCAATGCTTTACCTGTGCCGTTTGAAATTAATACACCGTTGATACGCTGACCAATTTCTCCTGGTTTCACATCGTCATAGTGGCTGAAGCTTGAGTAAAGTAAACCAGTACCTGATGTCATTGTCATAAAGTCATTACGGAAACCGATTAAACCACGGCTTGGGATGATATACTCTAAACGGGTACGACCTTTACCATCTGGCACCATATCACGCACTTCACCTTTACGGATACCTAATGCTTCCATTACTGCGCCTTGGTGTTGTTCTTCGATATCGATAGTCACTTGCTCGTATGGCTCTTGTTTGCGACCATCAATCTCTTTGAAGATTACTTTTGGACGAGATACTGCTAATTCGTAGCCTTCACGACGCATATTTTCGATCAATACAGATAAGTGTAATTCACCACGACCAGACACACTGAATACATCTGAGTCATCGGTTTCTTCAACACGTAATGCCACATTGTGTACTAACTCTTTCTTCAAGCGTTCTAAGATTTGGCGCGAAGTCACATATTTACCTTCTTGACCACAGAATGGCGAGGTATTTACGCAGAAGAACATCGTTACTGTTGGCTCATCTACAGTTAATGCGGGTAATGCTTCAACATTGTTAATATCACATAATGTATCAGAGATATTGAGTTCGCCTAAACCTGTGATAGCAATAATGTCGCCCGCATAAGCTTCTTCTGCTTCATAACGTTGTAAGCCTAAGTGACCTAATACTTGACCGACACGACCATTGCGAGTGTTACCATCTGCATCAATGATGGTTACAGGTTGGTTCGGTTTTACCGTGCCACGTTTGATACGACCGATACCGATTACACCTAAATATTTGCTGTAATCTAATTGCGAAATTTGCATTTGGAAAGGTTCTTCTAAATGAACATCTGGCGGAGAAACGTGTTCTACAATCGCTTCAAATAGTGGATCCATGTTTGGTGCTAAATCTTCGTGATCTAAACCCGCAACACCATTTAATGCTGAAGCATAAATGATTGGGAAGTCTAATTGCTCGTCAGTTGCACCTAGGTTTACAAATAAATCGAATACTTGATCCACTACCCAGTCAGGGCGAGCACCTGGGCGGTCTACTTTATTGATAACTACGATTGGTTTTAAGCCGTGCGCAAAGGCTTTTTGGGTTACGAAACGCGTTTGTGGCATCGGGCCATCGAACGCATCTACGACTAATAATACTGAATCCACCATTGAAAGTACACGCTCAACTTCACCACCGAAGTCCGCGTGCCCTGGGGTATCTACGATGTTAATACGATAGTCGTTCCAGTTAATTGCAGTGTTTTTCGCGAGAATAGTAATACCACGCTCTTTTTCAAGATCGTTTGAATCCATTACACGCTCTTCTGTGTCGCCACGCGAAGTATCTAGTGTGCCTGAAAGTTTAAGAAGTTTATCAACGAGGGTGGTTTTACCGTGGTCTACGTGTGCGATAATCGCAATATTACGTAGTTTGTTTGTATCTAATTGTTGCATTGAAATTACTTTTTGTTGATGAATGAAAATCCCTCTCTGATTTGAATCCGAGAGGGAAAGGATATTCAGAAATGTGATCTACATCACAATTTAAGGCTCTGGATTATACCGATTTTTCCTAAAATTGACTAGGATTTAATCGGTAAGAGAGTGAACTTTTTTGACCGCTTGTGATTTAACGATATATAAAGAAAATTATACCTCTAACTCCGCTTCATCCCCACGATTTTGCAGCCATTGTTTGCGATCTTCTGCTCTTTTTTTGGCAAGCAACATATCCATCGCTTCAATCGTGCTTTGTAGAGTTTCTGCTTCTGTTTCGCCTTCTTCTGAAAGCGTAAGTTGAATTAAACGACGAGTGCTTGGATCCATCGTGGTTTCACGCAGTTGGCTTGGATTCATTTCACCTAATCCTTTAAAACGTTGTACATTTGGTTTGCCTTTTTTCTTAGCAAGACGGGTTAAAATCGCCTCTTTTTCGGCTTCATCTAAGGCATAATGAACCTCATCTTTACCAATATCAATGCGGTAAAGCGGCGGCATTGCGACATAAACGTGTCCATTTTCCACTAAACTTGGAAAATGGCGTAAAAATAAAGCACAAAGTAAAGTTGCAATATGTAAGCCGTCCGAGTCCGCATCAGCAAGAATACAAATTTTTCCGTAACGTAGCTCGTCTAAATTATCACTATCTGGATCCATCCCGATGGCAATTGCAATATTATGCACTTCTTGCGAAGCCAATACTTGATCGGATGAGACCTCCCACGTATTCAAAATTTTCCCGCGTAATGGCAAAATTGCTTGGTAATCTTTATCGCGAGCCGATTTTGCAGAACCGCCCGCAGAGTCCCCTTCCACAAGGAAAAGTTCAGTTTGGCTTAAATCTTGAGAGATACAATCCGCCAATTTTCCTGGTAAAGCAGGTCCATTCACTAATTTTTTACGCACCACTTTTTTTGCTGCACGCAAACGAGCCTGAGCTGAGCTAATTGCCATTTCAGCAATCTGTTTCCCCACTTGCACATTTTGATTTAGCCATAAACTAAACGCATCTTTAAGTGTGCTTTCTACATAGCTTGAGGCTTGGCGAGAAGATAGACGCTCTTTCGTCTGCCCTGCAAATTGCGGCTCTTGAATTTTGAGCGAAAGTACGTAAGCACAACGGTTCCAAACATCGTCTGCGGTTAATTTCACGCTTTTCGGCAATAAATTATGGATTTCGCAAAATTCTGTCATCGCTTTTAACAAACCGTTACGCAGACCATTGACGTGTGTACCACCTTGAGAAGTCGGGATTAAATTTACGTAACTTTCTGCCAATAATTCGCCTTCTGGCAGCCAAGTTAATGCCCAACTTACCGCTTCTGTTTCATCTACCACATCGCCAATAAACGGCGGATTTGGCAGACATTCATAACCATCTAAAGCTTCATTTAAATAGTCTGAAAGCCCATCTTCATAATACCAAGTTTCTTCGGTTTTATTGATATGGTCTTTAAAATTGATCGTGAGTTTCGGGCAAAGCACCGCTTTGGCTTTAAGCAAATGGCGTAAACGGCTGACCGAAAAATTCGGCGAATCAAAATATTTTGGGTTTGGATAAAAGCGAACCGCCGTGCCCGTTTGTCGTTTTGGGCAACTACCGACTACTTTCAAATCTTCTACTTTTACACCATTTTCAAACGCAATCGTATACACTTCACCATTACGTTTAATCGCAATTTCCACACGTTGTGAAAGGGCGTTCACCACTGAAATTCCCACCCCGTGTAGACCACCAGAGAAAGTGTAATTCTTATTCGAAAACTTACCACCTGCGTGTAGCTTGGTTAAAATTAACTCTACACCTGAAATTTTTTCGGTTGAGTGAATATCCACTGGCATACCACGCCCGTTATCAATCACTTCAAGCGAATTATCTTTGTGCAAAATAACATCAATTTGAGAAGCATAGCCCGCCAGCGCTTCATCCACGCTGTTATCGATAACCTCTTGCCCTAAGTGGTTTGGGCGAGTGGTATCAGTGTACATTCCTGGACGCATCTGGACAGGTTCAAGATCTTTTAAAACCGTAATTTCATCCGCATCATAACGTTTCTCTGCCATACTTCTCTTCTCTATTTTTTCTACTATAAATGGAAATAAAGCCAGCATTTTACACAGAAATGACTGGCTTTTCTATTGCAAATTTTTCTTAAAATTTAACCGCTTGTTTTTGCATTTTCTTCTGAGTTCCAAGGTGCAACCTTAAATAACATCAACATTCCTAGAATTGCGACACAGAAACAGATCCAGAAAAAGTGATAGTAGCCAAAAGCTTCCACCAGATGTCCCGTATAAGCCCCTAAGAATTTACTTGGTAGGGCGGCAAGGCTTGTAAAAATAGCCAATTGCATTGCAGTATAAAGAGGATTAGTTTCACGAGCCATAAAAGCAACGAAAGCGGCAGTACCTAAGCCTACACCTAAGTATTCGCCCGCCATCACAAGCCCCAATTTTAAAAGCTCATTTGTGCTGATAGAAGCGGTTTCAAAATGTCCAAAGCTTGCAAGATAAGCAAAGCCTAAGATAGTAACCAATTGCACGCTACCAAACAGCCACAAAGAACGGTTTACGCCAAGTTTAAGCATAGCTATGCCGCCCACAATACCGCCTCCGATACTGCACCAAAGTGAGGTCGTTTTAACCACCGCTGCGATATGTGATTTGGTAAACCCCATATCCAAAATAAATTTGGTTTGGAGCGAAGTGGCAAGCGAGTCGCCCAGTTTATAAAGAAAAATAAAGAGAATTAACCCCAAGGCTCCCATCACGCCTTTACGAGTGAAAAACTCCACAAAAGGATCCACAAAAGCGGTGTAAAAGGGTTTGCTTTTATCTATGGGCGAATGTTGCGGTTCTTTGGCAATCAGGGTAATCAACAAACAAGGCAATATAAAACTTCCAGTGATGATAAACACTATTTGCCAAGGGTAATGATCTGCTAAAAATAGCGATAATCCGCCAGGAATGAGCCCCGCAATGCGATAAGCATTCACGTGAATGGAGTTGCCCAAACCGAGTTCGTTGTCACTTAAAAGCTCGCGGCGAAAGGCATCAATCACAATATCTTGTGTTGCTGAGAGAAATGCCAACACAATCGAGAGAAGTGTGATGATGCCAATATCTTGCACAGGATCAAAAAAGCCGTAGCTGATTAAAATCAGAAATAACCCGATTTGTGAGAGAAAAATCCAACTACGACGACGCCCTAAAAAAGAAGGAAAATAGCGATCTAATAAGGCAGCCCAAAGAAATTTCCAAGTGTAAGGCAGAGATGTGAGCGTAAAAGCCGCAATGGTTTTGATGTCTAAACTCATCGAGGTAAACCACGCGGGCAAAAGCTGAATCAGCACAAAAAGTGGCAAGCCCGAACAAAAACCTGTGTAGAGGCAAAGCAACATATTCTTTGTGAAAATTTGTTGCCAGATAGATGGTTGATAAGATGGGGAAGCGGTCATTTTTTTCTTCTATTTTGTAAAATTAAATCGGGCGTGTTCAACACGCCCTTACAATATATTAACCCTACTATATTAACCTTTATATCCATTCGGGTTATTTTTTTGCCAATTCCACGTATCACGCATCATTTCATCTAAGCCGTGTTGGGTTTTCCAACCAAGCTCTTCCCATGCTTTTTTCGGATTTGAATAGCAAGTTGCAATATCCCCGGGACGACGAGCTACTAATTTGTATGGCACTTCAATATTGTTCGCTTTTTCGAATGCTTTCACCATATCTAACACAGAGTAGCCTACGCCCGTGCCAAGGTTATAGATGTGACAGCCTGCATCATCTTGGTGTTTTTCTAACGCTTTTAAGTGACCTAATGCTAAATCTACTACGTGAATATAGTCACGCACGCCTGTGCCATCGTGGGTATCGTAATCGCTACCAAATACTGAAAGCTCTTTCAATTTGCCGACTGCCACTTGGCTAATGTACGGTAGCAAATTGTTTGGAATGCCGTTTGGATCTTCTCCAATTAAGCCGCTTGCATGAGCTCCGACTGGGTTGAAGTAGCGCAAAATAACAGCACTCAATTGTGGGAATGCTTTTGCCGTATCTTCTAAAATACGTTCTACCATATATTTTGACGTACCGTATGGGTTAGTTGTACCGCCTACAGGGCAAGATTCTACAATTGGGATAATTTGCGGATCGCCATACACCGTTGCTGATGAGCTGAATACAATCGTATTCACGCCTGCTTTAAGCATCTCTTCAACTAAAACAATAGAACCAGTTACATTATTTTGATAGTAACGTAATGGCTCACGCACGCTTTCGCCCACTGCTTTTAAGCCCGCAAAATGGATCACCGATTCGATTTTATTTTCTGCAAAAATTTTGCGTAAAATACCACGGTCTAACACATCACCTTTGTAAAAAGGCACTTTTTTGCCCGTGATTTTTTCAACACGCTCAAGTGAAATTTCAGATGAATTGCTTAAATTATCTAACACCACCACTTCTCGGTTTGTATTCAATAATTCAACAATAGTATGCGAGCCGATATAACCTGCACCACCAGTCACTAAAATTGCCATAAAAAACTCCTTGTATGAATAATTTGGCTTATTTTACCCCGATTTTATTAAATAATCTTTGATTTTGTGCTAATTTAGTCACTCATTTTTTTACTCTGAGATCCCTATGTTAAAGCTACTCAAAGCACTCTACCGTGTGTTCCGTTGTATTCGTGAAGGCATGGTAACACTCTTCTTCCTACTGTTCGTAATGATCAGCTTTGCTTTTGTGTCATTGCTCAGTTCATTTAACGGTAAGGCTGAAACTGAAGCCATGGCAACCTTTGACCACGGTGCATTAGTGCTCAATTTAAATGGTTATTTGGCAGATAATCGCGAAGAATACCCCGATTTCTACCGCTTGTTAGAAGCCGAAATGGGCAACGAGCAACCGCAAAAATACTCGACTTTTGACGTTGCGAATGCCATTCATCAAGCAAAAGTTGATGAAAAAATTACAGGACTGGTATTAGATTTAGCTAAATTCGAAGGTGGGGATTATCCTTCACTTGATTATCTTGGCAAGCTGATCGAAGATTTCCAAGCATCAGGCAAACCCGTGATTGCAATTGGTCACAGTTTCAGCCAAAAACAATATTATTTGGCGAGCTTTGCCGATCAAATTTACCTCAACAACGCTGGTGCGGTGGAGTTGGAAGGCTTAAAATATAGCACACTCTATTTCAAATCGTTATTCGACAAAATTGAAGCAACGCCATATATCTTCCGTGTAGGCACTTATAAATCTGCAGTTGAACCACTTATTCGCGATGAAATGTCAGTAGAAGCCAAGCAAAATGCGACCGCCTGGTTGTATCCAATGTGGCAAAATGTAAAAGAAAAATTGGCAGAAAATCGAAAAATTTCTGCCGAAAATATCGTCCCGCCATTAGATAAACTGATTGAGATGCGAAAACAAACACAAGGTAATGAAGCTGATTTTGCTTTAAAGCAACAATTCGTGACCCATATCAACAATCAAGCGGAAATTCGCCAAGCACTCGCGGATAAATTCGGAGCAGACGACGAAAAAGGATTCAAATCCATTGATTACCAAGATTACGCAAGCGGTCTGATTGATCGTTTTAATCGCAAAGGTGAAAACAAAATCGCTGTAGTCAATATTGAGGGCGAAATCACAATGGGTGAAAGCCTAGAAAACACAGCGGGGGCAGACACCATCATTGCTCAACTGCAAAAAGTGAAGCAAGATAAAAGCGTGCGAGGATTAGTGCTCCGTATCAATAGCCCTGGTGGCAGTGCCTTAGCTTCGGAACTGATTCGCCAAGAAGTGGAGGCGATCCAAAAATCAGGTATCCCTGTAGTAAGCTCTATGGGCGGAATGGCTGCATCAGGCGGCTATTGGATTGCCGCGACGAGCGATAAAATTTTAGCCGACAAAAACACGCTCACAGGCTCAATTGGCATCTTCGGCGTGATGTTCAATTTAGAAAAAACCGCGAAAAATTTAGGCATACGAGAAGATGGTATCGCTACCTCACCATTAGCGGAAATCAGCAGTTTAAAACCGTTATCTAAAGAGCAGAAAACGCTGATTCAAATGAGCGTAGAACAAGGCTACCGAGAGTTTTTAGATTTGGTCAGCCGTGGGCGCAACATTGCCAAATCCGATGTAGATAAAATCGCTCAAGGGCAAGTTTGGTTAGGTGCTGTTGCCAAAGAGAAAGGATTAGTAGACCAACTTGGTGATTTTGATGATGCATTATATGCAATGAGCGAGTTGCTGAAGCAACAACACCCAGAAGACACACCCGCTTACGAAAAATTGATACCACAATGGTTTAGTGACCGTGATGAATCTCTTTTTGCCGAACTTTCACGCAGTTTCAACAGCAAAATGCAAGTCAGCTTTGCCAAATGGTTAAACCTTCCGATCGCCAAACAAGCGGACGATTTTACTCAAACTTTTGCAAAATTTAACGATCCACAATATCGTTATTTGTATTGTTTGCAGTGTGGGACAGTTAACTAACTTAAATCTTGCTCATCATATAAAAGAGGCTTAAATCTTATTGATTTAAGCCTCTTTTAAGCTTCATCATCTTTGCATTAAATATGCGTTACCACCCAACAATTATGAATATGCGGATTGCGTTCAAAATCTAATGGCAAGGTTTTTTTCGAGATATTTTCCGCTTTTAAGCCTAACTCTGCTAAGCCTTCCATATCCATTTTAAAGCCACGTTTATTGTTTGAGAAAATAATCGTGCCGTCTTGGGTAAGAATGCGTTTGAGTTGGCTCATTAGTTTGATATGGTCACGTTGCACATCCCAGCTTTCATTCATTCGTTTTGAGTTAGAGAATGTTGGCGGATCAACAAAAATCACTTCAAAACGTTCACGACATTCAGCTAACCATTGCAAGCAATCGGCTTGGAATAAGCGATGATTTCTTAATGGAATTTCGTTAAGTTCTAAATTCTGTTCTGCCCAATTAAGATAAGTGTTTGACATATCCACCGTTGTGGTCGCTTTTGCCCCTTGTAATGCGGCGTGAACGGTTGCTGAGCCCGTGTAAGCAAATAGATTGAGGAAGGTTTTGCCCTTTGCCATTTCACCCACCATTTTACGCGTTAAGCGGTGATCTAAAAACAAACCTGTATCAAGGTAATCGGTAAGATTCACCCACAATTTTGCCCCATATTCATTTACGTAGAAATAGTCGCCTTTATTTGCCAATTTTTCGTATTGGTTCGTGCCTTTCTGTTTTTGACGCACTTTGAGCACCAATTTATTGGTTTCTACACCTGTTACATAAAGTGTTGCGGACACCGCATCCAACAAGCGTTGTCGAGCTTTTTGTTCATCAATATTTTTTGGTGCTGCATATTCTTGCACCACAATGTGATCGCCATATCTGTCCACTGCTAAATTATATTCTGGCAAGTCGGCATCATATAATCGATAAGCATCTAAGCCTTGTTGCTTCGCCCATTTTTCAATTTTCTTGATGTTTTTGGCAAGGCGATTTGCGAAATCTGTCGCCACTTGCTGCTCTGGTTTAAATTCCAGTTCGTTTTGTTCTATGTTTTCAATACGTTGCGTGATGGAGTAGTTTTTTTGCACGCAATCAAGCGGTCCATTTTTCGCTTTAAATTGACGAGCTGAACGCAAACGTAAGCAATTGAGTAATTCAGGTTCACCACTGAAAATCGAAGCATTCCAGCCTGTAAATTGCTGTTTTAAACGCTGACCAAACACTGAATAAAGGGCAATTAGTGCAGGTGTTGTACCTAAACGCTCACCATAAGGCGGGTTACAAATCACCGTACCTGTTTGCTCTGGGCAAGGATTTTTAAGGGCAGCAATATCACCTTGTTGCCAGCGAATTGCTTCGCCAACGCCTGCATTGATCGCATTTTGTTTAGCTTTTTGCAGCACGCGATAATCGAGATCAAAACCAAAAAACTGACCGCTTGTCAGTGCTTTTTCGGCTGATTTTGCTTCATTCCAAACTTCGTTCCAAAGTGCCATATCATGCCCTTTCCAGGCGTGAAACCCCCAATGCTTACGCTGAATCTGCGGGGCAATATTTGCCTGCATTTGAGCCGCTTCAATCAGTAACGTGCCTGAACCACACATCGGATCAACCAATGGCGTACCTTGTTGCCAGCCAGAGCGTAATACAATTGCTGCAGCTAAAGTTTCACGCAATGGTGCTTTGCCTGTGTCTGAACGATAACCACGCATATGCAAGGCTTCGCCACTTAAATCAAGCGAAATGACTAAATCATCACGGTTTAGATAGACATGAATACGTACATCTGGGGCAATTTTATCCACAGCAGGGCGTTCAAAGCCTTTGCGTTCGAAGTAGTCTACGATGCCATCTTTCACACGCATCGCACCGAATTGAGTGTTGCGAATTTCACGGTTTGTGCCGTTGAAATCGATGAAAAATGTATCACGAGGATCGAAAAGTTCCGCCCAGTTGTAGCCAACCACAGAAGCATATAAATCTAAATCGCTAAAGATTTTTGTGGTAACTAACGGCAGTAAAATGCGAGAAGCTAAACGGCTATGAAGTAAGGCTTGATACACGCCTTTTTGAGTAGTAGTAAAATGCACGCCGCCTTGAGCGACTTTACAGCTTGCGCCACAAATTTGTTCTAGCTCAGTTTTGAGCATCTCTTCAAAGCCACGTGCTGCAGTGGCAAAATAGGTTGTTTGAGTAGTCATAAATTCATTCTTTTAATCAAAATTTGGGCTATTATAGCGGAACAAGCGGTTAAAAACTTACAAAGTTTTGCAATTTTTATTGGTAAGAAGATGGCGATTTTTTAGCCTAGATCAAAAAGAGTGCACTCTACCTAAAATGGGTAACTTGTTTTGGGTGGTGAGAGTGAGAAAATAGTCATCTTAATTAGTGTGTAATAAATATGAGGCAAGAAATGACTGAACCTTATAAAATTCTTTTAATTGATGATCACCCTTTAATGCGTAAAGGAATGCGTCAAATTCTTGAGCTCGAAACGGATTTTGTAGTAGTTGGGGAAGCGAGCAATGGCTCAGAGGGTATTGCTAAAGCGTTAGACCTGCAGCCAGATTTGATTATTTTGGATCTGAATATGAAAGGCATTTCAGGCTTGGATACTTTGCGTTCATTGCGTGCTCACGATGTAGATGCTCGCGTGGTGGTGCTTACTGTGTCGGACGAACAATCTGATATTTTAGCACTAATGGATGCGGGTGTAGATGGCTATTTATTGAAAGATAGCGACACCGCAGAGTTGATTGAAAATATCCAAAAAGCTGCACGTGGTGAAATGGCATTAAGCGAAACCGTGCATCAGCATTTGCTTCGTCAACCAGAAAGCGATCCACTTTCACAACTTACCGATCGCGAATTAGATGTTTTACAATGGATTGCAACAGGAATGTCGAACAAACAAATTGCCGCTCAGCTTTTTATTTCTGAAGAAACGGTGAAAGTGCATATCCGTAATTTACTTCGGAAATTAAATGTACATTCACGCGTTGCTGCAACAGTGCTTTACTTAGCTCAACAAAAAGGCTAATATTCGCCTCTTTTTTGAACGAGAGGATGGCAGACAATGGCGTTGTTGATTACCGCAAAATGTACCAACTGTGATATGTGTTTACCTGAATGCCCGAATGAGGCAATTTCGGTGGGTGATGAGATTTATGTTATCGATCCGTTGCTTTGTACAGAATGCGTTGGGCATTATGAAAAGCCTACTTGCCAGAAAGTCTGTCCGATTACCAACTGCATTATTACTGATAGCAATCATCAAGAAACCCAAGAAGAGCTTTGGGAGAAGTTTGTGTTGATTCATCATGCACATAAGCTGTAATTCTCAATCAATTAAACACCGTAAGCAAATGCAAGCGGTGTTTTTTTGTTGCTCATTTTCCAATATGTATTGAGCATATTTACGGAGGCAAATTTGAAAAAAAGTATTTACGATACCCCCATCTTTTTTGAACGCTATCAGCAGTTACGCCATAACCCTATCAGTATGAATGAAGTCGTTGAAAAACCTACGATGTTTGGAATGTTACCTGAATTGAAAGGCAAAAAGGTTCTCGATCTTGGTTGTGGAATGGGTGGGCACCTTGCTTATTATTTAGAGCAAGGTGCAAGTCAGGTTGTTGGATTAGATTTATCTGAGTTGATGCTTCACAAAGCGAAAGAAATGCTGTCTAAGAATTGGCAAGAGGGACATAATTTTAAGCTCTATTGTTCGCCGATGGAATTTCTCGATCAAATAACTGAAAATCAGTTTGACCTTGTTGTGAGTTCTTTTGCATTTCACTATATCGATGATTTTTCAGATTTACTTGCAAAAATCTCAGCAAAAATGACCGCATACGGCATACTTCTTTTTTCACAAGAGCACCCTATTGTAACTTGCTATCGAGATGGTTATCGTTGGGAAAAAAATGAACAAAAACAACAGGTTGCATATCGTCTAAATTATTATCGTGATGAGGGAGAGCGTAGCCGAAACTGGTTTCAACAATCTTTTAAAACTTATCATCGTACAATAGCAACCATCTTTAACCAGCTCATTCGAGCCGGCTTTGACATCGCTCAAGTAGAAGAACCTATGCTTGCCGATAAACCAGAATGGCATAACGAGTTTAAAGATTTACAACATCGCCCACCACTTTTATTTGTCAAAGCGGTAAAAAATAACATTGTTTCGTAAAATCTGACTAAGGCATCTATGGCATAATCTCGCTATAATACGTTTATTGATTTTATGCGAAAAAGGGCGAGATTATGCCACAACCTCATTCTACTATTCAGTTATCTCTCGAAATCTTACGTTTCATTCCTAAAAAAGGGGCAATCACTGCCGAGCAAGTTCATCAAAAACTCTCCGAACTCGGAATAAAACGTGAACTTCGCACCATTCAACGCCAAATGAAAAAACTTTGCGAGCAGTTTGACATTGAATGCGATGAACGTGATAGGCCTTATGGATACCGCTGGAAACCAAATGCAAAAGGGATTGATTTGCCGATTTTAAACGAGCAGCAATCTCTTGTTTTAATGCTTGCCAAGCAGTATCTCAATGGTATTCTCCCCGCTAGCATTATGAGCTCAATGGAGGGTTTCTTCCAACAAGCGGAATATAATCTGGTTTACGACAGCCACAAAAAATCGGGAGCGGAATGGCTTGATAAAGTCGCCATTGCACCAACTAGCCAACCCCTTTTGCCTGCTAAAATTGAACCGAAGATTTTCACAGAAATTAGCACCGCACTTTATAACAACCGCCTATTAAATGTGCATTATCGCAATCAAACTGGCAAAGAACACAAAGCAGACGTTAAACCGCTCGCCCTTGTGCAGCAAGGGGCAGCACATTATTTAGTGGTGCAATATGAAGATGGCAATATTTTCCATCTTGCCCTGCATCGTTTTCTCAATGCTACTGCAACCACGTTCACTTTTGAACGCCCAAAATTCAACCTAAAACATTATCTCACTGAACAACATTTTGGCTTTGGTAACGGCAAGAAAATCAGTCTGACTTTTCGCATTGGTAAGCCTTATGGTTTCCATTTAACCGAAACGCCGTTGTCCACAGATCAAGAAATCACAGACGAAGGCGAAACTTATTTAGTTCGTGCAACAGTGGTGGAAAGTGAGATGCTGAATTGGTGGATTGCGAAGTTTGGGGAGGAGATTGATGAGATTGGAAGGGAATATCTTTAATGCGACAGAATTTGTCGCCTAAATATGCTAATCTATTTATTATTTAAATACAGGAGTAAATGATGAAAACAACCCAAATTTGGTGTATTGGTGGAAGAGGATTGAATAGCCTTGTTCGTCTGCGTGAGAATTTTCCTACTGCGGAATATTGTGTTGTAGGTAGCGTTCAAGAGAACTTAGAAAATTTGGATACAACCACCGTGTTATTAGAAAAGTCTGAAGTTAAACAAAAAACAATGTTTGGAGGATTTTTTAACGCATTATGTAAGAGTGAGCCTAAATCTAAGCCAATCGTGCTTGTCGAACCTCATTTTGCAGAAATTATTGAAAAGCTACAAGGCTGTAAAAAGTTAATCTTGGTGGCTGGTTTAGGTGGAGACACAGGTTCAGTTGCAACACCTGCAATCGCAAAATTGGCTAAACAACAAGGTTGTACTGTTATTGCAGCAGTAACGACCCCTTTCATTTATGAAGGTGAAACACGAACGAAATTAGCGCAGCAAGCCTTGCAAGAATTGAAGGATTACACTGATGAGTGCATTGTTGTTGATAATCAAGAAATGTTGATGTTACCGAAAAATATATCAATGCAAGATGCTTTTGCTGAAATGGATAATATCACAGTGGTAAAGTTAAAAGAGCATATCTAGCTTTTTAACGACACAAAATGTCGCTAAATCCCCTAAAATACCTTTCGTCAAAAGACGAAAGGTATTTTTTATGGAGCGATAATATGTCAAACGTAGAAACAGTGCAAAAAGGGTATAAGTTAAATTCGCCAACAGTATCAAATTACACTGAAAAAATGATGCTAAAAGTGTTGTTTGAACATAAAGGATTAGAAACGCTTTTTGAAGAAGCTCGGTGGAAAAGTGATGAGGTGGCACAAGCATTGGGATTACCCAATAAATTGGAGCAAGAAGAAAAATTACCTGAAATCGTGGCGGAGTTATTAAAACCACGCTACGAAATATTACAGAAGATGCCTACATTTTCTGATAAAAATGTAAAGTAAAAATAAAGGCAAACAATGTTTGCCTATGATGTTTATTCTAAACCGTTTTCACTTATTCCCGCTTTTGTGCTAAAAAATAATCCAGCAAAGCCGAAAACAAAGAAACTTATTGCAGAATAATATACTAACTGAATGCAATTTAAGACAGGCATATTTTCATTATTAAATGTAAGAACATCGCCTACGGTAAAAGCATATCCAACACTTAATGAAAAAAGCACAATAATTTTTCCAATTGTTCTTTCTATATTCATTACTTTTAGTCCAAATAATGCAATTAAAAGTAAGACTATAAGAATTGCAGAACTAATAAATAGATCATTCATTTTACTATCTCTTAATTTCTTCTAACATTTCGCAACTATTAGAATTGCCATTTTTACAAGATTTTTGAAACCATAATATTGCTTTCTTTTTATTCTTCTTAGCTAAATAACTATAGCCGAGGACAAATTGAGAACTTGAAATAATCTCTTGGTTGAATTCGTTAATAGGTGCGTTTGCTACAGGTTCAGCATATTCTATAGCTTTAGAATAATTACCTTTTTGCAGTTCATACGCTGCCTGCAGATTGCGATTCGCCCTTGCTGCTTCTATTTTTACTTGTGCAGCAGTCAATACATTAGCGTAAGTAGATACACTCATTAATGATAAACCTAGTAATGTTGTAGTAACAGTTATTTTAAACTTGTTCATTTTTCATTCCTTATTATAGAAAATTTTTTAGCAAGATGTTTTGTGTTATCTCTGTAAAGAGATAACACTAGTAAGTATACTTACTGGCAAATTGGCTATAAAAAGTGTATAAAAAACAGCGATCACTCGCTTATATAAAGATGGAAATATCATAGATGGCACAGTAAATTGATCTGCCCCCCTAAATATCTCCCTAAAATTCTGGGCTGTATAGATATTATGTGAGATGCAAAAAGACAATAAAAAAGCTGTAAAGCTAGAAAAATAAAGGATTCGTAAAGGGTTTTGGGATTTCGTGAGATGTTGAGAAAAGTTGAATTGGTGCCAGTGGTCGGACTCGAACCGACACGCTTATTCAGCGGCGGATTTTGAATCCGCTACGTCTACCAATTTCGTCACACTGGCTAAATTTTGAGGGTATTACAAGGTTTGTAATAGCATGAATTATAGAAATTCTTCCCAGTAAATGCAAGCGGTTTATTTTACTTTACGGTTTGTTCGTTCTAAATTTCAGCAGTTCTCTCATAAAGTTATTCACATGATCTGTGGATAACCTCGTGAGTAACTCTATGGATAATTCGCTATCCATATGATTTTTAAAGAATATTTATTTCTATTTAAGTAGCGAACAAAAAAGAAACAATCTTACTTGATTGCGATCACTTCGCTAAGAATTTGTCCATTTACAAGCTGTGTAGTAATTCGATCACCTTTGGTGATCTGTTTTGTATTTGTAATCACGTGCTGTTGATCATTTTGTGTGATCGAATAACCACGCCCTAAAATTTTAAGCGGGCTTAATCCATCTAACTTCGTGCATAATGCATGGAAGCCTTGCTGCTGTTTAGTGAATTGCTTTTCGATTAAATAGGTTAGTCTATGCGACAATTGCTGCAAGTTCTGGTTTTGGCGACTAATGTTATGCGGTAAAGTGCTGTTATCTAACCACTGTTTGGCAAAATAGAATTTCTGTCTTTTTACATTAAAAAGTTGCTCTATTTGCTTGCAAAGTCGCGTTTCTTGCTGTGTTAAATGCAATTTTTGCAGTTCTAATTGACGACTTGGATGCTTTGCTTGTACCCGTAAAAAAAGCTGAGCAATTTTCTGCTCTTTTAGCTTCAAAGATTGCTCTAATCTCCCTTGCAAGCGGCCAAAAATCTGAGTTAATTTGAAATGAAGCAACTCAAGCTGTTTTGCTGGGCTTTGGGCATTTAAGCGAAGGTTAATGTGTTGAAAACGAGAAAGTTTTTCCGCCCAAAGACGATCAAATGCCAAGTTCACCATGTTTAAATGATGTTGTAGTTGTCGCACAATTTCTTGCTGATCTCGGCTAACTAATTCCGCTGCAGCAGACGGGGTTGGAGCGCGTAAATCCGCTACAAAATCGGCAATCGTTACATCGGTTTCGTGCCCAACAGCACTAATAATTGGCAACTCAGATTGATAAATCGCATAAGCCACCGCTTCTTCATTGAAGCACCAAAGATCTTCAAGCGAACCACCACCACGCCCCACAATCAACACATCACATTCTTTACGTTGATTAGCTAGTCTGATCGTATCGATAATATCTTGCGTTGCCTCTTTTCCTTGCACTAGTGTTGGATAGATTACAACTTGAAGCGATGGATCACGGCGGTTCAAAATATGTAAAATATCCTGCAATGCGGCTCCACTTGGCGATGTAATTATCCCCACTCGTTTTACAAATTTGGGAATTGGCTTTTTATGCTCTTGAGCAAAGAGCCCTTGTGCTGCCAACTTCATTTTGAGTCCTTCAAACTGCTGTTGAAGCAAACCATCGCCCGCCATTTGCATACTTTCAATAATTAGTTGGTAATCACCGCGTGGCTCATAAAGGCTAACACTCGCTCTTACCAACACTTGCATTCCGTTTTGTGGGCGAAAATTCACACGTAGATTTTTCATCTTAAACATCGCACAACGCACTTGAGCATTCTCATCTTTGAGCGTGAGATACCAATGCCCCGAAACAGGCTGACTGAAATTCGAAATTTCGCCCGTAAGCCAAACTTGCCCAAGCTCCACTTCGAGCAAATGACGGACAGAATAGTTAAGCTGAGTCACGGTAAAAATATTGGAAGTTGAATTTTGCATAAATGTTGATGCGGATAATTAAATGATTTGAGAACAGTTTAAAGCAGAAAGAAAGATGGCTGCAAGCGGTTATTTTTGAATACTACTTTGCAAATAAGAAAAAACCCTTCGATATAAATCGAAGGGTTAAGAATTTGGTTGCGGGGGCCGGATTTGAACCAACGACCTTCGGGTTATGAGCCCGACGAGCTACCAAGCTGCTCCACCCCGCGTCTGATAGAGTGTATAATACGCCGAATAGTGAAAATAGCAAGCCTTATTTTCAAAAAAGCATTTGTTTGACTATTTCTAAAACAAATTCAATATAAAACCACCAAAACCCTGCATTTTGCCCGATAAAATTTTGCTAAATCTGCTACCGTTTTTGCCCAAATTTTGGTAGGCTATGTACCTTATTTTCGCAAATGATGGATTTATGATGAATTGGAAAGCATATGCTAAATGGGCAGGCGCAACGCTATTTTCTCTCTTAATTATCGGTTGCTCATCAAAGCCGACTTCTCAAACAAGCTCAATTGCGAGCATTTATGCCGAAAATGCTAAACTTGGTGCAATTTACCAAAATCGCCAAGTAATGCCTTCTTACATGAATTTTGCTCGTGTGCAAGCGGTTGAAAATAAACAGCCGATTGTTAATGGGCGAGACTTCATTTCACAACTCAACTATGTGCGTAGCTACTCAAGCCGTATTACAGGCAGTTACGCAGGTGTGTATAGCAAAGTGCAACGCTGGGTAGATGCAGGCGCGAACGTGAATGACCTTGCCAAATACGGCATCAATATTAACTTAATGCGTGGTAAAGATGGCTATCAAAACGTCGTATTTACAGGCTATTACGCCCCCGTATTGCAAGCTCGACGCACACCGCAAGGCGAGTTTCAGCATCCGTTATACAGCTTACCAAGCTCTAATAAACGCTTTACCCGTGCCCAAATTTACAATGGCGCATTAGCAGGCAGAGGCTTAGAGATCGCTTATTCTAACTCCATGGTAGACAACTTCTTCTTAGGTGTGCAAGGCAGTGGTTTTATCGATTTTGGCGAAGGACATTTAAGCCATGTGGCTTATGCAGGACAAAATGGTTTCAAATATGCCTCTGTTGGGCGCCTGTTAGTTGAAGATGGAGAAATTCCAAAGGAAAAAATGTCAGCTCAAGCCATCAAAGATTGGGCAAAACGCAACCCAAGCCGTACTCAAAGCTTACTTGAGCGCAATCCATCTTACGTTTTCTTCCGCTTTGATGATACTCATGACGTAAAAGGTTCAGCAGGCGTGCCATTAGTTGCGCTCGCATCCGTTGCCTCAGACAAAAGCATTGTGCCATCAGGCAGTGTGTTATTAGTAGAGATGCCATTAATTGACGACCAAGGCAATTGGACAGGCAAGCACGAAATGCGTTTGATGGTGGCTTTAGATGTGGGCGGTGCAATAAAAGGTCATCACTTTGATATCTACCAAGGTATTGAAAACGCTAATAATAAAGCCGCTCAAACTGCAGGTTTATTAAAACACTTTGGGCGTGTTTGGGTGTTAAACTAAAAATAGACCATTTTTCAACCTATCTCGCTTTAATGTTTCAATTCTGTGATCTATTTCACAGATCTTTAACAAATTAACCTCTAAGATTTCCATAATTCAACTCATTTCAGGACGAATTATGGAAGCTTGGGTACAGAACTATAGCGCCAT
The DNA here is from genome assembly GCF_002015045.1 of Haemophilus paraphrohaemolyticus. Taxonomy (GTDB): domain Bacteria; phylum Pseudomonadota; class Gammaproteobacteria; order Enterobacterales; family Pasteurellaceae; genus Haemophilus_A; species Haemophilus_A paraphrohaemolyticus. The sequence continues at coordinate 22,744 of NZ_MUXX01000008.1, forward strand.
GGGTGGTACATGGCAGCGATAGCGCACCTTCTTAGGCTTGCTTACCATACTCCAAGCCTATGTATTGCCGTGGACGATGATTTTCTTTCATAGATAAATGGAATAAGATGCAAAATGCCCGCTACAAGCGGGCATTTTCTTTGGATAATTTACCAATTAACCATTATATTTTTGGAACACTAAACAAGCGTTTGTACCACCGAAACCGAAGCTATTTGACATTACAGTTGTCAATGCTTTGTCTTGGCGTTCTGTCACGATGTTTAAGCCTTGCGCTTGTTCATCTAGTGTTTCAATGTTGATGCTTGGTGCAATGAAGCCGTTGTCTAACATCAATAATGAGTAGATTGCTTCGTGTGCGCCAGCAGCACCTAATGAGTGACCCGTCATTGATTTAGTTGATGAAATCGCAGGTGTTTTTTCGCCAAATACGTTTTTGATTGCACCTAACTCTTTTACATCGCCTACTGGGGTTGAAGTACCGTGTACATTGATGTATTCAATTTCACCATTTACAGTTGCCATCGCTTGTTTCATACAACGCTCAGCTCCTTCACCGCTTGGAGCAACCATATCGTAACCATCTGAAGTTGCACCATAGCCTACGATTTCTGCGTAAATTTTCGCACCACGTGCTAAAGCATGTTCTAACTCTTCCACCACAACAACTGCACCACCGCCTGCAATCACGAAACCATCACGGTTTGCATCATAAGCACGGCTTGCTTTGGTTGGGGTGTCATTATATTTAGTTGAAACTGCACCCATTGCGTCGAATTCAGTTGCACATTCCCAAGAAAGTTCTTCCGCACCACCTGCGAAAACCACATCTTGTTTACCTAATTGGATTAATTCCATCGCGTGACCGATACAGTGAGCCGAAGTTGCACAAGCGGAACTGATTGAGTAGTTCACACCACGGATTTTATAAGGAGTCGCTAAACAAGCTGAAACACTTGAAGCCATGGTTTTGGTTACCGCATAAGGCCCCACTGCTTTCACACCACGTGGACCACGCACCGCATCACATGCGACTAATTGGCTATGTGCAGAACCTGTACCTGCACCGATCACTAAACCTGTGCGGTCATTTGAAACCTGTTCTTCGATTAAGCCAGAATCTGCAATCGCTTCTTTCATTGAAAGGTATGCATAAGCTGCCGCATCGCCCATAAAGCGATAAATTTTGCGATCGATTAACTCGGCAGGATTTAATTTTACTGTACCCGCTACTTGGCTACGCATTCCCACTTCTGCAAATTCAGGCACAAATTCAATCCCTGATTTACCTTCTTTTAATGAAGCTAAAACTTCTTCTTTGTTGTTACCGATACTAGAAATAATACCTAAACCTGTAATAACGACTCTTTTCATCTTTTATCCTTTGAGTGCTTGGAAATATAACAAATCGTTCAAACTTTCAACAAAACTGTATGAAAATCTAGAAAAACTTGGCTATTTTACACAATTTTATACTTTCTCTGAACCACTTTAACGAATTGTTTATGTGATCCGAGCTGTTGTTTGGGCAAAATCAATCTTCTTGCTTGAAGCAATGGGCTTTATCTTTACTTTTTTGTTTAAACTGTTAGAGTTATGCCAAATTCTAACCTGTAACTTAGTTCTTAAAATCCACTAGAAGGGATTCTGAAGTGAAAAATCTAACGTCAATCGCCACGCATTCAGATCGTTCTCATTATATTGATGCAATGCTGGCTCAAGCAATTGAGAAAATTGATGCGTTAGATCAACATCGTATTCAGCGTGCATTGGCATCAAATAATACCCACTTTAAGCACGTTTTCTATTTATTACCTCTGCTTTTGCATTATAACCTACCCGAACTTCCTGCCTATGTGGAAAATGCTCCATATGGGCTCGCCAAATTTACGTTTAACCCCTATCAGAAACGTTTTTTTAATACTCTTATTTCTGAAACCGAACGCAAAGAAGTTGCTGATTACGCCTTTGATGGGCTTTATTCAATGGGAAGTACAGGCTCTATCGTGCAAACAACTAAATCTGATTTAGATTTATGGCTTTGCTATTCTCAAGAGTTGAGCCGAGAGGCTTACCAACTTATCGAGCAAAAACTCGCCAAATTAACCCAATGGGCGAAAGGGTTAGGCATTGAAGTCAATTTCTATTTGATGAACCCGGAACACTTCAAAGATAATCACCATAATTACGGCGTAAGTGAAGAGCACAGTGGCTCAGCACAACATTTTTTCTTGCTTGATGAGTTTTATCGTTCAGCGGTTCGCTTGGCAGGCAAACGCCTACTTTGGTTGCATTTACCTGATAATACCTATAAAAAAGCGATTAAATCAAAAAAAATAGATCTGAGCGAATGGATCGATTTCGGCGACTTTTCCTCACTTTCTACCTCCGAATTTTTTGGAGCGAGTTTATGGCAGCTTTATAAAGGGATCGAAAGCCCTTACAAGTCGGCAATCAAAATTTTGTTGTTGGAAAGCTACGCCCAAACCTACCCAGAAACCAAACTCATTTCAAAACAATTTAAGCAAAAACTATTGAGCAACAAAACGGAGCATTATCACTTCGACCCTTATTTGGCAATGCTTGAGCAAGTAACGGATTACCTTAAAGATCGCAAAGAATTGTCAAGATTAGACCGCTTGCGTCAATGTTTTTACCTCAAAGCTAAAGAAGGAAAAGTACTCTATAACTGGCGTGAGCGTGAATTACAAGCCTTAATTAAGCATTGGGGCTGGAATGCACAACAGATTGCATTATTAAACGATCGCCCAAATTGGAAGATGAAACAGGCAATCATACAAGATAAAATGCTGATAGAACAGCTTTTACAAAGTTATCGCAATTTAATCAATTTTGCCCGTAAATTCCATATTGATCCAAGCATCATGACGAACGATACCGATATTTTAATGCGTAAGCTCTATTCGGTTTTTGAAGTGCTGCCTGGTAAAGTCACCTTGCTAAATCCGCATATTACGCTTGATTTATCGGAACAAAATATTACTTTTATTGAAGCCCAAGAAGGTTCGGCAATGAAAGCGGGTTGGTATTTGATTAACCAATCACCTAAAAGCATCTACGACTCCTCACAGCGTTTTGTTCAATACAACAAAAATTTGCATAAACTGGTGGCGTGGGCATATTTCAACGGCGTGATTACCGTGAGCACCAAATTACACGTGGTTAGCCGACACATTGATTTACAGAAACTTCGTCAATTTATTACCGATCTACGACTCTTTTTCCCCGTTTCTGCTCCGAAAATCAGCGAAAATGAATTATTGCATCCAAACGAAATTCGTAGCCTTATTTTAGCAATTAACCTGACAAACGACCCAACGCAACACTTTGCCGATATTCGCCGTGATTTCCACTCCAGCGACTTATTCAGTTTTAATGCTTTTGAGCAAAATTTGGTGGGCAGCGTGAGCATTATCTACCGCAATATGTGGAATGAAATCCGCACCCAACATTTTGAGGGCGAGCAAGCTGTTTTGAATGCGTTGAAGTTGCTTTCCAACAAAATCTACCGCGATTCAGCACCTCCGCAATCGGTCAATGTGTTCTGTTATAGCAAACAGTTCCGCAGCGAATTGCGGGAAACCATCGCGGATCTGGTGCATCGCTGCATTTCAGTACAAACAGGATCGATTTATGCAAATACGTTTAATACGGTGAAAGTGGCAGGCAGAACTTGGCAGCTCGTGTTTAGCGATAAGAATGTAAAAATTAAACCTGTGGCAGAACAAGCGGTCAAAAAAGTAAAACGTCTTACTACATTAAGCCATTTAAGCAAAAAAGGCGAAAATCGCGTGGTGGTTTACCCAAGTAAAATTAACGATTTCGCCAGCGAAGGCTTCTTACAATTCTTCTTTGAAGATGGCAAAAATGGCTGCTTTAACGTCTATATTTTAGACGAAAATAATCACATCGAAAACTACACTAGCTGCAACGGTACAAAAGAAGAAAAAATTCGAGAAATCAACCGCTTGTATGCAGAGCAATATCTTGAAAATGACCAAAACAGCATTTTTAACTACCCGCAATTCTACCAACTTTTAGAAGAAGGCGATGAGGTGAAAATCGTGCCATTTCAAAGTAGGCAGCATAGGGAATTTATGCAACAAAAAAAATAAAATTTTCTTTAGGACGTTGTGTTCTCTACAAACTTCAACGCCTCTTCCACTACTGAGACATTCGCTCCCGCTTTGCACGCATTTTCGCTTAAATAGCGGCGCCACTGTCTTGCTCCTTTGCAGTTTTGGAATGCACCAAGCATATGGCGAACGATGTGATTGAGGTAAACGCCTTTCGCTAATTCCTTTTCAATATAAGGCAACATTTTTTCAACTGCTTCACGGGCAGTAACAAGAGGTCGATTTTCGCCAAAAATTTGCGAATCAATTTCGCCCAATAATGAAGGATTTTGATAAGCCTCACGACCTACCATTACGCCATCGACGAATTGAAGATGATATTTAATTTCTTCAATTGTCTTAATCCCACCATTGATGGAAATGTTGAGGTGTGGAAAATCTCGCTTGAGTTGATAGACGCGTTCATAATCAAGCGGTGGAATTTCTCGGTTTTCTTTCGGGCTTAAGCCAGAAAGCCATGCTTTGCGGGCATGTACGATAAAATCATTCGAGTAAGCTTGCACTTTTTCGATGAAATCGCAGAGAAATTCATAGCTATCTAAATCATCAATGCCGATGCGATGTTTAACCGTAACGGGAATTTGTACCGCATCTTGCATTGCTTTGATGCAGTCTGCGACTAAATCTGCTTTACCCATTAAGCACGCACCAAACATCCCGTTTTGTACGCGATCAGAAGGGCAGCCGACGTTTAAATTCACTTCAGCGTAACCGCGTTCTTCGACTAATTTGGCACAATGTGCAAGCTGTTTTGGATTGCTCCCGCCTAATTGCAACGCCACTGGGTTTTCCGCAGGATCGTATTCTAACAGATCATATTTGGCGTGAAGGATTGCTGGAGCAGTAATCATTTCAGTATAAAGTAGAGCGTGTTGGCTAAATTGGCGATGAAAATAACGGCAATGACGCGTGGTCCAATCCAACATAGGGGCAACGGAAAATCGCCCTGAGTAAACATTTTTTTGCATAGTTTTATTAGTTAAAAGCGGTTAAATTTTTTGAGAGCTTTGCAAACGATTTTAGAAATATAACCACTTGTAATAAATGTGAAAAATGGCGAGATAATACTACAAATCAAATGATTTTGCCTTAATTTCCTATAAAAGTTTGAAAATCCGCACAAGATATCTACAAGATTAAACAACACAATATCTTGTACTTTTACACCAACTCAAACACAAGATATAGAATGAATTTATCTAAAAGATTTTTTCCTTTATAAATCAATAAGCTATTAAAAATAGTGATTTGTCAAGACTTGTTCTTACCAAAGAAATTCCCTAGAATCTGCGCCCAGTTTCTCCCTCAATTAAATTATGCAAAAGATAGAGCAAAGTATGAAAAGACGTAATCTTTTTGAAAAGCGCTTGAACATCAAGCCATACGAATATCCAGAACTGCTTGAGTTTAAAGATGCTATCCGCCACTCATATTGGTTACACACTGAGTTCAATTTTACAGGCGATATTCAAGATTATCGCACCACTATTACCGACCATGAACGCCGCGTTTTAACACGCGCAATGCTGGCGATTTCACAGGTAGAAGTGAATGTAAAACGTTTCTGGGGTGAGCTCTATCGTTATTTCCCGAAACCTGAAATGGACGATGTAGGCGGTACTTTTGCTGAATCAGAAGTTCGCCACAAAGATGCTTATTCATTCTTGCTCGAAAAACTCGGTTTAAACGAGATGTTTAGCCAAATTCAAGAGATTGAACCGCTTATGAACCGTATACGCTATATGGAAGCGTTTATGAAAGATAAAGACGCGGGCAAAGGCGAGTTTGTGCTTTCATTAGTGCTTTTCTCACTCTTTGTTGAGCATATTTCTCTGTTTGGTCAGTTCTTAATTATGATGTCGTTCAATAAACATAAAAACTTGTTTAAAGGCATTTCAAATGCGGTTGAAGCGACTTCAAAAGAAGAAGAAATTCACGGTAAATTTGGGATTGCGTTATACGAAATTTTACGTGATGAGCATTCAGAATTATTTACAGACGAGTTCTTTGTTGAATTAAAAACTTTATCTGATCAAGCATTTGAGGCTGAAAAAGGCATTTTAGATTGGATTTTTGAAGACGGTGGTTTGAGCTTTATTAGCAAAGAAACTGTGCTTAATTATATTAAAAGCCGCTATAACAACTCATTGATAACATTAGGTTTAGAGCCTCCATACGACATCAATCCTGAGTTGTTAAAAGAAACTGAGTGGTTTGATATTGAAATTCTTTCAACGAAAGAAACAGATTTCTTTAACAAACGTAGCACCGATTATAGTAAAAAAATGAAACAGATTACCGCAGATGATTTATTCTAATTCTCGCCCCGATTTTGCATGGCTAAATGAAGATAGCCGTTTATTCTTACAACGTGGTTACTTGCTTGAGGGCACAACCGCTTTAGACCGTATTCGTTATATTGCTGAACACGCTGAACGTAAACTTGGCATTGAAGGCTATGCGGATAAATTCTATCACTATATGGCTCGAGGCTATTTTTCACTCTCTTCGCCAATTTGGTCTAACTTTGGTTTAGATCGCGGTTTGCCAATTTCTTGTTTTGGTAGCTACATTGGTGACTCAATCCATGAAATTATGGAAACCACTGCAGAAGTGGGGATGATGAGCAAAATCGGCGGCGGTACATCAGGTTATTTTGGTGATATTCGTCCACGTGGTTCTGCTATCAAAAATAATGGTAAATCGGACGGTTCATTTAACTTCAGCAAGCTATTTGATACTGTGATTGATGTTATTTCACAAGGTACATCACGTAAAGGTCAATTTGCGGGCTATATCGACATCGAACACGGCGATATTGATGAGTGGTTAGACATTCACACTGAAGGTAACCCAATCCAATTGATGTACTACGGCGTTTGTGTAGGACACGATTGGTTAGAATCAATGAAATCAGGCGATCCATATAAACGCCAGCTTTGGGCTAAATTATTACAACGCAAAACCGAAACGGGTATTCCATATTTATTCTTTAAAGACAATGCAAATGCAGGTCGTCCAGACGTTTATAAAGATAAAAATATGACGGTACACGCCTCAAACTTGTGTACTGAAATTATGTTGCCATCCAGCTCAGATGAGAGTTTCGTTTGTTGCTTATCTTCTATGAATTTGCTCTATTTTGATGAGTGGAAGGACACAGATGCACCTGAAGTATTAACTTATTTCTTAGATATGGTAATGAGTGAATTTATTGAGAAAAGTAACGAAATTCCATTCTTACATCGTGCGAATAAGTTTGCTCGTCGCCATCGTGCATTAGGCTTAGGGGTATTAGGTTGGCATAGCTACTTGCAAGCGAACAACATTGCGTTTGACAGTTTCCAAGCAATGCAAAAAAACAATGAAGTGTTCCGTACATTACAGGAAAAAACCTTAAAAGCATCGCAAGAATTAGCGAAACGTTTTGGTGAACCTGAAATTTTAAAAGGCTACGGTCGTCGTAATACCACATTGATGTCAATTGCGCCAACCAAATCAAGTAGTTTTATTTTGGGTAGCGTATCACCATCCGTTGAGCCATTTAAATCAAACTACTATGTGAAAGATTTAGCAAAGATCAAAACTGTTTACAAAAACCCATTCTTAGAGAAATTACTCAAAGAAAAAGGCTTAGATAACGAAGAAATTTGGGAATCTATCTTACATAATGATGGTTCTGTGCAACATTTAGCACAATTAACCGATGAAGAGAAAGAGGTATTCAAAACCTTCTCTGAGATCAGCCAGTTAAGCGTTATTCAACAAGCAGCACAACGCCAAAAATACATCGACCAAGGTCAAAGTATTAACATTATGGTCCATCCTGCAACACCTGCAAAAGACTTGAACCAGTTATACTTAACCGCAGAAGAGTTAGGTTTAAAATCAATTTACTACCAATACTCAATGAGTGCAGCACAAGTATTTAACCGCAACTTGTTAAGTTGCTCAAGCTGTGAAGGTTAAATAAATACAGATATAAAAATGGCTAAAAGATTAAATTCTTTTAGCCATTTTCGTTATCTATTTGCTTGCTTATATTCACATCGGTTATCGATAACATCTTGTTCAGACATATAGGCATAACGACAGAGACTTTTATAATATTGAATCTCATCTTTCGTTAAGGGTCTTTGAGCTCCTAAACGTAATTCTTCTTCAGTAAAATTACTGACGAGTTGACCATTCTCATAAATACCCGTGTGATTATTTTTAGATATTTCCTCGACTGAATGATTTTCTTTATTTTCTGTTGTATCAATATGTTTATCTGCTATTTTTTTATCAGATTGATTCTTATCTTTTAATTTGGTGTTTTTGACTATAGTTTCTTTTTTTATAGCATCTTTTTTAGATTGCTTAGTTATATTTTGACTATTTTTGGTCAGTTCAGTTTTTTGCACTAATGCACCAACTTTAGCACCCGATTTTATTTCTGATTTAACAGAAAGTTTTATTTCTGGTTGAGCTGCTTTCTTAGAATTTTCTTTTTTTATTTCAGAAGCTTTTTTTACAGGTGCAATATTAGTTTCGGATGTTATTTGGGGGGCTTTTTCTGATACTGGTTGATTAACAGAGCTTGACTCATTTATTATTTCTTTATGAATAACCTCTTTTGGTGGTTCAATCTCTTTTATACCCTTAATTTCTTCAGGCAAAAGATCTTTTTGAGGTTTTGCAGTTCCTTCGTTTTTTTCTACCGCCTGCACTGTTTTTTCTTCTGCACTCGTTGTTGCAGATTGCTTCGTATTATCTGAAGTATTTTGTTGTAATCTTGATTCAATTGAACGATCACAAGCAACAAGCAAGGCTATCCCCACTCCGCCTAAAACTAACATTTTTTTCATTTTATATCCTTATAAACTGTAAAAAATAAAATGAGCCAAAAGCGACTCATTTTATAATATTTTTTAACGCATTGTAACAAATTCTTCTGAACCTGTTGGGTGAATCGCCACTGTGTTATCAAAGTCTGCTTTGGTTGCTCCCATCTTGATTGCTACCGCAAAGCCTTGGATCATCTCATCAACTCCAAAGCCGATACCATGTAAACCGACGACTTTCTCTTCTGGTCCAACACACACTAGCTTCATTCGGCAAGGTTGGCGATGCTGTGTTACTGCAGTATACATTGCTGTGAACGAAGATTTGTACACTTTCACATTTGCTTCACCATATTGTTCAATCGCTTGAGGTTCGGTTAAGCCGACCGTACCGATTGGTGGATGGCTGAATACAACCGTTGGTACAAGGTTGTAATCTAAATGCTCGTTCGGTTTATTGTTGAATAAACGTTCTGATAAACGACGACCTGCCGCTACTGCTACTGGCGTTAATTCAATACCACCTTCGATAATATCGCCCACAGCGTAAATACCTTCTACATTTGTGTTTTGGAATTTATCGACGATAATTTGACCACGCTCGTTTGTTTTCACACCGGTTACTTCAAGGTTGATCACATCTGTTGCAGGCTCACGACCGATTGCCCAAATAAGGTTATCTACTGTCGTTTCTCGACCATCTTTAAGTTTTAATGTGAGTGAACCATCCGCATTTTTTACCACTTTCTCAGGCAGTGCGTGTGTATGTAAATGAATACTATCTTGTTCCATCACTTGCATCAACGCTTCTAAAATATAAGGATCTTGATTACGTAATGGTGCATGTTGGCGGACAAACAAATGCGTTTCTGTTCCTAAGCTATTAAACACACCTGCGATTTCTACCGCAATGTAACCAGCTCCTACAACCGCTACGCGTTTTGGCAACGTATTTAATTCAAACACGCCATCTGAAGTGATTCCATATTCAGCCCCTTCAACAGCTGGAATACTTGGACGACCGCCCGTCGCGATTAAAATGTGATCTGCGGTGACTAATTCAGTTAAGCCATCTGCATAAGTCACTTCAATCGTTTTCGCATCTTTAAAACGCGCAAAACCGTTTAACACCTCTACATTGTTTTTTGATAATACGTTGTTGTATGATGTGTGAATTCGGCTGATATACGCTTGGCGGCTTTCTACCAATTTCGCATAGTCAAAGCCTTTCACTTCCACATCAAAGCCATAATCTGGTGCATATTGGTTGATTGCATCCGCAATATGGGCACCGTAGAACATCACTTTTTTCGGCACACAGCCCACGTTTACACAAGTTCCGCCTAAGTGTTTCGCTTCGATAATCGCACATTTTTTACCATAGCTTGCTGCACGGTTGATAGAAGCAATACCGCCTGAACCGCCACCGATAGCAACGTAATCGTAATGTTTAGTCATTTTTTATTCCTTATTGATAAAATAAAAGCGGTCTAATTTTAACCGCTTTTTGAAAAAATGTATTGAATTATTGTGATAGGTTATCAACCTAAATATTCTGACGAGGCACAGAGTTGGCGTAGCCGAATTGTCGCCACGCTTCATAAACGACCACCGCAACTGAGTTCGATAAATTCATACTGCGACTATCTTTACACATCGGAATACGAATTTTTTGAGACATCGGTAGCGTATCCAAAATCGCTTTAGGAATCCCCCTACTTTCAGGGCCGAACATCAAAAAATCACCTAGTTCATACTGCACATCGCTATGATTTGGCTCACCTTTTGTGGTAAGAGCAAATAAACGTTTTGGTTTTGCCGTTTCTAAGAAATCTTCAAAGTTTTTATATTTTTTGATGTCCACAAACTCGTGATAATCCAATCCAGAACGTTTTAATTTTTTGTCATCCCACGTAAAACCAAGCGGCTCAATCATATGTAAACGGAAACCACAGTTTGCACAAAGTCGGATAATATTCCCGCTATTTTGCGGAATTTCGGGTTCATATAAAACAATATCTAACATTTTCGTCTCACTTTTTTCGCTATTTGATTTGCGTTTCAATAATGCCTCCACCTAAGCAAATTTCGCCTAAGTAGAATACAGCGGATTGACCTGGGGTTACAGCGATTTGTGGCTCATCAAAAATCACTTTGATGGTGTTGTCATCAAGCGGTTGAATTTCACACGGAATATCCGCTTGGCGGTAGCGCGTTTTTACCGTGCAACGTAAGTTTTCACGCAACGGTTGCATATCCACCCAAGTCAGTTGCGAGGCAATTAAGCCGGTGGAAAGCAAGGCAGAATTATCGTGTCCTTGTGCAACTACTAATACATTATTGATTAAATCTTTTTCCACCACATAGAACGGATCTTCGCTTAAACCTTTCACACCACCAATACCTAAACCTTTACGCTGCCCGAGGGTGTGATACATTAATCCATCGTGGCGACCAATCACTTTTCCGCCCACGGTACGTATTTCACCTGGTTGAGCAGGCAGGAAACGGGCTAAAAAGTCTTTAAATTTGCGTTCGCCGATAAAACATATCCCCGTAGAATCTTTTTTCTTCGCCGTGGCTAAGCCAAGATCTTCGGCAATTTTACGTACAATCGGCTTTTCAATTCCGCCCACTGGGAACAAACTCTTCCCGATTTGCTTTTTGTTTAACGCATAGAGGAAGTAACTTTGGTCTTTATTTTCATCTAAACCGCGTAATAATTGTGCATTGACATCGTCCCCACTACGACGAACATAATGCCCGGTGGCAATATAATTTGCCCCTAAATCTTCAGCCGCATACTCTAAAAAAGCTTTGAATTTGATCTCTTTGTTGCACAAAATATCAGGATTCGGCGTGCGACCTGCTTTATATTCACTTAAAAAATGCTCGAATACATTATCCCAGTATTCCGCTGCAAAATTGATTTTGTGCAGCTTCATACCAAGTTTATCTGCTACAGCTTGCGCATCGGCTAAATCCGCTGCTGCAGTGCAATAATCTGTATCGTCATCCTCTTCCCAGTTTTTCATAAACAAGCCTTCGACTTGGTAGCCTTGTTGTTGAAGAATAAACGCAGAAACAGAGGAATCCACACCGCCCGACATACCGATAATCACTTTTTTCTTAGCGTTTTCGGCAAGTTGTTCAGGGGAAAGTTGAGGAAAGTATTGATTGTAAGTGTTTGAATTTAACATAGTTCTCCCGTAACTTCGGTTAAGGCGAAGCACATTTGGTTATATGGAAAATGCTCGGAAAACCGAGCATTTACGTTATTTTTGATAAAAGATTTTACCTATACGATCTATCAGGATTTGTTAATTGGCTATAGATGGATAGATCAAACAAATATGGATCATTAGATTCATCAAGATCTAACCAAATTTTAGTTAAAATCGTTTGGATTAGATTTGTACCTTTTAAAGTTAAATCAATATCAGAGCTTTCGCGATAGTTTCCTTTAGCACAAGAACCATAAATAATGTCTTTCTCTACTTCGGGATATTTACGCAAAATATCAGTAATGATTTTTGCTGTTTAACATCTAATCTAAACTGTTCTGCCATTTTGTTTTTATCTTCTCTTATAATTGCAAGAATAAAGGAGAATAAACATCATAAATTTTACTAAGCATTTTTTCAGCGGTCGCTTCATCATAAGTATGAACAGATAGAATGCAATCTTGTACGATTTCAAGCCATAACGCTCCATCACTAATCAAATTGCGATTAAAAGCATAGCGTATTGCATCTCAACTACCGCCAATCTCAACATCACCTTGATATTCCCAATAATCTCTTACATTATTTCACTTCATAAAACTGCGGTTCACCTTTGTTAAAACGCGCCACTTCTTCAGGATCCGCACTACCATCTGCGATTTTCGCTTTGAGGTTATCGCAAGGCTCTTCGCAATCACACATTTTTTTCATACCAAGGGCAGTAATACCACCGCAGCTACCTTTAATGGTTTTGCCTTTGATGATAAAGCCGATAGACATCGCGAAAATCACGGCGATGAAGAAGCCGAAAGTAATTAAAACTATTTCCATTATTCACTCCAATTTATTTAGGACAAATCAAACACAAAACGAATACTTCAACAAGCTCAGTAACCGTTTTGTATTATTTGGTTATTTCTGTTCGATTAATTTTTTAAATTCGCTCGACATTTGAGTTTCAAAATTATCGCCTTTTTTGATAATCAAGAATACCGCTAATTTCTCTTTTTCAGCGATTGATAATGCCTTTTCTGGACCAAGGACAAATAAGCCTGTAGATAAGCCATCGGCAGTCATGGTGGTTGGTGCAAGCACGGTAATTGAGGCAAGATTGTGGCTTACAGGGCTTAATTTGCTTGGGTCAATAATATGCGACATACGGTTGCCATTTTCATCTTCGAAATAGTTACGGTAGTTGCCAGAGGTTGCCATCCCTAAATTATGTAATGGGGCAATAATTTGCACCGATTCACCTTGAGCAAAGTTTGGTTGTTCAATTGCAATTCGCCACGGCTGACCTTGTAGATTGTTGCCCTTGCCGCGCAATTCGCCGCCAATTTCGACTAAATAGTTACTTACACCGAGTTGTTCTAAGCATTCAGCGAGTTTATCTACCCCAAAACCTTTCGCAATAGAAGAAAGATCAAGGTAAAGCCCTTTTACGCTTTTAGTAAGCGTTGGCTTATCGCCCGTCATATCAAGGCTAAACTTATCAATCCCCACTACGGCTGCACGTTCCGCAATTTGTGCTTCGCTAGGTACTTTATTTAAGCGTTTATCTGGTCCAAAGCCCCATAAATTCACAAGCGGACCCACGGTCACATCTAATGCACCATTAGTCACTTTATTCAAGCGAATCGCTTCTTGCACCACTTTGGCAAAATCTTTAGAAATCGCAAAAGGTTGGTTAGTTTCAGTATTGTGATTAAACTGACTGATCTCCGAATCTTTTTGGTAAGTGGACATTTCGTCATTTACCGTTTTGAGCAAGCCATCAAGCTGCTTTTGCACTTCTTCTGCTCTTGGAAGCTGCACCTTACCATCATCAATATATTTGACATGGTAGGTCGTTCCCATCGTTTTACCTTCAAAAGAAATTTGTTCAGGCTCTTTTTCGCAAGCGGTCAAAAAAAGTGAGCCGATTGCAAGAAATAAAAGGGATTTAAGTTTCATTATTCTACTGCTTTGGTTGATAAAGATTTATCTAGCAAAGGAAAATCTTCGTAACGAGTTAAAATGATCTGTTTAAAATTGTCACTACAACTTGCCCAATCAATCAGATCCACTTTAAACGGTAAATCCGAATCTGAAAAGGCTTCTTCCAATTCTCTCTGCTGACGAATAGTAAGCGGTACTTCCGTAAGCAAAACCAAATCTAAGTCAGAATAGGGCTTCGCAGTTCCTTTGGTGCGGGAACCAAACACCCATACCTTGGTAGTAGGTAGTTGCTTTGCTAGGATTTCTTGCACAATCGCTAACTGGTTCACACTAAGATCAATCATCTTGATTACGTTGTTGTAATTGTTTAAGTAAAAAACGGCTACTTTCTAAAAAATCAAAAATGCCATTATAAACTTGTTGTGCCTTGCTTTCATCATAAGTATGAGAAGTGATATTTCGCATTTTACGGTAATCTAGCCAGTCTTCCATTCGTTCAATTAAGCCATATTGCAGAGAGAGGCGTAGCACATCGCGAAATTCAACACTATCAATATCTAAATCATTTGAGGCAATACGTCTTAATTGCCGTTTAAGCATTTTTATGTCTAATTCATAGACAAATTCAAATTTTTGAATCGCCCCCGCGATCAAGGTGTCTTGTATGATCGGCTGTTGAGCGTTAAACCATTCTTGATTTTCAAGACTTCTTAAAGTTTCTTCTAAGGAAGTAAAAGCCTTTTCAAGTGCAGTTGTATCTAATATCTCTGTCATTGCTTATATGTAACAAGCGGTGCGATTTGCAAAATATTTTACAAATCGAACCGCTTTTATTGATTAAGTGAGATTAACCACCGAAGTCATCTAATAAGATGTTTTCGTCTTCTACACCTAAATCTTTCAGCATCTTAATTACCGATGCATTCATAATTGGTGGTCCACACATATAGTATTCACAATCTTCTGGTGCTTCGTGATCTTTTAAGTAGTTTTCATAAAGCACGTTATGGATAAAGCCTGTGTAACCTGTCCAGTTATCTTCAGGTAATGCATCTGACAACGCCACATGCCATACGAAATTATCGTTTTCAGCTTGGAGTTGGTCGAAGTCTTCTTGATAGAAGATTTCACGTTTAGAACGTGCACCATACCAGAATGACATTTTACGTTTTGAGTGTAAACGTTTTAACTGGTCGAAGATGTGTGAACGCATTGGTGCCATACCTGCACCACCACCGATAAATACCATTTCTGCATCGGTTTCTTTCGCGAAGAATTCACCGAATGGACCAGAAATAGTCACTTTATCGCCCTCTTTTAATGACCAAATGTATGAAGACATTTGACCTGGAGGCGCATCTGGGTTGCTCGGTGGTGGTGTTGCGATACGCACGTTAAGCATAATAATGCCTTTCTCTTCTGGGTATGAAGCCATTGAGTAAGCACGAATAATATGCTCATCCACTTTAGAGACATAACGCCAGAGGTTATATTTGTCCCAGTCCTCGTGATACTCTTTTGGAATATCGAAGTCTTTATAATTAACTGTATGCGGATCTGCTTCAATTTGAATATAACCACCTGCACGGAACGGCACTTCTTCGCCTTCAGGAATCGCCAATTTAAGCTCTTTGATGAAGGTTGCTTTGTTATCGTTAGAGATAACCGTACATTGCCATTTTTTCACGCCGAAGATTTCTTCTGGAAGTTCCACGTCCATATTGCCTTTTACGTTAACTTGACAAGATAAACGGTAGCCTTCTTTCGCTTCACGTTTGGTGATGTGAGAAAGTTCAGTTGGAAGGATTTCGCCACCGCCTGATTTTACTTTCACGATACATTGACCACATGAGCCACCACCACCACAAGCCGATGATACGAATATCCCTTTACTCGCTAAAGCACCGAGTAATTTTCCGCCCGCTGGAAGCGTGATTGATTTTTCAGGATCGTCGTTAATAGTAATAGTGATGTCACCAGAATCCACTAACTTCGATTTTGCTAAAAGGATAAATACTGCAAGCACTAATACAAGGGCAGTAAATACCACGATACCGAAAATAAAATTACTATCCACGATATACTCCTTATAATTGAATGCCTGAGAATGACATAAAGCCTAATGCCATTAAACCTGCAGTGATAAAGGTAATACCTAAACCGCGTAAACCTGCTGGCACATCTGAGTATTTCATTTTCTCAGTTAAACCGGCAAGCGCAACGATCGCTAACATCCAACCTGTACCTGCACCAATACCATACACGATAGATTCGCCAAAGTTATATTCACGTTGAACCATGAATGATACACCACCGAAGATCGCACAGTTTACAGTAATCAACGGTAAGAAAATACCTAAGGCACTATAAAGTGCAGGGAAGTATTTATCTAATACCATCTCAAGGATTTGCACGATACCTGCAATTACACCGATGAAAGTGATGAAGTTTAAGAATGTTAAATCTACGCCTTCTACTAATGCACCATCTTTTAAAACGTGTTCGTAAACTAATTGGTTTGCAGGTACAGAAATACCTAATACAACGATTACCGCAATACCTAAACCAAAAGCGGTCGAAACTTTCTTAGACACCGCAAGGAATGTACACATACCAAGGAAGAAAGAAAGTGCCATATTCTCAATGAATACAGATTTTACAAAAATACTAAGTAATTCTTGCATCTTATTTCTCCACTTGTTCTGGTTTCCATGTTCTGATTGCCCAGATCACGAAACCAATGATAAAGAATGCACTTGGTGCTAGTAAGAATAAACCGTTTGCTTGATACCAACCACCATCTTGAATAGTTTGAAAGATAGTCACACCGAAAAGTTTACCTGAACCAATTAGCTCACGTAAGAATGCAACGATAACTAACATCGCACCATAACCTAAACCATTACCGATACCGTCAACGAAACTTTCAACTGGACCAGATTTCATTGCGAATGCTTCCGCACGTCCCATTACGATACAGTTAGTAATGATCAAACCAACGAATACTGATAACTGTTTTGAAAGTTCATAAGCATAAGCACGTAAAATTTGGTCAACCAAGATTACTAATGATGCAATAATCGCCATTTGTACAATGATACGGATACTATTTGGAATGTAGTTACGGATCATTGATATGAACATACTCGAGAAAGCGGTTACTAAACTTACCGCAATCGCCATTACCACCGCAGTTTTTAACTGTGTAGTTACCGCCAATGCAGAACAGATACCTAAAATTTGTAATGCAATTGGGTTGTTATCTACGATTGGAGATAACAATAGATTTTTAAGGTTGCTGCCTGCCATTAGTTAGCTCCTGCTGTTGCTTTAAATTTCGCTAAGAATGGACCAAAACCATTTTGACCGAACCAGTATTTAAATGAACCATCAACACCCTTTGAAGTTAAGGTTGCACCCGAAAGACCATCAATACCGTGCTCTTTATTTGCTGATGCCCCTTTACCAACGGTTAAAGCGACATTGCCTTGTTCGTCAAATAATTTTTTGCCTACAAAGTGTTTTTGCCAAACAGGGTTTGCAATCTCACCACCAAGACCAGCGGTTTCACCTTGTTCATAGTAGGTAATACCGTTAATGGTATTGGCATCAGATTGCACCGCCACTAAGCCGTACATAATTGACCATAAGCCGTTACCATACATTGGCAATACCGCTTGGACAACTTTGCCGTTTTCATCTTTTACAAGATAAACTTCAGCATATTTTGCACGCACTTTAATATTTGCTCTGTCATCTGCTTGTGCAATTTGAATACTTTGAGCAGGATCTTTTGCTGCTGCTTTTGCATCAAAGTTAGTGATACCATCAACATAGTCACCTGTTGCTAAATCCACAATTTTTGGCTCAATGAATTTTGCGTAAGTGTCTTGCACATTGGTATTTTCTTGCATTAAACCAGCCGCTTGTAAGATGTTTTTCTGTTTATCAAGCTGTTTTTGGATCTCTTGGGTTGGTTTTAACAACACCGCTGCACCCGCTACGATAAGAGAACACACTAAGCTCAACAATACAACGACGGTTAAAGTACCGCCAACGCTATCTTTATTAAATTTAGCCATTATGCAGTTTCCCCCGTTTTTACGGCAGTTCTCGCTTTTCTGCGTTTAATGTTACCTTGAACCACTAAGTAGTCGAAGATTGGTGCGAATAAGTTAGCGAATAAGATTGCTAACATCATACCTTCTGGATACGCAGGGTTTACCACGCGAACAAGCACTGCCATGAAACCGATTAAAATACCATACCACCACTTACCTTTATTGGTAAATGATGCAGATACTGGGTCGGTTGCCATAAAGAACATACCGATTGCAAAGCCACCTAACACGAAGTGCCAATGCCATGGCATTGAGAACATTGGGTTAGTGTCTGAACCGATGATGTTAAACATCGTTGCAGTCGCAGCCATACCGATCATTACACCAGCAATGATACGCCATGAAGCAATGCGTGCGAACACGATAATTGCAGCACCAACAATTAACGCAAGAGTTGAAACCTCACCCATTGAACCAGGTAAGTTGCCTAAGAACGCATCCATCCAAGTAATTGGCTCACCTGTTGCAACGTGTTTAAGTGCTGCTTCACCGCCTTGTGCCCATTGTGAAAGTGCAGTTGCACCTGAGAAACCATCCGCAGCTGTCCAAACTAAGTCACCCGAAATTTGTGCTGGATACGCGAAGAATAAAAACGCACGACCTGCTAACGCTGGGTTCATAAAGTTTTTACCTACACCGCCGAAGACTTCTTTTGCGACTACTAAACCGAAAGTGATACCAAGAGCAGCTTGCCATAATGGTAATGTTGGTGGAACGATTAACGCGAATAAAATGGTTGTTACGAAGAAACCTTCATTTACTTCGTGACCACGCACGATAGCAAATAATAATTCCCAGAACATACCCACTGCGAATGCTACAATATAGATAGGTAAGAAGAAAATCGCACCTAGTGCCATTTTACTTCCCCAACCTGCTGCAGAAGTTAAGTCAATACCGACCGCTTGTGCTAAAGCATAATGCCAGTCGTTTGCAATTACTTGTTGCAAGTTGCCTAAACTGGTAATCGCTTGAATTGATTGATGTCCCACGTTATACATACCGTAGAATAACGCTGGGAACAATGCTAACCAAACGATAATCATCATACGTTTTGAATCTAAAGCATCACGTACGTGAGTCGTTTTTTGCGTTGCTGTACCTGGTGTATAGAACAAAGTAAATACCGATTCAAATAAAGGGTATAATTTTGCATATTTACCACCAGGAAGAAACGCAGGTTCCATTTTTTCAAAAAGATTTTTCAAACCCATTTCTAACCTTCCTTCTCAATCTTGTCTAATGCTTGACGCAAGAAGAAACCGTAATCGGTTTTACCTGGACAGACGAAAGTACATAACGCCAAATCTTCTTCATCTAACTCTAATGCACCTAATAATTGTGCTGAGTCTGTATCACCCACTTCTAAATCACGAAGCAAGTGTGATGGAAGAATATCTAACGGCATTACACGCTCATAGTTACCAATTGGTACCATTGCACGGTGACCACCATTTTCAGCCGTGGTGAAGTTAAATAACTTACGACCGAAGTGACCTAACACCGTACGCGTAATTGAGAATTTGTTTGCTTGTGGAGAAATCCAGCCCATAAATTCTTTTGTTGTATCTTCTGCAATTACAGACACTTGTAACGCATAACGACCTAAATAATCATGAGCACCCGCTGCTTTCGCACCATAAAGTACAGAACCTGAAATCACACGATTGTTACCTGCATTTAATTCATTTGCAGTTAATTGTGAAAGGTTCGCACCAATACAAGTACGGATTAAACGAGGTTTTTTCACCTGCGGACCTGCAAGAGCAATTACGCAATCTGTAAATAATTCGCCTGTTGTGAATAATTTACCGATAGCAATCACATCTTCATAGTTTAAGTGCCACACTTGTTTATTGATGCCAACTGGATCAATAAAGTGGATATGCGTACCCACAAGACCTGCAGGGTGAACACCAGCAAACTCGTGAATATTTACACCGTTTACAGAAGGCACATTTGAGCCCGCTTTTTTCACTAAATTGATTTTGCCTAATTTAGTTAAAATAGTTAAACCGTGCTCAAAATCTGCTTTATATTCGTTAATAATCACGGTTGGATCTGCCGCTAATGGGCTTGTGTCCATCGCATTCACGAAAATAGAAGATGGCACAGCATCTAATGCAGGCACCTTGCTAAATGGACGAGTGCGTAACGCAGTCCATAAGCCAGATTCCACTAAATTTTGTTTTACTTGCTCAGCGGTTAAAGAAGCTAATTGAGCCACTTCATAGCGAGTAAAGGTAACTTGCTCATCACCCTCAACTTTGATCACTACTGACTGAAGAACACGCTTTTCACCACGATTGATTGCAACCACAGTACCACTTGCAGGGGCAGTGAACACCACGCCAGCGTTCTTTTTATCTTCAAAAAGTACCTGACCTTTCTTCACTACATCGCCTTCACGCACTTTCATTGAAGGACGCATACCTACATATTCTTCGCCAAGGATCGCAACTTCCGTCACGGTATTGCCGTTATGGATTACTTGTGCTGGAGCACCTGCAATAGGTAAATCCAAGCCTTTTTTGATTGTAATCATATTATTTGCACTACTTCTTCTTGGGTTTAAAAAAATGATTGCGAAGATTCACAATCGCTTATTGAGTTGTAACGAATTTAGTCATAAACGATCCCCCACTTATGACCAAAAGCTACAAAAAGTTCTCAAATCGTTTTCACATCTCGCAAAAATTGCTTGCAAAGATGTAAAATAAAACACCCTATTCTACCTAAAATGGCAAAAACTTTCCATAAAATCCCGACTTTTTTACATTTTACTCTTGAAAAGTTTGAACTTTATCAACATTTAGGCAAGAACATTTTAACAAATACCCACAAAGAGTTATACTGTCTTAATAAGATAGAAAGCACAACAAGAAAAATGTAAAACTATCGAAGAAATCGACCGCTTATCTAGCCTAAAAACAGAATTAGGCGTAAAATACCCAACAAATTTAGTCAAATATTTAGCCAAATAGAGAGAAAAAATGGAACAAGAACAGCTTACTCACATCACTATTTCTGAAGATGCCCAAGCCCACTTCCGCCGTTTATTAGAACAACAAGAAGAAGGCACAAATATCCGTATTTTCGTGGTAAACCCAGGTACACCGGGTGCAGAATGTGGCGTATCTTACTGCCCACCCAATGCAGTAGAAGAAACCGATAGCCAATTTGACTACAACGGCTTTTCCGCCTTTGTGGATGAAATCAGCTTACCTTTCTTAGATGAAGCAGAAATCGACTACATCACTGACCCAATGGGCTCACAACTGACCCTAAAAGCACCGAATGCCAAAATGCGTAAAGTCGCAGACGATGCACCGTTTATTGAGCGTTTAGACTATGTGATTCAAACCCAAATCAACCCTCAGCTTGCAAGCCATGGTGGTAAAATTACTCTGATTGAAGTGACTGATGATAAAATCGCTATCCTTCAATTCGGTGGTGGCTGTAATGGTTGCTCAATGGTAGATGTGACCTTAAAAGAAGGCATCGAAAAACAACTGCTTGCAATGTTCCCAGAAGAGCTGGTAGGAGTGAAAGATGTGACCGAACACCAACGCGGTGAGCATTCTTATTACTAAAAATAAAGGCTACGAAAATACCTATTTCCGTAGCCTTTCAACTTTTCTTTCATAAAGTAATAATCAATCAAATATTTATTTTTTATGAATTATTACTCTCTTTTTTCTCCTTTTTCATTCGATTTTCTGGCTCAGGATCAAATTTCGCAACAGGCACACAACCTCGACAAGCACCACGATTAACGCCAAGTTCTTCGCAAAATTGGTCATATTTTTCTAATGTTTTTTTAAACCAGCTTTTTTTCTCATCAATCATTTTATTTTCCTCCAGTTTGAAAAAAGCGGTAAGATTTCTCTGCTATTTTGCAAATTTGAGAGAAAATTTCACCGCTTGTTTATTAATCTCGGAAGTTATTGAATTGGAACGGTTGTCCTAATTCAGCACCTTTCACCAGTTGAATGACAGATTGAAGGTCATCACGAGATTTACCCGTAACACGCACCTGATCGCCTTGAATCTGTGCCTGCACTTTAATTTTTGCATCTTTGATTAGTTTCGTGATTTTTTTCGCCATTTCGCTTTCAATCCCTTGTTTTAGCTTAATCTCTTTGCTGTAAAGTTTGCCGTGATGCTCGCTTTCTGATGGAATATCAAGTGAGTTGTGTTCGATACCACGTTTTACGCAAGAGCCAATTAAGATCTCAATCAGTTGATCTAATTGGAAATCCGATTCAGTAGTAATTTTGATGGTTTCGTTTTTCTCATTTAATTCGATAACCGCCTCTACACCGCGGAAATCGTAGCGTGTGCTTAATACGCGATTTGCATTTTCTACCGCATTACGCACTTCGTGTAGAGTAATTTCTGAAACAATGTCAAAAGATGGCATTTTACTTTCCTCTTAATTTATCAAAAATAGTTTTTGCGTTTAACAACAGCAAAATCGCTGTTAAATCTGCAGAGTTTACCATAAATTTCGCTTGTTCTTGCACTTTTGGTTTAGCGTGTAGCGCGACGCCTAAAGTCGCAGTTTTGAGCATCAGTAAATCGTTCGCTCCATCTCCCACTGCAACCCATTGGCTGGCTGGAATTTGGTATTTTTTGCCCAACATTTCAAGTGTCTCTTTTTTATATTGTGCATCTACTACTTCACCAAGCACTTTGCCTGTGAGTTTGCCATCAATAATTTCCAACTGGTTTGAGACGGCATAATCCAAGCTGTAAGTCTCTTTGAGGTAATCCGCAAAATAATCAAAACCGCCAGAAGCAATGGCAATCTTCCAACCTTGTTGTTTGAGCATTTGCACCAACAGCTCAAAGCCATCCATAAGCGGTAGATTTTCTCGCACTTTTTGCAAAATACTTTCTGGGGCATTTTCAAGCGTGCCCACGCGTTTACGTAAACTCTGCTCAAAATCTAACTCACCACGCATCGCACTAGCAGTAATCGCAGAAACCACTTCGCCTGTGCCTGCCAATTTTGCAATCTCATCAATACACTCAGTTTTGATTGCGGTCGAATCCATATCCATAAGCAATAAACCTTGTTGATTGAAATTAGGTATCTCTGTTAAATCGGCAAGATCGATATTCAATTGGCGAGCGATTTCTGTGTATTTACAAGCGGTCGATTCTGTTTTAAAAAATGCAACTTGGTAGTCTAAATAGGCCGCTTGTCCAACACATTCTGCTGAAATCTGTTGGCTAAATTCGTTAATCTGGATTTGAGTGAGTTGTTTTGCGTAAATAAAAATTGTGTTTGGCATAAAATATATTGGCAAATTAAGATGATTATATTGTTATATCTAAATCTAAACCCCAAGCCACGTACGTACAGGACCTGTATCAACATGCACAAAATTACTGCGAGGATAATAACCTACACCGCCATTACTTAAACTTTCCGCCGCTTGCTTCACTTTAACTAATGGTACACCGGAGAATTGAATATCAACTGCCTGCCCGCGAATATGGAAGCTGTTGCTTGCCACGCCGTGATGCTCGCGTTTTAATTTTGCATTAGTTTTAGCTGAACGATAACCACTAATCACTACCACTTCTGCATTACGTAAGCCAAGGCGTTGCTGGAGTTGGTTGAGTTTCACAAAAAGATTAGGATCAATGCGTCTTACTTCTCCCGTACGACGATCACGCATTAGATAGTTGAGCTGTTTTAGATCATTTGCAACTAAATTATTGCCGTTGAATTTGACGGCGTAGGTGTCGCCCGTGTTAATATTGCGAAAACGTAGTGCAAGCGGCTTCACCGTAGACAGGCTTGCCAACACCTGTTGGGGGAGTAAACTAGCCCCTAATACAATACCGCCTAGCGAAAGCCATTTGCGGCGTTGAAGATTAATTGGATTCATGAATCACCTCATTCATTGAGTTGAATAAAATTAAATTGTCTGAAATCAAAGAGATAACTTAATTTTATTAAACATAAATTATTAAATTTGAGATCATTATAAAAACAAAAGTTCCGAGAAGCGGTTAATTCTTCTCGGAATTTTTCATTTTTGCGAATTAGATCACATTTTTAACCGCTTGCCAGTTAAGATTTGGCTTTGGCTGATTTTGATCGAGCTTGTAAATATCTGGCAAGGTAAACACTTTCCCACCTTCTACCCACGTAGTAACGTAGTAGAGATATACAGGGTTTTCAGAGTTAATTCTTGCAGATGTTGTTTTTTGGCTGTCTAGCACTTTTTGCTGTTTATCGGCAGACCAACCCGCTTCACGCAATAATACGGTCGCTAATTCATCGGCTTTTGCCACACGCACACAGCCCGAACTTAACGCACGATCTGTTTTTCCGAATAAACCACGGTTTGGCGTATCATGTAAGTAAATCGCATCTGAACTTGGCATATTGAATTTATAACGACCTAACGCACTATCATCGCCCGCTTTTTGGCGGATACGATATGGAATGCTTTTCGTGTTGAGATATTTTGACCAGTTCACGCTATATGGATTCACTTTGTTACCACTGCCATCTAAGATTTCGTAGTTGCGTGCATCGGCAATGCCTGGATTTTTCGCCAACGCAGGAATAATGTCTTTGCTTAAAATCGTTGGCGGTACATTCCAAGGTGGATTTACCACCACATTGCTTAATTTGCTATACATCACAGGCGTACGGCGATCTTCTCGACCGACAATTACTTTCGATTGCAGCACAAGTTTGCCATCGAGGAAATAGTAAAGCTGATAGCTTGGAATATTCACGAAAATGCCATTATTAAAACTTGGGATAATACGCAGACGCTGAGCATTCAATGCTAATTTATAGAAAGTCGTTGCGTTTGAAGCGGTCGATTTTTCTCCGCCTTTTGCAGATTTCCCTTTTGTCACTTTTTCCTCGCCGCTTGCAACAGCACCATTTGGCGACATTGCCAATAAGCGGGCTGTCGTTTCTTGATATAAATGGTTACGAGGCAGTAGATTATTCATAAATTGCATTGCATTGCCATTTTTCACGGCGTTCACCCAACTTGAAATATTTTCCACACTTGGTGTTGAAGTGCGGTATGAACCTAAGTTGTAGAGCCAGTTATTTGCATTACGTGCGACATTTTTGTTGTAGTAGAGATAATCTAAAAAAGCATCGGTAAGTAAAATATCACGAGCTAAAAACTCTTCTGGCTGATTTAAAATTTGTTGTAATGTACCCGCTGCTTTATTTGATACACCACTTGCAGCAAAAAGAGCATACTCTTTTAAAAAAGTACGCGTTGCTGTTGCATCCGACCACATTGGTGCGAAATCGTTATCTAAATAAACTTTAGCCGTTGTTGAGCTTAATAATAAGGCATTATTGCCCACTTCTTGCTTCACACGTGTTTCCGCTTCAGCAAGTTTACGTACTTGTTCTTGGCGAATTTGCTCCTGTTCTACTGCATAATTTGCATCTTTTGCCAACGCTGTTGCTCGCGCTTGCTGAGCTTCAAAACTTAGCAGAGGTAAGATTTTATCTTGTCGCATCTGTAAACTATGTTGCTGAGCCGTTTGTTGAATCGGTAAAGTTGCCTGCTCTACCGTTGGCATTTCTGCCATTGCAATTGCTGAAAGGCTTATTGCTAATGGAAATAATTTAAATTTTTTCATTATGAAATCTCTAACCTAAAAATTAAGCCGCTTATTGGCTTTACCGAAGCGGCTTAGTAAGATCTACGTATTATAAAGAAGTTACGCTTTTTTATCAATTTCTAACCAATCGACCATCATTTGCTCGGTTTCTTTTAAATAGAAATCAGGCGCTTCGTAATCTTTTGGTAATGCATCAATATCTTTGAGCGTTTTTTTACCTTCACGTTTAAAGCGTTCGTTTAAGTTTTTCAAACGGCGATCTTCGTCCTCTTTATTCTCTTTTTGGCGTTCAGCTAAATTAAGCGACATAAATTTACGCTCATCACGCTCTTTACGAATCGCAATATCTTCATTCACCACGATAAATTCTGGATTTTTCGCTACACGTTCCTCGTGTTTTTGGGTTAAAGTCTCAACCGCATCCCGAGCGTGCCCTGCTTCTTGATAACTTGCGGCAGGAATTTTATCCCAAGGCAAGGCGTTATCTTCAAAGCTTTCACCCGTTTTCGCTGCATTGATGATTTCAGGGAATTTAATATCCGCATCTACCCCTTTTAATTGCGTACTGCCACCGTTAATGCGATAGAATTTTTGGATGGTATATTGAATATAACCTAACGGATCTTTATCCAAATCATATACAAAATTCAATGAGCGGCTCTGTTGCACCGTCCCTTTGCCGAAAGTTTGTTGCCCTACAATGATTGCACGGTTGTAATCTTGCATCGCTGCTGCAAAAATTTCTGAAGCTGAAGCACTATGGCGGTTGATCATCACCATCAACTTGCCATCATAGATCGATTTATCCGCCTCAGGATCTTCGTGCACCTTAATGCGATTGAAAGCATCACGCACCTGCACAACAGGTCCTTCTTTAATAAATAAACCAGATAATTCAATTACTTCCGTTAAAGAACCACCGCCATTTTCGCGTAAATCAATGATGAGAGCGTCCGCTTTTTTCTCTTTCATTTGTGCCAATAATTTACGCACATCGCTGGTTAAGCCAATATAGAAAGAAGGAATTTTAATCACAGCAATATTTTTACCATCAACTTTATCCACACTTAGTTTCGCTGCGCTGTCTTCAATACGCACTTTATCGCGAGTTAAAGAGATAATTTTGGTTTTACCCCCTTTCTCTGGTTCAATTTCTAAACGAACCACCGAGCCTTTTTTACCTTTGATCTTATCAACCACATCATCTAATCGCCAGCCAATAACATCTTCAATCTCTCCTTTTTCGCCTTGACCCACACCCACGATTTTATCACCCACTGAGATTTTTTTACTGCGAGCAGCAGGTGCACCGGGTACAAGTGAACGGATAGAAGTAATATCATCTTCCATTGAAAGCGTTGCCCCAATGCCCTCAAGTGAGAGGTTCATACTCTCTTGGAACGCTTTAGCCGCACGAGGTGATAAATAGCTCGTATGAGGATCGATTTCACGCGCAAATGCATTCAAATAAGTTTGTAAAATATCATCAGCCTTAATTTGCGTGAGACGTTTGATCGCTAAATCATAGCGTTTCACCAAAGTTTTTTTGATTTCAGGCCATTTTTTCTCTTTGAGATAGAGATTGATAATGTCATTTTTGACACGTTCTTCCCAAAGTTTATCTGCCTCTGCCGTTGTTTTCGGGAAGGGCGCTTTATCACGCTCAACTTCAATTTGATCGTTAGCTTTTAAATCAGGTTCTTTATCCAATAAAGAGAGAGCATATTTATAGCGTTCATAACGACGTTTAGTCATTAAATCATACATATCAAAAGCAGCACTCAATTCGCCTGCATAAAGCTGATCATCTAACTTCGTTCCATATTTTGCACGCATCTCTTCAACATCTGATTGCAAGAAAGTATTGTGTGCAGGATCTAAAAAGTCGATATAACGATTAAAAATCTTGCTAGCAAATTCATCGTCTAATTTGAATTTTTCGTAATGAGATTGGGTTAAACGAGCGGTAACACGTTTGGTAGAAATGCTATGCTGATCGTTAGCTTTTGGAATCACTAACGCATTTTCTTTAATTTGAGGTTCAACCGCAAAGCTACTATTCACAAAAAGTCCCATTGTGAATAACGCCATCAAACGGCTTACTTTATTGAGTTTCATGCTTGTCCTGATATGCTATAAAGATGCTATTTAAATAATAATTCTCTCCCACAAGGGGAGAGGGAAATAAGAAAATTATCGACCAAATTTTGTTGCTAATGCAGCTAAACTTTCTGCTGATGCTGCAGGTGCATTAGAGGCTGGTTTCTTCGCTTTTGGCGTAAATTTACGAGCCGTTTTATTTTGCTCATCTCGCTGTTTTTTGAAGAACTCTTTACGTTGTGCTTTACGCTGTTCTGCTTTACGAGCTGCCACCGCTTCACGAGATTGTGCTAAAGTTTGTGCTGCGTGTTCTGCTTGTTGTTCATCAACGATACCCGCTTCTTCGCCTTGTAAACCTACACGCACTGCATTTGGTTTACACGCTGCAAGATAGCGCCAACTCATTGTATAACCGCGTAATGCTTGACGAAGCTGTGTTTTGCTTACGGTTTCATCGTCAGCTAATGCTGCAGCCAAATCTTCAAATAAACCAATTTTAATTGGTTTGGCTTCACCTTCCACACTAAAACAAAGCGGGAATTTTTCTGCTAAATAGGCAATAACTTCTTTAACAGGTGGATTTACTTTATTCGTATTTGCGGC
The DNA here is from genome assembly GCF_002015045.1 of Haemophilus paraphrohaemolyticus. Classification (GTDB taxonomy): domain Bacteria; phylum Pseudomonadota; class Gammaproteobacteria; order Enterobacterales; family Pasteurellaceae; genus Haemophilus_A; species Haemophilus_A paraphrohaemolyticus. The sequence goes on from NZ_MUXX01000008.1 coordinate 51,339, forward strand.
TTTTTCACTGGTTTCAACTGCTGCTTGTACTTCTTGTTCAGACATAATTTCTTCCGTTTTTAACTGAAAATAAGGGGTTAGATAGCATAAGACTTAAGGTAGTAACTATATTTTATTTAACCCGCTTCGTCCATAGATTTACCTAATTTTTCGTGTAAATAGGTCAATCATTTTAACGGAAAAGTTCAGATTATTTTCCACGCTCTTTCCTATCTCAAAAATAACATTTGCTTTCTTAGTGAATAAATGGTCTAATCAACAGGCTTTTGCGACTTAATGTGATCGCTTTTCTTCTCAAAAATGAGAGTGTTTTAGTTGTCCATCATCTCTCTTTAGCAATTTTGATTTATTTTTAGAAGGAAAACACTATGTCAGCATTAATCGGCACAGTAAAATGGTTCAATGCAACCAAAGGTTTCGGCTTTATCGCACCAGAACAAGGCGGTGAAGATATTTTTGTACACTTCTCAGCAATCGAAAACAACGGCGGTTACCGCACGTTAGAAGAAGGTGCAAAAGTGCAATACGAAGTACAAAAATCAGATCGTGGTTTATCTGCAGTAAATGTAAAAAAAATCTAAACATCATTAATAAAGAGGCTGATATTTACTACAAATATCAGCCTCTTTATCTATTTGAGAAAATGCCTGTGGTTACAAGCGGTATTATTTTTCCTCTTCTTTGCGAATTTCCTTTTTCTCTTCTTCCAAAATCTCTGCCGCCTCTTCATTCAAGGCTTTAGCATCACAATGCGGTTTGATGAAGGGTTTTGGTGTCCAATATTTTTTCACAATTTCGGAGGAAAAGCCGTGCAGAACCTCTTCATTTAAACGATCTTGGTCAAGTGAACGAACTTCAGCAATCACTTCATCCGCTTCTACTTGGTTAATGCCGAGTTTCATCAAGGTCGCACGGCTTAGAGTCAAGGCAGATTCAAACGTTTCACGTACGATAAAATCCACATCTTGCTTAATAAGGCTTACCGTCGTTTGGCGGTCGTAAGTTCGGGTTAAAATGGGTAATTTTGGGTAAGCCTCTTTTAATTGGCTTACAATTGCTTCAATGCGGTCGGTATCGTTGATCCCGATGACCACGCATTTGGCTTTTTCAATGCCTGCGGCGTGGAGCACATCTAATCGAATACCATCACCGTAGTACACTTTAAAACCGAATTTTGCGGCAGCTCGGATATTTTCAATATTGCGGTCAATCACAGCAACATTGATACCACGAAGTAATAAAGTTTGGCAGACAATTTGGCTAAAACGACCAAATCCAAGCACCAACACGGTGTCTTCTAAATCCACAATCGGGTCAAGATCGCTGGTATCTTGTGCAATATTCTGTCTATTTTCTGCTCGTTGGGCTACCTTGCGAGCAAACTGAGTGATCAAGGGTGAGAAGAGCATAGAGAGAATCACCGCTGCCGTAAAAGTCGCATTTTCGTGAGCTGACATTACGCTAGCAGAAGTTGCCGCAGAAAAGAGCACGAACGCAAACTCGCCTCCGTGTGCAAGCAATGCCATACGCCCAAAGGCTTCGCGATGTTTTAAGCGCGTTAAACGTGCAACGAAATAAACCGCTAAGCCTTTGCCTAAAATGTAGAGGCAGACGATACCGAGTAATAAAAAGAGGTGGTTGAATACAAGGCTTAAATCAAGCGACATACCCACCCCCATAAAGAAAAGCCCGAGCAATAAGCCACGGAATGGCTCAATATCTGCTTCTAATTGGCGACGGAATGATGATTCTGACAACATTACACCTGCAACGAATGCCCCCATTGCCATTGAAAGCCCACCAAGCTCCATTGCTAGTGCAGCACCAAGCACAACGAGCAACGCCCCTGCGGTCATCATTTCTCGCACGTGGGCTTTAGAAATTAAGCGGAACAGCGGATTCATCAACCATTTGCCCGAAACAATTAAGCCTACAACTGCCGCAAGGGCAATGCCAATTGAAGTCCAATCAGTTGCGTGTTCCGCATTGGCTGAATTCGGCACTAAAAAGGCAACGGATGCTAAAAGTGGCACAATAGCTAAATCTTCAAAAATGAGGGTAGAAATCACACGCTGCCCTTTCGGCGTGCTAGTAATACCGCGGTCTTCAAGTGTTTGCATAACAATAGCAGTAGAAGAGAGGGTAAAGCCCATTCCCGCAATAAAGGCAACTTCTTTGGAGAGATTAAGCAGATAAATGCCAGCAAAGGTCAGCAAACAGCCACAAAGCCCCACTTGCAAGAGACCACGTCCAAAAATAGCTTTTCTCATCGCCCAAAGGCGTTCGGGGTGCATTTCTAGCCCAATAATAAAGAGGAACATCACCACGCCTAATTCAGCTAAATGCACGACAGCCGCAGGATCTTGGATAATGCCAAAGACAGATGGACCAATCAAACAACCTGCCACCAAATAGCCCAACACGCTACCCAGCCCAAGGCGTTTAAAAAGTGGTACGATGGTGACACTTGAGGCAAGCAAAATCACCGTTTTAATCAGATCTGGACTGGCAACACTCGACATAACATTCCTCAAAAATAATCAATCAATTTCTCTTCATTTTATCGTTTTCGTCGGAAATAAAAAACACACTAATTGGATAAATTGCTATAATTTATCCTCTTATTTTCACATCTGGAATGATTATGTCATTACAATTTAATATGATTGCTCTCTTGCTCATTGTATTGCTGATTTTAGGCGTGGTAAGTCACAATAATGCTATTACCATTTCTGCGGCAGTGTTATTGATTATGCAACAAACACTCCTTTCAAAATATATTCCTTGGATTGACCAATATGGTTTAAAAATCGGGATTATTATTCTCACTCTTGGCGTATTAAGCCCGCTTGTTTCTGGCAAAATTCAACTGCCCGAACTCTCTTATTTTGTGCATTGGAAAATGTTTGCCTCGATTGCTGTCGGCGTACTCGTCGCTTGGATTGCCGGCAAAGGCGTTGATTTAATGGCAACCCAACCGGTTCTGGTTACGGGATTAATGATTGGCACGGTCATTGGCGTTTCATTTTTCGGTGGGATTCCTGTTGGGCCGTTAATTGCCGCAGGGATTTTGGCATTGGTGATTGGGAAGTTTTAGGAAAATAAAAAAAGCGGTAAATTCTTAAGGAAAATTTACCGCTTGTTAGATAGAATGCTCTCGCAATTAGGGAAGAGATATTCCCTTCCCCGATAAAAACTACTGAACCATCAAGAAGAAATTCGCGCCATCACGCACAATGTTTAAGTAAACCACCGATGGTTTTTCGCCTAATACTTTTCGTAATTCACTCATATTTTCAACACGATGACGGTTTACCCCTACGATTAAATCACCTTTTTTCAGCCCGCGTGTTTCGGCTAATGATCCTTTTTCAACTTTAGTAATTGCAACGCCTTTCACGCCTTTTTCATCTTGATTACTATATTCCGCCCCTTTCAATTCTGGCAATAAATCAGTTACAGAACCTGTGCTGCCAATTTCAGATTGAAGCGTCACTTTTGTTTTTGCAATTTTGCCATCGCGTAAATAGGTTAGCTCAATATCTTTGCCTACACCTGCGGTTGCGATTTTCGCACGCAATTCGCTGAAGCTATGTAATTTTTGACCATTAAGTTCGGTAATTACATCGCCTGCTTTTAATCCTGCTTTATCTGCTGCTGATTTCGGGAAGACTTCGCTGATAAACGCACCTTGTTGTGCGTCGATGCCAAATTCTTTGGCTAAGTCTGCATTTAATTCCCCCCCTTTAATACCAAGCATACCACGTTTTACTTCACCAAATTCAATAATTTGTTGCACAAGGCTGTTTGCCATATTAGATGGGATCGCAAAAGCAATACCTGCGTTACCACCACTTGGTGAGATAATTGCAGTGTTGATACCAATCAATTCACCTTTTAAGTTGATTAACGGACCGCCAGAGTTACCTTGGTTTACTGCTGCGTCGGTTTGGATATAGTTTTGGTAGCCTTCATCTGCATTACCTGTTGAGCGACCTAATGCAGAAATAATCCCTGAAGTTACGGTTTGACCTAAACCGAATGGGTTACCGATTGCCACGCTAAAATCACCCACACGTAATTTATCAGAGTCAGCAAATTTTAATGCGGTTAAATTTTTGGGATTTTCGATTTGCACTAAAGCGACATCAGACTGCGGATCAGCGCCTACCAATTTTGCTTTAAACTCACGACCATCATCTAATTGGATGGTGATTTTATCAGCATCTTTAATTACGTGATTGTTCGTAATGACATAACCTTTTTCTGCATTAATAATCACACCTGAACCTAAGCCACGGAATTGGCGAGGAGCTACATCGCCGCCAAAACGGTCGCCAAACATATCGCCAAAGAAAAATTGAAATTCTTCAGGTAAATCACGCATACGGTTGCGACCTTGAGATTGTTCGTCTTTTGCTTTACCTTCAACAGAAATGCTTACCACTGCTGGGCGAACTTTATCTAACATATCTGCTAATGATGGGGTAGATTGATTAGTAGTTTGACCAGCCACTGCTGAGATAAATGGAATATTGATTTCTGCTTTTGCTGGCATTGTTGCCATACCTAAAGCTAAAATTGATGTTGCAATAATTGATTTTTTTAATGTTTTCATATTTGTGTTATTTCCTAATTTATTCATAGGGTGGACGAAAATATCGTACTACGAGAGTGAATTCCACAAACAAGGCGAAATGAACTCTCACACCTTGCTCGTGTCTGATAGGACAGAAAAATTTTTAGAGAGTTCTAAACATTGCAAAATTTTCTAAAAATTTGACCGCTATCTGAAAAATAAAAAGCATTTTGGCTTTATTTCGTTGGGTGGAGTATAATCCACTTTTATTTTTGTATTTAAGAAAGGTATTAAATTCAATGCAACACACTGAAAACCTGGTTGAAGTAAACAACCTCACCTTTAAACGAGGGGAGAGAGTGATTTACGACAATCTCAATCTGCAAGTGCAGAAAGGTAAGGTGACAGCAATTATGGGTCCTTCTGGTATTGGTAAAACCACCTTATTACGCTTAATTGGTGGGCAGCTAGTGCCAGAATCGGGCAATATTTTATTTGATGGGCAAAATGTTTGCACCGCATCAAATAAAACGCTTTATCAAATCCGCCAACGAATGGGAATGCTTTTCCAATCGGGGGCGTTATTTACGGATTTATCCACTTTCGACAATGTAGCGTATCCTATTCGTGAACATACCAATTTACCCGAAGAGCTTATTCGAAAATTGGTGTTAATGAAATTGGAATCGGTCGGCTTGCGCGGTGCAGCGCAGTTAATGCCATCAGAACTCTCTGGCGGTATGGCTCGCCGTGCAGCACTCGCGCGTGCTATTGCATTAGATCCTGATTTAATTATGTATGATGAGCCTTTCACTGGGCAGGATCCAATCAGTATGGGCGTGATTGTTGAGCTAATTAAAAAACTCAACCAAGCACTAAATTTAACCTCAATTGTGGTTTCGCACGATGTGACCGAAGTGCTAAGCATTGCCGATTACGCCTATATTGTGGCGAACAAAACTGTGATTGCACACGGCACGCCCACACAATTAATGCAAAGCCAAGATCCGCAAGTGGTGCAATTCTTAGCAGGGAAAGCCGATGGTCCTGTGCATTTTCATTATCCAGCCAAAGATTATGTAGAGGATTTATTTAATGATTAGCTTTATTACTCAAATTGGGGCTTCAACTATCCAATTTATCCGTGCATTCGGACGTGCTGCTTTTATGCTATGGGGTGCATTGATTGGTAAGCCACAATTTCGCAAACATACCCCACTTTTAATCAAGCAACTGCACGTAGTCGGTGTACAATCCTTGCTGATTATTATGCTTTCGGGCTTATTTATCGGGATGGTGTTAGGCTTACAAGGCTATGTGGTATTAGTCGATTTCGCGGCAGAAAGTAGTTTAGGCACATTGGTTTCGCTTTCACTATTACGTGAACTTGGGCCAGTCGTCACCGCCTTACTTTTCGCAGGGCGAGCAGGTTCGGCATTAACCGCAGAAATTGGCTTAATGAAAGCGACCGAGCAGCTTTCTAGCCTTGAGATGATGGCAGTTGATCCACTGCGTCGAATTATCGCACCGCGTTTTTGGGCAGGGGTCATTTCAATGCCAATCCTTGCCGTGATTTTTACCGCAATTGGTATTTGGGGCGGTTCTCTTGTCGGTGTCGATTGGAAAGGTGTCGATTCAGGCAGCTTCTGGGCGGTAATGCAAAACTCTGTTCACGTAAGCGACCTAGTCAATGGTTTTGTAAAAAGCGTAATTTTTGCTTTAGCCGTGGTTTGGATTGCGTTATTTAACGGCTACGATTGCACACCAACCTCAGAAGGCATTAGCCAAGCAACGACTAAAACTGTGGTGCACGCCTCATTAGTGATTTTAGGCTTAGATTTTATTTTAACTGCCATTATGTTTGGTGGTTAATCCATTTCAATGAAAGGAAATACAATGCGTCAATCAATTAAATATGAATTTTGGGTAGGTTTATTTGTGCTACTCGGCTTATTAGGCTTGGCATTTTTAGGACTTAGAGTTGCTAACGTGCAAGGTTTTAGCTCGGAAAAAACTTACACTCTTTACGCAACTTTCGATAATATCGGCGGACTAAAAGTGCGAGCACCGGTTAAGGTAGGTGGTGTGGTTGTTGGTCGTGTGTCAGATATTCAGCTCGATGAACAAACCTACACCCCAAAAGTAACCTTAGCGGTTAATGAAGAATTTAACAAAATTCCAGACACCAGCTCACTCTCTATCAAAACCTCAGGTTTATTAGGCGAACAATACATTGCCTTAAACGTTGGCTTTATGATGGAAGGCGAAACAGAATATATGAAATCAGGCGACAGCTTTGCTGATACAAACTCGGCAATGGTGTTAGAAGATTTAATCGGTCAGTTCCTGTATGGTGATAAAAAATCATCAGATGCTGAACAAAAAACTGAAGGTGAAAAAGCAGAAACACCTGCTACACCTTAATTTTTATCTTACAAGCGGTAAAATATTTACAAAAATTTACCGCTTGCAAATAAATTAACTTTCTCTATGGAGTGTTTTTAATGTTAAAACAAATCAAAAAAATCATCGTTGCAGGTTTTCTTTCTGTAGCAACTTTGTTCTCAAGCCAAGCATTTGCAGAAACCAGTCCTTATGTATTGATGCAGCAAACAGCAGATAAACTGTTTAGTGACATCAAAGCCAACCAAGGCAAAATTAAATCAACCCCAGAATATCTACGTACCATCGTACGTAACGATTTAATGCCTCACGTACACGTAAAATATGCAGGTCAATTAGTGTTAGGCAAATCACTTTCATCTGCAAGCGAAGCACAACGCGAAAAATTCTTTGATGCGTTTGGTCAATTCATCGAACAATCTTACGCACAAGTATTAACGCAATATAGCGATCAAAAAGTAGAAATCGAAAGCGAAAAACCGACGGATGGAAAATCTATTGTGACTATTCGCGTCAATGTAATTTCAGCTAACAATGCGCCACCAATCAAACTTGATTTCAAATGGCGCAAAAACAGCCGTACTGGCGAATGGCAAGCGTATGATATGGCTGCAGAAAACGTAAGTATGGTAGCAACCAAACAAAATGAGTGGAGTGGCATTTTGCGTCAGCAAGGTATTGATGCATTAACTGCTCAAGTTGCACAATCTGCAAAACAACCAATTACACTTTCTAAAAAATAATAGTATGAAGCCCGAAAAAACATTACAATGGAGCGTTTTTCAGAATAATGAAAGCCAAGTAGTGCAATTAAAAGGCGAATTAACTCGTGCCACGTTGCGCCCATTATGGGAGCAACGTGCTTCTTTTTTACAAACCAATGCTAATCAAGCCCTTTATTGGGATTTAGCTCAACTTGCACGTATTGATTCGGCTGGCTTCGCTTTCCTCACTGAATTATTAAACCATTACGGAAAACAGACAGAAAATGGCTTAATTAACGTGCCTGAAGTGATTAAAACACTTGCTGAACTTTACGGTTTAAGCAACTGGATTAAGCAATATATCCCAAACGAGAATTAAAATGTTATTAATGCCTAAGGAACCCGATCAACTTATGGAACTCACTCAAATCGAAAATCTACTAAAAGAACACCTCACTGATGCAACCGAAATCCACATTCAAGGTGAAAACTCACACTTCGGCGTGATTGTGGTAAGCGATACTCTTGCTGCACTTTCTCGGGTAAAACAACAACAAGCGGTTTATGCACCACTTGGTGAGCTTTTCTCAAGCAACATTATTCACGCCTTAACCATCAAAGTATTCTCAACCGAGCAATGGAAAAAAGAACGCTTGTTGAATATGGCGGGATAATTATCTAATCATCTGTTTTTTGCATCGTGTTATTGTAGAGGCGTGTTGCACACGTCCAAAAAAATTAAGTGATGTGAATGGGCGTGTACAACACGCGCCTACATAAAAATAAAAACAACGCACTTGTCACAAAAATCAATTATTAAGGAAAAACAATGGAAAAATTCCGTGTTACTGGACCTGCTACGCTGAGCGGCTCAGTCAATATTTCAGGAGCTAAAAATGCTGCGCTACCGATCCTTTTTGCAGCAATCCTCGCTACTGAACCTGTCACCTTAACCAATGTTCCCGTATTAAAAGATGTGGATACGACATTCAAAATCTTACGTAAATTAGGTATTGTGGTTGAGCGTGCAGAAAATGGCGATGTACATATTGATGCAAGCAATATCGATCACTACATCGCACCTTACGAATTAGTGAAAACAATGCGTGCCTCTATCTGGGCATTGGCACCGTTAGTTGCTCGCTTCCACGAAGGTCAAGTGTCATTACCAGGCGGCTGTACTATCGGTGCTCGTCCTGTTGATATGCACATCGCAGGCTTAGAAAAAATGGGCGCAACCATTGAATTAGACGAAGGTTATGTAAAAGCAACCTCAAATGGACGCCTACATGGTGCTCAAATCTATATGGATAAAGTCAGCGTGGGGGCGACCTTATCTGTGATGATGGCGGGCACACTTGCAGAAGGGACAACGGTTATTGAAAATGCAGCACACGAGCCTGAAATTGTGGATACCGCAATTTTCTTAAATGCAATGGGGGCAAAAATCTCCGGAGCAGGCACAGGCACAATCACTATTGAAGGGGTTGAACGCTTAACAGGCTGTACACATCGCATTGTTGCCGACCGTATCGAAACGGGTACATTCTTAATCGCCGCAGCGGTTTCTGGCGGTAAAATCACGTGCCACGGTACTAAAGCAGATACACTTGAAGCTGTGATTGAAAAATTACGCGAAGCTGGAATGGAAGTGACGGTAACAGAAGATACCATTACGCTTGATTCAAAAGGACAGCGTCCAAAAGCGGTGAATATTCGCACAATGCCACATCCTGGTTTCCCAACCGATATGCAAGCGCAATTTACCCTGTTAAATGCGATTGCTGAAGGCACAAGTCGCATTACCGAAACCATTTTTGAGAACCGCTTTATGCACATCCCGGAGCTTAACCGAATGGGTGCAAAAGGCGAAATTGAAGGTAATACCGCTATTTGCCACGGTGTAGAAAAATTAAAACCCGCTGAAGTGATGGCAACCGACTTACGTGCTTCAATCAGCTTAGTATTAGCGGGCTGTATCGCTGAAGGCGAAACCATCGTGGATCGTATCTACCACATCGACCGCGGCTACGAACACATTGAAGAAAAATTACGTGGTTTAGGTGCAACCATCGAGCGTTTTTCTGAAAGTTCCGAAGAAGCGTAAGAGCATAAAACAACACAAAGGCGAGAGATTCTCGCCTTTTATTTATCTATTACCGATGACAAGCTTCATAAAGCGGTAATAATTCTTGAATAGTTTGCAAAATAAATTCTGCTGCATCAGTTTTAGCCAAATCTTCCCGCTCAACATTTTTACCGATGCACCAATAAGCCTCTCGATTTTCTAACGTTAAATCATCAAGTTCTTTCAACTTTTTGAAATCGGCATATTCACTTTCGTCACCTTGCCAAATCTCAAAATCGTTATATTTTTCTCGATCCAAATTTTCCCACCATTGCTGATATTGTGGCAATTTCACTTGAGAACGATCCGCACGATAACAATGCCAATCAAGGCTAACTTGTAACCGTCTTCGGTTCAAAATAACCGATAAAATCACCGCTGAATTTTGGTTGAACTCATATTTATAATAGGTAAAGAAATGAGCTCTGACTTGCCAACCATTGCACCAACGCTCAATATGAGGCTCGGCAAATGGCATTCCCAATTTTCGATAAACATCAAGGCTCAATGCTTTCCATTCTTCCCAATTCGCTTTGTATTTTGCTTTAATGATCGGAATATCCTCAGGGCAATATTTTTTCATTTGAGCAAATTGGAAGAAAGGAATATCAAAAATTTTGCAAAATTGACTATTTAACATTTGCATTTTTTCCTATTAAAAAGACCACTCGCAAGCGGTCTTCTTTTTCATCTGATTTACCAATTATCGATTAGTATAAACGAACTCGACGCCTTCTTCGTCTTCTTCCGACCAATCGTCGTCGAAATCGTCCCAATCATCTTCTTCGATGGCATTTTGCATCGCTTCTTGATGGTAGTCGTCCCATTTGAATTTCACTTCATCAGCTTCTTTATTTTCTTCTTCTACTTCGCGTGGATTCGCTTCAATAAAGTCCATAATGTTGCGTGTTAATGCTGGCACGTTTTGACCCGTTGCGGCAGAAATGAGGTAGTAATCTCCTTCCCAGCCTAAGCGTTCAACGATCTCTTTGGCACGCTCTTGAGCCTCTTCTTCGCTCATCGTGTCGATTTTATTAAACACTAGCCAAGTCGGTTTTTCTGCCAATTTTTCGCTATATTTGAACAATTCGCTTTCGATAATCGCCACGTTATCCGCTGGATCGCTCTCATCAATCGGCATAATATCTACAAGGTGAATCAAGATACGACAACGCTCTAAGTGTTTTAAGAAACGAATCCCTAAACCTGCACCGTCGGCTGCGCCTTCGATCAAGCCTGGAATATCTGCCACCACAAAGCTGCGATCTGAACCGACACGTGCCACACCTAAGCTTGGTACGAGCGTAGTAAACGGATAATCCGCCACTTTTGGCTTCGCTGCCGAAACACTGCGGATAAAGGTTGATTTACCTGCATTAGGTAAACCGAGCATACCTACATCGGCTAGGAGCATTAACTCAAGCAACAAATCGCGTTTTTCGCCTGAGGTACCGTTGGTTTTTTGGCGAGGTGCACGGTTCACTGACGATTTAAAGCGGGTGTTACCTAAGCCGTGATAGCCGCCTTTTGCTACCAACATTTTCATTCCGTGCTTGGTTAAATCGCCGATTACCTCTTGAGTGTCGTTGTCAATCGCGCGCGTTCCAACTGGCACGCGTAAAGTAATATCATTACCACGATGCCCAGTACAACCTGCACTGCGACCATTTTCACCACGCCCAGCGGCATAGCGTTTTTCAAAACGGTAGTCGATCAGGGTGTTTAAGTTTTCGTCTGCGATTAAATAAACATCACCTCCATCGCCGCCATCCCCCCCGTCTGGCCCACCTTTCGGGATATATTTTTCACGGCGGAAGCTCACACAGCCATTACCACCATCACCTGCTTCAACGCGAATCAGGGCTTCATCAATAAATTTCATTTTTGTTCCTTATTTTAGCTCCCCTCTTTAGAAAAGAGGGGGTGGGGGAGGGTACAACCTGAT
>NZ_MUXX01000009.1 GCF_002015045.1 Haemophilus paraphrohaemolyticus
GTTTTCCAACCTGAGTTGTTAATCGCGTTTGCTACTTGGTCACCCGTTACGTAGTTTGTATCACCAGTCACTTTGCCTGTGTTGCCCTCTTCTGCCCCCACATTACCCGCTTCTAAGCCGATGTTGATGTTACGTACGCCTGTTGCTTCGTCCGTTTCACCCGTAACTTTAACGCCGTTCACACCGTTGAAACGAACTTCCCTTGCATTCGTTACGCTTGCCGCATAATTATTACCTGAAGCTGATACTACCCAACCTAAGTTCTTCGCATCTGCAACCGTTAACGCATTCGTTTCAATTGAGTTCTCTAAGTTCGCTAAACCTGATGCTGCGTTCGCATATGCAACAAACGATTTTAACGTTGGATTCGCTGCTAAAGCCTCTAACTCTTCGTCTGTCGCTGGTGTGCCTTTTACTGGGTTATTTGAATCATCTAGTTTAATTAAACCAGTTTCTGGATCCACTACATAGTAAGTTCCATCAACGTTAACTAATTGGTTACCGTCTTTGTCGAACTCCATTGTGTTCGCACCTGCATCTACATTGGTAATTTGCGTTGCATTACCGTCTTTATCT
>NZ_MUXX01000010.1 GCF_002015045.1 Haemophilus paraphrohaemolyticus
ACAACTCAGGTTGGAAAACAAAAGCAACTGATGGCACAGACGTAACTGTAAATCCAGGCGATGCTGTAAACTATGTAGATGGTAAAGGCACGAAAGCGAACGTGGCAGTAACGAAAGTTGACGGTAAACCAGATGTTGTGAGTGTATCTTATGATGTTAAATCAGCAGACACTAACACCTTAACCGTTGATGCAAACGGTGTGAAAGTGAACACAGGTTCAATCAAACCTGCAGAAGAAAGCGGTAATAATAAAGGTAAAGTAACCGTAGCTGATGCAGATAAGAACAAAGTAGCGACAGTTGAGAACGTAGCGAACGCAATCAACAGCGCGAAATGGTTTGCGAAAGCGAATAACCTAGAAACAACGATGACAGACCGTGCAGAGAAAGGTGAAGAATCAGCATCGATTGGCGCTGGTGATGAAATTACTTTCGAAGCGGACAAAAACTTAGCGGTAAAACGTAATGGTAAGACATTCACGTACGGTTTAGCGAAAGACATCGAAGTTGATAGCGTAACAGCGAAAAACAAGGTAACTCTTGGTGAAGGCGATAAAGCGGTACAATTATCTGCGGATGCGGGTGCATTAAAAGTAGCAGATAAAGACGGTAATGCA
>NZ_MUXX01000011.1 GCF_002015045.1 Haemophilus paraphrohaemolyticus
CAATTCAGCTGACCCCAGCCCACCAAAACGAAAAACTAAGCGGTTCGAAAAGAACCTATAAAGCCTTGAGCCACAACGGTTTGAGGCTTTTTTATTAACCTAATCAAACCTAAATGAATATGCCAAAGCCTAGATTTTTAGTAGGAAGTTTAGTAGGCTCATTCTTACACTATAAAAAATGCTCCTACTAAAAATGGGTCGTCGGCTCGATCCCAATTATCGGACAGGGTGAAATAGGACAATAAAAAAACCTTAAACCGTTGTGGCTCAAGGCTTTATAGGTTCATTTTGAACCGATTAGATATTGAATTTGGTGGAGATAATCGGGATCGAACCGACGACCTCTTGAATGCCATTCAAGCGCTCTCCCAACTGAGCTATATCCCCGTAAGTGGTTGAAATAATAAATTCCACCACAAATTCTGTCAAGCGTAATTCTTAAAATTATGCTTGTTTTTGAATAAAGTTGATTGCTTTTTGTACACGTGCAAGAGTACGTTCACGACCGACTAATTTTGCTGTGATGTCCATAGATGGCGATTGACCTGAACCCGTTACGGCTAAACGGAATGGCATACCCACTTTGCCCATACCGATTTCTAATTCAGTGGCAGTTTGGTTCATCGCATCGTGGATTACTTCAACTGTCCAATCGGTTAAAGCGGTCAATTTTTCCAATAGTTTTGCAAGTGGTGCAATCGCTTCAAGTTTGAAGTTTTTCGCTGCAGCTTTTTCATCGTAAGTTTCAAACTCTTCATAGAAATAACGGCTTGTAGCAGCTAATTCTTTTAAGGTTTTTGCACGTTCACTTAACACAGGAATGATTTCTGCTAAAGCTGGCCCATTTGCGGTGTTGATACCTTGTTCTGCCATATGCCATTCAAGGTATTTCGCAACGTGTTCTGCAGGCAAGTTACGCATATAATGTTGATTCAACCATTGTAATTTTTCAGTGTTGAACGCACTTGCCGATTTGCTGACCGAGTGAATGTCGAATAATTCGATCATCTCTTCACGGGTGAAGATCTCTTGATCGCCGTGTCCCCAACCTAAACGCACGAGGTAGTTAATGAGGGCTTCTGGTAAGTAGCCGTCATCACGGTATTGCATTACGCTTACTGCACCGTGGCGTTTTGAGAGTTTTTGACCGTCGTCGCCGTTAATCATTGAAACGTGTGCATAAGTCGGAATGGGTGCGCCCAATGCTTTTAAGATGTTGATTTGGCGAGGAGTGTTGTTGATGTGGTCTTCGCCGCGTACAACGTGTGTGATGCCCATATCCCAGTCGTCCACCACCACGCAGAAGTTGTAGGTTGGTGAACCATCGGTACGGCGAATAATTAAGTCGTCTAATTCGCTATTGCTAATTTCAATGCGACCACGCACGGCATCATTGAATACAACTGAACCTTCAGTTGGGTTTTTAAAGCGTACAACGTGTGGTTCATCAACCGAATGGCTGCGATCGTGCAAGCAGTGGCGGTCGTATCGTGGTTTTTCTTTGTTTTGTTCTTGTGTGTGACGAAGTTCTTCTAAACGTTCTTTGGTGCAATAGCAGCGGTATGCTAAGCCTTGTTCGATCATTTGGTCGATTACTTGATTGTAGCGGTCAAAACGCTTCGTTTGGAAGTAAGGGCCGTGTTCCCAAGCAAGATTAAGCCACTCCATACCCTCAAGGATTGCTTGAGTAGCTTCCGGGGTTGAGCGTTCTAAGTCAGTATCTTCAATGCGTAATACAAATTCGCCATTGAAATGTTTAGCGTATAACCAAGAATAAAGTGCCGTACGCGCACCGCCAACGTGTAAATAACCTGTTGGACTAGGGGCAAAGCGGGTGCGAACTTTTACATTTGGATCTAAAGGGAAAAGGGGTTCAATGTTCATCTTATTGCCTATTTAATTGATATATTTAAGAAAAGATTTATCTATTTTACTATTGTTAAGAGATGGGTTAAAGGCAAATAATCCGAAAAAAATGCCAAATTGGCATAAAAAATCGGCAAATAAATCATAAAAAGAGAAAATCCGTTTGACGGGCGATGAAAAATCCCTATAATGCACGACACAACAACGGGCGATTAGCTCAGTTGGGAGAGCACCTCCCTTACAAGGAGGGGGTCACTGGTTCGAGACCGGTATCGCCCACCACTTTCTTTTGTGGTTCGTTGTTACAATCTAATATATTTTGAAAATGGGCGATTAGCTCAGTTGGGAGAGCACCTCCCTTACAAGGAGGGGGTCACTGGTTCGAGACCGGTATCGCCCACCACTTCAACGTGTATTCATTTTCAAATTCCCATTAGTTTAAATGCTTATCTTAAGTGGGCGATTAGCTCAGTTGGGAGAGCACCTCCCTTACAAGGAGGGGGTCACTGGTTCGAGACCGGTATCGCCCACCACTTATTTTAGTGTTTAAACTAGTCGAGACTTCAGTTTCGGGCGATTAGCTCAGTTGGGAGAGCACCTCCCTTACAAGGAGGGGGTCACTGGTTCGAGACCGGTATCGCCCACCACTCTTATTTTCCTTATATATAGTGCGACCGATATCGTTCCTTTTATATAAACTTCTAAACTAGAAATTAGGCATAGTAGACAAAAAAGTTGCTAATGTTTATTTTTCTTCAAAAAGTGTGCTTAAAGCTTTGTACTATAAGTCTTTAAGCCACTTTTTAGCAACTATTTTGTCTACTATGCCAAAAATTATCAATAGGGTAGCAGTTAAATTTACCTAAATTTTGTAAATATTTTTTAGAACTCAACCGCTTGCAACTTTTTATTTCTCTAAAAACGCCTGAAAATTCGCCCACTCTCTTAGCATATCACTGACGCCCAAATCATACATTGCTTGCAACTTATTCGGATCTTTCTCTACCCGTTTTATGCTTAAATCAACAGAGGGACGGATCACAAAGATTTCTCCTTTTTCGGCTTGCTCAATCACGTTTTTGACTTGTTGGTTATACATTACATAGCGATTATTTACGGCTTCAGCAAATTTTGGATATTGGCGATACCAAAGTTTAGCAAGTAGCGGATTAGGCTTGGATTTTCGGTAATCAAGCGTGCGAGTAAGTACCACGATGATTTTGTCGTAGCCCATTTTTTTCATTTGTTCAAGTGGGATG
This sequence comes from Haemophilus paraphrohaemolyticus, assembly GCF_002015045.1. GTDB lineage: Bacteria > Pseudomonadota > Gammaproteobacteria > Enterobacterales > Pasteurellaceae > Haemophilus_A > Haemophilus_A paraphrohaemolyticus. Next base: position 3,126 of record NZ_MUXX01000011.1, read on the forward strand.
GAGTCGGCAATCGCACCGTCAAGATAAGGTATACCATTTATTTCGACAGGCGTTGAGACATAAGGCATTGCGGAAGTGGCTCGTAGCACTTCCATTTGAGCCAGTGGATCAGTCAGTTTGACATATTCTGCCTGAGCTGTGTTCAGATTAGTAATAGTGGCGTAGAAATCTATTTGCGTTTGCTGGAAAGTGGCATTATCAAAAATATCATGTTTGAACGGGACTTCATAAAAAGCAAACTCTTTGCTGATGATATTGCCCGTTTTGATGAGATTTTTAAGGCTCACGTATCTGTCATCTGGCATAAATTTTTTATTGTAGCGAATTGCTCGTCCTTTCTGCTTAGAAGGATAATTAACACCGAATAACGCTCCTGCTGAAACGGAGATAACACCATCCACCCAGAAATCTTTGTCTAAAAAAGTATCCAGCACGCCTGCGGTGTACATTCCTCGCATTGCTCCGCCTTCGAGCACTAAGCCAATTTTCATCTGCTTTCCTTAAATTATTATTTGAAATAGTTGTATTTGTTATAAAAAAATGGCGGACTAAAGTCCGCCGTTGGCATCTGTATATTAAAGATTACGCTTTTTTCAAAAACTCCGATTTCAGCATAATTTTGCCACAATCTACGTTGTGGTCGCCATTTACTAGGCGAATATTTTTGAATTTTGTGCCTTTTTTCAACACTTCTGATGAGCCTTTGAGTTTTAAATCTTTAATCAATAACACATCATCACCATCAGCTAATAAATTGCCGTTGCTGTCTTTGACGATCAATTGATCTTCATCGTCTTCAGCCACTTCTTCGCCTGTCCATTCATAAGTACAATCTGGGCAAACGAATTGGATCGAATCGTGGTAGGTATTTTCGCTGTTACATTTTGGGCAAGCTGGGAATGTCATTTTTAGTCCTTAATGTTGTAAAATTTGGCATTTTATAACGAAATCGTCTAAAAATATAGCTCTATTATGTCGTAGGGTGGGCTAAAAGCCCACCCTACAACTAATTACATCATCGCTGAAATATATTTCAACATTACCCCAGCAGCAATGGCTGAGCCGATAACACCTGCTACGTTTGGACCCATTGCATGCATAAGGAGGAAGTTTTGTTTGTCGTATTCTTGACCAACTTTATTCGACACACGCGCTGCCATTGGCACGGCAGAAACGCCTGCGGAGCCGATAAGTGGGTTGATTTTATCTTTGGTGAATTTGTTCATCAATTTCGCCATTAATACACCGCTTGCTGTACCGATGCCAAAGGCAATCACGCCAAGCACTAAAATGCCGAGGGTTTGTGGTTGTAGGAATTTATCCGCCACTAATTTTGCCCCTACAGATAAGCCTAAGAAGATGGTTACGATGTTGATTAACGCATTTTGAGCGGTGTCATTTAAGCGTTCTACTACGCCACTCGCACGCATTAAGTTACCAAAACAGAACATACCTAGTAATGGGGCTGCATCTGGCAATAAGAGTGCCACTAACACCAACAACACGATTGGGAAGAGAATTTTCTCACGGTTGCTGACTTGGCGACCTTGCACCATACGAATGCGACGGTCTGCATCGGTCGTTAAGGCTTTCATAATTGGCGGCTGAATAAGTGGTACTAATGCCATATAAGAGTAAGCGGCTACTGCAATCGCACCCAGTAATTCAGGGGCGAGTTTACTTGCTAAGTAAATCGCAGTTGGGCCGTCCGCGCCACCGATAATGCCGATTGCTGCGGCTTGTGGCAGAGTGAAATCAATCACGCCAATCCAGTTAAGGGCTAACGCACCTAGCACGGTGGCGAAGATCCCAAATTGTGCTGCAGCCCCTAAAAGCAAGGTTTTCGGGTTAGAAAGTAGCGGGCCAAAGTCGGTCATCGCACCTACGCCCATAAAGATCACCAATGGTGCTACGCCATAGCCAATTGCTACTTTATAGAATAACGCCAACACGCCAGCGGTGTAGCCCATATCGCCTGCGATGACTTCAAGTTCGTTTTGCACAGACGGCAATGCTAAAGCAATCGCTTCTTTTAAGCTGTGAACGTCGATGCTTGGACTGTTTACTTTGGCGGCAATAATTGCCAATTGTTCAGGTGTACCTTGGTGTAAAAGATTATCGAGAGCTGTCATCGCCATACCCGCTTCAGGAATGTTCGAGAGTAATCCCCCAAAACCAATCGGTAAGAGCAGAAGTGGCTCAAAGCCACGGGCAATCGCCAGCCAGAGGAGTAACAGGCTTACTGCAATCATCACCGCTTGCCCCCACTCCATATGCATAATGCCCATACCTTGGAAAAGTGCAATAATGCTGTCCATATTTTGTCCTTTTTCTTGTCGCAATATGTGCTTTCTATGTAGGGGCGTGTTGCACACGCCCTTTCACATCATTCGAAATATCAGAGTGTGTGCAACACGTTCCTACAATAATATTAAGCAATGCTCATCATTACTTGTTCAACCGCCACAGAGTCGCCTTGCTTGATGCTAATGCCTTGCACTCTGCCCGATTTAGCTGCGCAAATTTGGGTTTCCATTTTCATCGCTTCAAGAATGAGCAACACATCGCCTTCAGCCACTTGCTGACCTTCTGCCACTTCCACTTTTAAGATAGTTCCCGCCATTGGGGCTTTCACAGGTTCAGTATTTGCAGAATTTGGTGCAGATTGCACCGCTTGTGAGGCTGCCGCTAGAGCTGTGGTTGGGGTGATATGAGTAATATCGCCACCTTCGCTCACTTTCACCACAAAGGCTTTGCCTTCAAGTTCTACGGTGTAAACGGCTGGTTCGCCTGCTTTTGCAGCTGGAGCTTGAGAAGCGATCGGTTTTTCTGCAGGTTTTGCAACCTCTTCGCCTGTTGGTGCAGGTTCAAAGGCAGCTGGGTTGTTGCGGTTTTCTAAGAATTTCCAGCCCACTTGTTGGAAGAGTGCCACGATTAACACATCATCAACGACATTGCCTGAAAGCGTAATGCCTTTTTCTTTGGCTTGTGCGGTTACTTCTGCCACTAATTTATCCCATTCCGGGGCAATATGATCCGCTGGGCGGTCGGTTAATGGTGCAGCACCTTCTAACACACGGGCTTGTAATGCCGAATTCACTGGGGCTGGGGTTTTGCCATATTCGCCTTTTAAAATGCCCGCAGTTTCTTTGGCGATGGTTTTGTAGCGTTCTCCCATCAACACGTTCATTACCGATTGTGTACCAACAATTTGTGAGGTTGGTGTCACTAACGGTATGTAGCCCAACTCTTCACGCACGCGTGGAATTTCTCGCAATACAAGGTCGAGTTTGTCAGAGACATTTTGTTGGCGGAGTTGATTTTCAAGGTTGGTGAGCATTCCGCCCGGTACTTGTGCCACTAAAATACGGCTGTCGATACCACGGAGTTGTCCTTCAAATTTCGCATATTTTTTACGCACATTGCGGAAGTAAGCGGAGATTTTTTCTAATGCAGGAATGTTCAAACCTGTGTCGTATGGGGTGCCTTGTAAGGTGGCAACGATTGACTCGGTGGCTGGGTGTCCGTAAGTGCCAGACATAGAAGAGATGGAGGTATCTACGCCATCTACGCCCGCTTCAATCGCTTTTAACAACGCCATTTCCGCCATCCCTGTGGTAGAGTGGCAGTGTAAGTGAAGCTCTACATCAAATTGTTTTTTGATGGCACTCACTAATTCTTGTGCCGCCATTGGGGTGAGAATGCCCGACATATCTTTAATCACAAGCGAGTTGATACCGATTTCAAGTAGTTGTTCTGTTACCTCTAACCACGTTTGCAGCGTATGCACAGGGCTAGTGGTGTAGCTCAACGTACCTTGTGCATGTGCACCTTGTTTTTTGACCGCTTGTAGGGCTTGTTTCATATTGCGCGGGTCGTTAAGTGCATCGAACACGCGGAACACATCCATACCGTTTGCCACAGAGCGTTCGACGAATTTATCGACTACATCGTCTGCGTAGTGACGGTAGCCCAATAAGTTTTGACCGCGTAAAAGCATTTGTAGCGGGGTGTTTGGAATCGCTTTTTTCAATTCACGTAAACGCACCCACGGATCTTCTCCTAAAAAACGAATGCAGCTATCAAAAGTTGCTCCGCCCCATGCTTCTAAAGACCAATAGCCGATTTTGTCAAGTTCGGCGGCAATCGGTAACATATCATCTAAACGTAAACGGGTTGCGAAAAGAGATTGATGAGCATCGCGTAATACCACATCAGTAATGGCAATTTTTTTTGGTTGAGTTGTCATAATTCAAATCCTTCTGATAATTTATAAACCTTGTTTTCTTCTGTGATGTGCAATGGCGGCAACAATCATGGGGCGTAAACGCTCGAGATCATCTTGAATAGGTGGCGTTGCCAGTTGGGGTTTGCTTACGGGAGCGGGGATAGGTTCGGGAAAATATTGATTGATGAGCTTAGACATCAAAGCGATGGCATAGATCAGGATGAATAAGAAGAACATCACAAATCCCATACCAGAAATCATCAAATTAACACCTTCGCTAAAGAGTTCTGCATTGGTCATAGTATTTCCTTACCGTGATTGATGAATAATTGAAGAATAATCGTGAATGAATTGGGGTGCAAAGGGTTGAAGTGAAAAGTGTGGAGTAGATCACAAAAAAATTTAATCAAAAAAATCAAGCGGTTCATTTTTTGGAAAATTTGCAAATGTTTCCTCAAAAATAACCGCTTGTGATTCTGCTTATTTCGTTATGGGAAGAAAGGGAAGAAAATAGGAAGCAGTATCATTGACACGATAATGGTAATGGCAATGAGTGGTAAACCTACTTTAGTGTAATCAATAAAACGATAGTGACCCACAGAAAGTACCATCGTGTTGGCTGGTGTACCGATTGGTGTTGCGAAGGCACAAGATGAGCCGATTACTACTGCCATCAAAACCGCACGCGGATCAGCAGCGAGCGAGCCTGCAATGGAAAGTCCAATTGGGGCAAGAAGAGCAGCCGTTGCGGTGTTTGACATAAAGTTAGTCAGTAAGCAGCTTAATAATAAAATGGTGAGCAGTAACAAGGAGGGATTGGGATTATCGCCTAGTAAGCCTAAAATCAAATGTGCGATGTCAGCACCAGCTCCAGTGCGTTGTAAGGCATCTGCAAGGGCAAGGGTTCCTGCAAATAAGAAGACTACTTGGCTATCAATCGCTTGATAGGCTTGTTTTTCGGTAATGACGCGCATAATTACTAAAATCAAGGCACCAATACAAGCCGAAATATAGAGTTTGATGCCGATCACATCTTCAAACACCATCGCAAGTAGCGTACCGACAAGTATTAATAATGACAAATATTGTTTCCATTGAGGGATGGGATTGTGGTGATTATGGAACGCATTGTATTCCTCTTCTTCCACGTGAACGTTGGGTTGTGCAGGCAAGAAGCGATAACCGATAAAAGCAAAGTAGAGAATGCCCGCCACTAAAATCGGTAATCCTAATTTTGCGTATTCGAAGAAGGCAAATTTTAAACCAGTTTGTGATAATACACCTTGCACTACCAAGTTGTTTGGTGAGCCGATAAGTGAAAGGTTGCCTCCAAGTGTGGATGCAAATGCCATTGGCATCAACAAACGTGAGCGTACAAAGCCCGACTTAGAAGAAATACCGAGAATAACAGGAATGAGAATGGCTGCTGTGCCCGTGTTGGACAATACGCCAGACATCAAGCCAGTAATGACCATTAGCACAACCATCAATTGGCGTTCACTTTTAGCAAAACGGCTGACTACGCCGCCAATTTTGTTCGCCATACCTGTTTCAAACAAGGCACCACCGATCACAAACATTGCGACGAATAAAATCACGTTGGTATCGACAAAACCTAAAAAGGCTTCTTTCGCAGGCAATACTCCTGTGACAGCTAAACCAACGGTTACCACCATTGCGGTAACAGCAAGCGGTAGTTTTTCGAGTGCAAACATCAAAACGGCAAAGCCGAGAAAACAGAGTGTAATTACACTTGGAGTCATAGATAAGCTCCTCTAAAGGATTGCAATTTAGCTTGCTATCATACCTAACTTGAGGGGGATAGGATTGATCCAACGCAATAAAAGGCAGGTTTGGAGCGAAATAGATTAAAATAAACACTATTTTTGGTTGTTTCCTATCTGGTTTGATCTGTGTTTCGTAAGATTTCATTACGTTCACGTAAGTAAGTAGCAAAACGGGGCTTACCTTGTTGTGTTAAACCACGATATCGGTAAGTGATTTGACTACCAATCGTAGGTGGGTTTTCTCGTTCTTTATTTTTAAAGCCAGAACCAATTCGAAAACGTCCGCGATGATTTTCACAGGTAATTGCACCAAGACGATTGGCGTGTTTGCCTTTTCCTTGATGATGAGCAACGACAGTGCACTCTTCATCAGCTGCAGGTTTTATTTTCAGAATTTGAGCCGAACGACCGCGAATATAGTGTGCATTCGGATTTCTTACCACCACACCTTCACCTCCTTGGTTCAAAATTGCTTGGTAGAATTGCTGTAAATGTGCCTGATCTTGAATGGGAATTTGTGAAATAATCTGAATATAAGGCGTTGGATGTTCCCGCAGATAATTTTCTAAGGTTACCAAGCGTTCAAACAGGTTTCCCGCTGCATTTGGCACATCGAAAACGTGTAGCTTCAACTTATACCAGCCTTTGGGTTCAGCGGAACGAATGATACCAGAAATGTCTTCAAATTTGCCTCGTTCGCTAAAAAGTTCGCCATCAATCGCAAAAGGCGGAAAATTTTTCAGGAAATAATCGGGCGGGTTGAAAGGATTTCCTTGACGACTGATTAATTGCTTGCCGTCCCAATAGGCTCGCACACCATCAAGTTTTTCGCTCATTACCCAACCTAAAATGTCTTGATTTTTGTACTCTTGTAAGAGCATTAAATCAGATGATTTCGCAAGGGTTGCAAGCGGTAAGGAAAGGAAAAGAATTTGCCAAATGAGCCGTTTGAACATAAAAAGTGCCTCCAAAATGGAAGCACTATAAAAGAAAGGAAAATAGCGAACAGAAAATTTTGTGAAATTTTCGAGCGAGATCGCAAAAATAATCAGAAATTTGACCGTTTGTAGGCTATTTGACTTTTTGAATCAGGGCTGAAATACCTTCTTCCGCGAATTCTTCTTTTTCTGCCATCGCGACAATTTGCTCGTGAGTATATTTTGTTGCGTTATAAACTACTACGATACTGGTGTCGCCCACTTGCAAGAAGTTGGTTTCGCCAAACGGGGTGTAGCGAGTTGCCCCTATGCTGATAATCGCTTGAGCTGGATAATTCGCTTGTTTAATCAATTCTGCAATGTGATTCATTGGACCTTGATCGGGCTGGTTGTTCATTTTGTCGATAATCCAGTTCAACAATTTTTGGTGGAAGTAGCTGTAGCTGACGGCTGGGCTGTCTTCGCTATAAGTGTTAAGCTTGCTATCGCGCTTGTGGAAGCAAGCAATGTTATATTGGTCAAGGTTTCCGCCTTGCTCGAATTTACCTAAAGCGATTTGGGTGGCAGAAATACCTTTAGAATTTACACCCCAGTTTTTCTTTTCACAGATTTTGCGTGCGTTTGGACGGCGGATTGAGCAGTCGTTATAAGCTGCAAAATGGGTTGGGATTAAGGTAACTACTTTGCCATTTTGATATTCAATGTTACAGATTAAAGCAACTTCGGGCTCAATTTGCAGATTGTCTGCATCGTTTGGGAATGCAATAGTGTCGTGTGTTAAAGGATAATTAGAAAGAAATTGTTCAGTTGGTGAAAGTGTTTCACTTGGCACATAGAAAGGGAAAATCGCTTTTGGCTGGATTGCCTCTTCGGTTTTTACTGCTACGAAATCTGCCGCTTCGCCCGCTTGTTCTAAATGCCCTGCAAAATTGCCTGCTACGCCAAAGCCAATGAAATCTTTAAATGTCATAAATAAAAAGTACCTTAATAGAGTCAGAAAATGAAGATACTTTAAAGGGATTTACTCCGAATTACAATTATTAGAAAAATCCTTCTGCTAAAATGTATAGAAAATTATCAAAAAATGGTATTTATTCATACTTTTCGCATAAAGTTTCAACAGGCGGAAGATTTTTTAAAATTTTTTGCAAAAAGTGCTTGCGCGAGTTTTATTTTTCTCTA
>NZ_MUXX01000012.1 GCF_002015045.1 Haemophilus paraphrohaemolyticus
GCAATGAGATTGTTGGTGGCACGATTGCGGGGAAACATATTGCAAGTAAGTCTATTACGGCGAAAGAGTTGAATGTGGAAAGCTTGTCGGCGATTAGTGCGGATTTAGGTGCTATCACTGGTGGCTCGCTTCAAATTGGTCGTTTAAACGGTAATTATGGCACGTTGTTCGAAGTGCAGTCTAATGGTGGTTTTAGACTGATTAGCCGAGATGCAAGTGGTGGTATTGAGTTATCCAGTGCTACAAGAGCGTTACACGTTTGGGATGGCGGAACAGAGGTTGTTAGAGTGGGTAAATTATCCTAAGGAGAGTTATGTATTACATCGATGAGCCTGTACCGATTGACAAATCGTTTACAGAAAAACCTATCTGCGCCTGGCATATTGCTGGGCGTTTGACTATTGATTACATCAATAAAAATACCACGATTGAGCTTGTAAGCTGGAAAGATAAACAAGCATTTTTAGCACGTGGAGAATCATTAGTAACCTTTTTGACTGTCAATGATTGCCCTAGATTTAGTGTTGATCCGAGTTTGTTTGCATTGCGAGCATTAACACAAGTTGAGGGCTCACCATTCTATCGTCAGCAAGTTAAATGTGATTATGATTTAGATCATATTTCGCAAGTGTGGAAATAAGTATGAGTAATTATGGACTGCGGATAAATAATAGCATATTAGATAGTTATTATTTAGAATTAGGTACTGCCCACATTATAGGGCATACCCATAGAATAAATATTCCACCTGAATATCAAATTCAATTAAATAAAGATTATATAGATCTGAATGAAAGTAAAAGATTAGAATTTGTTAGAAAGTATGGGAAAAATGCAATTTATTTAAATTATATACCATTCGTAAGAATAGAGCAGTTTCATTCAGATCATTTTTTATACCATTGCCCTAAAATTGAATGGTCTAGTTCACAAAATAAATATATTTTAGACCATATTCAATTTTCAGCAGATAGTTATTTTGATATTACTATTGGTTATGGTGTTATTATGGCAGATTTTCGGAGACTTTCTCAATGACAAATTATGGTATGTCAATGAATTATCAACATTATTCATTGCCTAATTTACAACGTAAAATGATAGCTTCGGAAATTCCTGTTAAATATTTAAGATATAAAAGATCTTATAAATGTACATTACATAGTGCTATTTTTGTAAAAAAGTTACCTGTCGACCAAAATTGTTTACTTTTTATAGAACCACAATCAAAATTTTTTCACCAAGAAATGGAAGATAATCAGCAAGATTTTCCATCAATATCGAATTTAATGATTTATCCTGATGAGAGTTTTGCTAGAAGTAGATATAAATCTAATCAAGGAAGATTTATACCAATGTCTCCTGATTGGGATTATGCAATAAATCCTAACTGTTATAATGGCGATAATCCGTTTTTTCACGTAGATTTTGGTTTTCATTTATTTGAATTTGTAGATAATACTTTAGATACAGCTAAATATGGTATTAAAGTTTTTAAAGAAGTATTGTTGAATAATAAAGTATATAAACCGTTAGAAAGTATAAAATGCGGAAATATGTTTGATAGGAGTTTTGAAAGACATAGTAATATTTATAAAGACAGACGTATTGCTTGTCTTATGCCACCTACAATATATTTTTATGATGAAAAAACAAGCAGATCTATTATAACGCCTTTAATCATTGATAATTTATCTGGAACTAAATTTAGAACAAATTTAGCAAATAGTTCAGAGAAAAACAACTTACACTATATCCCGTCTCATAGAAAAATACAAAGTGGCGAGATATATTTAGATATAATAGATGTGTCGCATTTACCATCTTTTAATGAAATTCCTAACTTATAAAATACGGAGAAACAAATGCAAGTATTTTTATTCGATCAACAACTAATTTCTGTAATTAACCGTAAAGAAGAAATTACAGAGGAAACTTGCCTTATTACAGATCAAGAGCGTGAAAAAATTGAACAGACGCTTTATGCGAAAGGTCATTTTTGGCGTATAGATAAATATACCGTGGGTTGTAGTGGCGTCAAACCAAGCGAAAATCACAAGTGGAATGACGAAAAACACGAATGGGAAATTGACAACGAGCTAATTCAACAAAATTTAGCTCAAAAACGCAATGCTTTATGGGAAATCATAAAAGAGAAACGTTTGCAAGCAACTCGTACAGGTGTAGAGGTCACTTTACCAAATGGTCAAGTTAGACATTTTCATACTGACCAAGTGGCACGCCAGGAATATGACGGTATGGGACTAACAATTGTATTAGGTACTTTTGAGCCGAGACAATGGAAAACAATCGAAAATGATTGGGTGCAATTTGATTTAGATACATTTAAAGCATTGGCACAAGCAATCAAGGGCAAAGTAGATCACGATTACCGAAACGCCGAAGTATTAAAAGCGCAAGTTGATAAATCAGATACGCCTGAAAATATCGACCTTAACCAAGGATGGAGTCAATCTTATGTCTAAAGTGGTGATTGCTTTTTATAAGCATAAACGAGAGCGGAATAGTGTTAAAAATACATTATTCCGCTTTTTTGATGATGCTATAAGATTTTTTACGCACGGGCCATATAGTCATTGTGAGATAGTAATATCTAACCCTCAGTCATCTAAGATTTACACTTGTTTTAGCGCAAGTAATCGAGATGGGGGAGTGCGTAAAAAAATAATGGAGCTACCTCCAGAGAGATGGGATTTGGTTGAACTAGAAATCTCACTAGAGGAAGTAATGGCATTTTTTGAAAAGACAAAAGGCTCGAAATATGACCTTATCGGTGCACTAGGTGTTGTCTTAAGAATTAAAGACAGTAAGACAAAATATTTTTGTTCGGAATGGTGTGCAGAATGCCTTGGAATAGATAAGCCTTACAGGTTTAGCCCAAATTCACTTTATAAACATTTAACCAATAGCCATGGATAACACCATGGCTTTTTTTAATAATAGGAGTCCTTTATGGCAACATTCAACAAAATCTTAAACCCAGTCTATTCAACCATCTCTGGTTTTACCATGAATTCAGACGGTTCAATGAACGTGACTTACGCTATCGGCACAGGCACGGAAGAGGCGGAACAAATCACTGAATTTCGACCGCTTGTAACGGAATACAAATACCTAGATAGCACACAAGCACACGCCATTATGTTCGCCCCGCTCACACAGGGTGATATTGGCAAATCGTTCCAAGATTTAATGCTCAACCGTATTTACAGCTATATGAAAGAGCAGGGAATGATTGAGGTGTAAGCCGAATAGATAAAACAAAACCCCGAAGTTTGCATCACTTCGGGGTTTTTATCAAAAAATCGCTGCTTAAGAGGTCAATATGGTTACAACAGCAACATTATCAGTAGAAGTAAATGCGAGAGGAGCACGCACCGCAAGTAATGATTTAAGCCTTCTTGCTCGCCAATCTAGCAAAGCGGAGCAAGCGGTCGATGCAGTGTCATCTCGACTAGATCGAATGACCAAATTATTAGCATTAGGCGGGCTAGCAAGTTTTGCTAAACATATCATCAATATGGCAGATACGATGCAATCACTTAACAGTCAGGTCAAACAAGTGACCAGTGGCATTGCAGAATATACTCACGCACAACGTGCTTTATTTGAAATCAGCCAAAACACGCATGCCAGTCTTGAAGCGACCACGCAAACGTTTGTCAGCACTAAACGAGCCTTAGCCGATTTAGGTGTGACCACCAATCAAACATTGAAATTCACCGAAACGCTGAATAAAGCAATGGCAGTGGGCGGTGTGAATGCCGAAAGTCAAAAATCAGCATTATTGCAACTTTCACAGGCATTAGGGTCTGGCGTGCTCCAAGGCGATGAGTTCCGTTCCATTGCTGAAAATGCCCCGATTATTTTAGATGTGGTGGCGGAATATATGGGCAAAACCCGTGCAGAAGTAAAGAAATTAGCTTCTGATGGGAAAATTACCTCTAAAGTTTTATTTGAAGCAATCAGCGGTGCAAGCGGTAAGATTTCCGCGAAGTTTGACGAAATGCCAATGACCTTCGGGCAAGCAATGCAGCAAATGGAAAATGCGTGGCTGAAATTTGTTGATGGCTTAAATAGCAGTGGGGTAATGAGTGCCTTAGCACAGTCAGTCAGTTTTCTGGCACAGCATTTTGATGTATTAGCAAAATCAATAGGTTATACGATAGTTGCTTATCTCTCTTGGGGTGCTACATCAAAATTAGCGAATATGACGCAAGGTATCAATGCTTTGGGGCTACTGAAAACAGGTTTTGTAGGATTAACTACTGCAATTCGTGGTGCAACGGTGGCAGTTCTTTCTAATCCTCTTGGTGCACTTACGGTTGTAATTACTGCTGCCGCTTTCGCTTTTGATGCCTTTTTATCAGATATGACCTTTGGGGCTTCTGAAATTGGTACCACGTGGGGTGATGTGGCAACAGGTGTTTGGCAAGATTTTACCTCATTGATGAGTAATGCGGCTAAAGCGGTTATTTCTTATTGGGACGATGCAACAAAACAAACTTCGGGCTTTTGGGAAAGTGCTCTTTCGGCTGTTATTAGTGCAGCTCATCTCATTGTAGAGGCTTGGCAACAAAGCACAAATGCAATAATTGGTTTATTTGTTGCTGGTTACAATGCCATTTCAATTATTTGGGGGGATTTACCGAATGCGTTCTCAGCAATTGGTAAATCTGCTATCAATTCGCTTATTTCAATTATCGAGCGTGGTTTAAATTATCTTGCTCAAGGATTATCGTCCTTTTTGTCGTTATTTAATTCTGCGTCTAATGCCGTCGGTTTAGGAGATTTATTCGATACTTCTGCAATGCAAGTAAAATTCCCTAAATTGGAATTAACAGAAGCTCAAAACCAAATTAAATCGGATCTTAGCCAAGCAATGAGCGATTCTTTCTCAAGAGATTATGTGGGAGAGACTATTCGTGGTGTAACAGGTTATCTGCAAAGTGCAGGCGATAGGGTCAGAAAAGAAAAACAGGAAAACGGCGATTACCAAGAAGGCGAATGGGCAGGATTAAAAAATACACCTTCATTAGATAAAAACGGCAAAGGCAACAAAAAAGCCAAAAAAGAGAAATCTTCCGAAGACTACCGCAATGAGTGGGATAAATACTACGACGATTTAGTCAATGCTAATGCCACCGCGTGGGAAAAAATCCAATACGCCCAAGATGTAGCAATGCGTGAGCTTGAAAAACACCTCTCTCACGGTGTGGTGACTCAAGAAGAAGCGGAAAAAGCCCGCACGCTGATTGGACAGCAATATGCTAAACAACGCTCAGAGTTAGTGGGGCAATATGCTCCCGAAATTGCTTATCAAAATAAACTCAAAGAGCAGTTGCAAGATATACAACAATTGGAAAAAGGTGGTGCATTAACCACCGAACAAGCTGCACGGGCACGCCAAAATTTAGGTGCAAAATACTCACCTTTAATTGCTGCAATGGAAGGGTATCGTCAGAAATTAGCTGAAATTGAGGCATTAGAAAAAGCACACATACTTACCACTGAGCAGGCAAATATCGCCCGAACCGATGCCGAATATGAAAAATGGAAAGGTACAGCCGATAAAGCCGACCCAATGAATGGGATTCGTCAAGGTTGGGAAGAATGGGCAAAAACGGCAGGTAATACGATGGAACAAGTAGCGAACATTACCACACAAGCCCTAGACGGAATGGCAGATCAACTCACCAATTTTGTGATGACAGGTAAAGCCGATTTCCGCAGCTTCACCGTTTCTATTTTGTCGGATATTTCCAAGATGATTATTAAGATGATGATCTTAAATGCAGTAAAAGCGGCATTCGGAGGCTTTTCTGGAGGTGGTTTAGTAGGTAGTACAGAAGTTAATGGTAACGCTACTTATGGCATGGGTACGTGGGCAACAGGCGGCTACACAGGCAACGGTAGCAAATATGAACCTGCAGGTATCGTCCACAAAGGCGAATATGTGATTACCAAAGAAGCCACTGCACGGCTTGGACGCGGATTTCTCGACCAACTTAACTACGGTGGTTCAACAGGCTACGCAACGGGGGGATTGGTTGGTGGCTCAAGCACTGTGCCAACATTACCGAATAACGCTCAAGCAAGCCAAAATAACACCATCACTATAACTGTAAACGTTGATCATAATGGCAACACTCACAGCCAAACCGAAGGGCAAACCTCTGAAAAAGAGGCAAAACAGCTTGGTAAAACGATTGAAGCAAAAGTATTGGAGGTGTTAGTTAAACAAAAACGAAATGGTAATTTATTAGCGTAATTTGACCGCTTGTAGCAATGCAAGCGGTTTTCTTTTGGAGAAAAAATGGAAAACGTTAATTTAGAAATGATACGCGGCGATGATGATGGCTGGACGTTTGAAGTCCTCGAAGAATCGCCAACGCTTGAGCTAACACAATGTCGCTTTGACTTACATATCAAACCCGGCAAAGGTGGCATTATCAAACTCTCAAGCGAAACAGGCGAAATTACGACCGAAGGCAACTTGATTCACGTAGTCATCACACACAGCAAAACCGAAAACGAGACTTGGGAACAAGCACAATGGGATTTGCAATGTATCGACCCAAACCAAAAAGTCACAACCCTCGTGGGGGGTGATTTCACGTTAATTCCCGATATTACGAGGAACGAATAATGCAAAAAATCGCTATCCGCATTCGTGATAAACCCCAAATTCACGTACGACTTTGGACTAAAAAGCCAATTAAAATCAAAGTAGCAAAATTGGCAATTGCACAGCCAGTTATCCCTCCTTTATCCGATTTAATTCTCAACTACAAAATAGGACGACTATGACAACACAAACTATTCAACAATTATTGACCGAATTTGCGACTTACTTAGGCGAGCAAGATAAAGCGATTTTGGCTCAAATTGATACTAAGGTCACCCAACTTAAAAATGACCTATTAGGCGGTGAGGTATCCGCCGATTTAGATACATTCCGTGAGCTAGCAGAAGAGTTACGCAAACTCAAAGCAAGTGGAAGCAGTGCCCCTGAGGCATTAACCACTAAACTGACAGAATTTAAACAGAGTTTAGATGGAGTGATTGAGCAAATTAACGCCTTAAAAGCAATGGACTTAAAGGCAGCTTATCAACGTGGGAAAAATAGCTAATGGACCTTTTACAACAACTCCCCGATGTCATAGAACAAATCGGGCGAGATATTAAAGCCATAACCGTTGTGCTTGGTGTAGGTCGACCTGACAAACCTACTACAACGAATGGCAAAATAACAGGCGATGAACCCAATGGGACTATCTATGAGTCGTCAGATGGCGGTCTAGTAGGTGCATGGAAATGGCAAAAACGGAATGGGAAATGGGTGGTTACCGATGGTGATACAGGTTTAGTTAATGCTGTAACAAAAAACCTAAAGCCTGGAGCTTATATTAAATTCCGCAGGCAAGGCAACTTTGTGACTTGTCACATGGGGGGGCTGTCTTGGGGGCTGTTTGGTTATTTAGGCAAAACAGAAAAAGGGTATCTACCAAGACAGCCAGGAAGGGTTGAAGTTATTGGTACAAGTGGGATTCCTCTTGGCTTTAGAGCTGATGAATCTTGTGGATTTAGCTTGTTTGATGATGACACAAATAGGGCTGTTGCTGGAGTCTATGTAGGTGGTGTAGGTGATTCCAATTTTATGAGATTCACCCCTTACCATATAGACCCTAAAATAAAAGGCAATGAGGCAATTCCTGATATTGGGCCAAAAAATCTAAGACCGCCAGCGATGGTATGGCCAACGTCTGACCCTTGGCCTGATAGGGTTTAAGATAACTTTATATATCTAAATTTAAACGCCAACCGCTCGCATTCTAAGTGGTTATTTTAGGGCAACCAGCACAAAAGCACACTGGTTAAAGTGAATAAAGATGAAGTGGTTAAAAAATGAGTTTCGGAAAAAATGGGAGGGTTTCGGAAATGAGATAAATTTGAGGTGTGTAAGTGTTTGATTTTATAAGTAAATTTAGAGCAAATATAATTATTCTTTATTTTCCTTAAAAATCAGAGTAAAGTTCAAAAATCCGTTTTAAATCTAAACACAACACAGGAAGCATTATGGAACGTTTTCCAAAATCAGATAAATTAGCACAGGTTCGCTACGATATTCGCGGTCCGATTCACAAAGAGGCTCTTCGCTTAGAGGAAGAGGGCAATAAAATTCTCAAACTCAACATCGGCAATCCTGCCCCATTTGGGTTTGAAGCCCCTGATGAGATTTTAGTGGACGTTATTCGTAACCTGCCAACTGCGCAAGGTTATTGTGATTCCAAAGGCTTGTATTCTGCACGTAAAGCGATAGTGCAGTATTACCAATCAAAAGGTATGCGTGGAATGGACGTGAATGATGTATATATCGGTAATGGCGTATCAGAACTGATTACGATGTCAATGCAAGCGCTCTTGAATGAAGGCGATGAGATCCTCATTCCAATGCCTGATTATCCACTTTGGACTGCGGCAGCAACGCTAGCAGGAGGGAAAGCGGTGCATTACCTTTGCGATGAAGAGAATGAGTGGTTCCCTGATATTGAAGATATCAAAGCAAAAATCAGCCCACACACCAAAGGGATTTTGATCATCAATCCAAACAACCCGACGGGGGCGGTGTATAGCCGTGCAATTTTATTAGAAATTGCTGAACTGGCTCGCCAATACGGGTTGATTATTTTTGCTGATGAAATCTACGAAAAAATCTTATATGATGGTGCAGTTCATCACCACATTGCTGCTCTTGCACCTGATGTATTGACAGTCACTTACAACGGTTTATCCAAAGCTTATCGCGTGGCAGGTTTCCGCCAAGGTTGGATGGTATTGAACGGTCCAAAAAACCAAGCGAAAGGCTTTATTGAAGGCTTGGATATGTTGGCTTCAATGCGTTTGTGTGCAAATACACCAATGCAACATGCGATCCAAACGGCACTGGGCGGCTACCAAAGTATCAATGAATTTATCCTCCCTGGTGGACGTTTGCTCGAACAACGCAACAAAGCGTGGGAGTTATTGATACAAATTCCAGGCATTACCTGTGTGAAGCCAAAAGGTGCGATGTATATGTTCCCGAAAATCGACACCGAGATGTATGGCATTAAAGACGATGCGAAATTTATCTACGATTTGCTTCAAGCAGAAAAAGTGTTGCTAGTGCAAGGTTCTGGCTTTAACTGGCATAAACCAGACCACTTCCGCGTGGTAACATTGCCTTATGTCCATCAGCTTGAAGAAGCGATTGGCAGATTGGCGAAGTTTTTGAAAACGTATAAGCAAGACTAACATTTTGTAACACAATGGTGTTGCGATTGATATAGGGGTAAATTACCTTTTCCCTTAAAGTTAATATTTTGGGGCGAATTTAATTCGCCCCTATACAAATGTAGCAAATTTGCTCTAAATTAATAAACTCCTCTCTATTTTTCATTTTCAATTCTTTATGTTAAAAGGCGTACTCTTTTCTTTAACAGCCTCTTTTTTATTTGGCTGTTTATATTATTTAGCCATTCACTTAAGACCTCTTGTAGGAGAAAGCGTGTTCGGTATTCGTATGGTTTTGACGCTGCCTTGCTTATTTTTGGCGTTATTGTTATTTAAGAAATGGAACGAGTTTAGCTTATTTCTACAACGATTAAAACGTGAGCCAAAATTATTTCTGGTGATTTTCATCACTTCTGTGATTGTCGGTGGGCAAATGTGGCTATTTTTATGGGCGCCGAATAGCGGGAAAGCGATTGAAGTTTCCATGGGCTATTTATTAATGCCTATTGTTATGGTCGCTTTTGGCAAAATCGTTTATAAAGAACCGCTTTCAAGAAATAAATGGCTGGCAATTATTTTTGCCTTTATTGGCGTGGTGAGTAACATTATTTTGGCAGGAAAACTCTCTTTAGAAAGCGTGTTTGTTTGTACGGGTTATCCGATTTATTTTTATTTACGCCGAAAATTTGGCTTAAGTCATTTACACAGTTTTATATTTGAAATTGCATTTTTAATTCCTGTGGCAATTTATTTTATTTCTAAAATTGATATGCAAGCAGTTCAACAGGTGAATCCACATATTTATATTTTTATTGCTTTATTAGGCATTATTAGTGGGGCAGCTTTAATTTCTTACACGTTGGCAAGCACTATTTTATCTTTTAATTTATTAGGCTTATTAGGTTATGTTGAACCGTGCGTGATGTTACTTATCTCATTTTTAATTGGTGAAAAATTAAATCCAGATGCTTATATTTTAATGTCTTGCTTATTAATCGCGATTTTATTATTGATATTAGATGGTATTCAGGCTGTTCGGCGTAGTCATCGGAAATATAAAGCGCAAATAAAGGTAAAATAATGTTAAAAGGTGTCTTTTTTTGTATCACAGCTAATTTTTTATTTGGCTTGGGGTATTATTTCGCTATTTTATTGCGCCCATTAAGTGGCGAAAGTATGTTTGGTTTTCGAATTATTGTATTGATTCCATTTATTTTACTAGCGATTTTATTATTTAAACAGACACCAAAATTTACACAGCTTTGGCAAAAAATAAAGAAAAATCCACCGCTTATCTTTATTTTATTATTGCTTGCACTAAATACAGGCGTGCAACTTTGGCTTTTTATGTGGGCTCCCAATAATGGTCAGGCAATTCCCGTATCTATTGGCTATTTATTGTTACCTATCGTTGCTGTTGCGTTAGGTAAAATCGTATTTAAAGAACATTTTACCTTATTGAAATGGCTTTCTTTAATCTTTGCGATTATTGGTGTGGGTACAAATCTTATTTTAACGGGGGCTTTTTCTTGGGGAACATTGGTCTCAGGCATTGGCTATCCACTTTATATTACATTACGTCGCTATTTTGATATTAATAATCTTGCTACATTTTTTATTGAGTTATTATTAGTCACTCCCTTTGCATTATATTTTATTTCTCAAACAGAGATGCAGCCAATCTTAATAGAAAATCATTATCTTTATGCGATTCTTGCTCTGTTTGGGTTGGTAAATGGTATTGCATTTATTGCTTATATCGCTTCTAGTAATTTATTGCCTGTAAATGTGTTAGGGCTATTAGGCTATATGGAACCTTTAGTGATGCTTGCCATTTCATTTATTATTGGCGAAAGTTTAGATTCGAAATCTTATATATTGATGATATGTTTAGCTCTTGCGATCACATTATTAACTATTGATAATTTCAGACAGGGAAGATTAAAACGATGAATGACATTGTAAATTATTGGGGATTTTTAACCGCTTGTATTTTATTAAATCTTACCCCTGGCTCAGATACTATTTATATTATTACCCGCACCATTGCGGAAGGCAAAAAATCGGGCATTGTTTCCGCTCTCGGCATTCAAACGGGAATGCTATTTCACGTGTTAGCGGTTTCCTTAGGTTTAGCGGGTGTTGTTGCTCACTCCACAAAGTTATTTGCCATTCTAAAATATGCTGGTGCAGTTTATTTGCTTTACTTAGGCATCAAAATGTGGTGTGAACCTTTGGTCATTGATAATCCAAATTTAGAGAAATTACCACTCTATAAAATTTATCGTCAAGGGGTGATTACTAACGTATTAAATCCTAAAGTAGTGTTATTCTTCTTGGCATTATTGCCACAATTTGTTACCTCAAACTTAGAAAATACCTTTTTACCGTTTTTATTACTGGGCTTAACTTTGCTCGGCACAAGTACCGTTTGGTGCATCATATTAGTGATAGCAGCCTCCCCATTGGGTTGTTTATTAAGAAATAATCAAACAATTGGTAGCTGGTTAAATAAAATTTGTGGCACCATTTTTGTTGGGTTATCAATGAAGATTGGACTTGAAAAGTAAGATAACAAAAAATGTATATAGTAGGTTTTTAAGGTTTATTATTTATTTTCAACTTCTGATATATTTAGGAAGTTTTCTTTGACATTAAAAAATAAATCTAAGAAATTAATTTTAGGATTCGTATTCTCGTATGTTTTACTATCATTTTAACGCAAATCTTGTACCTCAAAATCAACAAATATTGCTCGAAAAAATGTTTACTTGCAAAAATTTTAAAAAATCAGACCGCTTGCTTGGTTTTGCAAAAGGGCGAGGCATTACATGGTTTTTAAATACGCAAGCGGAATTAGGGGTAAACAGTGTCTTACGTCATTATCGAAGAGGGGGCTTATTTGGCAAGGTTATCAAAGATAGCTATCTTTTTCGTGGTATTGAACATACTCGGGCTTTTCAAGAATTTAGTTTGCTAGAAAAAATGTGCGCTTGGCGTTTGCCCGTTCCTCGTCCAATTGCCATTCAAATTGAGAAACGATTTTGCTGTTATCGTGCTGATATTATAATTGAAAAAGTGGAGAACACTCGAGACTTAAGTCAGATCTTGCAAAGTAGAATACTGACTGATGAACAATATCAGCAAATAGGAAAACTGATTCGTCAGCTGCATAATCATCAAGTTCACCATACTGATCTTAATATTCATAATATTTTGCAAGATACAAGCGGTCAATTTTGGCTTATTGATTTCGATAAGTGTTATATTCAGCCAGGTAATGGTTGGAAGCAAGGTAATTTAGACCGATTGTTAAGATCGTTTCATAAAGAACAAAATCGACTAAATATTCATTTTAGTGAGCAAAATTGGCAAGCGCTTATAAATGGGTACCAAAATAAATAACCTTAAAAGATTATACGAGTGGTGTTTTTTTGTGCTACTATGGGATTCTACCGTGTTGGTAGATTCTTTTAATCTTTTTCAAATAAGGATATTTAATGAAAATTAGTGCAAGAAATCAATTAAAAGGTAAAATCGTTTCAATCGAAACTGGTTCTGTAAATGCAATTGTACATATTGATATTGGTGGCGGTAATGTAATTACTTCAACCATTTCTATCTCAGCAGTTAAAGAATTGGGGTTAGAAGTAGGTAAGGATGCGTATGCAATCATTAAAGCAACTTCAGTAATGATTGGCGTGGAATAGTCCCATCTAAAAAGAAAACCTCGCAAACTATATAGTTTGCGAGGTTTTAGTAGGCATAATAGATAAAATAAAAAATTTTGTTTAGTATGACATTTTAGGACTTACGCCAAGTTGTGCCATTCGGCGTATCTTCAAGCACGATATTCATTGCTTTTAACTTATCACGTACCTCATCCGCTACAGCCCAATTTTTTGCTGCTTTTGCTTCATTGCGTTGTTTGATTAATGCCTCAATTTCAGCCGCTTCATCATCATTCGCATCGCCTTTTAAGAAAGTTTCTGGATCTTGCTCTAATAAACCAAGCACGCCTGCCAACTCTTTTAAGCAAACTGCTAAACCATTTGCTGTTTCGGCATCTTCTGTTTTAAGTTTATTCACTTCACGAGCGATTTCGAATAAAACGGCTAATGCACCTGGTGTGTTGAAATCATCATCCATTGCGGTTTTGAACGCTTCCACATATTGCTCTCCGCCCTTTGCAGGAACAGTTAGATCGCACCCACGCAATGCGGTGTATAAACGTTCTAGTGCTGAACGTGCTAAATTTAAGTTATCAATGCTGTAGTCAAGCAAGCTACGATAATGTGCTGTTAAGAAGAAATAACGTAAGCTTTCAGCGTCATATAAATCCAACATATAACGAATGCTAAAGAAGTTACCGAGCGATTTTGACATTTTCTCTTTATCAATCGTCAGCATTCCTGTATGGAGCCAATAATTTACATAATTACCGTGATTTGCACAGCAAGATTGGGCGATTTCGTTTTCGTGGTGTGGGAACATTAAATCTGAACCGCCGCCATGAATATCAAAATGTTCGCCAAGCTCTTTGCTATTCATTGCAGAACATTCAATATGCCAACCTGGACGACCATTTCCCCAAGGGCTTTCCCAGCTTGGTTCGTTTTCTTTCGACATTTTCCATAGCACGAAATCCATTGGGTTTTTCTTTACCGATTTGATTTCAACACGCGCACCCGCTTGTAGCTGATCTAAATTTTGACGAGAAAGAGCCCCATATTTCGGGAAAGATTCCACATCAAACATTACATCGCCATCTGCAGCAACATAAGCGTGTCCGTTGGCAATAAGCTTTTCAACCATTGCAATAATTTCAGAAATATGATGGGTTGCACGCGGTTCAACATCTGGGCGAAGAATATTTAACGCATCAAAATCTTTGTGCATTTCAGCAATCATGCGATCAACAAGCTGATCGCAAGTTTCATTATTTTCAATCGCACGTTTGATAATTTTATCATCCACATCGGTAATGTTTCGCACATAGCACAAGTTATAGCCAGAGTAGCGAAGGTAGCGTGCGATCACATCAAAAGAAACGAAAGTACGACCGTGCCCAAAATGACAAAGATCGTAAACCGTTACGCCACAGACATACATCCCAACTTGGTTGGGGTTAATCGGTTTAAATTCTTCTTTTTCACGTTTTAGCGTATTGTAAATTTTGAGCATAAGATCCTCGTTGATGAAATAAAGAAAGGATTGCAAACGGTTTGATAAAATCAACCGCTTGTAAATGAGAAGAAGTGTAGCAAATAAGCGGTAAAAATAAGAGGATTTTTTACAAATTTATTAGCATTTCATTCTTTTGAAAACGAAAAAGGTGTGCAAACTATTATTTATGCACACCTCTTATTCATTTTTATTAGCGACTATATTTTCCCGCCATCGCTTGATAGACTAAATTTTCATTCGTTAAAATCGTATATTTTTGATTTAACAAAGAAATTTGTGAACTCAGCTCGGTATTCATCGCACTAATCCAATCGCGGAATTCTGCTACACCTTGGTTGTAACGGTTTTGGTAGTAAGTGCTGATCTTACGATTTTTCTCGTAAGTTTGCTCTAATAAATCGAAACTACTACGTGACTGGTTGTAAGTGTAGTAATAGCTGTCAATTTCGTTTAATGCAGTAGTAATCGTTTGTTCGTAGTTCATACGAGCGGTAGTGTAATCTGCTTCAGAGATTTTCACGTTATTTTTCACACGATTCCAATCTAAGAATGGCAGATCAAATGAGAACATACCATTTGCAATTGGGTTATCTGCCACATTTGATGCTGAACGTGCACTACCCGAGATTGCTCCACCTAAGGTTAAAGTTGGGAACCAGCTTTTTTCGGTTGCTGTTAAGGTTTTAAACGCACTTTGTAAACGATTTAAACGCATCGCCACATCTGGACGGTTTGCAATGGCGGAAACGGGTACATTAGTATCCACGCCTTGTAATTTCACGTTAAGAATGTTTGGATAACGAGATGGAAGCGGTTGATTTGGCTGAAGATTTAGCAAATTACGCATCGTTTGTTCAGCGGTTTTTAAACTTGTTGCTAAGCCAACCACGCTATTACGAGCACTTAGGGTCGCTTGTTGAGCCTGCTCTACCGCTAATGGGTCGATTGCACCCACTTTCAATTTATTGTTTAAGATATTGCTGATTTGCTCATAGTTTTTGATGGTGCGGTTTGTTACCGCAATCGCATCTTTGAAGTAAGCAATTTGGTAATAAGTTGCCACCACAGAGTTAATCAATGAAAGGCGAGCCGCTTTTAAGTCTTCTTGTGTCGCTTTATGTTCCCACTCTGCCGCACTTGCACTGTCTGCTAAACGACGCCATAAGTCGATAGTGTAACTTAAGTTAAAGCTTGCGGTATTATTTACCGTTGAAGTGCCAACAGAATTGGTATTGTTACTTGATCCAACACCTTTTGATGCCGATGATGAAGCTGAACCGCTAAAGGTTGGTACAAGGTTTGCTCCCACTAAATTTGCATTATAAAGGGCACGATTTACTGCAATGGCACTTTTTGCAAGATCTACGTTATTTTTAATCGCTTGTTCCACTAATTCATTCAGTTGTGGATCGTTATAACCGTGCCACCATTGTTCATCAACAGAGAATTGTTTAGTAATATCTTGGTAATTTTGATAGGTTTGTTTTGCTTGGTCTAAGCTGCCATCGTTGCTCATATTTGAGCATGCAGATAATGCTAAACCGAGCGCGACGGCAAAAGTTAATTTGGATAATTTCATTCGGTTTCCTTAATTGTAGAATGGGCTTTAGCCCATTAAATAGAGCAATTGAGTAAATGATGGGCTAAAGCCCATCCTACAGATCGTATATGCTATACAATGATTACTTCGCCAAAAGCTGCTCAATCAACGCTTTATGACGAATTTCTTGAGAGGCTAATTTCAAGCGTTCGGCAGTTAAAATTGCTTTAAGTTCCGCCAAAGCCTGCTGGAAATCATCATTTACAATCACGTAATCAAACTCGTTATAATGGCTAATTTCTGATTCCGCTTCCGCCATACGTTTTGCAATGGTTTCTTCTGAATCTTGACCACGCCCCACTAAACGATTTTTTAACTCTTCACGTGAAGGTGGCAGAATGAAGATCGTTTTCACATTTGACACTTTTTGGCGAATTTGTCTTGCACCTTGCCAGTCAATGTCTAAGAACACATCCACACCTTGTTCAAGTGATTTTTCAATCATTGGCAAAGATGTGCCGTAATAGTTGCCGAATACCTCTGCCCATTCAAGGAAATGATCTTTCTCAATCAATGCCTCAAACTCAGCGTGAGTAGTGAAATAATAATGCACGCCATCTTCTTCCGCTGGGCGAGGATTACGGGTGGTGTGAGAAATCGATAAACGTACTTCGTTGCGAGGTAAATCAGCAAGTAACGCATTGATTAGAGAGGACTTTCCTGCACCGCTTGGGGCAGATAAAATATATAAATTACCTAAACTCATAACAACCTCAAGAGGAAATCAGATAAAGGGAGTAAAAAGAGAAAATGGGGAACGAATCCACTTCATTACCCATTTTGATGATTATTTTTTCGCAAGAGGTGGAACGAACTGAATGCCTAAATCCCAAGGCTGTTCAATCCAAGTTTCTTGAGGAATATCAATAACATAATCGTCTACTAACGGTGCACCTGCTGGTTTTGCGAACACAGTCACAAATTTCGCTTTTGGATACATTCTGCGAATTTCGCGAGCGGTGTTACCCGTATCAACTAAGTCATCCACAACGATGAAACCTTCGCCATCCACTTGTGCTGCGTGTAATACTTTTAACGCACCTTGGTTATCGTGATCGTAGCTTGCAATACATACAGTTTCAACGTGTCGAATGCCTAATTCACGTGCCAGCACTGCCGCTGGGAATAAACCGCCACGGCTTACGGCAATAATGCCTTTCCATTGTGAAGCAGGTAATAAACGCTCTGCCAATTTGCGTGCGTGCATATGGAACATATCCCACGTCACAACATATTTTTCATTTGTGTATTTTTCGCTCATAACTAGATCCCAAAATATAAAAAATCGACGAATTGAGGTTTCGCCGAATAAAAAAATTGCGTTATTCTAACCTAAAAATGACATTCGTGCTATTATTTCCCGCATATTCTTTCTCGCTTTTGAATATAAATATTTTACAAGCGGTAGAGTTTTCTCGATATTCAACAGAAATAAACAAATGAGGTGTTATATGTCTGAAATTGCTTCTTTAAATCCACAAGCACTTTGGCAATGGTTCGATAAAATTTGTGCTATTCCCCACCCTTCTTATCACGAAGAGCAAATCGCTAATTTCATTGTAGATTGGGCAAAATCTCAATCCCTTTTCGTTGAACGTGATGATGCAGGTAATATTTTAATTCGTAAACCTGCCACACAAGGTATGGAAAACCGCCAAACTCTCGCCCTGCAAGCACATTTAGATATGGTGCCACAAGCCAACGCAAGCACGGTGCACGATTTTTTGAAAGATCCGATCCAACCTTACCAAGATGGCGAATGGGTCAAAGCTAAAGGCACAACCCTTGGTGCGGATAATGGCATCGGTTTAGCCTCTTGCCTTGCCGTGCTTTCCTCAACCAATTTAGCTCACCCAGAAATCGAAGTGCTTCTCACAATGAGCGAAGAAGTAGGAATGGAAGGAGCATTAGGCTTGCGTCCAAACTGGCTAAAATCTAACATAATGATCAACACAGATACCGAAGATAACGGCGAAATTTATATCGGTTGTGCGGGTGGTGAAAATGTAGAAATTCACTTGCCTATTGAGTTTGAAAAAGCAGAAAGTCAAGCAGTGCAAATCACGCTGAAAGGCTTACGCGGTGGGCACTCTGGCTGCGATATTCACACCAACAGAGTGAATGCCATTAAGCTATTAACGCGTATTCTTTTAGATCTTTATCAAGCAGAAGTCTTCCAACTGGTAAATATTGCGGGCGGTTCGGTACGCAATGCGATTCCACGAGAAGCTCACGCTACCCTTTTGGTAAAAGATGTAGCAAAAATTACCGCTTGCATTGAGCAACTACAAGCACAATTCCAAGCAGAATATTACTTAGCAGAACCGAATTTAACACTGGTTGCGGAAGCTACAAATTCAGCCGAAAAAGCCTTTACTGCAAAAGCAACCCAAACCGCATTGCAGTTCTTAACGCTGTTGCCAAACGGCGTGATCCGCAATAGTGATACGGTAAAAAACGTGGTAGAAACCTCACTCAGCATTGGCGTGCTTTCACTTCAAAATGAGCAATTAGTAGGCACGATTTTATCTCGCTCATTAGTTGAACACGGCAAAGAAGAAGTGCGTTGTCGCTTAAATGCCTTAGCACAATTAACAGGAGCAACGGTCGAATATTCGGGCAACTATCCTGGTTGGGAACCTGCACCAAATTCTGAAATTACGTCTCTCACGAAAAAAATCTATGACGAAGTGTTAGGATTCGAAGCTCAAATCAAAGTCATTCACGCAGGCTTAGAGTGTGGCTTAATCAAAGAGGTATATCCAAACATGGATTTAGTCTCTATCGGCCCAACCATCCGCAATGCTCATTCGCCAGACGAAAAAGTACATATTCCAGCGGTACAAATTTATTGGGAATTGCTCACCAAATTATTGGCGAATGCACCGCAAAAATAAGACAAAAAATCACCGCTTGTAAAGCTAGGTAATTTTTGTTGTCTTTTGGGGATTGTGCTATACAATCCCCATGTTCTTAACCAACTTTTACAAGGATAACTCAATGAAGAAAATTTTATGGATCGTACTCATCGCAATCGTAGGTTTAGGCGGCTACTCTCTGACTAAATATAATGACTTAATGCGTGCCGAAGAAGATATTAACTCTGTTTGGGGTAACGTAGAATCTGCTTACCAACGCCGTGCGGATCTCATTCCAAACTTAGTCAATGCAGTAAAAGGACAAGCGAATTTTGAGAAAGAGACGCTAACCGCGGTAATGGATGCTCGCTCAAAAGCAACAGCGGTAACGATTAATCCAAACACTGCAACCGAAGATGAAATGGCAAAATTCCAAGCCGCTCAACAAGATGTAAACTCATCACTTTCACGTTTATTGGTGACGGTTGAGAAATACCCAGAATTGAAAGCTCACGAAGGTTTCTTAAACTTACAAGCTCAGCTTGAAGGCACAGAAAACCGCATCAATACTGAACGTAATAACTTCAATACGGCAGTGAAAGAATACAACAAACAAGTACGTGAAATGCCAACCAAAATTGCAGCAATGATTATGGGCTTTAAAGCCAAACCACAATTTAAAGCCGAAGCGGGTGCAGAAAAAGCACCTGTGGTGAATTTTAATTAGTTTCCATTAGCGTAGGGCGTGTGCAACACGCCCTTACAAAAACGAATGATTGCTACAATACAAGGATTTTGCCATGCCCTCAATTCCTTTCTTCTCCAAAAAACTGCCCATTAGTACCAAACAAATCGAACAAGCTATTGCCCATTTAGAAACACAGACCTCCGCTGAATTACGTGTAGTAGTTGAGAGTAAAAACACGAGCAAATTCGATGCGATTGCTCGTGCCGAACAGCTTTTTGATGAGCTAAATATGCGAGAAACGCAAGATCATAATGGTGTGCTAATCTACCTTGCTTTTAAACCACATCATTTAGCGGTGATTGGCGATCAAGGTATTGACGAAAAAGTGGGGAAAGAGTTTTGGCAAGCGGTTTATGAAGCAATGAAAAAACAACTTCAATTAGGCAATTACACCCAAGCAATTTGCGATGGCATTGCTCAAATTGAAGAACAACTCGCCCGTTATTTCCCCTATCAAGCCAATGATGTGAATGAACTCCCAAATGAGGTGGTGATTAAATGATTAGCAAATTTTCTCAACATTTCTACCGCTTGTTTGGGCTATTTTTATTGTTCTTTAGCTTAAACAGCTGGGCGGTTGATTATCCTAAAGCACCTGATCCGTTCTATTATGTGAACGATTACACCAATACACTCAGCCAGCAAGAATGGCGAACGCTGGAAAATGCGTTAATTGAAAACCGCAGCAAAACCAGCTCGCAAATTATTGTAGCGATTATTCCTACCACGCAAGGCGAAGAGATTGCGCAATATGCAACCAATTTATTCAACAAATGGGGCATTGGTCGAACCAAACATAATGAGAATAATGGTGTATTATTGCTCGTTGCCAAAAATGACCGCAAACTCTTTATTGCAACGGGACGAGGCATTGAAGGGGCGCTGCCTGATGCAACGGCTTCAACCATTATCCGCCATAATATCACGCCTTATTTCAAGCAAGAACGCTATGCGGAAGGCATTGCTAGCGGCTTATCGGCAATTATGGCAGCCATCAACGGCGAATATGCTGCTTACGACAGCTATGGCGAAGAACAACAACCATTTGATGACATTGACGGACTACTCTTTTTCTTAGGAATGGGATTGGTCATCTTCGTGATTTTCTATCCTCGTGGCAACAGCCGTTATGTTAGCCCAAGCACACTAGACCAACTCGGACGTGAAATGATGCGTGCATCTCGCAGCAATAATGGATTTGGCGGCGGATTCAGTGGTAGCTTTGGTAGCGGAAGCCGTGGTAGCGGTGACAGCTTTGGTGGCGGGTCTTCTGGCGGCGGCGGTGCTGGCGGAAGCTGGTAAATTCTCCTCTTCTTCCTCAAAGGAAGAGAGTAATAATACATTTTAACAACGAAGGAATTAATATGAAAAAATCCCTTTTCACACTTTTAACAAGTGCAATCTTATTAGATAATACTGCTTTAGCACACAATCTCAAATTAGAACAACCTTTACCGCAAGTAAGCGTTTCAGATGAAGGTGAAATCGTATTGAAAGGCAAAGAAGTCGCATTTCAACCGTGGAAATCGACCACTTTAAATGGCAAAGTTCGCATTGTGCACCACTTAGCAGGCAGAAGAGCAGCCAAAGAGAAAAACCAAGCAGTCATTGATGCAATTAAAGCAGCTCACTTTAACCCAACCCAATATCAAACCACGACGATTATCAATGCTGATGATGCTATTGTAGGCACGGGTTTATTTGTTAAAAGCAGTGCAGAAAATGGCAAAAAAGAGAACCCTCATAGCCAAGTGGTGTTAGACGATAAAAGCTCAGTTAAAAACGAATGGGGTTTAAAGGGCAAAGAGAGTGCGGTTATTGTGTTGGATAAATCGGGTAAGGTGAAGTTTGTGAAAGAAGGTAAACTTTCGAATGAGGAAATTCAAACTGTGATTGGTTTAGTCAAAAATTTAGTGCAATAATTTTAAATATATTATCAAATGCCAATTGAATTTAATTTTTCAATTGGCATTTTTATTACTAGATTATATTTTTGATTTTATAAGATACACCGAACGCTTCGCCGTTGAAGCAAAGGTGATTTTATCTGGGCGATAGCTGATACAGCCGTATTGGAATGGACGACCATCGGCAAGATAAGTTGTGCTGGTTACGCTGACCACCATCTCATATTCGCCTAAATCCATTTTCTCTTTTTCTTCATCGTTAGCATAACGGAAACTAATTTCCCGCTGAGAATAGCTAATTTTCAAGCCGAGTTCATTTTCTAAATAGCGGTAGATAGACTGTTCAGCTATTTCACGGCTAATAAAAGGCACAATGCGTCGATCAAAATAAGAGATCTCATATTCCACGGCTTCGCCATCAATTTCACGGAGGCGACTTATACGGTAAAAGTCAATTTGATCATTTACGTTAAAGATCTGCATAAGTGTCTCTTCACCTTGAACAATATAGAGGCTCGAAAGTGTTGTTTTTACTTGATGGACAGACTTATTGTTAAGCTCGCTCATTGTTTTAAGTTCAGAGAGCGGTTGCAATTTTAATAAATCACGTTCTAAAACAATGGAATTTCTGCCTTGTTGTTTCTGAATATAACCATCCATTTCAAGTAAAGACAAGGCTTTGCGAATGGTATCCTTAGAAAAACCATAGCTTTGCATCAGCTCGTATTCACTTGGTAATTCTTGATTAGGTGCTAGAACCCCTTGACTGATTTTAGTTTTGATTTCATTGTAAACTTGCTTATATTTACTCATTTTTATCCGTTCTTTTATTCTTATTTTATCCATTATTCCTTTAGATGCCCTATAGCATATCATAAAACCGGATAAGTTATACGTAAAAGTGTGATCTATATCACAGTTTTACGTAAAAAAACTAAACTTTTACGTAAA
Organism: Haemophilus paraphrohaemolyticus; assembly: GCF_002015045.1. Taxonomy (GTDB): domain Bacteria; phylum Pseudomonadota; class Gammaproteobacteria; order Enterobacterales; family Pasteurellaceae; genus Haemophilus_A; species Haemophilus_A paraphrohaemolyticus. The sequence goes on from NZ_MUXX01000012.1 coordinate 22,549, forward strand.
AGTTATTGCTTAAGACTCGAGTTGGAGTAAAATGCATCAAAATTCTTAATTTTAAAAGGAACAGCACAATGACTCAATTTAGTACTTTCGTACAAACTGCCACTCATAAAACATTAGAACAACTTAGTGATCGTGAAATTTACGTTCAATTATTAAATTACGTCAAAGAAATTTCTGCGGATAAGCCAAAAAATACCTCAAAACGCAAGGTTTACTACATTTCAGCGGAGTTTTTAATTGGTAAATTATTATCAAATAACTTAATTAACCTTGGAATTTATCAAGAGATCAAAGCCGAATTAGCTAAAGCGGGGAAATCATTAAGCCATATTGAAGATATTGAACCCGAGCCGTCTTTAGGAAACGGTGGTTTAGGTCGCTTGGCATCTTGCTTTATTGATTCGATGTCTACTCTAGGTTTGAACGCAGAAGGCGTGGGCTTAAATTATCACTGCGGTTTATTTAAACAAGTATTTAAAAAGAATGAACAGCACGCAGAGCCAAATAATTGGATTGAAGAGAATTCTTGGTTAATTCCAACAGAAATCAGCTATGAAGTGCCGTTTAAACACTTTACTTTAACCTCTAAATTAGATCGTGTAGATATTTTAGGCTATAAAAAAGAGAGCAAAAACTATCTGAATTTATTCGATATTCAAGCCTTAAATTATAACCTTATTGAAAATGGCATTGAATTTGATAAAACTAAAATTAAAGAAAACTTAACGTTATTCCTTTACCCAGATGATTCTGATAAAAACGGTGAATTATTACGCATTTATCAGCAATACTTTATGGTATCTAATGCGGCGCAATTATTAATTGATGAAGCGATTGAACGTGGCAGTAATTTACACGATTTAGCAGATTATGCTTATGTGCAAATTAATGATACTCACCCTTCCATGGTGATTCCTGAATTAATTCGTTTATTAACCAAAAAGCATCATTTGAAATTTGATGAAGCGGTGGAAATTGTCCGTAATATGGTGGGTTATACCAACCACACAATTCTTGCAGAAGCCTTAGAAAAATGGCCGTTAGCTTATTTAAATGAAGTCGTACCGCACCTTGTGGTGATTATTAAAAAATTAGATCAATTAGTACGCAAAGCATATAAAGACCCTGCAGTGCAAATTATTGATGAGCACAAACGAGTTCATATGGCACATATGGATATTCACTTCTCTAATTCGGTAAATGGCGTAGCAGCATTGCATACAGAAATTTTAAAAAATTCAGAATTAAAAGCATTCTATGCGATTTATCCTGAAAAATTCAATAATAAAACTAACGGGATTACATTCCGTCGTTGGTTAGAATTTTCAAACCAAGAATTAGCCGCTTATATTAAAGTATTAATTGGCGAAGGTTATTTGCACGATGCCACAGAATTAGAAAAATTATTAGCGTTTAAAGATGATAAAGCCGTGCATCAAAAATTAGCAGAAATCAAATTCAATAATAAACTCGCATTGAAAAAATACCTGAAAGAAAATAAAGGCATTGAATTAGACGAACATTCTATTATTGATACGCAAATTAAACGCTTCCACGAATATAAACGTCAGCAAATGAATGCACTTTATGTGATTCATAAATATCTTGAAATTAAAGCGGGTAAATTACCAAAACGTAAAATCACAGTGATTTTTGGCGGTAAAGCGGCACCTGCCTATATTATTGCTCAAGATATTATTCACTTAATTCTTTGCTTATCAGAATTGATTAATAACGATCCTGAGGTAAATCAATATTTAAACGTGTTCCTAGTGGAAAACTATAACGTGAGCGTGGCAGAAAAATTAATTCCTGCAACCGATATCTCAGAGCAAATTTCCCTTGCTTCCAAAGAAGCTTCTGGCACGGGCAATATGAAATTTATGCTAAACGGTGCATTAACCCTTGGCACAATGGACGGGGCAAACGTGGAAATCGCGGAATTAGCGGGGGCGGAAAACATTTACACCTTCGGTAAAGATTCAGAAAGCATCATCAAGCTTTATGAAACTGCAGGCTATATATCAAAAGATTACTACGAAGCGGACAAAAACATTCAACAAGCGGTCGATTTTATTCTGAATCCTGCAATTGTGAAATTGGGCAACGAAACGCGCTTAACTCGCCTTTACAACGAATTGTTGAATAAAGACTGGTTTATGACCTTAATCGACTTCAATGCTTATGTGAAAGCGAAAGAGCAAATTCTTGCTGATTATGAAGACCAAGATAGCTGGAATGAAAAAGTAGTACAAAACATTGCCAAGGCGGGTTTTTTCTCATCTGACCGCACCATTGCGCAATACAACGCCGACATTTGGCATTGTGAAGGCTAGGAATGTATGAAATTACTGACCCTGAACGTACACGCTTGGTTAGAAGATAACCAAGCGGAAAAAATCGACATTCTTGCCGATACCATTGTGGAAAAAGGCTACGATGTAATTGCATTGCAGGAGGTAAATCAATTGATGGCATCTCCTGCCATTTCGCGGGAATTGAAAGCGGATAACTACGGTGTCATTTTACTCAATAAAATCAACCAAAGTGCGGTGCAAAAATACTCCCTTTTTTGGAGCAATTCACACATTGGTTACGACAAATATGACGAAGGTATCGCCTTTTTAACCCGCTTGCCGGTGTGCGAAGTTGATCCGTTTTATTGCAGCCAACATCAACGTCTTGATTCCATTCTTTCCCGCAAAATTCTCGGCTTAACCGTGGAATATCAAGGCAAGCGGATTGATTGCTACTCTTGCCACATCAATTTGCCGAACTGCGAAGGTGAAAATCAGCTCGATAACATTCGTAACATTGTCGAACGTAGCCAAAGCAGCAATCTCAAAATTTTGATGGGCGATTTCAACACCGATGCGATAGGCGATTTGCAATCTTATCAACAAATTCAATCGCTTGGTTTGCTTGATACCTTTGAGCTCGCAGAACAAAAAGACAGTGGCGTGACGGTGGAAAAAGCAATTGACGGTTGGCAAGGGCATAGCGAAGAGAAGCGATTAGATTACATTTTTTTAAATCAAGCCCAAAAGGTTTTGTCCAGTCAGGTGATTTTTAACGGTAAAAATAAACCGATTGTATCCGACCATTTTGGTGTAGAAGTTGAGCTTTTATTGTAGGAGATCTAAATGAAAAAGTTGCTCAGTTTTGAATTTTGGCAAAAATTCGGCAAGTGCTTAATGGTGGTAATTGCCGTTATGCCTGCCGCAGGTTTAATGGTCAGTATCGGTAACTCATTACCGTTAATTAGCGATGCCCATTGGCTCGCGATGGTGGGGAACATTATCGCCCAAATCGGTTGGGGGATTATTGGTAACCTTCACTTGCTCTTTGCGCTAGCCATTGGTGGTAGCTGGGCGAATGAACGTGCAGGCGGTGCATTCGCGGCTGGTTTGGCATTTATCCTGATTAACTTAATCACAGGGAATTTCTTCGGTGTGAAATTGGAAATGTTAAGCGATTCAACTGCACACGTTAGCACCATATTCGCAGGCGAGATTCCAGTTACACACTATTTCGTGAATATTCTCGGACAACCAGCCTTAAATATGGGGGTGTTCGTCGGGATTATTGCGGGTTTTGTGGGGGCAACCACGTTCAACAGCTACTACAACTTCCGTAAATTGCCTGAAGTGCTTACTTTCTTCAACGGTAAACGTTTCGTGCCTTTCGTAGTGATTTTCCGCTCTGTGATTGTGGCGATTTTCTTAGCCTTATTTTGGCCAATCGTACAAACAGGGATCAACCATTTCGGCGAATGGATTGCCAATTCACAAAGCTCTGCACCAATTCTTGCACCATTTGTGTACGGTACCTTAGAGCGTCTCTTATTGCCATTCGGCTTGCACCATATGCTTACCATTCCAATGAACTACACTTCATTAGGTGGCACTTATGAATTCTTAACCGGTGCACAAGCGGGCAAACAAGTATTCGGTCAAGACCCATTATGGCTCGCATGGATTTCTGACCTCATCAACTTAAAAGATTCAGGTAATCTTGTGCAATACAACGAATTACTTAATAATGTGACTCCTGCTCGCTTTAAAGTGGGGCAAATGATCGGCTCAAGCGGTATCTTAATGGGCTTAACCCTTGCGATGTACATCAACGTGGATGCCGACAAGAAAAAAGTTTACAAAGGGATCTTCCTTTCTTCTGCCCTTGCGGTGTTCTTAACAGGTGTAACCGAGCCAATCGAATATATGTTTATGTTCGTAGCACTTCCGCTTTACCTTGTGTATGCTGTAATACAAGGTGCAGCGTTCGCGATGGCAGATATTGTGGACTTACGCGTGCATTCATTCGGTAACATCGAGTTCTTAACCCGTACGCCAATGGCAATTAAAGCGGGCATCGGAATGGATTTAGTGAACTTCATCTGGGTTTCAATCTTATTCGCTGTGGTGATGTTCTTTATCGCCAATGTTATGATTAAGAAATTTAACCTTGCCACCGCAGGTCGTAACGGCAACTATGATGCAAAAACCTCAGATGAAGCGCCATCAGACGATAAAAAAGTGGCAAACGCCAGTGAACAAGTGGTGAAAATCATCAACTTACTGGGCGGCAAAGATAACATCTCGAATGTCGATGCTTGTATGACCCGTTTACGCATCACGGTTTATAACCCAGAATTAGTGGGCAAAGAAGCGGAATGGAAACAAGTAGGAGCAATGGGCTTTATTGCCAAAGGCACAGGTATCCAAGCTATCTACGGACCAAAAGCTGATGTATTGAAATCGGATATTCAAGATTTGCTTTCATCTGGGGTTGAGATTCCAAAAATCTAAATAAAAAAACAAGCGGTCAAAAATGTTGACCGCTTTGCAAAATCAAAGGCTAAGTTCTTTACGAGCTTAGCCTTTTCTCTTTTCTTTATTTCTTTTCTTCAGCCTTTCCCTCAGCCTTTCAGATTTTATGCTAGAATAACAACCAATTTTTGTAAAACGTTCAGCAAAATTAACCGCTTGGAGAGACTTTATCAATGCTTCGTTTTTGTTATACCTTATTGAGCTATTGTATTCAGCCGCTAATTTTGCTTTTTATGTGGAAGAAAGGCTTAAAACAGTCTGATTATCGCAAACGTTTGTGTGAACGTTATGGGGTTTATTCTAATTTAACGAGGCCTACGCCAAACGGCATTATTGTGCATGCTGCGTCTGTGGGCGAGGTTATTGCGGCAACGCCGTTAATTAAAGCGATTCAAGCACGTTATCCCGAATTACCGATTACGGTGACTACCGTGACGCCAACAGGTTCGGCACGTGTAAAAGGCGCATTTGGCGAGAGCGTGTCGCACTTTTATCTGCCTTACGATCTGCCTGATGCGATTGATCGCTTTATTGATTTTGTGCAACCTAAATTGATGATTGTGATTGAAACCGAACTCTGGCCGAATCTGATTGCACATTTTCATCAGCGGAACATTCCCTTTATTGTCGCCAATGCTCGACTTTCTCCGCGCTCGGCTAAACGTTATGGTTGGATTAAACGGGCGTTAAAAGGTACGTGGCAACGCATCAATATGATTTTAGCTCAAGATAAAGTCAGCGAACAACGCTACTTGGATTTAGGTTATCCGCACGAAAAATTAGTAAACACGGGGAATTTAAAATTTGACCTTGAGATTACCGAACAGCTAAGAAAAAAAGTATTTGAAACGGTAGAGGTATTAAATATTAGTCAGCGTTTAGTGTGGATTGCGGGGAGCACGCACGAGGGCGAAGAAAAAATGATTTTAAACGCGCATCAAGCGCTACTTAAAAAGCATTCAGACTTGCTATTGATTTTAGTGCCTCGCCATCCTGAACGTTTTAATACGGTGGAAGAGCTTATTCAAAAATCGGGCTTATCTTATCGAAAACGCTCCCAATTTGCAATGCTTGAACAGACAACGCAAGTGTTACTTGGAGACACGATGGGCGAGATGATGGTGCTTTATGGTTTGGCGGAAATTGCATTTGTTGGCGGAAGTTTAGTCAAACACGGGGGGCACAACCCACTTGAACCGATTGCGTTTGAACTTCCTGTTATTTCTGGTGTACATACTTATAATTTCCCAGAAATTTTTGCGAAGCTACGTTCTGTTCACGGTGTCGTTGAAGTAGAAAGTTCAGAAGAAGCACTTGCACAAGCGGTTGCATTTTTACTTGAAAATACGAATGCTCGAGAAAAAATTGCTCGTTATGGCTTTGAAGTATTAAAAGAAAACCAAGGAGCATTAGCTCGCCATTTGCATTTATTAGCGCCTTATTTAGAAAAATAAAGATGAAAAATATTGTAATTTACGCAGGAACATTCGACCCGATTACTAATGGGCATTTAGATATTATCCGCCGTGCCGCGAGCTTGTTCGATAAAGTCATTGTGGCAGTGGCGAAAAATTCTAGCAAACAGCCAATGTTTTCACTTGAAGAACGCACAGCGTTAGTTGAGCAAAGTTGCCAAGTGTTAGCTAATGTACAAGCGGTCAGTTTTTCTGGATTGCTTGCAGATTTTGCTAAACAACACCAAGCAACCGCCTTAGTGCGCGGTATTCGCGGTAGCGATGATTTGGAATATGAAATTCAGCTTGCTCAATTAAATGATAAATTAGCTCACGGACTAGAAACGATTTTCTTGCCTCCTTCGGTGGAATGGCGTTATCTCTCTTCAACCATGGTGAGAGAAATTCATAAACATCATGGTGACATTCAGCCTTTTGTGCCCGGTTGTGTGATGGATTTATTAAAAAATAGAACAGAAAAGGAATAAAAATGAGCCAAGATAAACAAAATTTAATCTGGATTGACCTTGAAATGACAGGCTTAGATCCTGAAAAAGAACGTATTATTGAAATTGCGACCATTGTGACCGATAAAGATCTCAATATTTTAGCGGAAGGTCCTGTTCTTGCAGTGAAACAATCTGATGAACTACTTGGTAAAATGAGCGATTGGTGTGTGAAAACGCATACCGAAAATGGCTTAATTAAACGAGTGAAAGCGAGTAAGCTGACGGAGCGTGCTGCGGAGCTTCAAACGATAGATTTTCTAAAAAAATGGGTGCCAAAAGGTGCTTCGCCAATCTGTGGTAACAGCATTGCGCAAGACAAACGTTTTTTATACAAATATATGCCCGATTTAGCGGATTATTTTCATTACCGCCATTTAGATGTGAGTACGCTAAAAGAGTTAGTTCGCCGTTGGAAACCTGAAATTTTAGAACAGTTTAAAAAACAAAATACCCATTTAGCTTTAGATGATATTAAAGAGTCGATTAACGAACTAAAATTTTATCGCGAGCATTTTATCAAACTTGATTAAATTTCTTTTGAATTGATATATTTTTCTTCATTTGCGACATTTTTTAAAAATTTTGCTTGTGAGGTACTGAGAAATTTGTATAATGTCCCCATTCAATTCTGAATGACCTCAAATGCGGGAATAGCTCAGTTGGTAGAGCACGACCTTGCCAAGGTCGGGGTCGCGAGTTCGAGCCTCGTTTCCCGCTCCATTTTTTCTTCAAATTTCTTCATATCAATTTACTTTTAGTTTTTATTTTAAATAAACTATTTTTGCTATGACAGAACCTAATGCTTTTTATCTTCCTTACGAAGAAGCCTTATTACAATTCGGGCAACAATTTGCTACTGCAATTCAAGATTACTTAACGCAACATATAGGTGAAGGCGTAGTGATTTATTTGAATGGCGATTTAGGTGCTGGGAAAACCACGCTGACTCGCAGTATCGTTCGTCAGTTTGGTCATCAAGGTAACGTGAAAAGCCCAACTTATACCTTAGTGGAAGAGTATCAACTTTCGCCTATTTCTGTGTATCACTTTGATTTATATCGCTTAGCCGATCCCGAAGAGCTAGAGTTTATGGGCATTCGAGACTATTTCCGACCGCAAACATTGTGTTTGCTAGAATGGGCATCAAAAGGCGAAGGGATGATTCCAGAGGCAGATATTCTGGTGCAAATTGATTATGCTGAAGAGGGCAGAAATCTGCACTTATATCCAAAATCTGAAAAAGGCATCCAAATCACCTCATTTTTGCACAAAATCACAGAAATTTAACCGCTTGTAATTTGTAATATTTGTAAAATAAAGGAATGATATGAATAAGTTTATCCGTTGCTTAACAATCGCATTATTCGGTCTGTTAAGTGTAAATAGTTATGCGAAGACAGTTGTGGCAATTGATGCTGGACACGGCGGGAAAGATCCCGGCGCCATTGGTAAAAAGCTTGGTATTAAAGAGAAAAATGTTACTCTTGCGATCGCCAAAGACTTAAAAGCTTTGCTTGATGCTGACCCGAATTTCAAAGCGGTTATGACACGTAAAACCGATACTTTTGTACAATTACCTGAGCGAACAGAAATTGCCCGTAAAAATCGTGCAAATTATCTGGTTTCAATTCATGCCGACTCCTCGCCTCGCTCTGATGATATGAAAGGCGCTTCCGTTTGGGTGCTTTCTAACCGTCGAGCTAACGATGAAATGGGTTTATGGTTAGAAGAGAGTGAAAAAAAGTCAGAACTGTTGGGTGGTGCAGGACGAATTTTGGCACACAATAACGAACGTTATTTGAACCAAACAGTGCTAGATTTGCAATTTTCACACGCACAACGCACGGGATACGCATTAGGTTCAAATGTGATTGGGAAAATGGCAATAATTACCTCATTAGCAAAATCGCAACCACAACACGCAAGTTTAAGCGTGCTCCGTTCGCCAGATATTACATCAGTGCTAGTTGAAACGGGCTTTTTATCTAACGCCGTTGAAGAACAAAAGCTCTCAACAGCGACTTATCGCAAACAGATTGCAAAAGCAATTTATGATGGATTAGTCTCTTACCGCAAGCAAAATGGAAGGCTTTCTGATAATAAAACCATTGCTGAAAAAGAGCCTAAAGAAAAAGCATCTAAAGAAGAGAAAAAAGTAGACAATGAAACAGATGCTAAGCAAGCGATCAGAAATAACGAAAAATCAGCAAAAAGTACTGAGACTAAAGTAGATAACCTTAAAGGAAAAGAAAAAACAAACGAGAGCAAAAAAGAAGATTCCTCACGTAAAATCCAAAAATCAAATAATGGTTATCACGTCGTTCAACAAGATGAAACGCTCTATTCTATTGCTCGAACTTACAACACAACGCCAGAAAAACTTAGCAAATTGAACGACATTAAAAATAATAAGATTGTTGTAGGTAAAAAATTAAAAGTAGAGTAGGGATAATTAGGCATATAGGATAAATTTCTTATATGCCAGCTTTGAATCCTATGGCACATCCTTCAATGCATTCGGATTTTTCTCAATAAACATGGCATCGCCATAGCTAAAGAAACGATATTTTTCTGCTACTGCGTGAGCATAGGCGTTCATTGTGGTGCGATAGCCAGCGAATGCAGAAACTAACATAATGAGCGTAGATTCTGGCAAATGGAAGTTGGTTACTAACGCATCGGCAACTTTGAATGTTTTACCTGGGTAGATAAAAATCGAAGTGTCTGAAAAGAATGGTTCGATTAAATGTTCAGGATTTTTGACCGCTTGTGCTGCACTTTCAATGGAGCGTACGGAGGTTGTGCCCACGGCGATAACACGTTTGCCATTCGCTTTAGTTTGTAAGATTTGATCGACGACATCTTGCGACACTTCCGCATATTCTGCGTGCATTTTATGATCTAAAATATTTTCCACACGAACAGGTTGGAACGTCCCCGCTCCAACGTGAAGCGTGACAAAAGCGGTATTTACGCCTTTCTCTTTTAATTTCGCTAATAAATTTTGGTCGAAATGTAATCCCGCAGTTGGTGCTGCTACCGCACCTAATACTTTGCTATAAACAGTTTGGTAACGCTCTTGGTCAGCATCTTCATCTGGTCGGTCGATATATGGTGGCAAAGGCATATGTCCTGCTTGTTGTAGCAAGTTAAAAAGCGATTCTTCGCCTTCAAATTGTAATTCAAAGAGAGTGTCGTGACGCTCGGTCATTGTTGCCGTTAAGCCATTACCTTCACCTAGTTTATCTTCACCAAACACTAATACCGTGCCTTCTTTTGGTGCTTTAGACGCCCGCACGTGAGCTAAACAGCGATGTTCATCTAATACGCGCTCAAGTAAAGCCTCAACCTTTCCACCACTTAATTTTCGACCGTAAAGACGAGCAGGGATTACACGAGTATTGTTAAAAACAAGCAAATCACCTTCGTTTAAATGTTCGAGCAAATCGGTGAAGTGTTGATCAGCAAATTCGCCCGTATTGCCGTTTAAATAGAGTAGTCGACTGGCGGTACGCTCTTTGGTTGGGTAGCGAGCGATGAGCTCAGAGGGTAAATCGAACTGGAAATCGGAAACTAACATATTGTCCTTCTTTAGTAAAAATAAGGGAAATTAGACCGCTTAATTTGATTGCAAGGGAAGAGTGGATTCCTCCGCTTATCAAATAAAACAGGACAGGAATAAACCCTGCCCCTACGTTAAATAAAACGTATTTGGTCTAAAAATTAACTTTCTTCTCTAGAAGCAAACGCATTAAATACGGCTTTGACTAAGGTTGCTAATGGAATTGCAAAAAACACGCCCCAGAACCCCCATAATCCGCCAAAAATAAGGACGGCAATAATGATGGTTAATGGGTGTAAATTCACTGCCTCAGAGAATAAAAATGGAACGACTAAATTACCGTCTAATAATTGGCTAATGACAAATGCCAAAATTAAGTAGTAGAACTCAGGTGATAAACCGAACTGCATCAGAGCAATCAAGGCAATTGGAATCGTCGCAAGTACCGCACCAATGTAAGGCACTAGCACGGAAAGTCCAACGATGACTGAGAGCAAGAGCGGATAGCGTAAATCAAAGAAGATCAAAATGATATAAGTAATCACGCCAACAATCGCGATTTCTAAACATTTTCCGCGAATATAATTCGCGATTTGCTCTTGCATTTCCACCCAAACACGGGTTGCCAAACGGCGGTTTTTCGGCAATAAATTTGCAAGCGAATTTAAAAAGAGGGATTTATCTTTCAGCAAGAAAAACACCATTAACGGCACGAGAAATGCATAAATGCCTAAGCCAACCAAGTTAATCAGCGAGTTCACTGAAATGGAAAGCAACGATTCGCCGTAGCCCAAAATTTTTGCTCTCACCGAGCTAACCACGCTATCCAACATAGAATAATCAATCAGCTCAGGGTAGTGTTCTGGCAAGGTTTGCACCCATTCGCTCAAGAGGTTGAGCATATTGGGTAAATCGCGAATAAAATTGACTGCTTGATTCCATAAACTTGGCAGCATAACCACCAATAAAAATGAAACAAGCGAGAGCGCCGAACCAAGTACAATAACGACACTTAATGTTCTTGGCATAAAGCGCTCAAGCAAGCGGATTGGCACTTCTAGCAAATAAGCCAGAACAATCGCAATCAGCAAAGGCATAATGAGATTGCTGAAAAAATAGATGATCCCAAAGCCAATCAGCAAAATCCCTGCAAGTGCGGCAATTTGAGGATCATTAAATTTTTGGCGATACCATGTTTGTATTTGTTCTAACATAGGCTATTTTTGGCTACATACCGCAATGAATCCCATTTTTTTCTCTGGGTCATTAAAAGTTTTGAACATCTTAGTAAAGGTTTCGCGGTTTTCTGGTTTAAGTGCATTGCTGATAATTTTCATTGCACCAAGCACGCCTTCATCGGTAATCAACCCTTTTGGTGAAAGCAGAGACATTTCGCCCGAGTAAGTATCTACATTACGGAAACCACAACGGTGGAAAAGCTCTTTCCAGCCCTCTTTTTTTAGTGGTGTGACGGTAATGTGAATTGCATCACGCAGATCAGCGATTACGCTTTCTGCATCATCAGTATTTAGCATCACATCGTGGGTGAGCAATAAACCATTTGGTTTAAGCACACGGAGATATTCGCGAATTGCTTTTTCTTTCGCTTCAATCGGCAACATTGTCAGCATTGCTTCGTTGATTACAATATCAAAGCTGTTATCTTCAAAGGGAAGTTTGGTGGCATTCGCACGTTGTACTTGCACCAATTCTTCCACACTATTTTCTTTGATGTTTGCACGTGCTTTTTCTAAGGCTTCTTCGTCTAAGTCAATGCCCGTAATATGGCAACCATACTCTTTGGCAAGCTGAATTGCGGTTGTGCCCATATTACATGCCACTTCGAGTACTTTTTTCTCTTTGTTGAAATCGCCATTTGCGATAAGCCAATCAGTTGCGACTTTACCGCCTGGACGTAAACGGGTTTTGCCTAAGCGAGCAAGGAAATTGTGTCCTACTTCTTCTTTTTTCATAAATACCTCGAGCTTTGCCAATGTGTAAAATTTGATAGAAAAACGACCGCTTAAAACGATGTAATCCAGTCGGGATTATACAAAAAAATTTAGGGTTCTTATAGTGTAAAGATTGGAATTAGCAAAAATCATTTCGCATTTTCCTCTCACCCCTTGTGGGAGAGACAAGCGATGGATTCGTTCAGAATCCGAAGCCAGAGAGAGGGGATGAATACGAAGGTTAATAGTGATTTTACAAAAAAGCGGTCGATTTTGACCGCTTCCTGATCTGTACCCCAAAATCTGGACTCTTACTTTGAGATGCAGATTATGTTCTATTCTTATCAATTTCGTTTGAAAAAGAATTTCAGGTTGGGCAAGAAAAGCTTTATTTTTCACCGTTGATGGACTTGGCTAACCGAGAAATTATTGCCTATAACTTTGCAACATGCCCGAAGTTTTCATTGGTAAAAAAGATGTTAGAACAAGGGCTTAGTAGGATTAAACCGGCAGAAGCCCGATTATTCATAGCGACCAAGGCATATTGTATGGCACGGCGGAATGGGGAAAGATGTTGGAAGGTAAAGCTGTTCAAAGTATGAGACGCCGAGGAAATTGCTACGATAATGCGGTGATTGAAAGTTTTTTTGCAATATTAAAATCAGAGTGTTTTTACTCACGGAGCTATCATTCAATCGCTGAATTACAGGCTGAAATTTAAGAATATATAGGTAGAACTCGTTGAGTTAGTCGCATAATAGAGCAATTAACCCAAGGTATGATTGACTTTGTAACTCATTGTTTTAAAGTTATTTTATCCAAAGAAGTATACTTCTTTTAGTTGGTATTGACATACCAACTAAACAAACACTGATAAAAATATTTTTAATAATGGTATTGGAGAAGATTATGCCAAAAATTGAATTATCAAGTAAATGGTCTTGTGATGGACGTGAGTTAAAACCTAAATTAGGAGCAACTTCACAAAATACTTGGATATATGATGGTCGTTATCTAAAACCTAAATTTTCTGCAACATCAAAAAATACTTGGGTATATGACGGACGTGAATTAAAACCTCAGTTCTCAGCTAATTCACAAAATAGTTGGGTAATTGAAGGGAATAAAATTAAACCTCAATTTAGTTCAAATTCGACTAATACTTATGAGTTTAACGGGCACTCAATTTTAGTTGCTTTTGGTCAAGTTGTTTTAAAACTTTGGTAAGAGAGAGGTTGTTATGTCTAAAAAAATCAGAAGTTGTGCAATTTATAAAGATTTAATTATCGAATCTGCTGAAGATTATGCCGTTACTATCAGATGCCGTGACAGAAAAACACGAAACATGTTAAGAGAAATTTCTGAAGATCTTGGTTTTGAATATTCTGATGAGTGGAATACTCGTTATTTTGGTCATAGATTAATTAATTTCATCAACGGAATTGATACCCGTAAAGAAACGACAAAATTAGCAGAGGATAAATTCCCAGAAGGACTTATCAATGATACAGATACTACTGGGAATATTTCTAATGAAGATTGGGAGTGGTGGTGCAGTTTATCTTATGTAATGAAGTGTGTTCTATTATGGAATCTTAAAGATAAATTCCTTGAAGCTGATCGTAACTTAATTCCTGAATTGGATACTGAAAATAGAGATATTTCTATTTCAGTTGATCTTAACGATAGAAATACAGCTATTAGCTACTATGTAGGTAAATATTTAACTGGTCAGTATGATTCAGAACGAAAATATAATCAAGGAACGCTTACTTCTCTTATTATTCCGCAGGTTTATGATGTAGAAGATGATTTCGACAAGTTATCACATATTAAGCAATTGTCATCATTGTCACTTAGAGATAAAGGTATAATGGTTCAAGGATATGTAACATCAATGATTGCGAGCATTCCTCAATTAGAAGAATTAGATCTTTCTGGTAATGATCTATTTTTATATTCATTAGAATCACTTAATGATATTAAAAACCTTAAAAAACTCTATTTAGAGAAAGTGAAAATTGCATTCACAGAGGATTACCTCAGTTCAGATGAACTAAATGTGGTTAAGGAATTGCTGCCAAATTGCGAGATTATTGCATAGTAAAGTATTATTACGTGGCATATGAATTTTATGAAACTATATAAAATAGTAAATTAAATATTTATGCTGCATGTTTGTGTAGTTAATTATAGCCTATATAAACTTTAAATATTAATTATATATAGGCTATTTTTTTGTCTAATAAATTGGAGTTGGTTTATGATTAAAAATATTAGAAATTTTGCAGTTTATAATGAGTTACGTATAGAATTAGGCGACAAAGATGTTAAAGTAATATATCGTGATACGGTTAAAATATTACGCGAAATTCTTGATAGATTGGGTATTGTCTATGGGAAAATGGAAAGTCCTCAATGTTTGAGTTACCGACTTATTTCCCATATAAATGGAAACTCTAATTTTTCAAAGGGCGCTGATGGCTATGCTGAGTATGATGAGTTTTTAATTGAAAAAGTCAGTGGACATGTAACGGTGATGCATCGTAATCTCAAGTCTATATTAGACGAAATAGCAAAATCAGTTGGTTTTGAATTCGAAAATGAGAAAAACAGCAATGATTTTAACGAAGCTCTAATAAACTTTATTAATGCTCAAAAAATTGGAAAGATAAGCCAAATGTCAGAAGATGAGATTGCTGACAATGAGTTTATTTCTGATGCAGATTGGGATTGGTGGTGCCATTTATCTGATACAATGAAGTATATATTAATACATGATCTTCCTAATCAAGAAGAGGAGATTGGCATCATAGAGTTTTACGATGAAAATGATTTTGATACAGAAGCAGATATATATGATCGAGATACTTTTGGAATCTTATTAGGAGAATATGTAACAGGATTATATTTGTTAGATGATACTTTTATAGAGCCAGTGCTTGATAATATAAATATCCCTAACAATGTTTATGAGATTGATGATTTGGAGCCTTTAGTCTATTTAAATAATTATATTTTATCTATCTCATTTAGAGATTGGAACGGCATGATTAACCAGGTTATGTTTAATTCAATTGTTAAATTTAATAAGTTAGAAAGTTTAGATCTTTCCTATAATCGAATAAATATTGATGAGTTGTATAAACTAACTAAATTAAACCATTTGAAACAGCTTTATCTAAGACGAGTGATGGAGTTTACTGATGAACTTATTAATTTTAATGAGAGTGAGCTTTCTAACTTAAAGGAAAAGTTACCTCATTGCGAAATTCTGATGTAAAAATTTTAAGTGTCACTAATTAGATAGTGTTTGATATTTATTTTATAAATTGGAGAAAATGTGGAAAAGTCTTTACCTCCTAAACCAAGTATTTCAGAAGTTAATAAATATCTAAATGAATGGAAAAATCTTGAAGGTTATACTTCACAAGAAGAGGCATTAAATAAACTTTTTCTAGAATTATTACCTGGAAATTCTGAAATAGCTGATATTTTATTAAAGGCATCATGTTTAAATGATTTTTATAGCACAAGAATATTTGATATTTATCCTGTGGCAAAACATATTTTAAGTGTTAAAGAGCTAGATAAACGTTTAAAGGCTGGTGATATCAAATTAGTTTGTGAATTAGGAAACGTAAAGATTGGTGATAACAAGAGGTATTTTTATTCTTTTGCGACTAAATATTGTAGTCATCATAATCCAATTTATTTTCCAATTTATGATAGCTATGTGGAGAAAGTTCTCGTTTATTTTAATAAAGTAGATAAATTTTCATCTTTTAGAACAAAAGATTTAAAAGATTACAGAAAATTTAAAGGGATTTTATTAGATTTTCAAAGATATTATAAATTAGAGAGATTCTATTTAAAAGAGATTGACCAGATATCTCTGGTTATTAGGTAAGGAGTTTTTTCTAAAAAATAATAACCTATTCTTAATATAAAATAAAAGGCTAGATTCTTTATAGTATCTAGCCTTTTCAGATTTTTTTAGTAGACCATCTTTTTTACAAATATAAACTCGGCTCATATTCAGTTGGACGGGTTTTAAATCGGCGGTGTAACCACATGTATTGTTCCACACCTTTTAAGATTTCTTTTTCCACGACTTTATTCATTCGTGCAGCAATCGCGGTTTCATCTGAAAGATCAGAAAAATCCACTGGTGGAGAAATACTGACCGTATAGCCTAAGCCGTCTTTATTACGCAATGGGGCAAAAGGCACAACTTTGCAATTTGGTGCGGATTTAAGCAGATAATAACTCCCTGTCGTGGTTGCCACTTCTTGTACAGCAAAGAAAGGCACGAATACGACATTTTTTCTGTCGTAGTCATGATCAGGGGCATACCAAATGGTTTCACCTTTGCGTAAAGCTTTGAACATTCCACGTAGATCTTTTCGGTTCAGCATATATTTATTTGAACGTAAGCGATCTTTAATTTGTAACCAATCGAGTACTGGATTGTCATTTGGACGATAAACACCTATTCCAGGATGATGTAAGCCCACAATAGGCGCGCCTAACTCAAGAGTGAGGAAATGAACACCCACAAAGATAATGCCGTCTTGAGCATTTTCTTTTAAATAATTTAAGCCTTCAACTTTTGACCATTTTTTAATACAACCAAAAAACGAATTAAACTTGCTTTCAAAGGATTGAGCCCAGTGCAATACCGAGCTTAATATTTAAGTTAACTAACCTGTCCCCCCTTTTGGGGGGCAGAACATCCTCCTCTCCTGCTAGGGATAAGGGTAAATTAACATTACAAACAATTATTCTCACCGCGAGAGAGGCTAATAATCCCTGAACGCACGATTTCAATAATAGTTGTTTCTGCTTTTACCGCTTCAATAAAGGCGTTAAGTTTTTCGCTCGTGCCTGTTAATTGGATGGTATAAAGTTTTGGAGCGATGTCCACGATTTGACCACGGAAAATATCAGTCATTCGTTTTAATTCATCGCGAACAGAGCCTGTTGCACGCACTTTTAATAGCAACACTTCACGTTCTACGTGTTCGCACGCACTGAGGTTCATCACTTTAAACACATCGATAAGTTTGTGCAGTTGTTTTTCGATCTGCTCTAAAATTTTCTCGTCACCGTTTGCTACAATAGTCATACGCGACAGACTTTCATCGTCAGTTGGTGCAACGGTTAAACTTTCGATATTAAAGCCACGTTGCGAGAAAAGGGCAACCACGCGAGATAAAGCACCTGATTCATTTTCAAGTAAGACTGATAATGTTCTACGCATCTGTACGCTCCGTTTTGCTTAAAATCATTTCATTCATTGCGCCGCCACGAATTTGCATTGGGTAAACGTGTTCGGTTTCATCTACACGCACATCAATAAAGACTAATTTATCTTTAATTGCAAAGGCTTGTGCGAGTTTTTCTTCTAATTCACTTGGGTGATCGATGGTAATGCCCACGTGTCCGTAAGCTTCCGCCAATTTAGCGAAATCTGGCAATGAGTTCATATACACTTGTGAGTGACGACCTTGATAAATAATATCTTGCCACTGCTTTACCATCCCCAAGAAGCGATTGTTGAGGCTTACGATAACTACTGGCGTATCATACTGTTTTGCCGTGGAGAGCTCTTGAATGTTCATTTGGATTGAGCCATCGCCCGTAACACAAACTACTGTTGCTTCAGGGTGTGCAAATTTCACGCCAATAGCAGCAGGCAAACCAAAACCCATTGTGCCCGCACCACCTGAGTTGATCCAACGGCGTGGCTTATCAAAGCCGTAATGGAGAGCTGCAAACATTTGGTGCTGACCTACATCGGATGCCACATAAGCATCACCATTGGTTAGTTTATGGATTAAGCGGATCACTTGTTGCGGTTTAATCACCTCTGAACTCTCTTCAAATTTCAAGCAATCTTTTGCTTTCCATTCGTCGATTTGTTTCCACCAAGCGGTCAAATCTGCCTGATTTTTTGCCAAATTCTCATCTTCAAGCAAGCTTAAAAATTCATCTAACACATTCTTCGCTGAGCCTACGATTGGAATGTAAGCCTGAACGGTTTTTGAAATGGAAGCTGGGTCAATATCTACGTGAATCACTTTCGCATTCGGGCAATATTTCGCCAAGTTTGCGGTGGTACGGTCATCAAAACGTACGCCGAGACCCAAAATCAAATCGCTTTCGTGCATCGCATTGTTTGCTTCATAAGTACCGTGCATTCCAAGCATACCAAGAAATTGGCGGTCTGAACTTGGATAAGCGCCTAAGCCCATCAATGAACTGGCTACAGGCAAGTTGAGTTTCTTCGCAAAATCAACAAGCTCGTTGCTACATTCTGCTGAAATCACGCCACCGCCCACGTAAAGTACAGGTTTTTTTGCCACCATCAAGGCTTTTAATGCACGTTTGATTTGCCCTTTGTGTCCTTGCACCGTCGGGTTGTAAGAACGCAATGCCATTTCTTTCGGGTATTCATAAGCAAATTTATTGGCTGGGTTTACCATATCTTTAGGAATATCGATCACCACAGGACCAGGGCGACCCGTTGAAGCAATATAGAATGCTTTTTTGATCGTTTCAGGAATTTCTTGAGGATCTTTAATCATAAAGCTATGTTTAACCACAGGGCGAGAAATGCCTATCATATCGCACTCTTGGAACGCATCTGAACCGATTAACGAAGAAGGCACTTGACCTGTGATAATCACAAGCGGCACAGAATCCGTATAAGCAGTCAAAATCCCTGTAATCGCATTGGTTGCACCAGGGCCTGAAGTCACCAACACACAACCCACTTTACCCGTTGAGCGAGCATAACCATCTGCCATATGCACCGCACCTTGTTCGTGACGCACTAACACGTGGTTAAGGCTGGATTGATGAATTGCATCATAAATATCTAACACGGATCCTCCTGGATAGCCGAAAACGTATTCCACGCCTTCATCTAACAAGGATTGCACCACCATTTCTGCACCAGAAAGTTTTTTCATTAAATCCTCCAACTTCTTATAGTATTGTGAACGTTATTCACAACTCAAATATACGATGAAATTGGCAACATTGTGCAAGAGTTTCTCGCGTTTGTCTAGCAGTCAAGTTTTACTAAAAACAGCATAAAATTTTTAAAATTGGCTAAGTTTGGATTTTTATAAGAATAATTTTGAAATTAATCGCTTGCTTAGCATATCCATCCAGATTTTATAAAATATAAAGCGTTAAATTTTTTTATGATGAATGAAAGGGAAAATAAAGAATTGTGAAAGGGGAGTATGTTTTGATGAGATAGAGTAAATTTTCATAAAATACCTTTAATCTCCCCTTGCTCTTTCCTAAGAGAAGAGGATAATAGCCAACTAAGAATTAGTTTTATTTGGAAGTGATCTATGCATCATTTTATTCGCTACATTATTTTTTCTCTCATTTTGGGATTATCTCAACCTCTTTTCGCCCAAGACAACTACCAACAATGGGTATCCGACATCACTAATCGTCTCAACAATACCGAGCAACTGCTCAAAGAGAACAAAATTGAAGATGCCAAAACCGAAGTGCAAATGGCGTATTTTGAGGTATTTGAAAATTTAGAAGGTCCGATTCGCATTAACTTTTCGGCTCAAAAAAGTTACCAAATGGAAGCCACTTTTGGTGAAATTCGCAAAATGATTGGCGAAGGCAAACCGATGAGCGAAATTCAAGCAAAGCTCGAAGGGCTAAAAAAGGAATTGCAGGAAGTGTTGCCTTCTTTGATTGAAGGACACCAACTCAACGCCGATGGGCAGCACGGGGTTTACGATAACGCAGAAATCAAACCTTACTGGCAACAAAGCTTCAAAACTATTGATAATTTAGTTGCTCAAGCTATCACTTACTACGAAAACGGTGATTTTGCCAACGCGAAAAAATCCTTCCAACAAGCGCAATACGACGGCTACAAAAATTCTGAAATGGAAATGTCGGTGCGAACCAACCGTTCATCTGAAATTTCATCTGCCATCAATCAACAGTTCTACAATTTGATCCGTCTAAGCGAACAGTCTGGTCAAATGACGGAAATCGCCTACCAAAGCACGCAACTGTTGCAAGACATTGAAGAACAGTTGCCAAATTTACCCACCACACGTGAAGAGCAAAACGTGCAAGCGGTGCAATCTGGTACGCAGACTGTAAATGACGCAGCCGATCAAGACTGGGCGAAAGTCAGCGCAGAAATTAATCAACGCATTCAACAAGCTATTGATTTATACAATCAAGGCGATGCGAAAAAAGCGATGCTTTTCGTTCAAGATACCTATTTTGACGTGTTCGAAAATTCGGGAATGGAAAACAAAGTTGGCTCGCGTGATAGCAATTTCAAAGCCGAACTCGAAAGCTATTTTACCCGCTTAGTCAGCCTAATGAAAGCAGGGCAAGGCGATAAATTGCAAGATCAAGCGGTCGGTTTAAGCCAAAATCTTGCAAAAGCCGTTGATATGCTGCAAGGTGGCGAACAAAGCGACTGGTCAATGTTCCTTTATAGCCTACTCATTATTTTACGTGAAGGCTTGGAAGCCTTGCTTATCGTGGCAGCAATCGTGGCTTATATGGTGAAAAACAATCATCACGACAAATTGCCTGTCATTCGCCAATCGGTTTACGTGGCGTTGTCTGCCAGCGTGGTGACTGCGTTTATCTTCCAACTGATTTTTGAAAATTCAGGGCAAAACCGCGAGTTGCTTGAAGGTTTCACGATGATCATCGCCGTGTTTATGCTGTTTAGTATGAGCTACTGGCTACTCTCCAAAGTGGAAGCTCAAAACTGGAAACGCTACCTTGAAGGGAAACTTTCTACAGCACTCACCGCAGGTTCGCTATTTGGCTTATGGCTTACCAGCTTCCTTGCCGTCTATCGCGAAGGGGCGGAAACCGTATTGTTCTACTATGCCTTAGTGGGTGATGCGAAAAGCTCGGCCAGTTTATTTTATCTTTTCGCAGGCTTCATCACAGGGGCGGTTCTACTCGCGATTTGCTACTTCATTATGCGTTATGGCGTGGTAAAATTGCCGCTCAAACCGTTCTTTATGTTCACAGGTTCGTTTATGTATTTAATGGCGTTTGTATTTGCAGGTAAATCCGTGCTTGAGCTTATTGAAGGAAAATTATTTGAACCAACATTAGTCAACGGCGTGCCAGAAATTTCGTGGCTTGGTATTTACCCTTACGTCGAAACCCTTGTACCACAAGTGATTTTAATCATCGCCGCAATTTTTGCGTTGTTTGTGATGAAATATCAAAGCAAAAAAGCTGCATAACGTAGGGTGGGCATTTCTGCCCACCATTAACACCGTGTTGATTTTTATCGGTGGGCAAGAATGCTCACCCTACATTTAAAACCACTCTCAGGAGAGAAACTATGAAAAAAGTACTTTTTGCTACAACATTACTGGCTGGAATGTTTGCTGCTTCATCTGCGAACGCTTTCCAAGAATATCCAATAGGTGAAGCTGTGACGATGAACGAACTCGAAATCGCTGCAGTTTACTTAAAACCAATCGATATGGAACCACGTGGAATGGGTTTACCAGCAGCGAAATCTGACATTCACTTAGAAGCCGACATCCACGCTGTAAAAGGTAATAAAAACGGTTTCGGCGAAGGCGAATGGATGCCATACTTAACTATCAACTATACTTTAGTGAACGCTGACACAGGTGCGAAACAAGAGGGTACCTTTATGCCGATGGTAGCAGGCGATGGCCCACACTATGGCGCGAACGTGAAAATGATGGGCGTGGGTAACTACAAATTAACTTACCACATCGACCCACCATCAAAAGCAGGTATGCACCGCCACACCGATGAAGAAACTGGCGTAGGTCGCTGGTGGAAACCGTTTGATGTGAGTTATGAGTTTAAATTTACAGGTTTGAAATAACCTTTAGACCGTGGGTAAGTATACCCACGGTTAAGCATAGTTATTCCCCTTTGGGAAACCAGCAATATCTACCCCAAAGGGGTAGAATTATGCTTAACCTAGGGTAACTTGTTACCCTAGGCGTTTACAAACAGTATTCTATGACCTACTTCTTCATCTTCCTACTCCAATCCTTATTGCCAATTTCGCTTTTACTCGGGGCTTCGTGGGCAATCAAAAAAGGCACGATGTTCCCTAAAACACTGATCTGGCTCAGTCTATTCGGCTTGGCTTGTGGCGTTATCTTGCGGTTAAATCTGCCGAACGGACAAGTGCAGAACCTGATTCTTACCCTTGGTTTTTTAATCGCATTTTTTCTTTTTGCGATCTGCCAATGGCTTCTATCTGCAAAACTTGCGGGCTTTTGGCAATTTGCGTTAATGCTCATCGCAGGCGCAACGTGGGCGAAAGATCCAAATATCACCGCACTTAGTAACACCGATGTCATTAACACCGATTTTATTTTGAACCTAAGTGCGGTCATTTCTGGGATGATTTTCTGCTTTGCAGCTTCGGCTTGGCTTTATTTTTTACTTAAACAGCAACAAAAAACACAAGGCAAATCCACCGTACTTTTAGCCTTGATCTTTTTGCTTTTTATCGCCTTAATTCTACCGCTTGTGGCTGAATTATTACTCACGCTGATGAAACTACAGCTTATCGAACTCACCAAACTACGACTCAGTTTTGTCGCAAAATCGGGCGAAATCACCGTATGGCTGAATACGATTTGTGTGGTTTTAATGGCGATAATTTTGGCTATCTTTACTATTCAAACCCATGTTAAACGCCTAAAACACACCAATACAGAAATCGATCCAATTGAAAAACGAAAAAAACTCGCCTTGGTGCAGATTTCCAAACGCTTAATCGGCTGGGGCGTTTTCGGGCTTTTATTGGTAGGCGTAAGTCAGCTCTATTGGGAAAAAGTAGCATCACAACCACCGCAGCTTTCCGAAGCTATGCCTGTGCAGCTTAACGAAAAAGATGAAGTGCATTTAGCCCTTGAACCGCTCAAAGATGGTAAGTTGCACCGTTTCGTATGGATTGCAGATGACGGCAAAGCGGTGCGATTTTTCATCATCAACCGTCAACCCAATAAAGTGAGTATGGCGGCGGTGTTTGATGCCTGCCTACTCTGTGGCGACCAAGGTTACGTGATGCAAGGCAACCAAGTGGTGTGCGTGGGCTGTGGCGTGCATATGTTTATTCCGTCCATCGGCAAACCGGGTGGCTGCAACCCTGTGCCGATTGAAGATTGGCAGCAAACCGACAGCGAAATCATTATTTCTCGCAAAAGTTTGGAAGATGGCTTGAATTTGTTCAGCACCATCGTGGAAATTGATGTGCAAGATCCGATTAGTGGCACGAAACTCAAAAATACTAAAACGGAGTTCAAATATAGCCACGAAGGGCACACTTATTTCTTCGAGAACGAAAAAAATCTCGATCAATTCCGTGACGACCCTGAAAAATATCTTGGCGGCAAAGAGAACGAGAATAAGGGGGAATAATGCTGGCGAGAATGTTATTTCAATCTTGGCGGTTCGGCTTAAAACGCAAATTGCTTGCCATTATCACGATTTTCTTAGCAGCAGGCTTGGTCTCTGCGCTCCTTGCAGTTTCAATTGATATTGGCGACAAAATGGCGAAAGAGCTGAAATCTTACGGGGCGAATATTTTAGTCGAGCCTGCCAGCAATGCAGCTTTACCTGATGAATTGAGCCACAGTAGTTCACTTTCCAGCCAAGATTTTCTGGATGAAAAAGAACTGCCGAATATCAAAGATATTTTCTGGCGAAACAATATTGTTGGCTTCGCTCCGTTGCTTTCTGCCAATGTGCAAGCGGTTAGATTCACGGACTATTCTGCAAATTCACCTAAAAAATCGACCGCTCTTTTAGAGAAAACTATTAACGTGTTGGGTACGTTTTTCGATCACCAAATCGCCATTCCCGATGAAGATGATTACCATACAGGGCAGCGCATTATCAGCCCATTCTGGAAAGTGAATGGCGAATGGGTGGATGACTTCAGGGGTGAGTTTGGCGAGTTCATCCCTGCCTTGGCAGGTGAACAACTTGCTAAGGCGAACGGCTGGCAAATTGGCGATAAATTAACGCTCAGTTACACCAATGAAAATAATGAAACGCAGAAAAGATCTGTGGAAATCAAAGGAATGTTAAGCACAGGCGGCTCGGAAGATAATCAACTCGTGATGCCATTAAACCCTGTACAAACCTTGCTCGGTTTAGAAGGCAAAGTGCAATCCGTTCGTGTTTCTGCGCTCACCGTGCCTGAAAACGATCTTTCTCGTAAAGCACGTGTTAATACGGATGCCTTAGATGCGGAAGAATATGACCGCTGGTATTGCACGGCTTATGTGTCGTCCATTTCGCACCAGTTGGAAGAAGCGATTTCAGGGGCAATTGTCCGCCCGATTTGGCAAGTTGCGGCATCTGAAGGCGTAGTGATTGGCAAAATCCAACTCTTGCTTGCGGTGGTGACTGTGGCTGCGTTAATCGCCGCAGCAATGGGGATCGCATCGTTGATGAGTGCAGGCATTATCGAGCGTTCTAAAGAGATTGGCTTGATGAAAGCACTTGGTGCTTATCAGTGGCAAATCACGCTGCTGTTTTATTGCGAAGCGGTGCTCAGTGCGTTGGTTGGTGGCGTGCTTGGCTGTATTGCTGGCTGGGGCTTGGCGAAATTTATCGGTGCAGCATTGTTCGGTGCACCACTGGATTTCGCTTGGATTGTTGTACCTTGCGTGTTGGTGCTTTCAATGTTGATTGCCGTGATTGGCACCTGGTTTCCTGCTCATAAAATCGCAAAACTTTACCCTGTGGAGGTGCTCTATGGTAGAGCATAAAAAAGCAGACAATAAAGTAGCAAATAGCAGTATGTTTTGGCGATTGATTTTCCGTGCTCTACGCCTTCGATTGCAACGCGTGTTGATTATTTTTACCGCACTCACCGTGGGGGCGAGCATCGTGACGGCGATGGCAGCAGTTTACTTCGACATCAACACCAAAATGAGCCAAGAACTCCGGACCTTCGGGGCTAATTTCTATATTGGTTCAGCCAACGGCGGAATGATCAACGAAACTGAACTCAACGCCATTTTGCAAAATGCACCAAACGACTTAGTGACCGCATCCAGCCCTTATCTTTACGGCGTGGCACGCAGTGATTTGGAAAAAATTGTACTGATGGGCGTGAATTTCGATGCGATGCGAACCCTTGCCCCTTATTGGCAAATCACAGGCTCGGCAATCAACGTGAACTTTGATGACCGCAATGCAATGATCGGCAAAACCCTTGCCGAACGGTTGCATTTAAAAGTGGGCGATAGCATTCGGCTTTCCAAAAATGCCGTCGAAAAACACAGCTTTACCATCAAAGCTATTGTGGAAGCGGGCGATGTTACCGACAATATGTTGCTAGTCAATCTCGCCTTTGTCCAAAATTGGCTGGAAAAAGAAGGCTTGGCGAATAATGCGTTGCTGAACGTGAAAAATGAGCAAGGAGCAAACCAAGCGGAGCAATTCGCCGAACAAATTATGCAACAAAACCCCGATTTAACCGCTCGCCCAATCCGTAAAGTCTCCGCTTCCGAAGGGCAGATTTTGGATAAAATCAAAGGCTTGATGGGCTTGATTTCGCTGGTTATTTTGGTGCTTGCTACCCTTTGCGTTAATACCACGCTGATTGCAATTGTGGGCGAACGTGCCAAAGAGTTCGCGCTTCAAAAAGCCTTGGGGGCGAAAAAATCGGACATTATCCACCAAATTAGCACCGAGATTTTCATCATTGCAAGCGGTGCGATTATTACTGGGCTTTGCTTAGGCTATCTGATTGCTCAAGTGCTAGGCTTAATGGTGTTTAAATCCTACATTGATATGCGCTTGCCTGTGCTACCGATTACGATTGTATTGTCGTTATTGGTAGCTTTCGTGGCGGTGATTATCCCAACGCGCAGAGCGTTGAATATTAATGTGGCGAATGTTTTAAAAGGTGAGTAGGGGGAAATGGAACATTTCACGCATGTATTCGTTTTATGCATGCGTGGATTTTCAATCCACATACCTTACTAGCAAGAGAAAAAATATGAGTGAATTTGTAATCGAAACCCAACATTTATACAAACGCTTCGGGCAGGTAACCGCCCTTGAAGACATCAACATCCAAATCAAACAAGGCGAATTTGTCGCCATTATGGGCGCATCTGGCTCAGGCAAAACGACGCTAATGAACATTCTCACTGGCTTAGACACCGCAAGCGAAGGCAAGGTGATTTTAGACGGTGTCGATGCTGCTCAACTGGACGAAGTCGGCCGCCAACGTTTCCGCGCGGAAAAAATCGGTTTGGTGTTCCAACAATTCCACTTAATTCCCTACTTAACTGCACTCGAAAATGTGATGCTTGCCCAACATTATCATAGCGTGATTGATGAGGAAGCCGCCAAAGCTGTGCTCGAACAAGTCGGCTTAGGACATCGCATCGATCACCGACCAAGCCAACTTTCAGGCGGTGAACAACAACGGGTTTGCATCGCTCGTGCCTTGGTTAATCAACCGCCTGTGATTTTCGCGGATGAACCGACTGGAAATTTGGATGAAAAAAACGAAACATTGGTGCTCGATCTGCTTACAGAACTTAACAAGCAAGGGCGCACTATTGTGATGGTGACGCATAATCCAGAACTCGGCAAACTCACCGACCGCACCATTTATCTGCAACACGGCAGATTTTTAAAAGAAGAGAGAAATTAAAATGATGACAAAAACCTTATTCAAACTGAGTTTACTTGCGGTTGTTTTTGGTATTACCGCTTGCAAAGAAGAAAGTGCGGTAATTGGTCAAGCTGCCCCTGAGATTGCGGCTTATGATTTGCAAGGCAACTCTGTAAAATTAGAGGATTGGCAAGGCACCCGCTTACTCACTTTTTGGTCGGAAACCTGTGGGCATTGCATTATGGAGCTAAAAATGTTCGAGAAAATGGCTGATGCTCATCCAAACAGAGTGCAACTGATTGCAATCAACGTCGATGGCGAAAAAGCAGATACGCAAGCGGTCGTAAATAAACAAAAACTTGCATTGCCTGTCGTGAAAGATCAGCTGAAAATCACAGCCGAACGCTATCACCTTGTTGGCACACCGACCACTTATGTTATTGATGCAAAAGGCAATATTACCGCTAAATATGAAGGTAAGATTCCCGATGCGGATTTGGAGAAGTTATTTAAATGATAGTGTATGAAATACGCTAAATGGATGTTGGCTATTTTGCTTGGCAATTTGAGTTTTTCTGCTTGGGCTGATATGGATATAACTCCAGAGGAAAAACTCTACCGCCGTTCTTGTGCCACTTGCCACGGTAGAACCGCAGAAAAACCAGCGATGAGGAAATCTAAAATCATTAATCAAATGAGCCAAGAAGAGATTTTAAATGCTTTAATGGATCGTAAAAACGGCAAAGTTAATGGCGGTGGTAACACCGCCAAACAGAAATTGAGCGATGAAGACGTTAAGATTTTAGCGGCGTATTTAGCTAAAAAGTCTTAATCATTCATTTAATGATTATTTAAACACCGCCCAAACAGGAGAATGATCAGAAGGTTTTTCCATCGCGCGGATTTCCAAATCAATGCCTGTTTCTACACAGCGTTCCGCCAATGGTTTTGAGGCAAGCACTAAGTCAATGCGTAAACCGCGGTTGTCATCAAAGCCTTTTGAACGGTAATCAAACCACGAGAATTTATCATCGGCTTCTGGGTGTATTGCTCGGAATGTATCAACTAATCCGTAGCTTTGCAAACGCCCTAACCATTCGCGTTCTTCGGGTAGAAATGAGCATTTTCCATCACGTAACCAACGTTTACGGTTTGGTTCACCAATGCCAATATCTAAATCAGTTGGACTAATATTCATATCGCCCATAATCACGATTGGATTTTCAGGTTTCAATTCTGTTTCTAAATAATTTTGGAGATCTGCGTAGAATTTTTCTTTTGCTGGGAATTTAGTTTCATGCTTGCGGTTCTCGCCTTGAGGGAAATAGCCGTTTAATACCGTAAGCACGCCAAATTCAGTCTCAATATCCGCCATAATCATTCGTTTTTGTGCATCTTCGCTATCAGTTGGAAAACCTTTACGCACCGCAAGCGGTTGTTTTTTGGTTAAAAGTGCCACGCCGTAGTGTCCTTTTTGCCCATGGTGGAAAACGTGGTAGCCTAAGTGATTGACTAAGTCATAAGGGAAATCTTCGTCTGAAACTTTGATTTCTTGTAAGCCAATAATATCAGGTTGGTGTTTTTCGATAATAGCTTCAAGTTGATGCGGTCTAGCACGTAAGCCATTGATATTAAAAGAGATAAATTTCATAAATAGCCTTTTTGGAATATTTTTATATATTGAACGAAATAAAAGGGCGTGTGCAACACGCCCCAGTAAATGATTGCATTATAATAATTACAACGTCATTGCTGCAATCCAACCAAACACTAACAATGGAATGTTAAAGTGTAAGAAAGTTGGTACAACCGAATCCCAAATGTGGTCGTGTTTGCCATCAGCATTTAAGCCTGATGTTGGGCCAAGAGTGGAATCTGATGCGGGTGAACCTGCATCGCCAAGTGCGGCGGCTACGCCCACGATAGACATCGTTGCAAGCGGTGAAAAACCGAAAGCCACACACAAAGGCACATAGATAGAGGTAATAATTGGTACGGTTGAGAAAGAAGAACCGATGCCCATAGTGATAAACAAACCAACAACCAACATTAAGAATGCGGCTAAACCTTTGCTATCAATTGAACCACGTAAACCCTCGACCAATTCGGCAACACCAGCTGTTGAATTCACCACGCTTGCATAGCCAGATGCGGCAATCATCACAAAGCCAATCATTGCCATTAAGCGTAAGCCATCTTGGAAGATATCATTGGATTGTTTAAGTCTAAATACGCCACCTAAAGCAAAAATCACTAAACCAACTAAACCGCCAATAATGGTCGAATTTGTGGCTAATTGTGTCGAACAGGTTGCTATAATAGCAAAAATGCTTAACCAGATGTGGAATGGTTTTACGTGTGCGACACGCTCTGCAATATCATCCGCATTTTTTTCTTGCACTTCGACATAAGTACGTGGTTTACGATAAGAGACCAAGAAGGCAAAGAACAAGCCTAAAATCATCCCCAATACAGGCACGAACATTGCTTTAGTCATATCCGAAGTCGTTGCGACTAAACCAAATTGCGAGCCTACATTATTGATATTTTTCACCAAAATGCTTTCTATAAAGATCTGCCCGAAACCTGCTGGAATCAACATATAAGTTGCGGTTAAACCGAAAGTTAATCCACAAGCTACCGCACGGCGGTCGATTTTAAGCTGGTTCATCACACCTAAAAGTGGCGGCACCACAATCGGGATAAACGCAATATGGATTGGAATTAAGTTTTGAGATGAAATCGCAAAAGCGGTTAATACAAACAAAATGATGTATTTAAACCAAAATACGGAGCGACCAGATGGGCGTTTGCCAAAATGCGAAATCACTTTGTAAGCCAATAAATCGGTTACGCCTGATTTAGATAAAGCAACCGCAAACGCACCGAGTACGGCATAATTCATTGCGGTTTCTGCACCACCCCCTAAACCACCCGTAAAGCTACCGATGGTCTTCTCTAATGCTTGGAAAAGCGTGGCATTTTTGACACCATAATTGCCGATAACCCCGCAAACCAAGGCTGCAATAATAAGTGAAATGACCACGTTAATTCGCATCAAACTTAATGCGAGTAATACAATGATCGAAATCACGACTTCGTTAGAAAACATGAAGCCTCCTTTTCGTAAATGTTTGCAAATTATGTTAAAGATTAAACCGCTTTAAATTGGATCAATCCTTCCTGTGCAAATTCGTGCTCGTCTTCATCAATTCCTACACCAACAGGAATTACAGGCATCTCTTCCTTATCAAAGGCAAGGTCGCCTTCTACACCTTCGATCACTTGCCCGTGTTTGATATTTTTGAAATCAAATAAATTCGGATCGCAAAGGTGCGATGGCGTGACATTTTGCAAGGCACTGAACATCGTTTCAATTCGTCCCGGGTATTGGCGATCCCACATTTGCAACATCTCTTTAATCACTTGGCGTTGTAGGTTAGGTTGCGAGCCGCATAAGTTACACGGAATAATAGGGAACTGTTTCGCTTCCGCGTATTTTTCGATGTCCTTCTCTTTGCAGTAAGCTAACGGACGAATCACAATTTGCTTGCCATCATCACTAATTAGCTTTGGCGGCATCGACTTTAATTTACCACCATAAAACATATTTAGGAAGAGGGTTTCGAGCATATCATCGCGGTGATGCCCTAATGCAATTTTGGTCGCTCCAAGTTCAGTTGCAGTGCGATATAAAATCCCACGACGCAAACGCGAGCAGAGCGAGCATGTGGTTTTGCCCTCTGGAATTTTTTCTTTTACGATGCCGTAAGTATTTTCTTCCACGATTTTATATTCCACACCGATGCTTTCTAGGTATTCAGGCAAAATATGTTCTGGGAAACCAGGTTGTTTTTGGTCTAAATTTACCGCCACCACATCAAAATGGATTGGGGCGTTGAGTTTCAAATTAAGTAGAATATCCAAGAGAGTATAGCTGTCTTTTCCACCAGAAAGGCAGACCATTACTTTATCGCCCTCTTCAATCATATTGAAATCGGCAATGGCATTACCTACATTGCGGCGTAAACGTTTTTGCAGTTTGTTAAGGTTGTAGGTTTGTTTTTTTTCTTTGTCGGTTTGTGTTGTCATAAAAATTATTCTGTCAAAATAAAGAAAACGGCACAAGCCAAGAAATTGGCTAGTGCCATCCAAAAAATTGGGGGAATTATAACTCATCAAAGTATTTATTGCCCCACGTTTTTTCCGCAAGTTGCAATAAATTTGCAAAATCCTGATAGCTCGGCACCGATTGCACGGGGCAAGCGGTTAATTTTACCTTTTCATTTACTAATTTCTGACGCAGCTCTTCATACCAGTCCATTAAATGCAAAGGAAGTGGTGATTTTGACCGCTTGCCGAGAAAATATAAACCTTGATAGGGAATACTTACCGCAAAAAGGGCGGTAATTACCGAATTTGCCAAAATTGATTGGCTAGGGTCTGTAAAAAAGTATTGCCACAAAATTGTAAAGCAAGCAAAAGCGGGCATCCATTTGCCTGAAAATTTAATAAGCTGAATAAGGCGATAATCTATCATAAACACGTTTAATTTCTTTTGTTGAGGATAGGTGTTTAGATAGCGTTGTCCTGATTGGAATGTTTCGAGCATAGTTTAAAATTATAAAAAGTGGAGATAAAAATAGCCTAAGGTAAAACTTAATGCACTTCAAGCGATCTATTGATATACTTATGAGCTATTTTTTACTTTTTATTAACGAAAAACAAGGATTTTTATGCCGATTAATTTTCCGCAATTATTACAAGATAGTTGGAATTTTATCCGAAATCGTAGTCAGTTTTCGCTAACAGCTATGGGATTATTGCTTGCTATTCAATTACTGGCAACCTTTGTGCTTTCTAATTTTATAGTTTCAGTTTCAGCTGTTTCATTGCTTCCCTCTCTCTTAATTGGTATTGGAAATATTTTTATTTCTGTGCTTTTAGTGCTGAATATTAATGATATTAATGCGGGCACATTCCAATCTTTTTTCCAAAATACTAGCAAAGCCTTGGCAAAACTGCTCCCTGCGATTTCGCTTTACATCATTATGGTGTTGCCTCTTTCTTTCGGTATGTCGTCGATTTTATTTAGTAATATTTCAGGCCGTGAAGCAAGCATTTTTAGTTTACCTCTACTTGCTATTGGGATTTTTGTATTTGTACGCTTAAATCTCTCTACTTATGTCTTTCTTGTGGAAAATTATCGTGTTGGGCAAGCGGTTAAATTTATGTGGCAACTTGCAAAAGGTAAAATGGCTGTACTTTTTGCTTATACCTTATTAGCAAACCTGTTACCCATTTTAATTACTGCTCTAGTTGGGCGCTTAGGTGATAATGTCGTGATTATGGTGCTATCTTTCGTGATCTCTGCTTTTTTATCACTCTTTACCACCATTTTCGGCTTCCGTTTTTATCAAACCATTCGCCCTAAAAAGTTAAGTTAATTAAGGATCAATGATGAAACAATTGCTTGAATTTATTCCTCTTATTCTCTTCTTTGTGGTGTACAAATTTTTTGGCACACAAGAAGCTGCGATTACGTTGGTCATCGCAACGCTTGTGCAACTAATTGCCCTAAAAATGCTCTATGGCAAAATTGAAAAAATGCAGCTTTTTATGGCTGTCTTTGTCGTTGTTTTCGGTGGGCTAACCGCTTATTTTAACGACGATGCCTTTTTAAAATGGAAAGTCACTCTCTTAAATGGATTATTCGCATTAGTACTGTTAATTAGCCAATTTGTATTGAAAAATCCGATTATCAAACATCTATTGGGTAAAGAAATTTGCTTACCAGAAAACGTGTGGGCAAAACTCAATACGGGTTGGGCGATCTTCTTTATTATTTGTATGCTTCTTAACCTCTATGTAAGCCATTTTATGTCGAATGATGCGTGGTATACCTTCAAAGTCTTCGGCTTAACAGGCTTAAGTCTAGTAGCAACGATTTTAACGGGTGTGGTGGTTTACCCCTATTTACAAGAAAACCAACAGAACAAGGAATAACAAATGAAAAACGAACCTTACACAAAAAATCCTGATGGTAAGCTGATTTTACGCACACTGGCAATGCCATCAGACACCAACGCCAACGGTGATATTTTCGGTGGTTGGATTATGTCTCAAATGGATTTAGGCGGTGCGATTTTAGCTAAAGAATTGGCAAAAGGTCGAGTGGTGACGGTTACCGTAGATAAAATGATTTTCCACCTTCCTATTTCTGTCGGTGATGTTGTTTGCTGTTATGGCACATTAGTACGTTTAGGTCGCACTTCAATGCAAGTAAAAGTGGATGTGTTTATCAAACAAGTGTATGAAGGCACACGTGAACGCTTTAAAGTAACCGAAGCCTTATTCACTTATGTGGCAATTGATAAAGAGGGGAAACCTCGCCCAATTCCACGTGAAAATAACCCGGAATTAGACGAAGCATTGGCACTGTTAGAAACAAGTCAAGCCGAAGAAAAAACAGAATAAACATTTATTAACAGAAGGAAATAACGATGTATTACGTAATTTTTGCCCAAGACAACCCAAATATGTTGGAAAAACGCCTTGAAGTTCGCCCAGCTCATCTTGCACGACTTGAAAAATTGCAAGTTGAAGGCAGACTCTTAACCGCAGGCCCTAACCCGACGGAAGATGGCTCAAGTGTGACTGGCTCAACTGTAATTGCAGAATTTGATTCGCTGGGAGATGCTCAAGTTTGGGCTTCTGAAGATCCTTATGTAGAAGCTGGCATTTACGGTGATGTGATTATTAAGCCGTTTAAGAAAGTATTCTAGTTTTGCATAATCCGCATATTCAATATGCGGATTTTATTTTTTCGATCGCGCTCGAAAATTTAAAAGAAAATTCTGCACACTTTTCTATTTCTCGGCATACTGTCTAGCAAAAACAGATTGCTATGACACTTGACCGCTTTTTCATTCTTCTTTGCCTCTCTTTCCTGCCCATTTTATGGCTGCCGCAACAGGCTTTGTTGTTTGTGATGTTGTTCGCCACACTCTTAATGCTTTACTTTGGTTTTAAACGCCAAATTTTTCCGTTTATGTTGGGCTTGGCAATGTTGTTAAGTTACGGGCAAGTTTTAAATATTGCAAATCAAGCAGAGAATTTCACCGCTTATAAAAGCTCACAACCGATTGAAATTGTTAAAATTTTAAAGCAACAAGATTATGAGACCGCAATTGGCAGGCTTACAAGCGGTCAAAATATCTATCTTAATTGGCAAGCGAAAACGCCTTTACAACTCAATGCTGTCTATCAAGCAGAGTTTAATCTTCGACCCATTTCTGGACGAAGTAATATCGGCAATTTTGACCGTCAGCGTTGGTATTTTGCTAATCATATTGATGGGCTTGCAACCATTAGAAAAGCAGAATTGATTGATCAAACAAATTTGCCTTTTCGAACCCGATGGCTTAACCGAACTTATGAGCAAACACAATCCTTAGCAACACAAGGATTGTTACTTGCCCTTGCTTTCGGTGAACGTGCTTGGTTGAAATCAGAACATTGGCAAATTTTCCAACAAACCACCACTGCACATTTGATTGCCATTTCAGGGCTGCATATTGCTCTTGCCTTTGGTTTCGGCTTCTGGTTTGCCAAGCTAGGGCAATGGCTTATGCTCCGTACAAAATGTCGCTATGATTTTGTGCAACAAATCAGCTTTTCTTATCTGCCTCCTCGCTTAATGGGCTTTGTTTTTGCGTTGAGTTACAGCTATTTGGCGGGGTTTGCCATTCCAACCGTTCGAGCGATTTTTGCGATTAGTTTGGTCTTGCTTTGCCAATTCGCACGCAGGCATTACACGCCCAGCCAATTTTGGTGGCGAATTGTTGCGATCTTGCTGATTTTAGACCCGATTACTATGCTATCTGACAGCTTTTGGCTTTCTATTTTAGCCGTAGCAGGCCTGATTTTGTGGTATCGCTATTTCCCGCTAAAGCAGTTTGGGTGGCTTATTCCGCATTGGCTAAACCGTCCCTTTTTCAAGCCTATTTTATCGTTATTGCATCTACAAACGGGCACCTTTTTCCTTTTCTCGCCTGTGCAATTTTTCTTTTTTGAAGGCTATTCGCCGCTCGGCTTTGTAGCCAATTTATTGATTGTTCCATTTTACAGCCTTGTGCTTGTACCGATTATTCTATTTACTCTTTTAACGGATAATCTGCTTCATACTTGGCAATTGACGGACTGGTTAGCGCAATTTAGCTTATGGTTAATTGAACCGCTTTCTCATTCTTGGATAACACTTTCTTTGCAAAACCAATGGCATTTGCTGGCCTTTAACGTGCTGATTTTGGTGGGAATTTATGCCAAAAGCTGGATGAAATCTTGGCAATTTTTTGCCAAATTCAGCACGATTTTAGCCTCTATTTATCTAGCGGGGCTTTGCTACCTGAAAAAAGATCATTACATTGAATGGGTTACTTTTGATATTGGTCAGGGTTTGGCCCAAGCCTTGATTTACCAAGATACAAGCGGTCAAAAACAAGCAATTTTTTACGATACGGGGGCAAGTTGGGGCGAAGGTTCGCAACGCAATTCAATGGCAAATTTAGAAGTATTGCCGTATTTAAAACGCAATAATATTCAAATTAAAGCGATTTTTATCAGCCACGATGATAACGATCACTCAGGAGGCGTTGCCGATCTGCTGGAGGCATACCCTCATGCTCAGCTCTTTTCAAGTGGACAAACGGCTTATGCTCAGCGTATTCCAGAGCCTTGTATTGCAAGCAAAGAATGGCAATTTGACAGCATAAAGCTGACTGCAATTTTCCCAGAACAAATAACAAAGCGAGCAGAAAACCAACATTCTTGCATTTTATTAGTCGAAATAGACCGCTTGAAATTGCTTTTTACGGGCGATGCAGGCGTAGCACAAGAGCGAATTTTTTCTCCGATAATTGGAAAAATCGATTTCTTACAAGTCGGGCATCATGGTAGTAAAACGAGCACAGGCGAGATTTTAGTGGCAATAACCAAACCTAATATTGCGGTGATTTCAGTTGGGCGTTGGAATGCGTGGAAAATGCCGAATAAAAATGTCGTCGAACGACTAGAAAAACATGGAGTGCAGATTTTAGATACATCCAAAGTGGGTATGGTGAAGATTATTTTTGAGGAAGGAAAATATCAGATAAAAACAAGCCGAACACGAAGTTCGGCTTGGTATCAAGGTTATTTTAATCACAACCCTAAGGATTAGTTCATTATAAAACGCCTTGTTCTAGCATCGCGGTTGCTACTTTTTTGAAGCCTGCGATATTTGCACCGTTTACATAGTTTACATAGCCGTCTGCTTCTGTCCCGTTTTCTACACAGTTTTCGTGGATTGCGGTCATAATGCCGAATAAACGTTGGTCAACTTCTTCACGGCTCCAAGATAGACGGATGGCGTTTTGGCTCATTTCTAAGCCTGAAGTTGCTACACCACCTGCGTTCGCTGCTTTACCTGGTGCGTAAAGGATTTTTGCTGTGATAAATACTTCCACACCCTCTAATGTCGTTGGCATATTCGCTCCTTCTGCCACACAGATACAGCCGTTTTTCACTAACTCTTTCGCGGCTTCGCCATCTAATTCATTTTGAGTTGCACACGGAAGAGCGATATCACATTTCACGCCCCAAGGTTTTTGACCTTCGAAGTATTGAATGCCTTGCTCTGCTGCATAAACTGATAAACGTTCACGGCGTTCATTTTTAAGCACTAATAAATCTGCTAATTGTTTTTCAGTCATACCTGAATCTGGGAATAACACATAGCCATTTGAGTCTGAAACCGTTAATACTTTCGAGCCTTTTTGGATTGCTTTTTCCGCAGCATATTGTGCTACGTTACCCGAACCAGAAATCACCACACGTTTGCCTTCAAAGCCTTGACCGCGTGTTGCTAACATCGCATCAGCAAAGTACACAGCACCGTAACCTGTCGCTTCAGGACGAATTAAGCTACCGCCCCAAGTTAAGCCTTTACCTGTTAACACAGAAGCAAATTCGTTGCGTAATTTTTTGTATTGACCATACATATAACCGATTTCACGACCGCCCACGCCGATATCGCCAGCTGGTACGTCTGTGTCTGCTCCGATGTGACGAGATAATTCAGTCATAAACGCTTGGCAGAAACGCATGACTTCCGCGTCAGATTTGCCTTTCGGATCGAAGTCAGAACCGCCTTTACCGCCACCCATTGGCAATGTCGTTAATGCGTTTTTGAAAACTTGTTCAAAAGCTAAGAATTTTAATACGCCTAAATCAACAGTTGGGTGGAAACGGATACCGCCTTTATAAGGACCAATCGCAGAGTTCATTTGTACGCGATAACCACGGTTCACTTGCACGTTACCTTTATCGTCCACCCAGGTTACACGGAAAGTAATTACACGTTCAGGCTCAACAATACGCTCTAAAATACCGTGTTTAGTATATTGCGGATTTTTTGCAAGGAACGGCGCTAAAGAACCGAAAACTTCTTCAACCGCTTGGTGGAATGGTGCTTGGTTAGGATCACGTTGTTTGATTTTTTGGAACAGTGCGTTTAAATCGCTCATGATGTACTCCTGTGTAAAGATAGTTTAAATTTGTTAAGAATGTTGTGTTTTGGAATGACTCGCAATGTATCAAAACTTTTTTGGCTTGAAAAGAGGGATAATAAAAAATAATGCAATAAATTAGAAAAATTAGGTTTAAGTGGTTATTTTTTGAACTTAAAACGTATTGAAATGGTTTAAAAGGAGCCTTTTTAAGCAAAAATAAGGGAAGGAAATAAATTTTATAAATAGAAATTTTATGATTAAAAATTCTAATGTTTAATTTTAGCAAAAAGAAAGCGGTCATTTTCTTACAACGTTTTGTAGAAATCTAACCGCTTATCATTTATTGTGCTTTTTTTTCAACTACTTTCTGATTTTTAATATCATCAAGTTTAATATCTGTCACAATACCTTTATTATCAAAATAAACTAACAGAGTGCGTTGGATAGGATCATTATGCCCTTCGCGTTTGATGAAAACATAATCCCAACGATTTTCTGCAAAAACATCTCTTAACACAGGTGTACCGAGTAAATATTGCACTTGAACTTGATTCATCCCAATTTGTAACTGATCAATTTTATCTTGCTCTAAATAGTTACCTTGAGGAACATCAATGCGATAAACCACTTTTTTTACAGTTGAACAAGCTGTAACGCCCATCGCAAGTAAAATTATCGCTAAAAGAGATTTCATTTTCATATCAATACCTTAATAAATTGAAATTTGTCCAGATCATACCGAAATTGGCTGAAAAAAACTATCATTTATTGCGTTCAAGTTGATCACGCAAGTTTGCGGGTAATCCTTTGATTGTTAAAGTATCATTTAGTTCATCCCAAATTAAACGCTCACCTAATAATTCTGCATTAAAACTAATTGTTACCCCTTTACCTGAACCTGAATATTTGGTTAAGCCTTTTAAAGCTCTACGAACTGGTGGGATAGAATCTTCCAAACCATACTCTTTTTCTTGAGTAAATTGAGCAAAATTTAACTCATTTAAGGTTGGTAAAGATTCGGAAAGCTCGTTGATCGCAATCTCTTCACCTTGATTGATTTGTCCTTTGCAATATTCAAATGCCTGTTTTTTAACTTCGCGAGTTTGTGGTACTGAAAGTTCACCTTGTTCACAGAAATCGTTTACCGCTTGCAATAAAGTTTGGTTTTGAACCTGTGGGTTTAACCCTTCTTCCGCACTTAAGAAATCCATAAAGAAATCAGCAACTTTACGCCCTACACGACCTTTAATAAAGGTAAGATAACGGTTTGAGGTGGCATTAATGCTAAGTTCCGTTAAGTTAATTCGGCAAGCAATATCGTATTGAGTGATGTCTAAATATTGAGTGCTTTTTACATCTAAATGGTCATCTACCAAGATGGAAGAACGGCTATCGATTAACGCAATAAAGAGATAATCAGTTGCTAAAAAATTATATCGACAGAGAATAAAAGTTCCGCCTGAAGCAAAAGGATATTTCGCTAATTCAGTCGCTAACATATTAGCAGATTGGTGGCTAAATGGTAGAAAATCAGTCTCTTTTTCCAGAAAACGATTAAGCTGTTGTGCAAATACAGATTCGCTCTTGAACACACCATAGCCTTTTGCTTTACTCTGATAGGCTTGGTGTAATTGCAACATCATTTGCTCGGCCGCAGGGCTAATAGGCAGTAATTCCTCACGCAATACCGTTTTGAGTTCCACATTCTCTCCTTCAACGTGATGCTGAATTTGGTGTAAAACAATTTCTTCTAAATTTATGCTCATAAAATCGACTCTCTTCTTTTCTGTTTATTAAAATTTACGCACAAATAGGAATAATATTAAAATGAGCTGACTGACTTGCTTTCCATAAATCATAGTTTGCTTGTTGATAAAGCCAGCTCTCTGCAGATGGGCTATTTTCACCAAGCCATTGATGCAAACGAAGTGCCATATCTGCACTAATTCCCATTTTTCCATTAAGCAAGCGAGAAAGTGTTACTCTATTTACACCAAGTTGTTTGGCTGCCTCTGTCACTGTAAGCCCAAGTTCAGGCAAAATATCTTCTTTTAAAACTTCCGCTGGATGCAGCGGATTAAACATACGCATCATATTTCTTCTAATGATAATCTTGATAATCAACAACTTCAGGATGACCGCTTTCAAATTTAAAGGTCATGTGCCAGTTTTCCATTTACTTTTACAGACCAGCATCCTGCTAAATTCCTACTTAATTGGTGAAGCACCCAACCAGGTAAATTCGTTGGGTGTTTTTGCGCTATCAAGTCGAGCTAATATCCTTGCTAGTTTTGACTTATTGACAACTTGAATACCTGCAGTTGAGTCTGTTAAGAAATGCTTCAGTCCTTTATGCTTAAATGAAATAATCATTATTATCCTCTCTTCTTACTTATTGTAGCCAGTTATGCAACAGCTGCAAATAAAAAAGAGATATTTTCTCTGTTTTAAAATAGAATTTTTTAGCATAAAATCGTATCGCTTATTTATTTTATTAAGATTAAGGAAATACTATGACTAAAGTCATTCACACAGAAAATGCCCCTGCGGCTATCGGACCTTACGTACAAGCGGTTGATTTAGGTAATCTTGTTTTCACATCAGGTCAAATCCCCGTTAATCCTAAAACAGGTGAAGTGTCAGCAGATATTACCGAGCAAGCACGCCAAGCGCTTGAAAATGTTAAAGCCATTTTAGAACAAGCAGGCTTGAGTGTTGCAAACATCATCAAAACAACGGTTTTTGTGAAAGATTTGAACGACTTCGCAACTGTAAATGCTGAATATGAAAAATTCTTCCGTGAAAATAACCACCCAGCGTTCCCTACTCGCTCTTGCGTAGAAGTAGCTCGCTTACCAAAAGATGTTGGCTTAGAAATTGAAGCGATTGCCGTTCGTCCATAAGCTTACAAGCGGTTGTTTTTTCAAAATAAAATGCAGAAATAAAAAGGGAGTGTGAATGAACGCAATTTATCCAAATTGGCAAGCACCGAAAAATATTAAAGCTCTCACGACCGTGAGATCGGGCGGTGTAAGTCTTCCGCCATTTGATAGCTTTAATTTAGGCGATCACGTTTGCGATGACCCAAAAGCTGTGCAACAAAATCGCTCTTTACTTGTGGATAAATTTGACTTACCTCATCAGCCCCTTTTTCTTACACAAACCCACAGTACGAAAGTCATTGAATTACCTTTTACGGGAAGCAATGTTGAGGCTGATGCGGTTTACACCCAACAAGCGAATCAAGTTTGTTTAGTAATGACCGCAGATTGTTTGCCTGTACTCTTCTTCAATAAAGAAGGCACAGAAGTTGCAGCAGCTCACGCAGGCTGGCGAGGTTTATGTGATGGCATTTTGGAAGAAACAGTCGCAAAATTTAAATGCCCAACTTCTGATATTATTGCTTGGCTAGGCCCCGCTATCGGACCAACCGCTTTCCAAGTAGGTGAAGAGATTATCGAACAATTTTGTGCCTTTGATTCTAATGCTAAACTAGCTTTTACACCTGATCTTACTACAAGCGGTAAATTTCTCGGCAATCTTTACCAACTGGCGACTCAACGCTTAAATAAGCTCGGCATTACCGAAATCTCAGGCGGAGGGCATTGCACTTACACAGAGCAAGACAAATTTTTCTCCTACCGCCGAGATAAGCAAACGGGCAGAATGGCATCTCTTATTTGGATTGAGTAGTTGCTTGCTTTTTAAACGAACAAGCCGAAAAAGATAGACGAAATCAGTACTTTCTTTTATAATGTAACTCTCTTTCAATCCCCCCTTAGCTCAGTCGGTTAGAGCAGGCGACTCATAATCGCTTGGTCACTGGTTCAAGTCCGGTAGGGGGGACCATTCGATTTTCTCTTCTTTTATCAATTCCTGATTTACTTATAAATTAGTTATTATGTATCTATATGCCTTTCATACTGCTAGGTAATAAAAAAGGACACCAACAGGTGCCCTAATTTTATCTAAACTTTAAATTAAAGTGCAGATTTTGCTTTTTCAACTAATGCAGCGAATGCTACTTTATCGAATACAGCGATGTCAGCTAAGATCTTACGGTCGATTTCAACAGAAGCTTTTTTCAAGCCATTGATGAATTTGCTGTAAGATAAACCGTTTTGACGTGCCGCAGCATTGATACGTGCAATCCATAATTGACGGAATTGACGTTTACGTTGACGACGGTCACGGTATGCATATTGACCAGCTTTAATTACTGCTTGGAACGCAACACGATAAACACGTGAACGCGCACCATAATAACCTTTAGCAGCCTTAAGAACTTTCTTATGGCGTGCTCTTGCAATAACACCACGTTTTACACGAGCCATTATTTAATCTCCTAATGTATATTTAAAAACTAAAATTCACTAAAGTACGTCTTCACGCAAACGCTTATGCGTATGGTAAACACGCTACTACTAATACTTGGTCTGCTTTCGCTACCATTGATTTGTGGCGTAAGTGACGTTTACGTTTAGTGGTTTTCTTAGTCAAAATATGACGTAAGTGAGATTGTTTACGTTTGAAACCGCCTGAAGCTGTTTTCTTGAAACGCTTAGCAGCACCACGTACTGTTTTAATTTTAGGCATTGTTTTAAAAACTCCGCATTGTTTTGTTAATCATTAGTAATTAGGCGAGCATTATTACTAATGTTGCTTGTTAAGCACTAATTACATCTCAAGCAATAAATATATTGCATTATTTAAATTAAAAGCGACTCAGGCTGCGTAGTGTGCCTGTTGTCATCTTTATTTTCTAGTAAAAGAAAACGGGGGAATTTTACAGAAACATTGCCTGTTCTGCAAGCGATAATTTTTGAAATAAAAAATGCAAGCTCACATTTTCTACCAGCTTGCATTCATTTAATTCATTGTAATGAGAAATTATTTTTTCTTCGGTGCGATAACCATTACTGCTTGACGGCCTTCTAATTTACCCGGTGCAGATTCAACCGCTGCAATTTCGGCGGTATCTTGTTTTACACGCTCTAATACATCTAAACCGATGTCTTGGTGAGCCATTTCACGACCACGGAAACGCACGGTAATTTTTACTTTATCGCCATCTTCCAAGAAACGCATAATGCTGCGTAATTTAACTTGGTAGTCGCCTTCATCTGTACCTGGACGGAATTTGATTTCCTTCACTTGAACGACTTTCTGTTTTTTCTTCTGCTCTTTTGCCGCTTTTTCTTTTTCATAAATGAACTTACCGTAGTTCATAATACGACAAACTGGCGGTTCAGCATTCGGGCTGATTTCTACTAAGTCTAACTCAGCTTCTTCCGCTCTCGCTAAAGCATCTTGAATTGACACGATACCAACTTGCTCGCCATTTTCATCAGTTAAGCGAACTTCCTTCACGCCACGGATTTCTTCGTTAAGACGGTGAGCGCGATTTGACTGAACACGTTTTACAGGTTTAATAGTATTATTCCTCTAGTTAGTTTATATGTAAGCTGCATCAAAGCAGATTTTGTTTAAATCGTTTGCATTTTAAGACAAAAACGGGCGGAATTCTAGCGGATCTAAAGTGATTATGCAATAGTCAATCGATTGAGGCACGAAAACTTATGGCAAAAATGGCATTTAAGCGTAAGGCTCGCTATAATAAGCCATTCTAATTTGAGGTTTTTATGAATTTACAGTGGCAAAAATATCCGCAAAACGCGAGAAAACTTTTTAAACTCACTATTCCTATTTTTATCTCCCAACTTTCCGCTTCAGGTATGGGACTTGCGGATATTGTAATGGCAGGCTTAGTCAGCGATGACGATGTTTCCGCCATCGCGGTAAGTAACTCGATTTATTTCCCCCTTTTCTTGTTTGTGCTGGGTTTATTGAATGCCATTACTCCAACGGTTTCTTATTTGAATGGCTCGAACCAACGCCATCTTATTGCTCACCAAGTGCGACAAGGCTTCTGGCTTGTGCTGACTATGTCCATTCCGCTGATTTTGATTTTCTGCAATAGCCATCTGATTTTGGACTATATGCATACGCCCGAATCGTTTTCAATTAAATCACAGCAATATTTGATGATTATGGCAATCGGTATTGTGCCTGCTTTGCTTGCCATCAATCTTCGCTGTATGAATGATGGTTTATCCAATCCAAAACCTGCGATGAGCATTACCTTTTTTGGCTTGCTACTGAATATTCCGCTTAACTACATCTTTATTTTTGGTAAATTTGGCTTGCCTGAAATGGGTTCCGTTGGCTGTGGTATTGCGACGGCTATTGTGAACTGGGTGATGTTCTTGATGATGTTCTATTACTGCTACACCAACAAATCGCAACGCGATATTGGCTTATTTAGTAAATGGATGGAAATGCCAAGCGGTCAAACTTTGCTAAAAATTTGCAAACTCGGCTTACCCATCGGCTTTGCGACTTTCACTGAAGTGATGCTGTTTTCCACCTCAGCACTTTTCCTTTCACCATTAGGTGCACAAGTAGTGGCAAGCCATCAAGCAGCATTACAAACTAGCTCGCTCTTTTTTATGATCCCGATGTCATTTAGCATCGCAACGACGATTGTAATCGGGCAAACTTTAGGACAAAAACGCTTAGACGATGCAAAAGTGTTAAGTTATCACGCCCTGCTTACAGGCTTAGTTTTTGCAACGATGG
This sequence comes from Haemophilus paraphrohaemolyticus, assembly GCF_002015045.1. Classification (GTDB taxonomy): domain Bacteria; phylum Pseudomonadota; class Gammaproteobacteria; order Enterobacterales; family Pasteurellaceae; genus Haemophilus_A; species Haemophilus_A paraphrohaemolyticus. The sequence goes on from NZ_MUXX01000012.1 coordinate 66,718, forward strand.
CGGCGGTAGTTATTGTGTTGCTCGACCAATACATTCCACTTGCTTTTACACGCGATCCGATTTCGATTTCGATTGCTGCTCACTTACTCTTATTTGCAGCGGTTTACCAAATTCCCGACGCACTCCAAGCCGTTGCGAATGGGGTATTACGTGGCTACAAGCACACGCAACCGATTTTGTATGTCACCATTATCTGTTATTGGATTGTCGGCATGCCGCTCGGCTATCTTCTCGCCAGAACGGATTTTATTACTGAACCGATGGCGGCACAAGGCTTCTGGACAACATTTTGCATCAGCTTAAGCCTTGCAAGCGGTCTATTAATTTGGCAAATTAGCAAAATTCAGAAAGTGCCGCACGAAGTGTTAATTCAGAAATTGGAACGGATAAAATAATCTATGCAAACGCTCAACCCTCTCACACTTCCGCTTAACTGTGCCAGCCTCATTGAAGCCTCGGCTGGCACGGGCAAAACACATACGATCAAAAACCTCTATCTTCGCTTATTACTGGGTATCAGCCACGATGGTGAACCTCTAGAACCATTAACAGTTGAGCAAATCTTAGTGGTAACCTTCACCAAAGCGGCAACTGAAGAACTTAAAGACCGTATCCGCCAAAATATTCAAGATTGCTACGCCTATTTTTCGGCAAAACTCACCGAGCAAGCGGTGAAAAATGATGATTTTTTTGCAGAACTTTTCGAGAAAGTCGAAAAGAAAGAGGAGGCGTTGCTCCGCTTGCGAATTGCCGAGCGAGAGATTGATTTTGCGAGTGTGTTTACTATTCACAGCTTCTGCCAAAAGATGCTCTATCAATTTGCATTCGATTCGGGTATCAGTTTTGAGTTTGAACTGCAACAAAACGAACAGCAATTGCTTAAACGCCTTGCCAAAGAAGTGTGGCGTGAGCAGTTCTACCCGATGAATTTGAGCGAAACACGCATTGTTGCGGATGAGCTCAAAACACCACAAGACGCATTGGATGCGGTGCGAGCTTATCTGACAGAAACTTTGCCTGAGTTAAACGACGATCAACAAGGCATTAACCAACCTTTTGCCGAGCATTTAAAAGCCTATCAACAATTATTGGCAGAAGTTCGCCAATATTGGCGTGCCAACCGTGAGGAAATTGTAAGCCCAATCATCAATGAACTGGATAAAAAATATAAAACTGGCGTGAAAAAAGCATTAAATCGCCGCTCATATCAAATGCGTTATGTGGAAAATTGGTTAAAATCGGTAGACGAGTGGGCAGAAAGTGAAGCCATTTATTTCCCCGCAGAGCATTTTTCACGCTTTTGCCAAACAAGTCTTATTGAAAAAGCAGAAGAGGGAGCAGAACCGCTAACATCAACGCATTTCGCAACTAATCAAGCATTTTTGACCGCTTATCAAAGTCAATTTGAAGCAAAACAGAAATCAGTCTTGCTTTATCAATTCTTAATGCATTTGCGGGAAAAATTGGCAGCTTATAAAGCCACACATACTGAAAAAAGTTTTGATGACTTGCTGATTATGCTCAATCACGCCTTAAAAAACACCCGTGGCAAGCAGTTGGCAAGCCAGATCCGCCAACAATATCCGTTTGCGATGATTGACGAATTTCAAGATACCGACCAAACCCAATATGAAATCTTTAGCCAAATCTATATGGCAGAAGAGGCTCAAAATCAGGGCTTTATTATGATTGGAGATCCCAAACAGTCGATCTATAAATTCCGTGGGGCGGATATTTTTACCTATTTGAAGGCATCAGAGCAAGCGGATGAAAAACGCACATTAGATAAAAACTGGCGTTCTTTGCCGAAGGTTGTTGAAGCCGTAAATCAGATTTTTACCTTCCCAGAAAATAGCGGAAACCATCCGTTTTTATATCAAGGCATTCCATTTCAAGCGGTAAAAGCCAAAACGCCAGAGGAAGAATTAATCGGTAGTGAAAATGTGGTTTGCTATTTGCAGCCTGAATTTAACGAGAATGAGGCGGCTGAACATTGTGCCGATCAAATTCAGAAACAATTAATGGCGATGCAAGCGGGTGAAATTTACCTAAAAGATGCAAAAGACAGTAGTCAAATTCGCTTTGAGGCGAAAGACATTGCGATTTTGGTGCGAAGCAATAATCAAGCCAAATTGATGAAACGTGCGTTAGCCAAACGAGGTTTGAAATCTGTTTTCCTGTCTGAGCGTAGTCGTGTTTATGAGAGCGAAGTTGCACCAGAATTAGCGTGGGTATTAAAAGCCTGCTTAAATCCGTATCAACAGAAAACCTTGCTCTGTGCCTTGGGTTCGAGCTTGTGGGGCTTAACTGCACAAGAGATTTATCAGCTTAAAAATGATGAGCAGCAATGGGAAAACTATGTTGATAAATTCGTTCATTATCAACAGATTTGGCAATCGCAAGGCGTGCTACCGATGTTGCATCAACTTTTCTTGCAAGAAGGTGTGATCGAACGATTGAAAGCACGAGCAAATGCGGATCGTTTATTAACCGACCTCTTCCACCTTGCGGAAATTTTACAATCGGCAATGCAAGAGGTGGAAAATGAGAGTGCCTTAGTGCGTTGGTATGAACAGACGTTAAACGACGCCAAAAATGGCGACGACACCCATACTTTGCGTTTAGAAAGCGAAGAGGCGTTGATTAAAATTGTGACCATTCACGGCTCTAAAGGATTGCAATATCCTGTTGTTTGGCTACCATTCATTGGTAAAAACAGCACCAGCGTAAAAGCATCTGCGCTTTCTATTTACCACGATGAGAATGCTCAAAAGCAGTGGGATTTTAGTGGAAGAGAGGAAGCCATCCAACAGCTCAAAAACCAAGCAGAATATGCGGAAGATCTACGTTTGCTTTATGTCGCCTTAACCCGTGCCGAATCGCAACTGAACTTGATTTTGCCAGCTCAATTTGGCAAAGGTTGGAATAGTATTCACTATTTGCTTAGCAATGGCGAAATCGGTTTAACAGGTACCGAAACAAGCAGTAGCACAGAAACCTATTTTGCAGAGAAAGGATTAAATTGCACGTTACAAACGCTTGCAGAAAGTGCCGAAGAACGTTTTTGGTCGCCAAGGCAAGAGACAGAAGCATTACTGCAAGTGCGTGAATTTAACCACACAATCCCGACAGTTCAAGGACAGATCACGAGTTTTAGTGCTTTAAGCAACTATAACGATTGGGCATTAGAAAGCCACAATAAGGCTCAAACAGATTACTTCACCGAAATCAACGATTTTGCACAAGATTACGATAATCAGACCGCTTACAACGAGTCATTATTTGAGATGGAGACTGAACAAGCGGGCGATTTTGTGGAGGATATTGCAAATAGTTTGAACGCTTACCAATTCCCGCACAGCACTAAAGTGGGGAATATTTTGCACCGTTTTATGGAGCATTGCGACTTCCAACAAGCGGTTAAAATTGAAGATGTTTTGCCAATTTGTGAACAGCTCAATTTAGGCGATGAGTGGCAAGAACCCGTTCAGCGATGGATGGAAGAAGTTCGCACTACGCCATTTGCCGAAAATTTAGCATTGAGTGATTTTTCCAATGAACAGCGTTTAAATGAGTGGCAATTCTTCTTACGCTTAAAAAATGAAGAGGGCTTACGCAAGCTCAATCAACTTCTACAAGAACATAGCGAATTGGCTCGCCAATTACCGCCATTGCGATTGCCACAACTTTCAGGCTATGTGCGCGGTTTTATTGACTGTATTGCCAAAGCGAATGGTAAATTTTATGTAATTGATTATAAATCGAACTTCTTAGGCTATTTACCGCAAGATTACCGCCAAACACGCCTTGCGAAAACAATCGGACAATATCGCTACGACTTACAATACTTGCTCTACACCCTTGCGGTACATCGTTACCTACGTGCTCGCTTAGGTGAGAGTTACGACTATAGCCGAGATTTTGGCGGCGTTGCCTATTTATTCTTGCGTGGAATGAATGGTGAGCCGAACAGTGGAGTATATTTCGATAAACCGAGCAAGGCATTGATTGATGGAATGGATTTGTTGTTTAGTTAATATATAAAGGGCAGTTTGAAATAACCAAACTGCCCTTGCTTCTAGTTTTTACGTCTCATCACCGCCAATGCCATAATCAACGTGCTCAAACTATAAAGCACCGTATTGCCCCATAAACTAAAAGGCGTTTTACTGATGACAGGAGAAACCTGAGCGATAAGCACTCCTTTCTCAAATTGCGGCAACTGCTGAACCACTTTGCCGTTTGCATCTACTATTGCAGTAATTCCTGTATTGGCAGAGCGAAGAAGTGGCTTGCCAAGTTCTAAAGCTCGCATTCTTGCCATTTGGAAATGTTGCCAAGGGCCAATAGAAGTTCCAAACCATGCATCATTAGTAATAGTTAAGAGATAATCGCTATTGTGGTTTTTTTGGTTTTGTTGCACTTGATCGCCAAAGATAATCTCATAGCAAATCGCTAAATTAAAACGGGTATTTTTCGTCTGTAATGCAGGCTGAACAAATTCCCCTTGAGATAAATTGATTGGCAGAATAAAGACCTCACGCATCCAATCTAACACCGAGCCAAAAGGCACGTATTCGCCAAAAGGCACGAGATGATGCTTTTTATAGCGAGGTACTTGTTCAGCATCATAAGGTTGTTCATTCAGTAATAACGCGCTGTTAAAGAGTTGATTTTGATTATCTTGATAAAGCGTGCCGATAATAATGTCACTTTGGCTTTCCATCGCAGCGTTTTGCATCGAACTAAGCAACGGTGAAATCTGATTTTCCAATGCTGGAATTGCCGATTCAGGCAGAATAATCACGTCACTTTTTCCAAGCAATGGACGAATAAGATCCACATAGGTTTGCACCGAATAGTCGAAATGAGCAGGATCCCATTTCATTTTTTGTTCAATATTGCCTTGCACAAGGCTCACGGTAAGCGGTTGTTTTTCAGCATCAATTTGCCAGAAATTGGCAAAACGTGTGGCAACGCCGACCGCTATGAGCAATGTAAAAGTCGCAAGCGGTTTAATTTTTCGATTTTCTTGCAAAATAAATTGAACAAGATAAGTAGCAATCACAATAATGAAGAAAGTAACACCTTCTACGCCAAAAATCGGGGCGATATGGGCAAAAGGGCTATCAACTTGACTATAACCGAGCTGAAGCCAAGGAAAACCAGTGAGAATGATGCCTCGGAGATATTCTGTTCCAGTGAAAAGGCTTGCAAGCACAAACGGATTTTTCAGCTTAAATTTATGCACACCCCAAGTAAATAGCAAATTATAAAGTGCTAAATAGCAAGCTAGAAGAAGAACTGCAAGATAGCTAATCACGACAGGCACACCACCAAATTGGATCATACTCACGTGAATCCAATTTACGCCAATCGCAAAATAGCCAATCGACCAAGCAAAAGTTGCCCACAATGCGGTTTTGCGTTGCGATAAAGTGGCTGACCAGATTAAGCCAAAGACGGAAACAAAGGCGATAATCCAGTAATCAAAAGGGGAAAAAGCAAGTGTGCCGATCGCACCAAAGAGAAAACTGATGATGCAAGCGGTTAAAAATGGGGGATTTTTTACGAAATTTGACATATAACGTAGGGCGGATGTTAATCCGCCAATAGGTAAGTTAAATAAAAGGCGGACTGAAGCCCGCCCTACGCATTATTGCTATTATTCTTCTTCAGCTTCTACCTGACGGCTTTCCATCCGTTCTAATTGCTCGTCTGAAACGGTTACACGCAATTGAATCAAACGACGGTTATCCGCAGAAGTCACTTTTACATCCATCTGCTCAAACTCAATCTGCTCACCACGTTGTGGCAAGTGTCCGAAAGCTTGCATGATTAAACCACCGAAGGTATCTACCTCTTCATCTGTAAATTCGGTGGCGAAAAACGCATTGAATTTTTCAATATCTGTTAAGGCAGAAACGGCATAAGTATGGCGAGAAAGCTGGCGGATTGGCTCGACTTCTTCTTCATCAAACTCATCCTCAATATCGCCCACAATTTGCTCTAAAATATCTTCAATGGTGACTAAACCAGACATCGCTCCGAACTCATCGACTACCAATGCCATATGGAAACGCTCTGAGCGGAATTCTTTGAGCATTCTATCCACGCGTTTACTCTCTGGCACAATTACCGCAGGGCGAAGGATAGCCTCCATATTAAATTCTTCCGCATCAGAACGGAGATATTTGAGTAGATCTTTCGCAAGCAAAATGCCTTGAATGCTATCTTTGCCATCATCTAAAATTACAGGGAAACGCGAATGGGCAGATTCAATAATAGTATCCACACAGGCTTCAAGTGGCAGTTTTGAATCAATTGAAATAATTTGAGGGCGCGGGATCATAATATCACGCACACGAAGTTCGGAAATTTCCATCACTCCTTCAATCATCTCTTTGGTATCGCTATCGATCAACTCATTTTCGACCGAATCACGGATCACTTCTACCAAATCTTCACGATTTTTAGGTTCTGTTTGGAAAATACCTAAAAACGACTGAATTAAATTCTTTTTCTCTGTTTTTTCTATTGAGCCGAGGCTCTGATATTCATCACTCATAATTATTCCTGTTAAAAAATTAGCGTGATTTTCCCACAAAAATAACGCTTTGATAATAAAATTATTTCTATTTTATTTAATTTAGCATAGCATAGGCATAACTTTTTTCAAATCCATGCAATTTAAGGAAGTATTATGAAATTAGCAAAATTGATGATGACTACAACCGCTTGTTTAGCTGCAACTTTTGCGACTGCAGGCACGTTAAAAACCCCTAATACCGTGGAAATGTTAGCCTTAGATGGTCAGTCGGTAAAACGTTGGGAAGATGTCCAAATTAACGATAACAAAACACACCAAGTGGTGGTGAGTGTAGGAGACATTGTAGATGGTAAATATTTCTCAATGAATCCAATCGTATTAACTTTTGAGGGAACACCTGAAGAAATGACACTTGTTGTGCCTCAATTCCGCTCATCTCACGATGTGAATAAATTTCAAGCTAATCCAACCTTTAAAATTCAAACTGCAGCTGGTAAAGAAATTCCCTTTAAACAAGATATGTTAAAAGGAGAAGGTTTCGCTCCAAATAGCCGAATTGAAGACAACCTTGCTAAATATAATGCTGGCAAAGGCGTAGCAGCTGTGCCAGAATTTGTAAATGCGACTTTTGAAGCAAAAGGTCAAATTGTGGTAGAAACCAAAAATATTAAAGAAGAACAATTGCAATTACTCTTCTCTAAAGCTGATAAAGAAACCCAAAAACGCTTCTTAGACTGGGCGAAGAAAAATGTAAAATAATTTACAAAATCATTTAATAACGAAAGACATAGTGTAGTGCTATGTCTTTATTTTTTTGCTAAAGCCGATTAGAATAAAAAGTTCTTTTAACAATTCATTAGGACTTATATGCAAACTCTTCTCAAACTTACGCAATTCATCAGCAAAACCTTCGCGCTCTGGGCGATCGTTTTTGCTGTTCTTGCGTTCTACTTTCCCGCTGAATTTAAAATCTTTGCGCCTTACATTCCTTACTTATTAGGCTTGGTTATGTTTGGTATGGGCATCACGCTTACCTTCAATGATTTCGGTGAAGTGGCAAAACACCCAAAATCAGTCGCGATTGGCGTAGTTGGACAATTTGTGATTATGCCCTCTATCGCTTTTGTTCTCGCTAAAGCCTTTGACTTACCACCTGATTTAGCTGTTGGTGTGATTTTGGTTGGTTCTTGCCCTGGTGGTACATCTTCAAATGTAATGACTTACCTTGCTAAAGGAAATACAGCACTTTCTGTTGCTTGTACAACGATTTCAACATTGCTTTCGCCATTATTAACACCTGCAATTTTTTACGTTCTTGCCAGCCAATGGTTAGAAATTGATGCATCCGCAATGTTCTTATCCGTATTAAAAATGGTACTTTTTCCAATCTTCTTGGGGCTAGTTGTGCGTGCATTATTTAAGAAAACAATTGAACAAGCCAGCCAAACCATGCCGTTAGTGTCAGTTATTTCAATCGTATTGATTTTGGCGGCTGTCGTCGCGGTAAGCAAAGATAAGATTGTAGAATCAGGTTTGTTGATTTTTACTGTAGTGGTATTGCACAACTGTTTAGGCTATTTAATCGGCTACTGGGCAGCTAAACTCTTCAAATTAAATGTCGCTGATAGCAAAGCAATTGCTATTGAAGTAGGGATGCAAAACTCGGGTTTAGGCGCCGCATTAGCTGCCGCACATTTCAATCCAATTGCTGCTGTACCAAGTGCTTTATTTAGTTTCTGGCACAATGTTTCAGGGCCAATTCTGGCGAATATTTTCTCAAATATGAAAAATGAGAAATAATAGATATAATATTGTTATTTAAGAAAAAAGAAGGCATTGTTTTCATCACAATGCCTTCTTTTTTTACGCTGCTTTCGCCATTTCAAACTCAATCAACATCATTAAAATGTGGATGACTTTGATATGGATTTCTTGCGTGCGGTCTGCATAACGGAAGTGTGGTACGCGAATTTCAACATCCGCAAGACCTGCCATTTGACCGCCATCTTTACCCGTCATTGCAATCACTTTCATTCCTTTTTCTTTGGCTGCTTTGATTGCATTTAAGACATTTTTAGAGTTGCCTGAGGTTGATAAACCGAAAAGCACATCGCCTTTTTGACCAACTGCTTCAACATAGCGAGAGAACACGTATTCATAACCGAAATCGTTACTTACACAGCTTAAATGGCTCACATCTGAAATCGCGATAGCTGGGTAACCTGGGCGATTTTCGCGGTAACGGCCGGTTAATTCTTCTGCAAAGTGCATAGCATCACAGTGTGAACCACCATTACCGCAAGAGAGCACTTTACCGCCTTGTTTGAAGCTGTTTGAGATAAGCAATGCCGCTTCTTGAATAAGCTGAATATTTTTTTCATCGTGCATAAATTTATCTAGCACATCTGCAGCCTCTTGTAGTTCGGCTTTGATTTGATCTAAATACATAAAAGTTCCTTAATAATGTAAAAAAAGAGGAAAAATTTTACCGCTTGTAGGGCAAAATGATTGTGGAAAAGTCTAGGGGATTAGGCTTGGAATGTAAATATAAATTTCATTGTTCTTGCTGTAAACAAAACTTTCCAAAAATAGATTTTCAGAGTATGATCTGCTCATCAATTTTGAGGATTTTACTATGAACACAACTCAGTATGCCACTCAGAACACTACGCCATTTGACCAAATCTTAACTCAATCTCCGAATATGCAAAATGTGATTGAGCAAGCTAAAAAGTTTGCTCTGCTCAATGCACCGCTGTTAATTGAGGGCGAAACAGGCACGGGCAAGGACTTACTTGCTAAAGCTTGCCATCAATTTAGCCATCGTGCAGAACAAAAATTCATTGCTGTGAATTGTGCGGGCTTGCCTGAAGAAGAGGCAGAAACGGAGATGTTTGGGCATCGAGGGACACAAAATGAGAGTGTGGGCTTTTTTGAATATGCGAATGGCGGTACGGTGTTGCTTGATGCTGTGTCGGAACTTTCGCTTGAAATGCAAGCGAAGCTGTTACGTTTTTTGAATGATGGTTCATTTCGTCGCGTAGGCGAAGATCAAGAACGCAAAGTGGATATTCGTGTGATTTGTACTAGCCAAAAACCGCTTAATCAGTTAGTGGCTGAGGGGAAAGTACGTGAGGATTTATATTATCGCTTAAATGTACTCACTCTTAAGTTGCCGCCCTTGCGTGAACGTTTGGACGATTTACCGTTGCTGGTAGAGCATTTTGTAAGCGAAATCAGCAATCAACTGGGTTTCTCAAAATTAGAGTACAATCACGCCTTTTTAAATGCCCTTTCTCGCTATAGCTGGGCGGGCAACCTGCGTGAGTTGCACAATGTGCTTTACCGAGCTTGCACCTTGTCACATAGCTATCGTTTATCTGTTAAAGATCTCAATTTACCCAATACAACCTTGAACACGGCAGAAATCGCCACTCATCTTCCCGAAACAGGTACCTTAGATGAAATGATGGCACAGTATGAAGCTGAGCTACTACGTAAATTTTATGCTGAATATCCAAGTACACGAAAACTCGCCCAACGGCTTGGCATTTCACACACCGCTATCGCCAATAAATTGCGTGCGTATGGAATCAACAGCAAATAGGATGGGGTAGTTATGAAATCTCTTGTTCAAGCGGTGAAATTTCTCTGTAGTTTTGCAATTCTTGGGCTAAATCCGACCGCTTATTCCGCGCCTCGCATACCTGATGAGCTGCGTGAGAGTAGTTTGATTTATTGCACCAATGCTTCTAGCTTTTCGCTCAATCCGCAACAGGCAGATATGGGCACGAACGTGAATGTAGTGACCGATCAACTGTATGACAAACTGTTTGAACTTGATCCAAAAACAAATCAGCTCAAGCCGATGCTTGTCGAGCATTACAATGTTAGCTCGGATGGGCTGACAATCACCTTGCATTTACGTAAAAACGTGTCGTTTCACAGCACGCGTTGGTTCACGCCAACGCACAAATTCAATGCGGAAGATGTGATTTTTTCACTGAATCGAATGATGGGCATTGCAGGCGATTTACCTGCGTTAAACCGTGAAAGTAGCGAAAGTGGTGAATTTCATCAGGCTCAAGCGATGGCATATCGCACTAAAGCGAATTTGGCGCACTATCCCTATTTTGAGAGCATTGCGCTAAAGCAAAAAATTGCTCAAATAAAAGACATTAGTACTCATACCGTACAAATTACGCTAACCGAGCCTGACCAAGCGTTATTATCGCACTTGGCGAGTCAATATGCGGTGATTTTATCGAAAGAATACGCATTGCAACTTAATGCGGATGAAAACTTACCTCAGCTTGATCTTTTGCCTGTTGGAACAGGTCCGTATCAGCTTACAAGCCTGACGCAATCGGACTACATCCGCCTGCAACTGCATCCAAAATATTGGGGTAAAAAGGCACATATTGAGAATATGGTGGTCGATTTTTCCTCTGATGGCACGGGCAGATTGGCAAAATTTTTAAACAACGAGTGTGATGTGGTGGCTTTCCCTGAACCAAGCCAGCTTTCGCAAATTCCAACCGAGCAACGCATTGAAAATGATGGGGCAAACTTAGCGTTTTTAGCCTTTAATATGCAGAGCTCTGTGATGCAAAATATCACGCTTCGCCAAGCGATTGCCCAAGCTGTTGATCGTCATCGTTTGGTTTCGCGTCTCTTTTTTGGCACAGCCCACGTCGCTGATCAAGTGTTGCCCGAAGTGTTATGGCAAGATCCATACGGCAAAGTGCCTTTTGATTACGCAACAAGCCATGCGCAGCCTTCGTTGCAAAAACCGCTTAAGTTTTGGGTAGTAGATGAAAAACGGGTGTTTAATTTGCACCCAATGAAAATGGCAGAAATGCTCCGCTTCGACCTTGCTCAAAAAGGGATTCCTACCACGCTCATTCCTGTGAATCGAGCCTATATTGCGCAACAATTGGCAAATGGCAAGGCAGATTACGATCTGATTTTAACGGGCTGGCTTGCGAATAATGCGGATTTAAATGGCTTTTTAAAACCCATTTTATCGTGCGATACCAAACGTGATGTGACCAATTTAGCGAATTGGTGTAACCCTTATTTTGACCTGTTGCTTAACCTAGCTAAAACCACATCAAGCAAGGCAACACAAAATATGATTTACCATCTCAGTCAATCGATTTTGCAACAAGAACTGCCAATTTTACCGCTTGTGAATGCCAAACGCTTGTTGTTGGTAAGCGATAGCGTGAGTGACATTGCGATTAATGCGATGGGGCAAGTAAAATTGTCGGAAATTCGGTTAAAAAAACATCATAAATAAAGTGATAAAACAATGCTTATTGCTCTCTTACGAAAATTTTTATTAACGCTGATTACGCTTATCATCCTCTCAATGATTAGCTACAATATTTTGCTTCGCGATCCGTTAAACTCGCTCAATGGTATTGGTGTGATGACGGGCTATTTCCGTTATGTCGCAAGCTTATTACAAGCAGATTTAGGAATTAGTTACATCAATGGCGAGCCTTTAACGGTGCAGGTGTTGAGCGTGTTTCCTGCAACTATCACGTTGTGTGTGTCAGCTTTGTTACTTTCACTGTTAATTGGCTTACCGCTTGGCTTTTGGGTGGCGTATATTCAAAAAAGTACGCTAGGCAAAGTGATGACTTGGTTGGGCTCATTAAGCTTTTCAATGCCCGTGTTTTGGCTGGCGTTACTGCTACTTTATAGTGCTTCCATCAACCGTTGGGAAATTGCCGCCGTTGGTGATCTGCATCCCATTTATGCAATTCAACCGCTTACAGGCTTTCGTATTTTGGATATTCTCTCAACCGACTCGCCTCATCAACTTAAAATGATGCAAAGTGCTTTACACCATCTGATTTTACCAACATTGGTACTTGGTATTCCGTCCATTTTGGAAGTGATGCGCTTTACCCAAGAACGGGCGAATTATGTGATGAAGCAGAATTATATCAAAGTAGCACAAACGCGGGGATGGTCGGCATTTCGGATTTTTCGTAGTCACGTGCTTGGCAACTCTTTACCTGCGTTAATTCCAACCATTGCTCGCCATTTTACCGTGATTTTTGCCTTTGGGATGTTGATTGAAAATATCTTTAGCTGGGGCGGTATTGGGCGCTGGCTGATTAACGCTTTAGCGGAGCAAGATTACAATGCGATTTCCGCAGGTGTAGTGGTCATTGGCGGATTTGTACTTTTGATTGATCTCTTTACCAGTTTTCTCAAAACGCTGTTAGATCCCTCACAGAAAAAGGATTGGTACACAAAATGATCGCAACGCAAAATAAAGAACCAGAATATTTCCGCGAAAGCCACTATTTCCTCTCCTTCTGGCAGAGCTTTCGCGAAGATAAAATCGCCCTTATCAGCCTCTATCTTTTTCTTGCTTTGTTAGTGTTAGTATTTGGCGGGGCATTTATTGCACCTTATCACTACGAGCAACAGTTTGTTGGGCTGGAATTGCAACCGCCTTCGTGGGATGCAAGCGGTCAAATTCGCCACTTTTTTGGCACAGACGATTTGGGGCGAGATATTTTCAGCCGAATCATTGCAGGTTTCTATTATACGGTTGGCGCTTCGCTGCTGGTTTGCCTTGCTATCGGAGTTATTGGCGGCATTATTGGCATTTTCGCAGGCTTGAACCAAGGGAAATCGGTGTCATTTTTGAGTCATTTATTCGATATTTTCTCATTTATTCCTGTATTGCTGATTACGATTATTATCGCAGCACTAATGGAAGCCAGCTTACCCAATGCGATGTTTGCGATTTTTTTAGCCCTTCTGCCGCATTTTATTCATCGTATTTATCAGGTAACCCAACTGGAGTTAAAGCGTGAATATGCGGTGACTTTACGATTAGATGGTGCGAACAAAAAAACACTTATTCGTGAGGTGATTTTGCCTAATTTAACTGTGGTAGTAATCAAGGAAATTTCGGTCTATTTTATCTTTAGCATTCTGGATATTACCGCGCTGAGTTTTATTGCCCTTGGGGCAAAAAGTGGCACGCCAGAATGGGGCATCATGCTTCGCGATTCAGCTGAATTGGTGTACATTGCTCCGTGGACGATTGTGCTCCCAGGGCTTGCGATTACCTTTAGCATTCTGATTATTACGTTATTAAGTAACAGCTTGATCCGCGTGCTTAAAAAGCATCGAGCGTCTTCCTATTTTTAATCGAGAATGGATGGTGATGAATGGCTCTTTTAGATATTCGACATCTCAGTATTGAGATCAACACGCCAAACGGACGCGTGAAAATGGTAGATAACATCAACCTGACTTTAGATGAAGGGGAGGTATGTGGCTTGGTGGGCGAATCGGGCTCGGGTAAAAGTTTGATTGCCAAAGTGATTTGCGGTGTACTCAAAGATGAGTGGATGGTCAGAGCGGATCGCTTCCGCTTTAATGATATTGAATTGCTCAAACTGCCTGTAGCACAACGCCGAAAAGTGGTAGGTGAGCAGATTTCAATGGTCTTTCAAGATGCGTTGTTAAGCTTAGATCCGAGTGAAACAATCGGCAAACAGCTCATTAAAAGCGTGCAATTTAAAGGCAAATGGTGGCAATGGTTTGGCTGGAAAAGGAGAAGATCCATTGAGCTATTGCACCGTGTAGGGATTCGTGATCACAAAGACATTATGCGGAGCTACCCAAGCGATATTACCGAAGGCGAAGCGCAAAAAGTGATGATTGCAATGGCAATCGCCAACCAACCTCGATTGTTGGTGGCGGATGAGCCGACCAATACAATGGAGGCAACCACGCAGCTACAAATCTACCGCTTGCTTTCCAGTATGAATAAAAACCTTGGCACATCAATTTTGCTAGTGAGCAGCGATATGAAAAATATTGCCCCGTGGGTAGATTCGTTTAACGTGCTCTATTGTGGGCAGACGGTCGAGATTGGCGATAAAGAGGATATTCTGACCAAGCCTTTGCATCCTTATACATCCGCGTTGCTCAATAGCATTCCTGATTTCTCGCAACCGCTTGTAAGCAAAAGCCATTTAAACACGCTCAAAGGTAGTATTCCTATGCTACAAGAGATGCCAATTGGTTGCCGATTAGGACCTCGCTGTCCTTTTGCGCAGAAAAAATGCATTCAAAAACCACCGCTTAAAAAGTTCAAACAACGCGAATTTGCCTGCCATTTCCCGATTAACTTTAGGGAGGTAAACGTAAACCGCAAGGCAGAGTTTGAGCCTGTTGTGGTGGAGATGGAGTAAACCTATCGTTTTCTATATGAAATAAGCGATAGAGTTTAAAACAATTTTGCAAAAATAAAGGGTAGCAGATCAGTGCTACCCTTTAAGTTAATGTTTGCTAGGCTGCAAATATTCCTCTCGATTTGGATCAACCGTTTTTGATTTTCTGATCATCGGTTCAATGGTTGAACCTTGTACGAGAATTGAGAACATTACGACGGCATAAGTCATCACCAAAATCAAATCTTTCACATCAATGGAGCCTGCAAACGCAGTTTTGCTTGGAATGGAAAGCGCCATTGCCAATGCTAAGCCACCACGTAAACCACCCCAGGTCATAATTTTAAGCGTGTAAGGGTTGTAGGTTCTGAATTGCTGCATTCCTTTAAATGGAATCCAGAGACTGAGATAACGCGAAATCAAACAAACAGGAATCGCGATAATCATCAGCACAATCCCGTAGAATTCAAAGTCTACTAACAATAACGCAAAGCCGATCAGGAAGAAGAGCAGTGAGTTTAAGAAGTGGTCGATCATCTCCCAGAAGTGATCGAGATAACGTTGGCTCTGTTCCGAGAAACCTGAACGACGCGTCCAGTTACCAATCATAATCCCTGCAACAACCATTGCCAAAGCACCAGAAACATGCAAGATGTTGGAAGCAAACATAAAGCCAGCGGTTGGGATGGTAAGAGTGATGAGAATTTCCATTGAGCCATCATCGGTTGAGGAAATCAGCACGTGGGCGATAAAACCGAGCAAGAAGCCGAATAAAATCCCGCCAATGGCTTCATGCATAAAAAGACTAAAAATATTGCCAATAGAAGTTTCTTGACCACCAAAAGCCACCGCAAAAACGGTTACGAAAATCACTAAGCCGACCCCATCGTTAAACAGCGATTCCCCTTCAACTTGCATTGAAAGACGTTTAGGAGCTCGTAGATTTTTGATAATTGCCAACACCGCGATTGGGTCGGTTGGAGAAATCAAGGCACCAAAAACGACGCAATAGATAAAGTCAATTGGCAAGCCGATAAGGTTGGCAGGTGCCCAAATCAATAATGCAATCAGGAAAGTGGAAATGAGGGTTGAGATAAGAGCGAATGCGGTAATTTCCCATTTTTGGTCTTTAAGCACGGGTAATTTTACTCCTAAAGAGCCGGCAAAAAGCAAGAAGCCCAAAATCCCGTTGAGCAAGAAACTTTTAAAATCGATTTGCTCCATCACATTTTTGGCGATAACGTCAATTTTAAACCAACCGAAAGAACCTAAGATCCAGACTAATAGCGAGCAAACCATTGCTGCTGCAGTAATAGCGATGGTTGATTGTACGCGAGCGGAAATTTTGCTTGTAATAAACCCAAGTAAGATAGAAAGTGCTGCCAGAAAGCAAATATAGGTATAAATATTCATCAAGAAAATCCTGTATGTTTCTGAATAGAGAAATGAAAAGAGCGTGCATTCTATCACAAATCAATTGATAAAGAATGGAAAAATCAGATTTGAGAAAAGTTGACTTTACAGTATAATTCACAGCATTTTCTGATTTTAAACTTAGGAAACTTCTATGATTGAAAAATGGCATGAAAAAAGCAACGGGATTGCTTTCAAAATTATTTTTGCCCTTGTATCGCTTTCGTTTGTGTTAGCAGGTGTAGGTACTGGATTTATTGGGGTAAATACCTCAGCGGTGAAAGTGAATGGTAAAGAGATTTCTCAGCGTGAATTTAGTGATGCAAAAAATCGCCAGCAACAAACGATGGCGAACCAAATGGGATCTCAATTCTGGGATTTAATGGATGATCCAAAATTTGCTGCGGAGTTTGATCAATCTGTTCTGAATAACCTGATTAATGATGAATTGCTTCGCCAATATATTGATGAATTAAAATTAGGCGTGAGTGTAGATCAAATTAAATCGGAAATTGTGCACAGCTCTTATTTCCAAAATAATGGCAAGTTTGATAATAATTTATATCAACAAACTTTACGTAACGCGGGCTTAAACGCTGACGGATATGCTCAAATTGTAGGACAAGGCATTCTCTTTTCTCAAATGGAAGAGGGCGTGTTAGGGACGAACTTCAATGTGCCTGCTCAAGAAGAAACTTTAGCCAAATTGTTATTCCAAAAACGCCAAGTGCGTTTAGCTTCTTACTCTTTAGCAAATGAAGTGAAAAAACAGACTGCTTCACAAGAAGAGTTGCAAGCTTTCTACGATAAACATAAAGCGCAATTAGTGTTGCCAGAGCAGTTTGTGGTGGAATATGTGACCTTATCGCCAAAACAAGTAGAAAATAAAGTCCAGATTACGGACGAGCAAATTGCAACTTATTATGAGGCGAATAAAGCGCAATATGTTACTAAAAGCGAATCTCAACTTGCACATATTCAAGTAGCAAATGAAAAAGAAGCACAAGCCATTGAACAGCAATTAAAATCAGGTACTGATTTTGCAACCCTTGCAAAAGAAAAATCATTAGATAAATTATCAGCAACCAAAGGCGGCGATTTAGGTTGGGCAAAAGCAGGGACATTCCCAACTGAATTTGAAAAGGCAGCAAATGCATTGCAAGTAGGGCAAGTTAGCCAACCTGTTAAAATGGGCAACGAATATCACATTATTAAAGTGTTAGATCGTAAACCGGAGACAGCTCTACCACTTGAAAAAGTGAAAGAAAACATTGTGAATACTTTGCGTCAAGAATTAGTTGGGGCTGAGTACTCAACGGTGACGCGTGATATGGCAACTTCTGCGTATGAAAATGCGGGCTCATTGGAAGCAGTCGCAAAAGTGGCAGATGTTGAAGTTCAAACTACCCCTATGTTTACTCGTGAGACATTGCCAGAAGCATTAAAATCTGATTCGGTAACTAAAGTACTATTTGAGGGTGATTTAGCTCAATCAGGTCAAAATTCAGAAGCGTTAGAAGTGGGTAATGAAAATGCATCTCGTACAATGTTTCTTCGCGTAAAACAGTATCAGCCACAGCGTGAGAAAACGTTTGATGAAGCAAAATCAGAAGTGGAAGCAATGGTAAAACGTGAAAAAGCGGAAACGGCATTATTAGCTCAAGCAGAGGCTCAAGTAAAAGCGTTAAGCGAAGGCAAAAATGAAGTTACTTTCGGCGGAGCTCAAACACTGGTTTATGTTCAAGCACAAGCAGAACAACCTGCATTTGCTAAAGCAGTATTTGCAATGCCAAAACCGACAGATAAACCAACTTTCAGTGTCGCCCATAATGCTCAAGGCGATGTGCTATTGGTGGCATTAGATAAAGTAGAAGATGGTTCATTAAGTGAATTTAAACCACTTCAAGCTCAATTTAGTGAAGCAAATCGCACCACGTTACGTGCTGATTTAATCAACAATTTACGTGAGCGTGCGTCAATTGATGTGAATGAAGAGTTTATGCAACAACTAAATTCTACAGCGCAGTAATCAGCTATTGCGTTATTTTAGGGCGGAGATAATTTCCGTCCTTTTCTTTATCAATTTTCCTAAATTAGCGTATAATAGCCATAGTTTAGAAATCTACTCAGGTATTTGTATGGCTTATTCTCTTTTTCAATCTCAAGCGGTGAAATTTGCAAAAAATCTTGCAATCTTTACCGCTTGTTTTTGTTTCTTTTTGCCTGCAAATGCCAAAACGGTGGAAAAAGTCTCTTCGCCAGCTAAACTTTGCACTTATTTTTACGATTTTAATTTTCATGATCCGCAGTTAAAAAAGCCTGAAGTTCGCCGAGCCATTAAAGCAATGATCTTTTCAAATCGAATTAAATACGAAAATGGCGAAACCAATCCCCATATTTTACCTAAATCGTTACAAGTTGAGACCGAAAGTTATTGGTCTCCTGCCGTTGTCGAACCGCCACTGACACAAAGTGGCATACGCCCCAAATCTCCCTTGCATTTAAATATTCTGTTTGAAAATCAAAAACCGCATAATGTGATTGGAAGGCAAATTAGCCGTGCATTAGCACAATCGGATCTTATTCGAGTAAATCCACAAGCGGTCAAAAAATCTGAACTGATTGCACAGCGAAATAAAGGTAATTATCAGCTTATTCGTAATGAGCAATGTATCGACAAACCTGATCCTACACTGTTCTTATGGCAATTTTATTCAAAAAGCAAAGAAAATAAGAATGGTTATGCAAATCCAGAGGTGGATAAATTACTCTCAAAACTACAACAGCAGAAATTGAGTAAATCTAAACGTCAGGCGGTGATTCGACAAATTGTTGAGCTATTAGAACAAGATGTGGCAATTTTGCCATTATATGAATTTTCTAAATAAAATTTTTAGCCCTTTTTAGGGATTGTTTTTCTTTATTAATTCGCATACTTTGCGGTAATTACCTGTATCAATTAAGGATTATTATGAACCAACTCACTGAACAACAACTAAACGACATTAAGTTTGTGCTCCAAAATTTCACGCATGAAACGTTACAGAAAGATTTAATTGCACTGAATACGCTTAAAAAAGCGGAGCTAGGTGCAGGCATTTTACGTCTTGAATTCACTATGCCCTTTGCGTGGAATAGTGGCTTTGAAGCCTTAAAACAAGCAACGGAAGTAAAGTTAAAAGAAGTCACTGGTGCAACCGAAATTAAGTGGATTCTGAACTACAATATCGCGACCTTAAAACGTGCAAATCAGCATCCTGCAGTTAACGGGGTGAAAAATATCATTGCAGTTACTTCAGGCAAAGGCGGTGTAGGGAAATCAACTACGTCGGTAAACTTGGCGTTAGCGTTAAAAGCACAAGGGGCTAAAGTGGGGATCTTGGATGCGGATATTTACGGCCCATCTATTCCACATATGTTAGGCGCGAAAGATCAGCGTCCGACTTCGCCAGATAATAAACACATCACACCAATTGAAACTTATGGCATTCAGTCAAACTCTATCGGTTATTTGATGGCGGAAGATAATGCAACTATTTGGCGTGGACCAATGGCGAGCAGTGCATTAAGCCAATTGCTTAACGAGACTTGGTGGAATGAGTTAGATTATTTGGTTATCGATATGCCACCAGGCACAGGCGATATTCAACTTACCCTTTCACAACAAATTCCAGTTACAGGTGCGGTAGTCGTAACAACACCACAAGACATCGCATTGCTTGATGCAATTAAAGGGATTTCTATGTTCCAAAAAGTGTCTGTACCTGTATTGGGTATTATTGAAAATATGAGTGTGCACATCTGCCAAAATTGTGGACACCACGAAGATATTTTTGGCACAGGCGGAGCAGAAAAAATTGCGAAACGCTACGGCACGCAAGTATTAGGGCAAATGCCGTTGCACATTCGTTTGCGTCAAGATTTAGATGCAGGAATACCAACCGTTGAGGCAGATCCAACCCACGAAATCAGCCAAGCTTATATTGAGTTAGCTGGCAAAGTGGCTTCTGAATTATACTGGCAAGGTCAGGTTATTCCGTCTGAAATTATGATTCGTGAAGTGAAATAATTCCTTTCAAAATCTTTTGAAAATTCTAAAAGGGCAATAGATAATAACGCTATTGCCTTTTCTCTTTTGAGCCGATGAAATAAGCTTATGAAACTAATCCGCGTTGCTTTACCCGTGCCATTAAATCGCTATTTCGACTACCTTTTGCCTGATTTTCTCTCAGTAATAAAAGGGGCGAGAGTCTCTGTGCCTTTTGGTTCGCAAACCAAAGTTGGCATTGTGATTGATTTTCCTGAAATAAGTGACGTTCCAGACGAAAAACTCAAGCCAATCAAAGCAGTATTAGATTTAGAACCGATTTTTGATGAAGAGATGTTTAAGCTGCTTAACTGGGCTGCAAGCTATTATCACGCCCCCATCGGCGAAGTATTGAGTAGTGCGCTGCCTGTTAAGCTTCGACAAGGTGATTCAACCCAGCGAACTCCGCCAGACTATTTTGTTGTGTCTGAACTCGGGCATTCCACCCTTGAATTAGGCAAGCTTAAGCGGGCGAAAAAGCAGCAAGATTTGCTAAATGAATTGGCACAATTGGAAAATTTGTTTGAAAAACCGACCGCTTGTAGCCCATCGGCTTGGAAAGGATTGCTTGAAAAAGGCCTTATCGAAAAAGTCAATATGTCATTTATACCGCAATCTTGGCAAGAAAAATTGGGAAATAGGCCGCTTGTCCATAGTCAAAATCGCTTGGTATTGAATAAGCAACAGACTTTAGTCGTCAGCCGTTTGAGTATTCGTAACGGGTTTGAAACTTTTTTGCTCAATGGCGTGACAGGTTCTGGCAAAACCGAAGTCTATTTGCAGGCGATTGAAAGTGTGCTTAATCGCGGCGAGCAGGTGCTTGTGCTGGTGCCTGAAATTGGTTTAACACCGCAAACCATTCAGCGTTTTAAAGCTCGTTTTAATGTGGAAATGGATGTGCTGCATTCCAATATGAATGAGACTGAACGCCTGAATGCGTGGCTTCGTGCAAGAAATGGTGAGAGTGCGATTGTAATCGGTACGCGTTCAGCACTTTTCACTCAATTCCAAAATTTGGGCTTAATTATTATTGATGAAGAGCACGATAGCTCATTCAAACAGCAAGAGGGCTGGCGTTATCACGCTCGTGATTTAGCGGTTATTCGTGCAAAAAATCTGGCGATTCCAATCATTTTAGGTTCAGCCACGCCAAGTTTAGAAAGTGTTCAAAATGTACAGAAAGGCAAGTTTACTGAGCTTACTTTAACTACTCGGGCGGGTAATGCTCTGCAGGTCAAGCAACAGATTATTGACTTAAAAACGCAGCGAGTGACAGCTGGGCTTTCTGAGCAGTTGCTTGCTAAAATGAAATCGCATTTAGCCAAAGGCAATCAAGTGATGCTATTTCTGAACCGTCGTGGTTTTGCTCCTGTTTTGCTCTGCCACGAATGCGGTTGGATATGTCAGTGTGAGGCGTGCGATAAACCTTACACTTATCATCAAAAACAGCGTGTGTTGCGCTGCCATCACTGCTCTTCGCAACGGGTTATTCCTCGCCAATGCGGTCATTGCGGTTCAACCAATTTAATCACAACTGGCTTAGGCACGGAACAGCTTGAACAAGTACTTATCGAACAATTCCCCGATTATAAAATCAGCCGAATTGACCGCGACTCGACCGTTCGCAAAGGTTCGTTAGAAACACATCTCAACGATATTCGTGAGGGCAAAAGCCAGATTTTGATTGGCACGCAGATGCTTGCAAAAGGGCATCACTTTCCGAATGTGACTTTGGTGGCGATTATCAACGTAGATTCAGCGTTGTTTTCAACCGATTTTCGAGCAGAAGAGCGACTTGCTCAGCTTTATTTGCAAGTTTCAGGACGGGCAGGACGTGCTGAAAAACAGGGGGAAGTTGTGTTGCAAACCCATTATCCAGACCATCCTTTGCTAAAAAGTTTGGTGGAAAAGGGCTACGAAGCTTTTGCAGAAGAAGCGCTAAAAATGCGTCAATTGATGATGCTTCCGCCATTCTCTTCGCAAGTGTTGTTTAAAGCGACGAGCAAAAACAGCGAACAAGCGGTACAATTTTTACAAGAACTGGCAAATTTCTTTGCTCAAAAAGCAAATAACTTGGGCTTACGAGATTTGCAAATCCGCCAACCTTTTTCTGCACCACTCGCGAAAAAGGCTGGCTATTACCGTTGGTTACTGCTCATTCAACATCCATCCCGAATGGTGTTGCAAAAACTACTGAACATGTTTGATGCTGAAAAAGAACAGATAGCTGTATCAAGTTCAATTAAGCTGGCAATGGATATTGATCCGATGGATCTTGGGTAACAAAGCTCTATATGAAAAAGACCACATTTCTCAATGTGGTCTTTATTTCTAATATTTCACCGTATGCCCGTAACTTTCAATAATGCCTTTGATGCGCTCTAGCGTCTCTTTCGGTGGTGGTAATACGCCTTCGAGTTCATATTTGTAACCTAAAGTTTCCCATTTATGAGCCCCTAAACGGTGGTAAGGAAGAAGTTCAACTTTTTCAATGTTTTCCATACCTTGAATAAATTTTCCTAAACGATGAGCAGAATCATCATCATCAGTATAACCTGGTACAACCACATAGCGAATCCATGTGCGTTTATTAAGTTTTTGTAGGTAACGAGCAAAATCAAGAGTGCGTTTGTTTGATACACCGACGAGATCCTGGTGAATTTCATCGTTGAGCTGTTTTAAATCAAGCATTACCAAATCGGTCACTTCCAACATTTCATCGACAACAGGACTATAATGACGCACAAAGCCATTGGTATCTAAGCAGGTATCAATGCCTTCAGCTTTACACGCTCTAAACCAATCACGTACAAACTCCATTTGAAGCACAGCTTCACCACCTGATGCAGTAACGCCACCGCCTGTCGCTTTCATAAAATGCTTATAGGTAATCACTTCTTTCATTAAATCTTCAACACTGATTTCTTTACCACCATCTAAATCCCAAGTGTCGCGGTTATGACAGTATTTACAACGCATTAAACAGCCTTGTAAAAACAAAATGAAACGGATACCAGGACCATCAACTGTTCCACAAGATTCATAAGAATGATAACGTGCCATAACTGACATAATTCTCTCCTAATACAATGCTGAAATTCGATAATATATTGAAATAAAGAATCTGTACTAGCTCATTTATTTCAAGACATTAAATGAAACAAGCGGTCAGATTATACAATAATTTTGCAGAACCTGACCGCTTTTCCTTAGAACACTAAGTGTTAATTACATACATTCTGTGAATGTACGAGTAATTACGTCTTGTTGTTGTTCTTTAGTTAATGAGTTGAAACGTACTGCGTAGCCTGAAACACGGATTGTTAATTGTGGGTATTTTTCAGGATGTTCAACCGCATCTAATAAGGTTTCACGGTTTAATACGTTTACGTTTAAGTGTTGACCACCTTCCACTTCTGCTTCATGGTGGAAGTAACCATCCATTAGGCCAGCAAGGTTACGTTTTTGTGCTTCGTAATCTTTACCTAATGCATTTGGTACGATTGAGAAGGTATAAGAAATACCATCTTTCGCATACGCAAATGGAAGTTTAGCCACCGAAGTTAATGACGCTACTGCACCTTTTTGGTCACGGCCGTGCATTGGGTTTGCACCTGGGCCGAATGGCGCACCTGCACGACGACCATCTGGGGTATTACCTGTTTTTTTACCATATACCACGTTAGAAGTGATAGTAAGAACAGATTGAGTAGGTACTGCGTTACGGTAAGTTTTGTGCGTTTGGATTTTTTTCATGAAACGTTCAACTAGGTCGCATGCGATGTCATCTACGCGGTTGTCGTTGTTACCAAATTGTGGGTATTCACCTTCGATTTCGAAGTCTAATGCTACGTTTGTAGCCACCACGTTGCCATCTTTATCTTTGATGTCGCCACGAATTGGTTTCACTTTCGCATATTTAATTGCAGATAATGAGTCAGCCGCAACAGAAAGACCTGCGATACCACACGCCATTGTACGATATACATCACGATCGTGGAACGCCATTAACGCTGCTTCGTAGCTGTATTTATCGTGCATAAAGTGGATGATGTTTAATGCAGTCACATATTGTGTTGCTAACCAATCCATGAAGTGATCCATACGGCTCATTACATCATCAAAGTCTAGGTATTCAGATGTAATTGGTGCTGTTTTAGGACCCACTTGTGCACCAGATTTTTCATCAATACCACCGTTGATTGCGTATAGCATTGTTTTCGCCAAGTTCGCACGTGCACCGAAGAATTGCATTTGTTTACCCACAACCATTGGTGATACACAACACGCGATTGCGTAGTCATCATTGTTGAAGTCTGGACGCATTAAGTCATCGTTTTCATATTGAACTGATGAAGTATCAATTGAAACTTTTGCACAATAGCGTTTGAAGCCATCTGGTAATTGTTCAGACCAAAGGATGGTTAAGTTTGGCTCTGGAGATGGCCCCATGGTGTAAAGGGTATTTAAGATACGGAAGCTGTTTTTGGTTACTAATGTACGACCATCTAAGCCCATACCGGCTAAAGTTTCAGTTGCCCACATTGGGTCGCCTGAGAATAATTGATCGTATTCAGGCGTACGTAAGAAACGCACCATACGTAATTTCATTACTAAGTGGTCAATTAATTCTTGTGCTTCTTCTTCTGTGATTTTGCCTGCTTTTAAGTCACGTTCGATATAGATATCTAAGAATGAAGAGACACGACCGAATGACATCGCTGCACCGTTTTGTGATTTAACTGCAGCAAGGTATGCGAAGTATGTCCATTGAACCGCTTCTTGTGCTGTTTCTGCAGGACGTGAAACGTCGAAACCGTATGAAGCAGCCATTTGTTTGATTTGACCTAAAGCACGGTGTTGTTCAGCAATTTCTTCACGTAATTGAATGGTTGCTTGAATATCTTCACCTGCTTCTAAACGAGGTTGTAATGATGCAAATTGACGTTGTTTGTCTTTCATTAAGAAATCTGCACCATAGATTGCTAAACGACGGTAGTCACCGATGATACGACCACGACCATACGCATCTGGTAAACCTGTGATAACACCTGATTTACGGCAACGTAAGATGTCTGGCGTATAAACATCGAATACACCTTGGTTGTGAGTTTTGCGGTATTCAGTAAAGATTTTTTCTACTTCAGGATTTAACGTACGACGATAAACATCGCAAGAACCTTTAACCATTTTGATACCACCGAATGGGATGATGGCACGTTTTAATGGAGCATCTGTTTGAAGACCAACGATTTTTTCTAATGCTTGGTCGATATAACCTGGTTTGTGAGAAGTAATCGTAGAAGGAATATCGCAGTCGATATCGTACGGTTCGTGCGTTTTATTCTCAACTTTGATTTTTTCCATCACTTCTTCCCATAATTTAGTGGTTGCAGCAGTTGCACCCGCTAAGAAAGACTCATCGCCTTCATATGGAGTATAGTTTTTTTGGATAAAATCACGCACGTTTACTTCGGTTTGCCAGTCACCAGCAGTAAAACCTTCCCATGCTTTTTGTTGAGCTTCTGTTAATTGAGTCATTTTAAATCCTCTATTTGTTTTAAATGAAATTTGTGATGCCGAAACATCGGAGTTTGTAAAATCTCTGCGAAATTTGACCGCTTACATCTCTGTTCAACTTCTCGCCAGATTTATAAATAGGTTATTTTTAGTGCTTACGAATATATAAGAACCACTGCACTAAGCCGATAAAGAATACGCCACCTACGATATTACCTAAGGTAACAGGAATTAAGTTCTTCACCACAAAATGATATAAATCTAAGTCTGCATATTGCATAGGATCAACACCAATCGCTGT
The DNA here is from genome assembly GCF_002015045.1 of Haemophilus paraphrohaemolyticus. Taxonomy (GTDB): domain Bacteria; phylum Pseudomonadota; class Gammaproteobacteria; order Enterobacterales; family Pasteurellaceae; genus Haemophilus_A; species Haemophilus_A paraphrohaemolyticus. The sequence goes on from NZ_MUXX01000012.1 coordinate 92,802, forward strand.
CCAGAATGATGCATCTGAAGTATTAGCTATCACCATTCCCATTGGGATCATAAACATATTTGCCACACAGTGCTCAAAGCCAGACGAAACGAATAATGCGATAGGTAAAATCATGATGAATGCTTTATCAGTCAATGATTTTCCTGCATTAGCCATCCAAACCGCAATACACACCATAATGTTACACAAAATACCAAGGGTAAAAGCTTCCATCCAAGTATGATGAATTTTATGTTGGGCTGTTTTTAAAATAGTCAAGCCCCATTGCCCATTCGCTGCCATCATCTGACCTGAAAGCCAAATCAATACCACAACACTTAAACCGCCAACAAAATTACCGCCATAAACGACAAACCAGTTTCTAAACATTTGAAACCAAGTAATACGATGAGTTGCTTTTGCGACAGCAGTTAATGTAGATGAAGTGAAAAGTTCTGCGCCAAAAATTACGCACATAATCACACCAAGAGAGAACACGATACCGCCTACTAATTTAGATAAGCCCCAAGCAACATCCGCTGTACCTGTTTGCGTTGTGGTATAAAAAACAAAAGCCAGACCGATAAAACCGCCTGCTAAAATTGCAGAGATAAAAGAATAGAGTTGATGTTTAGTTGCTTTATAAACTGCACCATCTTCGGTAATTTTTGCCATTTCAGCAGGAGAAAACATGGATAATCCCTTTGTGTTAACATTGATGATTATTCAAAAACACTTCTGAATAAACTAAAATTGAAGACATAATAAGATTTGCGTGGAATTATAGACTTGTTCCGCTTGTCTGAAAATCAAAAACTTACCTATTTAAGGGGATTTGAGCATCTTTTTTTGATGTATCTCAACTTTATAAAAAATATCAAACTTTTGTTAAAATTTATTTAACTTTTTATTAACTTTTAACCAACTTTATGATCACAGATTACCTCACTTCTCTTTTTAGCTTGCTTTTTTCAAGCGAATATCAATTTGTCGTGATGTTTGTCAGTAGCCTAATTAGCTCATCATTATTACCAGGAAATTCTGAGATCGTATTTACCACTATTGCAAGCCAACTTATTATTTCAGAACGTTCACTTTACTCTTTTTCATTATTTGGACTAATAGCGGTTGCAACCATTGGCAACACATTAGGAAGCTTGATTACTTTTGCGATGGGAAAATTATTGCCAGAACCTAAAGCACAAGAAAATAAATATGCTGATTGGGCAATTGACAAGCTAAATCGCTATGGCACGTTAATGCTTTTATTAAGCTGGTTACCCATTGTTGGCGATCTGCTATGTGGATTAGCTGGTTGGTTACGCCTACCCATTCTGCAAAGTACGATTTGCATTTTGATCGGAAAATTTGCCCGTTATATAGTACTTTTAGTGGGCGTTTATCCGATTGTGAAGTATATAATGTAATTTAAAGATATTTTATTGCAAAAAATCCCGCTAAAATGACCGCTTTTAACGATCTTGCAATTGCTGAACGAGGGAAAAATGAGCGAATTTGATGCCAAAACGTTTTTAGCTAATGTGCCGCATCTGCCAGGGGTCTATCGAATGTATGATAGCAAAGGTACGATTATCTATGTGGGCAAGGCTAAAGATCTGAAAAAACGCTTGTCGAGCTATTTTCGCACCAACCTCGCCAGCCGAAAAACGGAAGCATTAGTTTCACAAATTGCCCATATTGAAACCACCATTACCCATTCCGAAACAGAAGCCCTGTTGCTAGAGCACAATTACATCAAGGAAAATCAGCCTCGCTACAATGTATTGCTCCGCGATGATAAATCTTACCCTTACATTTTGCTTACCAAACATAAGCATCCGCGATTAGCAAGTTTCCGTGGTAGTAAAAAAATTGCAGGCGAATATTTTGGCCCTTATCCGAACGCAGGTGCAGTGCGAGAAACGTTGAATTTACTGCAAAAAATTTTCCCGATTCGTCAATGTGAAGATAATTTCTACAAAAACCGCTCCCGCCCTTGCTTGCAATATCAAATTGGGCGTTGCCTTGCACCTTGTGTGGAAGGCTATTATTCGCAACAGGAATATGATCAACAAGTCAATCTGGTGCGACTCTTTCTGCAAGGCAAAGATAGCCAAGTGGTTGAGCATTTAATCGGCAAAATGGAAAAGGCAGCGGAAGAGTTGGATTTTGAAGTAGCCGCACGTTTTCGCGATCAGATCCAACAGGTGCGAGCGGTGCAAGAGAAACAGTTTGTCTCAAACGAACGTTTAGACGATTTGGATATTATCTCCATTGCCTACCAACACGGCATGGCTTGCGTGCATATTTTATTTGTGCGTCAGGGTAAGATTTTAGGAAATCGAAGTTACTTCCCGAAAGTGCCAAGCCATACCGAATTTGAAGAGCTGAGTGATACCTTTATTGGGCAATTTTATTTGCAGATGAACCAGCATCGTACTATTCCGCACCAGATCATTATTGACCATAAAGTGAGTGAAGCGAAGGCATTGGAAGAAGTGCTGTCTGAGCAAGCAGGGCATAAAGTGAGCATTACCGCGAATGTACGGGGCGAAAAAAGCCGTTATCTTGCCTTGGCGAAAACGAATGCACAAGCCGCATTGACACTGCAATTACAACAAGATGCTCACATTAAAACCCGCTACGAAGCCTTACAAGCGGTACTTTCTTTACCGAAAATTGCAAGAATGGAGTGCTTTGATATTAGCCATACGATGGGCAATCAAACTGTCGCTTCTTGCGTAGTGTTTGATGAAAATGGGCCACTAAAATCGGATTACCGCCGCTTTAATATTGAAGGTATCACAGGCGGGGACGATTACGCTGCAATGGAACAAGCCTTGCTGAAGCGTTATGATAAGCGACTTGAGCCAGAGAAAATCCCAGATATTATTTTTATTGATGGTGGCAAAGGGCAACTAAACCGTGCGTTGGAAACTTTTGCCAATTTGAAGGTGTCGTGGGATAAATCAAAACCACTTTTAATTGGTGTGGCAAAAGGTGTTGAACGTAAAGCGGGTTTGGAAACCTTGTTGATTAGTAAATGGGATAAGGAAATTCATCTCCCACCTGACAGCCCTGCATTGCATTTAATTCAGCATATTCGCGATGAGTCACACAACCATGCCATTACAGGACACCGTAAAAAACGCCAAAAAGCCTTTACCGAAAGCGGATTAGAAGCCATTGCGGGCGTTGGAGCCAAACGCCGCCAAGCCTTGTTGAAATATTTAGGTGGAATGCAAGGTGTGAAATCGGCAACGTTGGAAGAAATTGAATCTGTACCAGGAATTTCCAAAGCCTTGGCGGAAGTAATTTTTGATACGTTGCAGAATGGGTAAATTAAACTCATTTCTCTGTAAATAGTAGATATTCACAAGTTTATCAAATGAAAATAAAACTCTACCACTACACTATCCCTTGTCGCACAGGCGTCGTGCTTCGCAAACAGCCTTTAACCGAGCGGCAAGGCTTGATTATTCGCCTAGAGAAAAATGGCAATATCGGCTGGGGAGAAATCGCCCCACTACCAACTTTTAGCCGTGAAACCTTGGCAGAATGTGAAGCCCAAGTTCGCCAATGGCTTAAAAAGCCAACTGACTTGATGGATAACTTCGCTCCTTCTGTTGCCTTTGGCATCAGCTGTGCATTGGCAGAATTAAACGGAACATTACAGCCCGAAGGTAATTTCCGCTCTGCGATTTTATGCGATGGTGATGTTGCAAAATTTTCGGCAAAATTAACCGCTTGTCAGGCTCATTTAGGCAAAATCAAAATCGGGTTTAATGCGGAGAAAGAGGGTGAACTTGCCAACCTGTTGCTTATGCAGTTTCCTGATTTACAACTCAGATTAGATGCAAATCGTGTTTTCTCGCTCAAGCAAGCGGTAAAATTTGCCGAGAAAATTGCAAAACCACTGCGATCTCGCATTCAATTTATTGAAGAACCTTGCCAAACACCCGCTCTTTCCCGCCAATTTGCAGAGATGACGGGCATCCATATTGCGTGGGATGAAAGTGTACGTGAACCTCATTTTTTGGTAAAAGACAAACCTAATTTGACCGCTATAGTGATTAAACCAACATTAACAGGCTCGCTTGAAAAATGCGTTTCACTCATTCAACAAGCCCATTCGCAAGGGATAAGTGCGGTAATTAGCTCCAGTATTGAAAGCAGTTTGGGATTAACGCAGTTGGCACGCATTGCTAAACAATATACGCCTGACATGGTGGCAGGGCTGGATACGTTACATTTGATGCAGTGGCAATTGTTACGTCAATGGCAAGGATCAGATTTGCCTTTAATTGAGGAAAACAGCGAATTTTTGCGTTTAATTTTAGAAAGTGAAGATTAGGGCGTATAATAAATTCAATTGAAATAAAAATAAGAGAATACAATGCGTTTAGATAAATTTATTGCAGAAAACACAGGCTTAACCCGCTCACAGGCAGCGAAGGTGTTGAAAAGCGGTTTAGTGACCGTGAATGATGAAATTGTGAAAATTGGTTCAGTTAAAATTACCGAACAAGATCGGATTTGCTACGAGGGCGAACCGCTTGAATGGATGGACGAAGGGCAATATTTTATGCTTTACAAACCACAGGGATATATTTGTTCGAATGATGATGGCGAATATCCAACCGTTTATCAATTTTTTGATTATCCGCTGATGACGAAACTACATACAGCTGGGCGTTTGGATGTTGATACCACAGGCTTGGTGCTTTTAACCGATGATGGTAAATGGTCGCACCGTGTTACTTCGCCAAAGCATCATTGTGAGAAAACCTATTTGGTAACGTTGGCTGATCCTGTTGAAGATTTTTATGCTGAAAAATTAGCAGAGGGGATTTTGCTACGTGGAGAGAAAGATCCGTGCTTGCCTGCTCAATTAGAAATTATTGATGACTATAACGTGAACTTAACCATCAGCGAAGGGCGTTATCATCAAGTAAAACGAATGTTTGCAGCCTTGGGTAATAAGGTGGAAGCCTTGCACCGTTGGCGAATTGGCGATGTGGTTTTAGATGAAACATTAGAAGAAGGCGAATTCCGCACGCTTACAAACGAAGAAATTGGGAGTTTTTAATGAGTGAGAAAAAACCGCATCCGTGTTTTTTTATTATTTTAGGAATGATGGCAATGCTTCCACCGCTTGCCATTGATATGTATTTACCGTCATTTTTAGATATTGCGAGAGATTTAGCTGTTTCCCAAGAAAAGGTGCAAACCACCTTAGCGGTCTTTACCTTTGGCTTTGCAGTCGGTCAGCTTTTCTGGGGGCCTGTTGCCGATAGCTTCGGGCGTAAACCGATTATTTTGATTGGTTTAGCAGGGGCAGCATTAGCCGCCTATTTTTTAACGCAAGTAGAAGATATTAACACCTTCTATTTTTTACGTTTAACCCAAGGTTTGTTTGGAGCTGCACCTGCGGTAGTGCTTGGAGCGTTGGTTCGAGATTTGTTTGAGCGTAACCGCTTTGCACAAATGATGTCGGTGATTATGATTATTACCTTGCTTGCCCCGCTCGTTGCCCCTGTATTGGGCGGTTATATTGCTAAATATCTGCATTGGCACTCTATTTTCTATACGCTAGTTGCAATGGGGATTGCTTGTGTGGTGTTGGTGGCATGGAAAATCCCAGAAACGTTAGTGCCAGAAAAACGCCAATCGATAAATTTCAAACAGGTTCTCATCAACTATGCAAAACTGCTTTCGCATAAACCAACTTTGGGTTATGTGATTGTAGGCGGGCTTACTTTTGCGGGAATGTTCTGTTTCTTAACTTCTGGCTCGCTGGTTTACATTGGAATCTACGGTGTTTCGCAAGAGCACTTTGGTTACTTCTTTATGCTCAATATGGTGGTGATGATTTCCATGACGGCAATTAACGGTAAGTTAGTCACTAAACTTGGCTCTGAAACCATGCTCCGAATTGGTTTAATCACTATGTTAACAGCAGGTATTTGGTTGTCGATTGTAGCAACCTTTGAATTGAATTTCTGGTTAATGGTGGTAGCTGTACCGTTCTATGTTGGGATGCTTTCAACCGTCGGCAGTAATGCAACGGCAGCGGTGTTAGATAAATTTCCGCAAATGGCAGGCACGGCAAATGCGGTTGCGGGTACGATGCGATTTGGTATTGGCTCTCTTGTTGGTGCATTGCTTTCACAAATTGCAGTCACTAATGCTAAACCAATGCTTTATGCGATGGCTCTTTGCGTAGTTTTAGCTGCGATAATCTATTATGTTTGTTGTGTGAAAGCGGTTGAAAAAGCAGAGTAGTTTGCAAATTAACTCTATTAAGCTATAGAGATTGAGCATTTACTATATAAACAATACAATGCCCTCAAATAACGGAGGGTATTTTTATGTTTAAAAAGGTTATGATGAAATATATAAAATCCCCTTTTGCTCCCTTTTTATGCTATAATCCGCTCAATTTTCGCCTTTAGAAATAAATGAAATGAAGGCTATCTTTTTCACAAACTTGATTAGGAAATTTCAATGAGCGAATTAGCCAAAGATATTACCCCCGTCAGTATCGAAGACGAACTGAAAACGTCTTATCTCGACTATGCAATGTCCGTGATTGTTGGGCGTGCATTACCTGATGTGCGTGATGGATTAAAACCTGTTCACCGTCGCGTGTTGTTTTCGATGGATCAAAACAACAATACTTACAATCGCCCACACGTTAAATCTGCACGTGTGGTAGGTGATGTAATCGGTAAATACCACCCGCACGGTGATTCAGCGGTGTATGACACCATTGTGCGTATGGCACAGCCGTTCTCACTTCGTTATATGTTGGTTGACGGGCAAGGTAACTTTGGTTCGATCGATGGCGATGCACCAGCTGCGATGCGTTATACCGAAGTGCGTATGCAAAAAATTACGCAGGAATTGCTCACTGATTTAGATAAAGAAACCGTGGATTTCTCACCAAACTATGATGGCAAAGAGATGATCCCTGATGTGCTTCCAACCAAAATTCCAGCCTTGTTAGTCAATGGTTCATCAGGGATTGCGGTGGGTATGGCAACTAACATTCCTCCACACAACTTAAACGAAGTGTTAGATGGTTGCTTGGCTTATATCGAAAATGAAGAAATTTCGATTGATGAGTTGATGCAATATATTCCTGGCCCAGATTTCCCAACAGGGGCGTTAATCAATGGTCGTAAAGGGATTGTAGACGCTTATCAAACTGGTCGTGGTAAAGTATATGTGCGAGCGAAAGCAAGCATTGAAACGACCGATAAAGGTCGCGAGCATATTGTTGTGACTGAGTTACCTTATCAAGTTAATAAAGCCAAATTAATTGAAAAGATTGCTGAGCTCATTAAAGATAAAAAAATTGAAGGCATCAGCAAAATTGATGACTATTCCGACAAAAAAGGGATTTCCATTGTTATCGAAGTAAAACGCGATGCAGTTGCGGAAGTGGTATTAAACCATCTTTACTCGCTCACGCAAATGCAGGTGACTTTTGGTATCAATATGGTCGCACTAGACAACGGTCAGCCAAAAGTATTGAATCTCAAGCAGATCATTGCAGCCTTTATCAAACATCGTCGCGAAGTGGTGACGCGCCGTACTATTTTTGAACTTCGTAAAGCACGCGAGCGCGCACATATCTTAGAAGGTTTGGCAATTTCATTAGCGAATATCGACCCAGTTATCGCCTTGATCCGTAATTCAAAAACGGCGGAAGAAGCGCGTGAAGGTTTGCTTTCTCGCTCTTGGGAATTAGGTAATGTAGCGGCAATGTTAGATGCAGCCGGTGTTGATGCCTCTCGTCCTGAAGATCTACCTGAACATTTAGGCGTGCGTGGTAGCGAATATTACCTTTCTGAAGCGCAAGCTCGTGCAATTTTAGAATTACGCTTACACCGTTTAACAGGTTTAGAGCACGAAAAAATTGTTGATGAATACAAAGAATTACTCACTGAAATTGCGGAATTATTACACATTTTAAATAGCGCAGATCGCTTAATGGAAGTGATCCGTGAAGAGCTAGAAGTCGTAAAAGCAAGCTTTGGTGATGAACGCCGTACAGAAATTACGGCAGCTTCAGGCGATATCAATCTTGAAGATTTAATTGCCCAAGAAGATGTAGTGGTAACTCTTTCTCACGCAGGTTATGTGAAATATCAACCACTTTCAGACTATGAGGCACAGCGCCGTGGTGGTAAAGGTAAATCAGCGACGAAGATGAAAGAAGATGACTTCATCGAGAAATTATTGGTGGCGAATACCCATGACACCATCCTTTGCTTCTCAAGCCGTGGTCGCTTATATCAATTGAAAGTGTATCAATTACCGCAAGCAAGCCGTGGGGCACGTGGTACGCCAATCGTGAATATTTTACCGCTTGTAAAAGAAGAAAATGAACGTATTACCGCAATTTTACCAATTCCAAACGGTGAGTTCTCGGCAGATAAATTTGTCTTTATGGCAACCGCAAGTGGCGTAGTAAAAAAAGTTGCATTAGATGCATTTAGTAATGTGCGTGCGAACGGTCTTATCGCACTCACACTCCGCGAGGGCGATGAGCTTATCGGTGTTGATATTACCAACGGTGAAAGCGAAATTATGTTGTTCTCTGCGCAAGGTCGTGTGGTTCGTTTCGAAGAAAAAGCTGTGCGCGCAATGGGACGAACCGCAACAGGGGTGCGCGGTATTAAACTGGCAACCACAGAAATCAGCGATGAAGTGGAAGAAGCGGAAATCGTTGATATTGAAAGCGAAGAGAGTGATGAAAGCATCAATCTCAACACCGATAAGGTTGTTTCACTTGTCATTCCACATACTGAAGGCGACATCTTAACCGTTACCCAAAATGGTTATGGTAAACGTACCGTACTTGCAGAATACCCTGTGAAATCTCGAGCAACCAAAGGTGTGGTTTCAATCAAGGTGAATGAACGTAACGGTAAAGTGGTTGCTGCAGTTCAAGTGGCAGAAACTGACCAAATTATGTTGATTACCGATGCGGGTACATTGGTGCGTACTCGTGTTTCAGAAGTAAGCCTTGTTGGTCGTAACACCCAAGGGGTTCGCATTATTCGCACTGCAGAAGACGAGCAAGTGGTAAGTCTTGAGCGCATTTGTGATGCGGATGACGAAGAAATAGATGAAGCTACATCGGAAGAGTAAACTATCTATTTTTATTCGTTGAATAAAATAGCCCGTAAAGGGCTATTTTTTAGCCAATGCTAGCAATCGTTTGCGTAACCGTTTGCCTAAAAGGTTGCAAATCCGTATAATCCGCCTCAGTGTTTTTACTTTGAGGCTTATATGCAAACTTTACGTTATCCTGTTGATTCAAAACCTCCTTTCGGATTAACTCTTCTCTTAGCTCTTCAACATCTTCTTGCTGCACTTGGCGGCATCATCGCAGTTCCTCTTGTTATTGGCAACGTGTTAAAACTTCCAACGCCAGACACTATTGTACTTGTGAATGCTGCGCTGTTAGTTTCAGGCATTGTCACTATTATTCAATGTCGTGGGATTGGCCCTATCGGTTTGCGTTTGCCAAGCGTAATGGGCACCAGTTTTACGTTCGTCGCGGCGGCATTGGCTATTGGTTTTAGTGAGCACGGTGTAGCGGGCATTTTAGGGGCTTCATTAGTGGGCTCATTTGTGATGATCATTGGTAGCTTCTTTATGCCTTATGTGCGTAAATTATTTCCACCAGTAGTAACTGGCGTGGTGGTGGTGATGATTGGTTTAAGCCTCATTCCTGTGGCGGTAGACTGGTTTGCAGGTGGTCAAAAAGGCGATGTTAATTATGCCGATCCCGCTAATCTTGCGATGGCAACTTTTGTGCTTGTGCTCGTGGTTATTTTGGTGCAATGGGGTAAAGGAATTTTCTCGGCTGCGGCTATCGTTATTGGGATGATGGTAGGTTATGTGGTGGCATTAATTTTAGGTTGGATCAACTTTGAAGCGGTCAAAAATGCAGAAATTGTTGCAATTCCTCAACCTCTGCACTTCGGTTTAGCGTTCCCAATTTCGGGAATTATTGGGATGTCGATTGCTTATTTAGTTACCATTGTGGAATCAAGTGGTAACTTCTTAGCATTGGGTAATGCCACTCAAACAGAGATTACAGGCAAGCATTTACGCGGTGGCGTATTGTGTGATGGGGTAGGCTCAGCCTTTGCAGCAATTATGTCTACCACACCATTTTCATCATTCGCTCAAAATATTGGCGTGATTTCATTAACGGGTGTAGCAAGCCGCCACGTCGTGACGGTAATGGGCGTATTGCTCATTTTCGCAGGTATTTTCCCCTGGTTTGGGGCGTTAATTGTTTCTATACCAAGTCCTGTATTAGGGGGCGCTGGCTTGATGATGTTTGCAATGATTATCGCCGCTGGTATTCAAATGCTCGATAAAGTAGAGCGCTCAAAACGCAATGGCTTAATTATTGCGATTTCCATCGGCTGTGGTTTAGCGGTTACCACTCGTCCAGAATTGCTTGATAAATTGCCAAGTTTCTTTAAAGAAGTCTTTGGTTCAGGCATTACCGTAGGTTCAGTGTTAGCTCTTGTGCTTAACCTAATTTTGCCTAAAGATAAAGAGTAAAATTATCAAAGCAATTGGAAAAATAGACTTGAAATCGGTTGGTTGAAACCTTATCTTAACGCCAACCGAACACCACTGATTTCTCGGTGGTGTTTTTCTTTTATTTAAATAATGTAAACAAGGAATTAATTATGACTTTACAAGTTACCGATGCAACATTTGAACAAGAAGTACTAAAATCAGATGTACCAGTATTATTAGATTTCTGGGCACCTTGGTGTGGTCCTTGTCGTATGGTGGCTCCAATTTTAGATGAGTTAGCAGAAGAGTTTGCAGGTCGTGCGAAAATTGCCAAAGTGAATGTAGATGAAAATCAACAAGTGCCAGCCCAATTCGGTATTCGTTCAATCCCAACATTAATTCTTTTTAAAGATGGTCAAGTAGTTGCAACACAAGTAGGTGCATTACCAAAATCTCAATTAGCGGCTTTTGTTGAACAAGCGTTATAATTTCAGTAAAGATTAAATAAAAATAGCTAGGATTTATTTCCTAGCTATTTTTTTTATGCAGTTTGCAAACTAGAAACGAATTTCAACCGCTCCTGCAAAATTGCGACCTGGGGCGTAGAAACGTTCTAGGCCTTTGCGTTGTGGGTCAACGGCATCGGTTGTGCTAATATAATTGATACCACGTAAAGTATCCCAAGTATGATATTTACGATTCAATAAATTATATACACCTGCACGTAAAATTATATTTTTATTGACTTTGTAGAATCCATAAACATCAAATAAAGTCGCCGAACCATTCAAATAAGGGTATGTTTGAACACGTTTACGCCACAGAATTTGTGCGTCTTTCGCTTTTTTTGCACCTAAATAAGTTGCTCTTACATTTAAGCCCCAGCGTTCTTCAGGATCTTCATAACCAAAACCTACAATAACTTTTAATGGTTGAATAGACAGTAAACTGTTCTCGCTTCCTTTTAATCGAGCTTTAGAATAACCTAAATTAGCAAGGAGCTTCCATCCTTCAGGAATAACTGAGAACACTTGATCTAAATTCATTTTGCTATTTAGTTCAATACCAGAAATACTTGCTCTATCAATATTTACCATTTGTTGACCTAGTTGGTATTCAAATGGCTGTGCTCCATAATAAGCAGAATATTCATTGTAATCTGTATTTGCAACCAAATCCTCTGTTTCCTGTTCAATTAAGAAATCTTTATAGCGACTATGGTAGATGTTCATACCAAACAAGCCTATTCGATGTTCAGCTTGAATATTAATTGATTGGTTAAGTGCTTGTTCTGCTTTTAAATTAGGATTTGGATACCAGTTACCTAATTTATTAGTGAAAGAGAAATACATTTCTGATGCCGTTGGTACTCGATATCCAGTAGAAACATTATAGCCGACTTTCCAAGTATCGTTTAACTGAGCATCTAGTCCTAATGAACCACTTAAGCTTTGGAATGTATTAGATGCTGGTGTTGCAGTACATGCTTGACAAGGCGATTTTATATGTTGTGGCATAAGTTCTTCCCAATCATATCTCACCCCTAACTGACTAGAAAACATATCATTCCATACAACTTTATCTTGTAATTGGCTATAAAATGCTCTAGTTATTACTGGATGCTGAATTGAACCATTTTCTTTTAATGTTTTACCACCTCGATAAAGCTCTTTGTCGTTTCGGTTATCAAAATCTTTCTGAGAGATACCTGAACGAAGTGTAAAAATATGTGTACCCCATTTGGTTTCCCAAGATGCAGAATCTAAACGAATAGAAGCTCGTTTTACTTTAGTTAACATATGAGTATCTTGAAGCTCATCTGCACGCTTAATATAGATAAGTCTTTCATTCGCATCTCTATTATAAAGACCTTTATAATTTTTAGAGCTAATATCTGTTTCTTGCCAATCTATATCTGCACGTAAATAACCTAAATATTTATTATTTTCTGGAAAATACTCATACGCAAAATTGGCGGTATAGCGTGAATTGATATCATTAACTAAACGCCAACTACTTTCTGAATAACTATACGACTTTTCATCTACTTCATTGTTAAGTTTCTGACCATTAAAAGAAGCGCTGACTTTATGAGATGGTGTAATGAAATATCCTACTTTTGCTAAATAACTGTGATTTTTATGATAGGCTGGATCTGGTATTCCTCTTGCACTTCCTGTAATATCGTCTCCACTACCATTACTTTTCATTTCATGCCCGTTACGGTAAGAATAAAGCAAGGCAATATCTACTTTGTCATTTCTATAACCCGTTCCAACAGTGTGAGTCCATTCACGGTTTTTACTCGCGTAGCCATTTTTGAGTAACACGCCCCAATTATTTCCTGGCAAGATAATGTTATCTACACCTAGAGTACGATAGTTTACCGATCCACCTAACGCCCCACTTCCTGAATTAAAGGAGTCTGAACCTCGCATAATATCGATCCCCTGCACTAATTCAGGATCGATTCCTAAACGAGAGCTATTGAAGTTGCCATAACGGGCGTAAAGAGAGTTCTCTTCAGAATCAGGTAGATTTACACCATCTACACTAATACCAACCCGATTTCCCTCAACGCCTCTCATAGCAAAACCTTTCTTACGACGACCATTATCGCTAATACCGACATCTGTTGTATAACGCACTAAATCATAATTGTCCGCAATCAATTCCTCCTGAATTGCTTTACGCGTTTTTTTAATTTGGTTTGCTTTGATTTGAGTACCATCAACGCGGATGGTACCTAAAGTAGTTTCTTCTTGAGCATAGCTGTTTAATGCCATAGCAACACAAACAGCTCCCAATGATAGAACAAATTGACGAGCCATATTTTCACCTAAAATATAAAAAAGATATAAATTCAGTTTACGAAAATTTAATAAGTTTTACAAGAGTATTGAAAATCATTTTTGTTTAGTTTAATCTATTCAAAGTTTTCTTCTACTCTAATTACATAATATAGGTCACTATTATGAATAAATTTAAATTTACTTTACTTACTGTATCTTGTGCTGCTTTTTTAACCGCTTGCTCATCAAGCTCTAAAGGAGGTACAGATAATTCTGATCAAATTCGTAAAACAGAATCCACACTAACGCAAAAAATTGCGGATCTTACTCAGCAAGTAAAAACAGCTCAACAACAAGCTCAAAATAATCAATCAAATTACAATACAGCTAAGTCTGAAGCAGATAAAGCTCAAGCTACTGTAACTCAGCTCACTGCTGAAGTTGCCAAACTTACTAAAGAATTAGCTGAATTAAATCAAAAACAAGCTGAACTAGCAGCTGAACAAACTAATTCCCAACTAGCTAACGCAAAACAAAACCTTGAGAATCAAGACGCATTAAAAAAACTAGAAGAAAAAGCACAAAAAGCAGCAGAAGATCTGGCTAACGCAAAGCAAAATTTAGAGAAAGCTCAAAAAGATGCTGAAGTAGCAAACAAATCTGTTGAAGAACTCAATGCAAAAGCAGCTGAACAAGCGAAAAAACGTCAAGAAGCCGAAGAATATGCTAAACAGCTAGAAAATCTTCGTGCAGATGAAAAATCAAGAATTCCACTTAGCGATAAAGTATTCGGAGGAATTTCTGGCGTGATGACTGATGCTGTATCTGGTGGTGTCATTAACTTAAAAGATGGCAAAGCAACTGTTGAGCGTACCCAAGCTCGAGATATTCGTGATATTGCAATTGTTGATAGCTATGGTATTAGAGATCAAGTACTTTCTTTAGCTGATTCAGAATATAATGACTATATCGGACAGGTTGAATATAGTTCAAATATTGCTAATACAGGTGATTTCAAATCAACTACTTTTGGTATCTATGCAACAGATCCATACAACCCAACTGAAAAAATGATTTATGCCCAAGGTAAACCAACCGATGTATCTCAAATTCCTACTTCAGGTACAATTCAATACACGGGCGGAGCTGCATATGTTAAAGATGGTGTTTCATATGCTAGAACATCAAAAATGAATGCGACGGCTGATTTCGATAAAAAAGTAATTGATATTACAATTAATGAAAAAGTAAATACTTATTACAATACAGTTCAAGTGCCAAAAATGAACTTCGGCGGCAAAATTACTGGCAACAGTTTTGCTGGTGAAGTAAATGGCATTAAAACCCAAGGTGGTTTCTTCGGTGAAAATGCCAAAGAGTTATCGGGTATATTCACTAATGAAGCTGATAAATCACGTGGTGTATTTGGTGCAATTAAACAAGAAGCAGCTCAATAAGCGGTAGGATTTTATTGGAAAATGACAAATCTCACAGAAAAGATTACCGCTTATATTGCGGAAAATCCACAGGCGATCACACTGGATATGGCAGCCCATTTTGAGCTGCCTGAAGGTAAAATTTTAGTGGCACTGCCAGAACAATTTGTGCGTGTGTTTGAGGCAAATCGTGCCGAAGAGATTTTTGCCCAAATCGCCCAATGGGGCACCTTTACCACCATTATTGAAAAATGCGGTTCGATCTTTGAAATTAAAGATCGTTTCCCCGAAGGTATTGTAGGGCGTGGCTACTACAATCTGAATATGAAAGGCGATCAAGGTGCCTTGCACGGGCATTTGAAATTAGATGGCATTGCTCAAATTGCTTTTGTTAGCTTACCTTTCCGTGGTAAAGAGAGCTACAACATCGCCTTTATTGCTCATAATGGCGAGACCATTTTTAAAGTGTATTTAGGGCGTGATGAGCAACGCCAACTTTTCCCTGAACAAGTGGAAAAATTCAATGCCTTTCAATAGGGATTTTTATTAAGGAGAAAACAATGACTGCTCGTCAAGAAGTACTACAGAACCGCTTAGGGCCACAAATTCAAGAGTTGAAGGAACAATGCCGTACGATTATGTTGGCAACCTTAGATGAAGAAGGCAACCCAAACGTCAGTTATGCACCGTTTGTAATTCATAATGGCAAATATGTGGTGTTAATTTCAGAAATTGCACGCCACGCCCGCAATCTACAAAAAGTATCGAAAGTATCGTTGATGTTGATTGAAGATGAGAACTTAAGCCGTCAAATTTTTGCCCGCAAGCGGTTAAGTTTTGATGCAACTTCGCAAGTGATTGATAAACTTTCAGAAGAAGGTCAGGCTTGTTTAGCAGAACTTAAAGCCCGCCACGGTGATTTAATTGATGAGTTAGCACAAAATGCCGACTTTAAAATCTTCGGCTTCACACCAAGCCAAGGCTTATTCGTTAAAGGGTTCGGTCAAGCGTTCCAAGTAAGCCCATCTGATTTAGTTGATGTGGTGCATTTGGAGATTGGTCACATTAAAGAAGAGTAGCAAAAAGAATTTACTCAATTAAAGGCTGGATACTATATTTTGTAGCATTCAGCCTATTATTTTTTAAATAACCAACCGCCCAATTCCCGAATAAACCGTTGCTTTGCCTTTTCGGGTAAAGCCGAGTAAAGTAAATCCGTTTTCTTGTGCCATTTTGGCTGCCATTTCGGTGGCGGCGGAAATGGCACATAGCATTTCAATGCCTACTGCAACGCATTTTTGCACCATTTCAAAACTGGCTCGGCTGGTGACAAACACAAAGCCAAGTGGTTCGTTATTTGAAACGTACCAACCGATAAGTTTATCTAAAGCGACGTGTCTGCCGACATCTTCTCGAATGGCAAGTAATTCACCCTCGGGGCTAAAAAATGCGGCTGCGTGGCTTGCCCCTGTTTCTTTGGAAAGTTGTTGCGTTTGTTCGAGTTGCTCAAGTGAGTGATTAAAAATAAGTGGGTTGATATTCGACAAGCGGTCAGATTTTTTAGCTAAATTGCAACTCTGTTTTACCTGTTCTAATTGTTCAACGCCACAAATGCCACAGCCAGTTCTTCCTGTCATTGAGCGGCGTTTTTCTTTTAATTCAACAAAACGACGAGTGCTAATTTCTAATTGCACTTCAATGCCATCGCATTGTTCAATAATATCGATGCCATAAATTTCTGATTTGTTAGAAATAATTCCTTCCGAAAGTGAAAAGCCAATCGCAAAATCTTCTAAATTATTTGGCGTGCACATCATCACTGCGTGAGAAATGCCGTTATAAACCAGAGCAACCGCAATTTCACTAATTAGGTTATCTTCGCATGGTTTGGCTGTTATGACTTGATCAATCAAGGTTAAACGGGTAGCATTTATTTTGTGTAAAATATTCATATATTTTTTAATATTTAATTTTAATAAATAAGAATTATTCTCAATAATTTAATTTTAATAAATTAAATTTTAAATAGATCAAAAAATAATTAGATTTATTAAATTTACTAAAGATGGGGTATGGTTTATTATAGCTAAAGGTAAAATAATTGTTAAATAATACAACTCGATAAAATTGGGGTTGTAATATGACGATGTATTTTACATTTTAAACATCACATTGGCAAAATGTTGCTAATGTTACTAGTAGGAGTGATTTATGCAGGTCTCAAGACGTAAGTTTTTCAAGATCTGTGCAGGTGGTATGGCAGGGACTTCTGCAGCAATGCTTGGTTTTGCACCAAGTGAAGCGTTAGCAGCCCCTCGCGAGTACAAGCTTTTACGAGCTAAAGAAACTCGCCAATCCTGTACTTATTGTGCCGTAGGCTGCGGTATGTTGATGTATAGCCTCGGTGATGGAGCAATGAATTCACGTGGTAAATTGTTCCACGTGGAAGGTGACCCAGACCATCCAGTTAGCCGCGGGGCATTATGTCCTAAAGGGGCAGGGGTGCTGGATTATGTAAACAGTCCAAACCGCTTGCAATATCCAGAATATCGTGCGCCAGGTTCTGACAAGTGGGAACGCATTTCTTGGCACGACGCCATTCATAAAGTTGCGAAATTATTAAAAGAAGACCGTGATGCTAACTGGGAAGCCACCAATGCGGAAGGTACGCCCGTTAATCGTTGGGCAACCACAGGTTTCTTGACGGCTTCTGCTGCAAGTAATGAAACGGCACTTTTAACCCAAAAATTTGGTCGTGCCTTTGGTATGTTGGTTTTAGATAACCAAGCGAGTACCTGACACGGACCTACGGTAGCAAGTCTTGCTCCTAGTTTTGGTCGCGGTGCGATGACCAACCATTGGGTTGATATTAAAAATGCGGATGTTGTGGTAGTAATGGGCGGTAACGCTGCTGAAGCTCACCCTGTTGGCTTCCGTTGGGCTATTGAAGCGAAAAAACAAAATGGTGCGAAGTTAATGGTGGTTGATCCACGTTTTAACCGTACGGCTTCTGTGGCAGATTTCTATTCTCCAATTCGCTCAGGTACAGATATTACACTTTTATTAGGTGTGATTAAGTATCTTTTAGATAACGATAAAATTCAACACGAATATGTAAAACATTACACCAATGCAAGCTTCTTAATTCACGAAGGATTTGGTTTTGAAGATGGCTTATTCACAGGCTATAACCCTGAAACACGTTCTTATGATAAATCAACGTGGTCTTATCAATTAGACGAAAATGGTCAGCCAAAACGTGATATGACACTTCAAGATCCGCGTTGTGTTATTAATCTTCTGAAAAAACACGTTGAACGTTATACCCCAGAAATGGTGGAACGTATTTGTGGTACAAAACAAAAAGCGTTCCAAGAGTTTGCGGAAACCATTGCTTCAACGGCTGATCCAAAACGTACAACGACATTCTTGTACGCATTAGGTTGGACACAGCACACAGTTGGTACGCAAAATATTCGTTCAATGGCAATGATCCAGTTACTTTTAGGTAATATCGGGATGTCTGGCGGTGGTGTAAACGCATTGCGTGGTCACTCAAACGTACAAGGTACAACAGATATGGGCTTATTCCCATCTATGTTACCAGGCTATATTCCATTACCAATTGAAACAGATACTACTTTAGATGCTTTCCTAAAACGTATTACACCAAAAACAACGGTGGATGGTCAGACAAACTACTGGCAAAACACCCCGAAATTTATGGTAAGTATGCTTAAAGCCTTCTATGGCGAGAATGCAACTAAAGATAATGAGTTCGGCTACCACAATTTACCGAAACAATATAAGAAAAAAATGGACCATATGAGATTTATCGAATTGATGGATCAAGGCAAAATCAATGGTTATATCTGCCAAGGTTATAACCCATTAGCCTCTTATCCAGATAAGAATAAAATCTCAAGTGCGTTACGTAAATTAAAATTCTTAATTATTTGCGATCCATTAGCAACAGATACCTCTGAATTCTGGCAACATCATGGCGAATACAACGATGTAAACCCAGCCGATATTCAAACTGAGGTTATCCGTTTACCAACCATCTGTTTTGCTGAAGAAGATGGCTCAATTGCGAACTCTGGTCGTTGGTTACAATGGCACTGGAAAGCAGCTGAACCACCAAAAGAAGCAAAACCAGATGTGGATATTTTAGCGGAAATCCGTGAAGTGATGCTTGAAATGTATCACGAAGAAAAAGCTCAAGGTAAAACGCCAGTTTCACTTGAAACTATTGAAGCCATGACTTGGAATTACAAAAATCCATTAGAACCGAAATCGGAAGAGCTTGCTAAAGAGAATAATGGTTATGCACTAGAAGATCTTTATGATGCAAGCGGTAAATTAATTGCGAAGAAAGGCGAATTACTTTCAACATTTGCTCACCTTCGTGATGATGGTTCAACTTCATCGGCGATTTGGATTTACACAGGTCAATGGACAGAAAAAGGTAACCAAATGGCAAACCGCGATAACAGCGATCCATCTGGTTTAGGTAATACATTAGGTTGGGCATTCTCATGGCCTCTTAACCGTCGTGTACTTTATAATCGAGCCTCTGCAGACTTATCAGGTAAACCGTGGAACCCGAAACGCCAGCTTGTAAAATGGAATGGCAAAAACTGGAACTACATTGATGTCGCAGACTTCGGCACTGCTCCACCAAACAGCAATGTAACACCATTCATTATGCAACCTGAAGGTGTTAGTCGCTTATTTGGCTTGAATAAAATGGCGGAGGGACCGTTCCCTGAGCACTATGAACCGATTGAAACCCCAATTGGTACGAACCCACTTCACCCGAATGTGATTTCAAACCCAACAGCTCGTATTTTAGAGAGTGACAAAGATCGTTTCGGTGATGCAAGTCAGTTCCCTTATGTGGGTACAACTTACCGCTTAACTGAGCACTTCCACTTCTGGACCAAACAATCTAACCTCAATATGATTGCTCAGCCAGAACCGTTTGTGGAAATTAGTGAAGAGTTGGCAAAAGAGAAAGGCATTGAAAATGGTGATGTGGTAAAAGTCACTTCAAAACGTGGTTATATTAAAACCAAAGCCGTTGTAACAAAACGTGTTCGTTCAATTGATGCTGACGGTAAACGTATTCACACTGTGGGTATTCCACTCCACGGCGGCTTTGCAACAGTAGGCAAAAAATCATTCTTGGCGAATACCTTAACGGGACGTGTGGGTGATGCAAATACGCAAACCCCTGAATATAAAACGTTCCTTGTGAACATTGAGAAAGTAACGGAGGCAGTATAATGTCAGGTGTACAAGATCAAAACATTATTAAAGTATCTGCAACTTCGTTCGTAACACCACCACCACAAACACGTGATCACGTGGTGGAAGTTGCAAAGCTCATCGATGTTTCAGCCTGTATCGGCTGTAAGGCATGTCAAGTTGGTTGCTCTGAATGGAACGACATTCGTGCTCCGCAGGAAGAATGTGTGGGGGTTTATGATAACCCTCGCGATCTGAACGCAAAACAGTGGACGGTGATGAAATTCAACGAAGTGGAAGAAAACGACCGCTTGGAATGGCTGATCCGTAAAGATGGTTGTATGCACTGTGCTGAACCTGGCTGCTTGAAAGCGTGCCCATCACCAGGTGCGATCATTCAATATGCAAACGGTATTGTGGATTTCCAATCTGATAAATGTATCGGCTGTGGTTACTGTATTGCAGGTTGTCCATTCAATATTCCACGTATGAATGATGAAGATAATCGTGTGTACAAATGTACCCTTTGCGTGGATCGCGTGAATGTGGGCCAAGAGCCGGCTTGCGTGAAAACCTGCCCAACAGGTGCAATTCGATTTGGTTCGAAAGATGAGATGCTTCACTACGCAGAAACACGCGTGAAAGATCTGAAATCTCGCGGCTATCCAAATGCAGGCATTTATAACCCTGAAGGTGTGGGCGGAACACACGTAATGTATGTGTTGCACCACGCAGATAAACCTGAGCTTTATTCTGGCTTACCGAAAGATCCGAAAGTTGATGTGACGGTTGAGCTTTGGAAAGATATTCTCAAACCAGTTGCGGCAGTTGCAATGGGGGGCTTAGCACTTGCAGAAGTAGCTCACTATGTGACCGTTGGACCAAACATTGAAGAAGATGTGGAAGATCACCACGAACACTTAGAAGGTGAACATCAAGAAAAAGGAGGCAAAGATGAGTAAAAAAGTGGAAATCACGAATGATACCCGTATTATTCGCCATAAACCTCTTGCTCGTGTGAGCCACTGGTTCTTGGTTATTTCATTCTTTATGACAATGTTCACTGGGGTTGCATTCTTCTTCCCGGACTTCGCGTGGTTAACTGAAATTCTCGGTACACCGCAATTAGCTCGTGCAATCCACCCATTCACGGGGATTGTGATGTTTATTGCCTTTATCATTATGGCGTTGATTTATTGGGATCATAACATTCCAGAAAAAAATGACCTAAAATGGGCAATGAACGTGCACGAAGTGTTAAAAGGGAATGAGCACGCGGTGGCTTACAATGGTAAATATAACTTTGGTCAAAAAATGTTATTCTGGACATTAAATTTGGCAATGTTTACCTTGTTGATCACAGGGATCATTATGTGGAGAAAATATTTCTCGCATAACTTCTCTATCCAAACATTACGTATTGCGATTTTACTTCACTCTGCCAGTGCCTTTGCGTTATTTACAGGGATTTTAGTCCACATGTATATGGCATTCTGGATTAAAGGCTCAATTCGCGGTATGGTAGAAGGTTGGGTAACGGTTCGCTGGGCGAAAAAACACCACCCAAAATGGTATAACGAAGAAGTGAAACCTGAGCTCGAAAAAGAGCTTGCTGAAGAAGCAAGCAAAGGATAACTTCTGTTAAAGTGCGGTATAATACCGCACTTTCTTTTTAAGTAGGGCGTGAATAGCGTTTACGCACGCAAGCGGTTAATTTTATTCAATATTTTGCAAGCGTGCGTCCATTATCCCAATTCATCCCCTGCCTTTCATTTAAGGACACAAAATGAGCATCCGAATTTTACCTGATACTGAAATCAAACAAGCTGCAAGTTCCTTCGAACATCCACCACTTTTGTTCGCTAACCCTAAAAACTTATACGCACGCCGTGCAAAACGTTTACGTCAATTAGCGGAAGATAATCCGTTCAAAGATTATTTAGAATTCGCTGCAAATTTGGTTGAAGTGCAATTAGATCTGCTTGAAAATCACCCTATTGCAAATGAACAAGAAAAGTTGACCGCTTGCATTACTCAAACGCAAGGTAATAAACCACTGAATGCCAAAAATTTTCCACGTTCAAACGAATGGCAGAAACTTTTACTCGCACTCATTAAGAAGTTTAGACCTTACGCTAATGAAACCACTTTACCAACATTGGAATGGCTAGAAAAAGCGGCGTCTTCTGAGCTCGAAAAATTAGCGACAGATTTGTTTAATGAACGTTATGAACAAGTTGGTGCAGATAAAGCAGTCTTTTTATGGGCAGCTCTTTCACTTTATTGGGTGCAACTCACTCAACAACTGCCACGTAATACTATGACCGAAGTAGGCGAACGTCATACCTGCCCTGTATGTGATGCGGCACCTGTGGCAAGCGTAATTCATTTTGGTAGTGAGCAAGGTTTACGCTATATGCACTGCTCGCTTTGTGAAAGCGAATGGAATATGACCCGCTCGCAATGCTCTAGCTGCGATCAGAGTGGTAAATTAGATTACTGGAGTTTTGATAATGTCGATGCAGGCGTGAAATCTGAAAGCTGTGGTGATTGCGGAAGTTATTTAAAAGTAATGTATCAAGAAAAAGATGCCTATGTTGAACCTGTCGCAGATGATCTTGCTACCATTTTGCTTGATGCTGAAATGGAACAAAAAGAGTTTGCGAAGAGTGGGTTAAATCCTTTTCTTTTTCCTTAATGTTAATTGATTTATAAAATAAGGGTTGTACCTAAATATTGTTGGTGCAACCCCTAAATCATTCTAAATATTAGAATTATTTAAATTCTCCAATCATATTCAAAATCCGCTTATCAGAAATTGGGTATTTTGTGCCGATTTGTTGAGCGAAGAGGCTGACGCGCAGCTCTTCGATCATATAGCGAATTTCTAGCACTTCTGTTGGAATTGTTTTCGATTTTGGCAGTTTAGCCAGCAGCTGTTTGTAGGCTTCTTGAACCTGCTCAACACGTAGTATTTTAGCACGGTCAGTATTGGTATCTGTACCGAGTTTGTCTAAACGCTTGTCAATAGCGGTCAAATATCGGTAAAGATCTGCAAGACGTTGATAGCCAGTTTGAGTCACGAAATTTGGATACACCAAGCTTGCCAACTGGGCTTTAATATCCGACAACGCAAATGCCATCGTGAAGTCCATTTTGCCTTTCATTCGCTTGTTGAGTTCAAATGCTAAGGTTAAGCATTTTTCCACTTGCAAGGCAATTTCTGCGGTGGTGTCGTTCAGATTGGCACGCACAAACTCTTGCAGTTCACGGAATTTTTCTTCCGTCCAGACAAAACCGCCGAACTCATCAATCAACTTATCCACCGCACAGGAAATACAGTCATCAATCAGTTCTAATACCTTGCCAAACGGGGCGAAATATAAGCCAAGTTTAGCTTTATTCGGCAATTTTTCGTGTAAGTATTTAATCGGCGAAGGCACGTTCAGTAACAACAAACGACGTAAACCCGCTTGCATTGCTTGCACTTGCTCAGCTTCAGTTTCAAACAATTTTACTCCTACTGAAGTTTGCTCATCAACAATCGCAGGGTACGCCTTCACGCTGAAATGCTGTTTTTTGTGCTCGTAGCATTGCGGTAAATCCGCGAAGCTCCAGAGATGCAAACCGCTTTGCTCAATGCCATCGTCAGCGATATTAGAAAGTGTACTTTGCACCTGATCTTTGAGCTGGAATTTTAGTGCGTCTAAATCACCACTTTCGGCAATTTTTTTGTCCTTCTCATCAATCACGCGGAAAGTCATTTTCAGGTGTGCAGGCAGTTGTGAGTAATCCCACAATTCAGGCTCTACTGTTACCCCCGTCATTCGGCGAAGCTCGTAAGTCAGGCTTTCTAGTAATGGTTTAGCTAACGGTTCGGCACGCCCTAAAAAGGCCTCGGCATAGTTCGGTGCAGGCACAAAATTACGACGCATTGCTTTTGGTAAGGATTTAATTAGGCTCACCACTAATTCGTGGCGAAGCCCTGGGATCTGCCAGTCAAAGCCTTCAGGCTCTACTTGGTTAAGCAATGGCAGAGGAATATGCACCGTAACCCCATCGGCTTCTGAACCTATTTCAAATTGATAAGTGAGCTTCAATTTGAGCTTACCTTGATACCAGAAATTCGGGAAATCTAGCTCAGAAACCTTGTTTGCCCCTTCGTTCATCAGGAACGATTTTTCAAAATTGAGCAATTCAGGATCGGCTTTGCTTGCCTTTTTCCACCAGCTGTCGAAATGGCGACTAGAGACCACTTCTGTGCCTACACGCTGATCGTAGAAGTCGAACAACACCTGTTCGTCCACCAAAATATCGCGGCGACGAGATTTGTGTTCGAGGTCTTCCACCTCTTTGATCAAGCGGTTATTTTCTTTGAAGAATTTGTAATTATTGATCCATTCGCCTTCGACCATCGCTGAGCGAATAAAAATCTCACGACTGACGATTGGATCAATCGAGCCGTAATTCACTAAGCGTTTTGCCACAATCGGAATGCCGTAGAGGGCAACTTTTTCATACGCCATCACTGCCCCTTTGGACTTCGCCCAATGTGGCTCGCTGTAACTGCTTTTCACCAAATGCTGTGCTAACGGCTCGACCCATTCAGGTTCGATTTTTGCCACGGTTCTTGCCCACAGTTTAGTGGTTTCAACCAGCTCGGAAGCAATGATCCATTTCGGCTGTTTTTTAAAAAGCGCCGAGGTTGGAAAGATGAAAAATTGTGCATTTCTCGCCCCTAGATAGTGCATTTTTTCGCTATCTTTTAAACCTATATGCGAGAGCAAGCCTGCCAATAAAGCGGTGTGAATTTGCTGATAATTTGCTTCAAGCGTGTTAATCGGCAAGCCCATTTCACGCACCGACAAACGGAGCTGATGATAAATATCCTGCCATTCCCGCACGCGTAAATAGTTGAGGTAATCTTTCTGGCACTGCTTGCGGAACTGGTTTTTACTTAGCTCTTTTTGCTGGGTTTGAATGTAGTGCCACAGGTTCACAAATGCCAAGAAGTCCGAATCTTTGTCAGCAAAACGGCGATGTTTTTCATCTGATGCCTGCTGTTTTTCCTGTGGGCGTTCACGCGGGTCTTGAATAGAAAGTGCGGAGACAATCATCATCACTTCGTGCAAACTGCCGTTTTTTGCCGCTTCAATCACCATTCTTCCTAAACGAGGATCAATAGGTAATTGTGCTAATTGGCGACCGATTGGGGTGAGTTCACGTTTTTCGCCAAATTTAGTTTTACGAATGTGAAACGCTTGTAATTCTTCAAGCAAGCGAATTCCATCTTGCACTTGACGAACATCGGGCGAATCCACGAATGGAAACGCAGTAATATCGCTCAACCCAAGTGATGCCATCTGCAAAATAACCGAAGCTAAATTGGTGCGTAAAATCTCGGGATCGGTAAATTCAGGACGGCTGTTAAAATCCTCCTCTGAATATAAACGGATACAAATCCCCTCAGACACACGTCCGCATCGCCCTTTACGTTGATTGGCGGAAGCTTGTGAAATCGGCTCAATCGGCAAACGTTGCACTTTAGTACGATAGCTATAACGTGAAATTCGCGCTGTCCCTGTATCAATCACATATTTAATATTCGGAATGGTAAGTGATGTTTCTGCCACGTTGGTGGCTAAAATAATACGGTTCAAACTACTCGGACGGAAAATGCGTTGTTGCTCTTCGGCAGACAAGCGAGCGTAAAGTGGCAGAATTTCAGTAAAACGCAGATTCTGCTTTTGTAACGCTTCAGCAGTGTCGCGAATTTCACGTTCGCCGTTCATAAAGATCAGAATATCGCCTCGTCCTTCGGCTTGCAGTTCGTCTACCGCATTTAGAATACCTTGCAGTTGGTCTTGATCGTCCTCTTCTACAATCGGGCGATAACGTACTTCTACAGGGAAGGTTCTGCCCGATACTTCAATAATTGGTGCATTATTGAAATGGCGTGAAAAGCGTTCCACATCAATGGTTGCCGAGGTGATGATCACTTTAAGATCAGGGCGTTTATGTAGAATCTGTTTGAGATAACCTAAAATGAAATCGTTGTTAAGGCTGCGTTCGTGGGCTTCGTCAATAATCAAGGTGTCGTACTGATTAAGATAGCGGTCGTTTTGAATTTCAGCCAGTAGAATCCCGTCCGTCATCAATTTTACCAGTGTATTGTCGCTGACTTGATCGTTAAAACGGACTTTATAACCGACCGTCGCTCCTATCTCTGATTGCAATTCTTCCGCAATACGGTTTGCCACTGAGCGGGCAGCAATACGGCGAGGCTGGGTATGCCCAATCAAACCTTTCACGCCACGCCCTAGCTCCAAGCACATTTTCGGTAACTGGGTGGTTTTGCCCGAGCCTGTTTCTCCTGCAATCACTACGACTTGGTTCTCTGCAATTAGCTTGAGAATTTCCTCACGGCGTGACGAAATAGGCAGGTCAGGATAGTTGATGTTAAGGCTTTCTTGATGGGCTTTACGAGCAGAAAAATGGGCTTGTGCTGTGAGAATATCTTGTTCAATTTCTGTTTGAATTGCTTGTTTTGTTTCTGGCTTTTTCACATTTGACAAGCCATAAATCCGTGAACGCAAACGGCGATAGTCGTTAGTAGTCAGATCCTTTAGCTGGGCAATCAGAGCCTTTTGTGTGTTATCAAGCGGTTGGTTTTTAGGATTTTTTTGCGAAGATTGCGGCGAGTTTGGTTTCATTTTACGTTTAAGCATTAGATAGAAAAATTGGCATTATTCTAGCATAGATGTGAGATCGGGCATATAGCTCCACTTGTTACCCCTCTCCCTCCGAAAGGGAAGATGGTATAGTTACGAAAGTGGTTTTATTGTTTTCTTCCCTTGTGGGACAAACGCTTGCGTTTGAACATTGCCTTTGACAACGGTTGCGAAGGGGGAGCGAAGCGAATATTGAAACAGCTTGACACGATGTTCAGTCGTGGCAAGCAGAGAGAGGTGAGAAGATGAAGAGCAGAGCGGTTACTCTTTTTCATACCAAACTCGGTTAATAAACCACATCACTTTACCCGTTGGCGTTTGGACGGTAATTTCATCATCTTCCTGTTTACCAATTAAAGCACGGGCAACAGGGGAATCAATCGAAATCCAATTTTTCGCAGGGGCAAATTCATCGCATCCTACGATGCGATATTTCGCAATCTCACCCGCTTCGTTTTCCAATTCCACCCAAGCACCAAAAAAGACTTTGCCCTCTTGTTGCGGATGGTAATCGACGATTTGTAGCACTTCTAACCGTTTGGAAAGAAACCGCACACGACGGTCGATTTCACGCAAGCGACGTTTGCCGTAGATGTATTCCGCATTTTCGCTGCGATCGCCAAGGGCAGCTGCATCAGAAACGGCTTGGGTCACTTTCGGGCGTTCTTCTTTCCATAAGAATTTCAGCTCTTGGTCTAACATCTGCCAGCCTGAGCGGGTAATATAATTCGATTTTGCCATTCTTTTCCCTAAGCACTAAGCAATAAATTTGCTACTGTTCTTACACCAAGCCCTGTTGCACCAGCTGCCCATAAATCACTTGCGGTCTTACGGAAGGTAGCTGAAGCATCAATATGTAACCAATTTTGTTGGTAATTTTCCACAAAATAAGAGAGAAATGCACAAGCTGTGCTTGCTCCTGCCCCAACAGGCACCGAGCCAATGTTGGCAATATCCGCAAAGTTTGAGCTAATTTGTGATCGATGGAACGGCTCAAATGGCAAACGCCAGAAAGGTTCATTTTGATTTTTTGCGGCAGTGAATAATGCTGAAATCCAGTTTTCATCCATTGAAAGTACGCTGTGATAATCATTCCCCACTGCTACTTTTGCAGCACCTGTGAGTGTTGCTGCATCTAAAATCAACTGTGCATTTTGCTTACTTGCCTCAATTAAACCATCAGCCAACACCAAGCGACCTTCCGCATCGGTGTTTAAAACTTCAACCGTAACACCATTGCGATAGGTAATAATATCGCCCAATTTAAAAGCGTTATGGCTCACCATATTTTCTGCACAGCAGAGATAGAGCTTCACGCGTTTTTGCAAGCCTTGTGCAATCGCTAAACCTAATGCACCTGTAAGCATTGCCGCACCGCCCATATCAGTTCGCATTGTAGACATTGAATCACTTGGTTTTAAGCTATAACCACCTGTGTCAAAGGTAATGCCTTTGCCGACTAAACAGGCTAATACAGGCTCATCTGCCTTGCCCGTTGGATTGAAGTCTAACGCTAAGAAAGCAGGCGGATTTTCAGAACCTTTGCCCACCGTCCAAATGCCTGAATAACCTTGTTTTTTTAAATCTTCGCCTGAAATAATTTCCGCAGAAATTGCAGAATTCAAACCTTTTTTAACCGCTTGTTGAGTGACGAACTCGACCGCTTGTTCAGCTAATTGTACAGGTGTTAATTGGTCAGAGGGTTTATTGATGAGCGTGCGTGTAAATGTGGTGCATTCAAGGCGAGCATCAAATTCCGTTTGTGCTTCTCCCAAATTAGGGTATTGCACTGAGCCTACATTTTTCACGCTGACGTATCCTTGATGAAATGCCCAGCATTGTTCTAAATCCCAGCCTTCTCCTGCAAGCGTTACTGCTAAAATGCCTTGATTTTTAATTTTACGAGCGGCTTGCTGAATAGTGATAAATGCTTCGCTCTCAGGCTTTTCGTTAAGATGAATCGTCATTCCATTTTCATTGGCAGAAAGAATGGCTTTTTTGCCCCATTTTTCGGATGCGGGCGTATTTGACAGGGTGATTTGCATTGACATAATTATTCCTTATTCTGTAAATTGAATGAAGCGGTTGAATTTTAACAAGAATTTGTTAAATGTTCCTATTCATTTTTCCTTCATTTTCGGGTAATCTCAAGCCATTCTTTCTAAAATATCTCAAACACAATCCTACTCTATACAGGAAAAAAAGCATATGAATTTGCACGAATATCAAGCAAAACAACTCTTTAGCCAATACGGGTTACCTATCAATCGTGGCATTGCCTGCCATTCTATTGAAGAAACAGAGCAAGCTCTCAGCCAGCTAAGCGGTGATATTTTTGCCGTGAAATGTCAAATCCACGCAGGCGGACGAGGTAAAGCAGGTGGGGTGAAGTTAGTAAAAAATGCCGAACAAGCTCGCCAGTTTGCGGAACAATGGTTAGGCAAAAGAATGAGAACCTTCCAAACCGATAGCAAAGGCTTACCCGTAAATACCATTTATGTGGAAGAAACTTGCGAGATTGAGCGTGAACTTTATCTTGGGGCGGTTATTGACCGTAGCTCGCAAAAAGTGGTTTTTATGGCATCCAGTGCGGGCGGAATGGAGATTGAAGAGATCGCTAGAAATACGCCTGAGCTTATCCATAAAATTAGCCTCGATCCTCTCACTAATGCTCAACCCTTCCAAGCACGTGAACTTGCATTTAAACTCGGTTTAAAAGGCACAGAAATCCAACAGTTCGTTACCATTTTCCTTCAACTTGCCAAATTATTCCTTGAAAAAGATCTCTCCTTACTTGAAATAAATCCGCTGGTGGTAACTAAACAGCAAAATCTCATCTGTTTAGATGCCAAAGCGGTTATTGACAACAATGCTCTTTATCGTCACCCTGAACTAAAAGCACTTGAAGATGAGAGCCAAGAAGATCCTCGTGAAGCTTATGCTGCACAATGGGAGCTAAATTATGTGGCACTGAACGGTAATATCGGCTGTATGGTAAATGGTGCAGGGCTTGCAATGGGAACCATGGATATGATCAAATTACAAGGTGGCGAACCGGCGAATTTCCTTGATGTGGGCGGTGGTGCAACTAAAGAGCGTGTTGCTGAAGCATTCAAATTAATTTTATCCGACAGCCAAGTAAAAGCAGTGCTTGTTAATATTTTTGGCGGTATTGTACGTTGTGATCTGATTGCCGAGGGGATTATTTCTGCGGTGAATGAAGTGGGCGTAAAAGTCCCTGTAGTCGTGTGTTTAGAAGGTACAAATGCGGAACAAGGCAGGGCTATCTTAGCAAAAAGCGGGCTGAATCTAACGGTTGCTGAAACCTTAACACAAGCGGCGATTTCTGCCGTAAATTTTGCAAATCAAGCATAAAGACTAAAAAAGAAAGGATAGAAAATGGCAATTTTAATTGATAAAAATACGAGAGTGATTTGCCAGGGTTTCACGGGCAGTCAAGGCACATTTCACAGCGAGCAGGCTTTAGCCTACGGCACGCAATTAGTTGGAGGCGTTTCACCAAATAAAGGTGGCACAATACATTTGGGCTTACCAGTGTTTAATACAGTTCGAGAAGCGGTCGAAAAAACAGGGGCAACTGCAACCATTATTTACGTACCTGCCAGCGGTTGTAAAGATGCCATTTTGGAAGCCATTGATGCAGGTATTCAACTGATTGTGTGTATTACTGAAGGTATTCCAACGCTGGATATGCTTGTTGTTAAACAAAAATTAAACGAGATAGGCGTGCGAATGATTGGCCCAAACTGCCCTGGTGTGATTACGCCTGATGAATGCAAAATGGGCATTATGCCTGCTAATATTCACAAAAAAGGCAAAATTGGTATTGTATCGCGTTCAGGCACGCTGACCTATGAAGCGGTAAAACAGACGACAGATGAAGGATTCGGACAATCCACTTGCGTTGGGATTGGTGGCGATCCGATTCCAGGTTCTAGTTTTATTGATATTTTGCGTCTATTTCAAGATGATCCTGAAACTGAAGCCATAGTGATGATTGGCGAAATTGGTGGTTCAGCCGAAGAAGAAGCAGCTCAATTTATAAAAGCACACGTAACTAAACCTGTAGTAAGCTATATTGCAGGTGCAACTGCCCCGAAAGGCAAACGGATGGGGCACGCGGGTGCAATTATCAGTGGCGGTAAAGGCACGGCAGAAGAGAAGTTCCAAGCCTTAGAAGCAGCGGGTGTCACTTGTGTAAGAAGTTTAGCGGAAATAGGTAAGGCATTGCGAGAATGTTTAGCCTAAAATGAGCACTCTTTTATTTAGCCCGTGAAATATGCGTAAAAAAATGCTATATTTCTTGGGCTATATTTTTGCTTTATTTTTATTTATCTTACGGAGAAATCTCAATGGAACTTAACGCTTTAACAGCATTGTCCCCAATTGATGGTCGCTATCAAGACAAAGCGGCAGCCCTTCGCCCAATTTTTAGTGAATTTGGTTTATTAAAATTCCGAGTGACGGTAGAGGTTCGTTGGTTACAAAAACTCGCTTCTCACGCACAAATTGAGGAAGTTCCAGCTTTGTCTAAAAACGCAAACGATTACCTTAATGATATTGTGGCGAATTTTTCTATTGAAGATGCAAACCGTATCAAAACCATTGAACGCACCACCAATCACGATGTAAAAGCGGTGGAATATTTCTTAAAAGAGAAATGCGAAGCCTTGCCAGAGCTTCACAAAATCAACGAATTTATCCACTTTGCTTGTACATCAGAAGACATCAACAATACCTCGCACGCATTAATGCTTAAAACTGCTCGTGAAGAAGTGTTATTGCCAGAGTGGAAAAAAGTGATTGATGCAGTAGTTGAACTTGCTGAGCGTTACAAAAACATCCCATTGCTTTCTCGCACACACGGTCAGCCAGCCAGTCCAACAACGATTGGTAAAGAGATGGCAAACGTAGCTTACCGCCTAAAACGCCAATATAAACAGCTCGAGAATTTAGAAATTTTAGCGAAAATCAATGGTGCAGTAGGTAACTATAATGCCCATTTATCGGCTTATCCAGACATCGACTGGCATACTTTCAGCCAAGAGTTCATCGAACAATCTTTAGGTGTCACTTGGAACCCATACACAACCCAAATTGAACCTCATGATTACATCGCTGAGTTCTTTGATTGTGTCGCTCGTTTCAATACTATCGTGATCGACTTCGACCGTGATATGTGGGGTTATATCGCATTAAATCATTTCAAACAACGCACCATTGCAGGCGAAATTGGTTCTTCAACCATGCCGCACAAGGTAAACCCAATTGATTTCGAAAACTCCGAAGGTAACTTAGGCTTAGCGAATGCAATTATGAGCCATTTAGGTCAAAAATTGCCAATCTCTCGCTGGCAGCGTGACTTAACCGACTCAACTGTATTACGTAACTTAGGTGTCGGCTTAGGCTATGCGCTAATTGCGTATGCTTCAACCTTAAAAGGCATTAGCAAATTAGAGGTAAATGAGCAGCACTTACGTGATGAATTAGATCAAAACTGGGAAGTGTTGGCAGAGCCAATTCAAACGGTAATGCGTCGCTACGGCATCGAAAAACCGTATGAGAAATTAAAAGAGCTCACCCGTGGTAAACGTGTAACAGGCGAAGCAATGCGTGAGTTTATTGATGGCTTAAGCTTGCCAGAAGCAGAAAAAGCTCGCTTAAAAGAGATGACACCAGCAAGCTATATTGGCTATGCGGTGGAGTTGGTTGAGAAACTCTAATTAGCAAAACATTAAAAGAAAATCACCGCTTGACTTAGAATAAGACAAGCGGTGATTTTTTATTTTAAATTCAACACCAAAACCCGCGACTTCCGCTGATGATCGTAATGTTCGCGTTTATAGGCTGGCAAATCTTCTGTGCCTTTAATTTCAAAGCCTCGTTCTTGGAACCATTGTGTTGTACGAGTAGTGAGTACAAAGAGTTTTTCAATGCCCATTTGAATCGCACGGCGTTTAATAGCGTCTAGCAACACATCGCCACGGGAAGAATCGCGATAATCTGGATGCACTGCTACACACGCCATTTCTGCCATTTTTTCATCTAAATAAGGGTTCAATGCCGCACAAGCAATCACAATTCCATCTCGTTCGATAATAGTATAACGGCTGATTTCAACTTCTAATTGCTCGCGCGAACGTTTTACCAAAATGCCTTGTTCTTCAAGCGGTCGAATCAGGTTAAGCAAACCAGGGATGTCGTGCGAAGTCGCAATGCGGATATGCTCCGAACTCTCTTCAGAAAGCTGTGTGCCGATACCATCACGAGAGAAAAGTTCTTGCAAGAGTGAACCATCTTCTTTATAGCTCAGCAAATGTGAGCGTTTGATCCCTGAATAGGACGCTTCGATCGCCGCTTGTAAGAAACGAGCGGCAGAGTTGTGGTAATCGTTATTCTCAATAAATTTATTCAGGTAACGCTTTGCCTCGCGAGGGTGAATATCAGAAATCACTTCACCATTTTCATTCAGCAAACCTTGCTCGCCACAAAAACCAATTAGCTTATCGGCTTTTAGTTTAATCGCAATTTGCGTTGCAATTTCTTCAAATGGGAGATTAAACATTTCGCCCGTTACTGATGGGGCAATTGGTCCAATCATGACAATCGCATCTTGTTCCAACTGTTGCTGAATGCTTTCAACATTGATACGACGAATTTTACCGCTCAAACCAAAGTCGACACCATTTATCACGCCAAGCGGTTGGGCTAAAATCGCATTGCTGCTAACCACATTCAACACGGGCGAGTTTGGCAGGCGAAGAGAGAGTTTGGAGAAAATATCGTAATGCAAACCACCGATCGCTTGCTTTACGTATTCAAGTGTTTCAGGATCGGTCACGCGAATATGGTTGTGGTAGTGAGACAAGCGGTTGTTTTTTGCCAATAATTCGTCAATTTGTAGCCGTCCGCCAAATACAATGACCAACTTAATACCTAGACTGTGTAGTAGGCTGACATCGTTGGCGATACTCACAAAATTGGAATGAGCAATTGCGTTGCCATCTAGCATAATGACGAACGTTTTGCCTCTATGCATATTCACATAGGGCGAGGATTGTCTAAACCATTGGACTAATTCAGTATTACGCATAAGATTTTCTCTCAAATTTTGTGAGTAGTTATAGCTTAGTTTGAATAATTATGCGGATAAAATGAATATTATCTCACTGATAATTTCTCAAATTCCGAAAAATAAGTTGGGAAGGTTTTTGCGGTGCATTTTGGATCTAAAATCGTCACAGGCGTATTAGATAACGCAATCAATGAAAAACACATCGCCATTCGGTGATCGTTATAGGTTGCGATCTCTGCATGCTTGAATTTCTCTAATGCAAGCGGTTGAATTCGGATGAAATCTTCCCCTTCTTCCACTTCCGCCCCTATTTTACGTAGTTCGGTTGCCATTGCAGTTAAGCGGTCGGTCTCTTTTACACGCCAGTTATAGATGTTGCGAATAACAGTTTCGCCTTGTGCGAAGAGAGCGGTAGTCGCAATCGTCATCGCTGCATCAGGAATATGGTTCATATCCATATCAATACCGTGCAAATCGCCCTGTTCGGCTTGAATAAAATCGTCGCCCCATGTGATTTTTGCGCCCATTTTCTCTAACACATCAGCAAACAAGCGGTCGCCTTGGATAGAATTTTTACCAATACCTGTCACTTTCACATTGCCTTTAATTGCTCCAGCCGCTAAGAAATAAGAAGCAGACGAAGCATCGCCTTCCACCAAATATTTGCTTGGCGAAATATAACGCTGATTGCCTTTAACGCAGAAAGTTTGGTAGTTTTGGTTTTCAACGGTTACGCCAAAATCTTTCATCATCGCAAGTGTGATGTCGATATAAGGTTTTGAAACCAGATCACCAATAATCTCAATCTCCATATCGTCTTCTGCAAGCGGCGCTGCCATCAATAATGCCGTTAAGAATTGGCTAGAAATTGAGCCGTCAATTTTCACTTTACCGCCTTGCAAGCCTTTATTACGGATCGCAATAGGTGGGTAGCTGATATTTTCTAAATAGCATACATCAGCCCCAACCTGTTGCAGCGCATCAACCAAGTGCAAAATCGGGCGTTCTTTCATTCTTGGTTCGCCTGTTAAAATTACTTCGGCTTCCTGTTTGCCTTTTAAGCAAAGTGCCGCTGTTAATGGACGCATCGCTGTTCCCGCATTACCTAAAAAGAGCGATAATCCATTTTGCCAATCAAAGGCACCGCCAACGCCTTCAATAGTGCAAACGGTTTTATTTTCGGAAAGTTGGTAGTTCACGCCCAATGCTTTGAGGGCGTTTAGCATATGGCGGATATCATCGCTATCAAGCAAGTTGGTCACGATCGTGGTGCCCTGAGATAATGCAGCAAGTAGCAAAGCACGGTTTGAAAGGCTTTTTGAGCCAGGTAAGTTGATTTCGCCCTCAACACGAGCGATAGGTTGGAGTGTGATTTGTTCGAGTTGTTTTGTCATAAAGATCTAGTGATTAAATGTTGTGTTTGTATACATATCCCTTTCTCTGGCTGCAGATTCTGAACGAATCCGTAGCCTGTCTCTCTCCCACAAGGGAAGAGAGTGGATAAAAAGTAAGGCATAAATTTATGCTGGGTTATCAATATCTACAAAAGTGACATCCAGTTGATACTCTTTAGCAAGCCATTCACCGAGGGCTTTTACGCCATCGCGTTCGGTAGCGTGGTGTCCTGCTGCAAAGAAATAGATCCCTTGCTCGCGGGCTGAATGTGTGGTTTGTTCAGAAATTTCGCCTGTAATAAAGGCATCAATGCCTTTAGCTGCGGCTAAATCAATATAACCTTGTCCGCCACCTGTGCAGATTGCCACAGTTTTGATCAGTTTATGCGGGTAATCCGCAATAAATTCATCGCATACCGTTGGTTTACGGTTTAATGCTTTCTCAATTCGAGCAGCCATCTCTTTGGCAGAAATCGGCGTTTCCAGCTCGCCATAAACAGGGATCGAATGTGGCTTATCTTCCAAACTGACCAGATTACGCACGCCTAAATAGTTCGCAAGTTGGGCATTATTACCCAATTGAGGATGAATATCGAGCGGTAAATGGTAACCGAAAAGGTTGATGTCGTGAATTAAAAGCTGTTTGATGCGTTTACCTTTCATGCCACGGATACAAGGTGTTTCGCTTTTCCAAAAGTAGCCGTGATGCACCAAAATCGCATCGGCATTGAGCTCAATGGCCTTTTCAATCAGCGGAAACGTTGCAGTAACGCCTGTGACGATTTTTTGGATATGTTTACGCCCTTCGACTTGTAAACCGTTAGGTGCATAGTCTGCAATTTGTTTAGCGTTTAGTTTGGTATCTAAGATTTGTTCTAGTTCGAGATTGGTTAGCATGGGAATCCTTTATCTTTTATTTTATATTGCCGCTCTTATTTCGCTCTTCTCGCCTGAAACGAAAAGCATTGATACAGGGGTAATTGGGGCACTCGTGATGGGCTTGATTACCGTTAAGCTTCACAATAAATATCACAATATTCAATTACCACAAATCTTGGGATTCTTTGGTGGCTCGCGCTTTGTGCCTATTGTGACTGCCTTTTCAGCCATTTTTGTGGGTGCAATCTTCTTCCTCATTTGGTCAACATTCCAAAATTGATTGGTCTCAGTAGGTGAATATATTACCTCAATGGGGAGGGGGAATTGGCACTTACTTCTACGGTTTCTTAATGCGTTTATGCGGAGCGGTTAGTTTACACCATATGGTTTCCCCTTTGTTATGCTTGTTTATTTTTAAGGTTATTTATTCATAAATTGATTACTCAATGTAATCATTTGCAAGAACAATGCAAGAGGTGGTTTTTCGCTTTTAATTTGCACACCTTCTGCGTTGAAGTTTTCAACTTGTCCACGGCGATCTAGATGGAATTGTTCGCCGTCTGGCATAATCGCAACATTCCATTGGTGGTTGGACGCCAGTACCCAAAGGCGGTTATTCGGTTTAGATAAATCAATGCCTTGGGTGTAATCATTCGCAGGATTAAGCACACCAAAGAACTGGCTAAAGAGAGTTGGCATAATGTCTAAATGGCTAGAAAGCTGGTTGTATAATTGCCCTTCGCCTTGCCAATAGAACATCAATGGCACTTCTAATCGTTCTGTTGAGAAACTGTTTTTCATTTTCTCTGCGTTAGCTAAATCGGCAGTCAGTATCACCAAGGTTCTACCCATTAGAGCTTTGTTTTCAAGCTGTTGCCAGATTGTTTCAATTTGCTGATTAATCTGGTTTTCAGAGGTCATATTTAACTGTAGATAGCTAAAGAATGGCTTATTTGCTTCCTGTTTTGTCAGCCACGTTTGCCACGCATTCAGTGCTTGTTCATTATCTTCCGTTTTGGCTAAAGGCATATTTGCAAATAACGCACGGTGATAGAGCGGTTCAGCAAAGTTGTTTGCAGAGAATAAGGCGAATTGATAGCCATATTTTTTAAAGGCTGTCATTAACGGCGAACTCGTTTTTTCGTTCAATACCGCATCAATATATTTTCCGCTTAATCCGTAGAAAATCCCCAATGTGCTGGCCATTGGTGTATCGCCACTCGCATAGTGGTGCATAAAGCGGTAGGATTTTCCCGCTATTTTGCGAACAAATGGCATCTGCTCGCCATCAATCGCTTGATTGGTTAAGCCTGAGACGTTAATCAACAACACATTTACTTCAGGCGTTTTGGTCATTTGAAGCATTTGTTTTGGGTAGTCTAAATAGAAAGTATCTAAACGCCCTGTCTGCTCAATGGTTTGTTCCATTTTTTCCATATCGACTAAGCCGTGTTTTTCTAAGAAACTACGTGCTGTCATTGGGTAGGAAAGTGGGTAATTTGCCTTTTGCGAAGTAATTGGGCGATTGATGCTCATATCTGCCCATGCATAAATAAGGTGGGTCGCGATAAAGCAACTCAAGAAAAACATCGCAACATATTTGCCCCACGTTTGGCGGTTGAAACTACGTAATTTTTGCCAACACCAACGGGAGTAGAGCATTTCTGCCAGTAAAATCAGTGGCATTGGTACGAACAGTAATTGCCATTGGCGAGAGAGTTCGCCGTTGTCAGGATTGACTAATAAGTCCCAAACAAGCGGTGATAAATGTAGATAAAATTGCTTAAAGATTTCGGTATCAACCAAGAGCAACGTTTGCCCAATGGTAGCAAAAATGACCGAAAAGCCACGGAAACCGCGCTCATTGCGGATTAAAAAACTAAGTGGGAAAAGGCAGAGTAGATAAAAGGCAAAAACAACGAAGCTGAAATGACCAAAAAGGCTGATGAAAAAATAGAGTTTACCGACCAACGTATTCGGCCAGTCGGCATTAAAAGCATAACGAGAGGCAATTAAAATCGCCACGACAATATTAAAAAGTGCAAACCAATGCCCCCACGTAATACGCTGCGAGGTTTGTTCGCGGTATTGGAGTGTGTTGGTTGGAAATAATTGACGTAGGCGATTAAGCATAGGTTATTTTGCTTTTAAAGAGTGTTTTAACGAATTGGCAAAAGCCTCAGCAAGGCGTTCACGCTGTTGTTCATCTTGCACACGGTTTTGGATAATGTTAGTAACCATATTGCCAAGCACCATAAGTGATAAATCAGCAGGTGCTTTGTGTTGTTCTAATACGATAAATAAATCTTGTAATAAGGTATCGAATTGATTGTTTTGATATTTAGATTTTACAGCCATGTTGATTTTCTTGAGTGAATAATTGGGCAAATACTAGCATATTTTTAGTAAAATAGAGAGAAATAAGCGGTCGAAAATGGATTTTTCTTTGCAAAAAGAGGTAGAAATCTATAAAATGAACAACTGTTCATTTTGGAAAATGGAGAGTGAAATGCAGAAAACGGAAATACAAAAAAACGAAGTGCAAAGTTCATCAAAAGATGAGATGGCTCGCCAAATTCTTTCCGTGACTGAAATACTCATCGCAGAGATTGGCATTCAAAACCTTTCTATGCGAAAAATTGCAACCAGAGCGAACTTAGCATTAGGAACGCTCTATTTATATTTTAAGACCAAAGACGATTTATTAAATAAGCTGGCTTACGATTTATGTGACCGTTTTACGCATTATGTGCAAAATGGCTATGATGAAACTGACACGCTGTTTAATCGTTACCGCAAGATGTTTGAAAACAAGTTGGCATTTTTGCGAGATAACCCAACGGTCGCAACGAATTTATCGCAATATCAAGCGATGCTTGGCTTTAATGAGATTATTGAGCGATTGATTCACGATGATGATTTTATCTGGAATAAGTTTGTGCGAGATGGGCAGAAGCAGGGCGTCATCGCTCAAATGCCAGCGGAATTATTGCACGTTTTGGGTATTGGAATTGTGGTGGAAATTGCTTATTTACAGCAATTGACGCAAAAAGAGTATTCGAAGGAAACAATAGAACAAATGCTATTGTGTTCTTGAAAAGCAATTACGGTGTAAATCGTTTATTTTTATTTAAATATATTGGAGAAAACATGACAACAGAAAACCAAAAGCCTTCTCGTGGCAGAAAGTTTCTTATTGTAGTAACGCTATTGGTTGTGCTTGTTGCTTTTGCAGGCGTAGCAGGAATGCAACGTTTTATCGCAGGCAAGAAAGCGGAAGCTGCAGCGAATATGCCTGAAACGGTGAGTGAAATCACTGCAATGGAGGTGCAACCTCGCGAATGGACGCCTTACCTTTCAGCAGTAGGTTATGTTCGTCCGAACCAAGGGGCGATGTTAGGTGCGGAATCTTCTGGTACGGTAAAAAGTGTGAATGTGAAATCAGGGCAGCGTGTCAATAAAGGTGATTTATTGGTGGAGTTTGATGATGCTGTTGAAGTGGCGACTTTGAAAGCGTCTCAAGCACAATTGCCAAATGCCAAAGTTACCTTAGATCGTTATCGTAACTTAGTGGCATCTAACAGTGCTTCAAAAGCGGAATTAGACAATGCTCAAGCAACCTATAATCAATTAGTGGCAAATATTGAGTCATTAAAAGCTTCAATTGCACGCCGTAAAATTTATGCTCCATTTAGCGGTTTTGCAGGTATCGTGAATGTGAACGTAGGTCAATACATCACAACCGGTACAGAAATTGTGCGTGTTGAAGATCAAAGTTCAATGAAAGTGCGTTTTACGCTTCCTCAAACAGATGTTGAGAATATTTTTGTGGGTCAAAAAGTGACTGCAGAAGTGGATGCGTTAGTGGGGCAAACCTTCCCAGCGGAAATTGTAGCAATCGATCCTGCAGTTGATCGCAATACGGGTTTAATTAACGTTGAAGCGGTAATTACTGAAGGTGGTAACAAATTGCTTTCAGGTATGTTTGTGCGTTTAAATGTGGCATTGCCAACTGAAAAAGCACAAATCGTGGTGCCACAAATTGCGGTTACTTACACGATGTATGGTGAAACTATTTATGTGCTTGAGCAACTTTCAGATGAAGATAAAGCACTTGTAAGCAAAATGGCAGAGCAAAATCCGAAATTAGATGCAAATAAAATGTATCGTGCAAAACAAGTGGAAGTAAGAACCAAAGACCGTAACGGTATCTACGCACAATTAGCGAAAGGCGTGAAAGCGGGTGATGTTATCGTAACGGGCGGTTTCCAGCGTTTAAATAATCATTCACTTATCATTGTTTCTGATCAAGAAGCTGTTGGTGTAACCGTACCTGCGAAAAGTAGTAAACTTTAATTGAGGTAATCAATGAAATTTACCGATCTATTTATTAAACGCCCTGTACTTGCGGTGTGTATTAGCTTGCTGATTACGATCCTTGGCTTGCAATCCATCAATAAGTTACAGGTGCGAGAATACCCTGAGATGACTATCTCCACTGTAACCGTGAGTGTGAACTACTCAGGTGCGGATGCGAGTTTGATGCAAGCACTCGTAACTTCTCAAATTGAAGAAGCGGTTGCACAGGCGGATAACATCGACTATGTGACTTCATCAAGTGGACCAAGCACTTCAACCACTACGATTAAAATGAAATTGAACACCAACCCTCAATTGGCGTTGGCGGATATTTCTTCGAAAGTGAGTGCGATTCGTTCTAATCTTCCGAGCGGGATTGATGATCCATCAATCAGCGTTTCATCAGGTTCGAACGATGCGTTGATGTATATCCGATTTGTCTCTGATGAGTTAAATACGACCCAAATTACCGACTATATTAACCGTGTGGTTAAACCACAATTCTTTACGGTAAATGGGGTATCAAGTGTTGATATTTTCGGTGCAACGACCTTCGGTTTACGTATCTGGTTAGATCCTGACAAAATGGCGGGTAATAATCTCTCTGGTGCACAAGTGTTAGCGGCTTTAACGGCAAACAACTTAAACACTGCCGCGGGTAATGCGAATGGCTACTACACAGTTTATAAAAACAAAGTAGAATCAAGCACGCCATCTGTTTCAGAACTTGAGAACGTAACGATTTCAACCACATCAGACGGTAAAACCATCAAGTTAAAAGACATTGCAAAGGTTGAGTTAGATAAATATCAAGATGCCTCTCGTACTGTTGCAGACGGTAAAGAAGCGGTTGTTTTAGGTGTTTCTGCTGCAACTACAGCAAACTCCATCACTGTGGCTAAAGATATTTATCCTGTATTTGCACAAATGCAGAAAAATTTACCAGAAACAATTAACGGTCAGATTTTATACGACAAAACGATTGCCATTAATAGCTCTATCAATGAAGTTTATAAAACAATTATTGAAGCAACGGTGATTGTATTAGTGGTTATTATCCTATTTTTAGGATCACTGCGAGCGATGATTGTGCCGATCATTACCATTCCAATCTCGCTTATTGGGGTATTGTTCTTCCTACAAATGTTTGGCTTCTCGATCAATCTTTTAACCTTATTGGCGTTAATTCTTGCGATCGGCTTGGTGGTGGACGATGCGATCGTCGTACTTGAGAACGTAGAACGTCACGTGAAAGAGGGTAAATCGCCATTTGATGCAGCGATTATCGGTACGCGTGAAATTGCAATCCCCGTTATCTCAATGACCATCACACTTGGTGCAGTATATTCACCGATGGCATTGATGGAAGGGGTAACAGGTTCACTTTTCAAAGAGTTCGCCTTAACCCTTGCGGGTGCGGTATTCATTTCAGGGATTGCAGCATTAACGCTTTCGCCAATGATGTCGAGCCGTGTGTTAAAAGAACACAACGAAGAACACGAAAGCCGTTTTGCGAAGTGTATCAACGGTATGTTGGATAAAATGACCTCGTGCTACACCAATATGTTGCGTGGAGTTATGGCGGTGCGTTGGGCTATCGTGGTGTTTGCGGTAGTGATTTTTGGTACCTTACCAACCCTTTTAGGCTCACTTTCAAGTGAAGTTGCTCCAACCGAAGACCGAGGCTTTATCGTGGGTATTGGTAGTGGTCCATCAAATACCAACTTAGATTACACCCAAGCGGCAACAGAGAAATTCAACAAAGAAGTTGCTGAAATTCCAGAAGTCTCTGCAATGATGACGATTTCAGGCTTTAATGGCTCGAATAGTGCACTCTCTATCATCTCACTAAAAGATTGGAGTGAGCGTACTCGTGAACGAGCAGAAATTTCAAAAGATGTGGCAGCGATTGCAAAAAATGTTGTTCCAATGGACATCAATGCTATCGCCTTCCCTGAAATTTCCACAGGTGAAAGTGGTTTACCCTTCTCATTAGTGATTACCACAGCGGATAACTACACCAAGTTAGCCGATGTTGCAGGCGAATTCTTGAAAAAAGCACAAGCTTCAGGTCAATTCTTCTTTGCAAACTTAGACTTGAAATTTGATACAGTAACGATGAAATGGAAGTTCGACCGTGAAAAAATGGGGGCTTACGGGATCTCTATGCAGCAAGTAAGTAACACGCTTGGTGCTTACTTATCAGGAGCGATTATTACCCGTGTCGATATTGATTCCCGTGCGTATCCGATCGTATCACAAGCGGTTCGAAAAGATCGTTTAAATCCAGAAGATTTAACGAAATATTACGTAACAGCTGCAAACGGTGAAGCTGTACCATTAAGCTCAATCGTAAGTTTAGAGTTGACTACAGAACCATCTTCATTACCACGTATGAGCCAGCTAAACTCAGCAACGATTGGCGGTGTTGTGTCAGGTTCAATTGGTGACGCAGTAAACTGGGCGAAAGCGGAATTAGACCGAACGCTTCCACAAGGCTATCAATACGATTTTAAATCAGAAGCGCGCCAATATGTACAAGAAGGTAATGCAATGGTAATGACCTTTGGCTTAGCGGTAATTATCATCTACCTTGTACTTGCAATTCAGTTTGAATCTTGGCGTGATCCAATGGTAATTTTGGTATCTGTACCGTTAGCCGTGAGTGGTGCGTTATTAGTGCTTAATGTCTTAGGTATCGCCAAAGTGGCAGGGGCAACCTTGAATATTTACTCTCAGGTGGGTTTGGTAACCTTAGTCGGTTTAATCACCAAACACGGTATCTTAATGTGTGAAGTCGCGAAAGAAGAGCAGTTAAACAACGGTTTATCTCGTTTTGAAGCGATTGTTCACGCAGCAACCATTCGTTTACGTCCGATTATGATGACGACAGCAGCGATGGTGGCGGGCTTAATCCCTCTACTTTTAGCGTCTGGTGCGGGTGCGATTGCACGCTTTAGTATCGGTATCGTAATCGTCGCAGGTTTAAGTATCGGTACACTCTTCACCTTATTCGTATTGCCTGTGATCTATACCTTCTTAGGTCAAGAACACAAACCTTTACGCGAATTTGATGAAGAAAAATACGCCAACCAATCGGTTGAAAAATTAGAAAATCACGCAAATGAGGTGTAATTTCTAACCTTAAATCACAAGCGGTTAGCTTTTTGCAAAAGATTGCAAGAAACTAACCGCTTTTTCTATACAATTTCTGGTAAAATAACCAAAATTTTATTCCTTGTAGGGTATGTCAGCTTGCTGACGCACGTCAGTCAAAATGGTGCGTTAACTTTGTTCACACACTCTACGAGTTATCAAATGTTTTTAAATAAGGAAAATTTTATGACTCAACCATTAAGCGTGGTAATTTTAGCGGCGGGTAAAGGCACGCGTATGTATTCAGATTTACCAAAAGTATTGCACCCAGTTGCGGGTAAACCGATGGTGAAACACGTTATTGATACGGCAAAACAGCTTGATGCTCGTCAAATCAATTTAATTTACGGACACGAGGCGGATTTATTAAAAGCACGCTTGGCAGATGAGCCTGTGAATTGGGTTTTCCAAGCAGAACAATTGGGCACCGGTCACGCAATGCAACAAACTGTCCCATTTTTCGCAGACGATGAAAATATCGTAATGCTTTATGGTGATGCACCGTTAATTCAAAAAGAAACCTTAGAACGTTTAATCGCGGCAAAACCTGAAAATGGTATTGCACTTTTAACAGTGAAATTAGACAACCCGACGGGCTACGGTCGTATTATTCGCGAAAATGGTTCTGTGGTTGCGATTGTGGAGCAAAAAGATGCCAACGAAGAGCAGCTGAAAATCCAAGAAGTGAATACAGGCGTGATGGTGGCAAGCGGTGCGAGCTTCAAAAAATGGTTGGGTAATTTAAATAATAACAACGCACAAGGCGAGTATTACATTACCGATGTGATCGCAATGGCAAATGCAGAAGGCTTCCAAGTGCAGGCTGTTCAAGCTACA
Source organism: Haemophilus paraphrohaemolyticus (assembly GCF_002015045.1). Classification (GTDB taxonomy): domain Bacteria; phylum Pseudomonadota; class Gammaproteobacteria; order Enterobacterales; family Pasteurellaceae; genus Haemophilus_A; species Haemophilus_A paraphrohaemolyticus. The sequence continues at coordinate 137,268 of NZ_MUXX01000012.1, forward strand.
GAATATATGGAAGTAGAAGGTGCAAATAATCGTTTGCAACTAGCTGCATTAGAGCGTTTCTACCAACAAAAACAAGCAGAAAAATTATTGTTAGCAGGTGTGACGATTATCGACCCAAGTCGCTTTGATGTACGCGGTACAGTTGAACACGGCAAAGATGTGACTATTGATGTGAACGTGATTTTAGAAGGCTCGGTGAAACTGGGTAACAACGTGAAAATCGGTGCAGGTTGTGTGCTGAAAAACGTAGTAATTGGCGATAACGTCGAAATCAAACCTTATTCTGTGTTGGAAGATGCGGTAGTTGGGGCTAAATCAGCGATTGGTCCGTTCTCTCGTTTGCGTCCAGGTGCGGAATTAGCGGAAGAAACGCACGTCGGTAATTTCGTTGAAATCAAAAAATCAACAATCGGTAAAGGTTCGAAAGTAAACCACTTAACCTATGTGGGCGATGCAGAAGTGGGTAGCAATGTGAATGTCGGTGCAGGCGTGATTACTTGTAACTACGATGGGGCAAACAAATTCAAAACCATCATTGGCGACGATGTATTCGTAGGTTCAGACAGCCAATTAGTTGCTCCTGTTGAAATTGCCAAGGGCGCAACCATTGGTGCAGGAGCGACCATTACCCAAAACGTGGGCGAAAATGAATTAGTGATTACCCGTGTGGCACAAAAACATATTCAAGGTTGGAAACGTCCGACCAAACAGAAATAATCCCCCAAGCGGTCGAAATTTCTGTATAATTTGCAAAATTTTTTAAAGAGGAAAAATTATGGGTTTTTTAACTGGTAAACGCATTTTAATCACAGGTTTAGCAAGCAATCGTTCAATCGCATACGGCATCGCACAAGCGATGCACCGTGAAGGGGCAGAACTTGCATTCACTTATTTAAACGATAAATTAAAAGGGCGTGTAGAAGAGTTCGCAAAAGAGTTCGGTTCAGATATCATTTTACCGATGGATGTGGCACAAGATCAAAACATCACAGATTGTTTTGCTCAATTAAGCCAACGTTGGGAAAAATTTGATGGTTTCGTTCACTCAATTGGTTTTGCACCTGCAGACCAATTAGATGGCGACTATGTAGCAGCAGCAACACGTGAGGGTTTCCGTATCGCTCACGACATCAGTGCATATAGTTTTGTGGCAATGGCACAAGCGGCTCGCCCATTCTTAAACCCTAACTCAGCGTTATTAACCCTTTCATACTTAGGTGCTGAGCGTGCAATCCCTAACTACAACGTAATGTGTTTAGCAAAAGCGTCATTAGAAGCAAGTACACGCGTAATGGCAGCAGATTTAGGTAAAGAAGGCATTCGTGTGAATGCGATTTCTGCAGGTCCAATCCGTACCTTAGCAGCTTCTGGTATTAAAGATTTCAAAAAAATGTTATCGAATTTCGAGAAAACAGCACCTTTACGCCGTACCGTAACCATCGAAGATGTGGGTAACTCTGCAGCGTTCTTATGCTCAGACTTAGCTGGTGGTATTACTGGTGAAGTGGTTCATGTAGATGCAGGGTTCAGCATTGTCGCAATGGGCGATATTAGTGCAGAATAATTGCCAGAGCAACTGCTTAAGTTGAACTAAAATTAACCATTTTTTGCCCGCCCTTGTAGAGGGTGGGCTTTTTATTAAGAGAGAATTATGTTTTCAGATAACCCACTTTTAGCACAATTAAAGCAACGGATGGAGGCCAGCAAAGAGTATGCAGAAGGGCGTGTTAAGGCGACCGATAAATCTTATGGCTTTTTAGAATGCGAAAAAGAGAGCTTTTTTATTCCGCCTACGGAAATGAAAAAAGTGATGCATGGCGACATCGTAAAAGCGGTGGTAAAACGTGAAGGTGATAAGGCTTCAGTAGAAATTGATAGCTTAATTGAACCGATGTTAGAACGCTTTATTGCTCAAGTTCGTTATAATCGTGATGGTAAGCTACAACTTGTGGTAGATCATCCAAGCATCAAAAATAATATTCCAGCGAATCCGCATAAAAATATCAAAGAGAAATTAGCAGAAGGCGACTGGGTTGTAGCGCAATTGAAAACGCATCCATTGCGTGATGATCGCTTTTTCTTTGCCCAAGTGACACAATTTATCTGTGCTGAGAGTGATAACTTTGCCCCTTGGTGGGTAACGCTTGCTCGCCACGAACAACCGCGTGAGCCTGTGGCAACTGAGAAAATTTATAGCTTAAACGATGAACTAACACGCCAAGATTTAACCGATCTTTATTTCACCACCATCGACAGCGAAAGCACGCAAGATATGGATGATGCTTTATTCATTCAGCCAATTGAAGAAAATGGCACGCAAATTGGTTGGCGTTTGGCGGTGGCGATAGCTGATCCAACAGCCTATATTCCTGAAAATTCGGCGATTGAAAAAGCCGCTCGCCAACGTTGTTTTACCAACTATTTGCCAGGCTTTAACATCCCAATGTTACCACGTGAGTTATCGGACGATCTTTGCTCGTTAGTGCCAAATGCAAAACGCCCTGCGTTGGTGGGTTATATTGAAACGGATTTGGCAGGCAACATCAGTAAAGAAGTGGAATTTGTTTCTGCATGGGTGGAGAGCAAAGCTAAATTAGTTTACGACCACGTTTCAGACTATCTAGAAGGCGTAGAAAATGCGTGGCAGCCTGAAAATGAACAAGTCAAACAGCAAATCGACTGGTTGCATCAATTTACGCAAGCCCGTATCAACTGGCGTAAAGAAAATGCCTTGATGTTCAATGAACAAGGCGATTATTCATTCGAATTGAATGAAGATGGCTCGGTGCGAGAAATTCATTTGGAGTTCCGCCGAATTGCAAACCAAATCATTGAAGAGTCGATGATTATCGCGAACATCTGTGCAGCACAATTTTTAGCAAATCACGCTAAAACGGGCGTATTCAACACCCACGCAGGTTTCGACCCGAAAAATATGGAAGCTGTAAAGACCTTCTTGTTGAATACTTTAACAGATGAAATGACCGCAGAAGATAAGCTTGCGGCACTTAATGATCGTTATTCTGCGGAAAAATTGGCAACACTAGAAGGCTATTGTGCAATGCAACGCGATGTGCGTGAGTTCCCAGAAAATTTCTTGGAATTGCGTTTGCGTCGTTATCTCACTTTCGCTGAATTTAAATCTGAAGTTGCTCCGCATTTTGGCTTAGGGATTAGCCATTACGCGACTTGGACTTCGCCAATCCGTAAATATGGCGATATGGTAAACCATCGTTTAATTAAGCAAGTATTGGCAGGCAAAGAGGCAAATTGCGTTGAACAGAGCATTTTAGACCGCTTGCAAGAAGCACGTAAGCAAAACCGAATGGTAGAACGCGATATTGCAGATTGGCTTTACGCTCGTTACTTGCATCCAATGGTGGCACAAGCGGTTGAATTTGAGTGTGAACTTGCCGATGTTTCTCGTGGCGGTTTACGTGCAAGAGTGATTGAAAACGGTGCTTCTATCTTTGTCCCGTTCTCAACCCTTCATGATGAGAAAACTGAAATGGATTTCCGCCCTGAAGAGTTAGCGATTTACATTAAAGGCGAAAAAACTTACCAAATCGGGCAGAAAGTGAAAGTAAAACTCACGGAAGTGCGTTTGGATACCCGCTCGATTGTGGGGCAGTTAGTCGGCTAGCATACAAAAACCTCGCAACTGATTGCGTTTGCGAGGTTTTTTAGAGGGTTATTTCTCTTTCCAATACCCCAACCACTCTTTAAGCAACTGCATCATATTGTCCATTGCGCCCGATTGCGGGACGAAATACATAAAATTGATATATTCCCAAGGTGTTTTGCCATAGCCTACGCCAGCTGGTAGCACATCGAAACCTTGCTGTTCATAGAGCATTTTTGCTCGTTTCATATGCCAATTTTGTGTCACTAAAATGATTTTATTGATGCCTTCTTTTTCAAGCATTTGCTTGGTATAGAGAGCATTCTCTTTGGTCGTTTTTGCCTCACTTTCTTCCCATTTGGTTGACACATCAAAGAATTGTTGGAACTCTTTGGCAATCACTTTTGCTTCTGAATTACCGTTTGGCGATCTGCCTGTGGCTAAAATCGGCAAGCCTGTTTCGTTGTGTAAAAACGCAGCATAACGCATTCGTTCCAGTTCGTTATTGGTCACCGTAATATTTCCATACAACTCTGTGCTATCGCGTAAACCACCGCCAAGCACAACAATCGCTTGAGCTTGTTGGTAATCTTGTAGCGTGAGTTTATTCTCTTCAATCAAAGAATTGCTGAGCATTGTTGCCATAAAAGGCGTGCTGAGAAGATAGAGCATCGCAATGCCCAAAATAGTCAGAAAGCAGCTTATTTTCTTGTAATGCAAGCGGGTTAAAATCAGCGAAAAAATCCAAATCACCGCAATGTTAAAGGGAGGAAGGGCAATTGCAGTTAGAATTTTAGTTAGATAAAAAAACATAGGCACCTCAAAAAGATTTTTGCGTATTTTGCGTGAATTATTGCTAAAATGCACCATTATTTTGAGAGTTTTTAGAACGCTTTTGCGTGAGTGTGGTCTTATCCTCGCTCATTTTTTATTTTACTTTTTGAGAGATTACGATGAACCAAGTGCTTTTAGCATTAAAACAACAATTAAAACAGATTGAAGAAAAAATTATTGATAAAAATGATGTGCTTTATTTTGACTATCCTCTACATCAAAATGTCGGGGATTTATTGATTTACGCAGGCACGGAACAATTTTTCAAGGATTACCAAATCAATATTCGCTTGCGTCGCTGCTTGCAAGCTTTTAACTTAGCGGAAGTGCGTAAATTCGTGCATCCAAACACGACAATTTTATGCCACGGTGGTGGTAACTTTGGTGATCTTTATCCAAGTATTCAAAAAATGCGTGAAGATTTGGTGCAAGCTTTTCCAAATAATCGTATTATTTTGTTGCCACAAACAGCACATTTTTCAAATGAAACTGCGATGAAAAAATCAGCATCTATTTTTTCTCAGCACAAAGATTTGCATCTTTTTTCTCGTGATACAAATACCTTTGAGATGATGAAAGCACATTTTTCACCCAATGTCGCATTATCGCCTGATATGGCTCATCAGCTTTATGGCACATTACCACAAAAAGAAGAAACTTCTGGCAATAACACACTTTATTTCTTACGTAAAGATATTGAAAAGAGCCATATTGAGTCGGAAATTCAAGCGACATTACCTGATTTAAATAATGTTAAAGATTGGGATGATCTTTTATTACCTTCTGATATGAAATTTGAATTATGGTGTAGCCGTTTTTCTGTTTTAGCGAATAAATTTAATTTAGGTTTTGTAAAAGATAAAATTAATGATATGTGGTATCGTCATTCAATGGATGTTATTACCCGTTGTCAAAATATCTTTTTAAACTACGATAATATTATTACAAGTCGTTTACACGGACATATTTTTGCTTGTCTTTTAGGTATCCAAAACGAAGTTTGTGATAATTCTTATGGAAAAAATTCTGGGTATTACAACCAATGGACAAAAGATATTTCTTTTGCAAAATTATATGAGCACAAATCGTAATCTAATTCATCTCATTATTGTTACCCTATTAGGTATGGGATTAACGATGGTAAGTACACTGATACTTGCCCGATTATTATCAGTTGATGACCGCGGAGCTCATCAACTCTTTATTACATCTGTTTCTTATGCGGTAACTTTTGCAACAGGCGGGGTAGGCTTCTCATTTGCTCTTTCAATGCGAAATCAACAATATTTAGGATGGCGAAAATACCTTATCGTATTTTTATTATTAGCCTTAATTACCTCTACAATCGCAACGGCATTTTTTAATATAACAACATTTCATTTATTATTTGTTATCAATGTTTTATTAACAGCGATTATTACCATTACGCTAGAAAAAAGCAAAATTGATGAAAGCCTAAAAATTTATCGAGCAATCAATCTTCAGCAACCGATATTTTTAGTGCTTGTTTATGGAACGGCTTATTTATTATTAGGCGAGCAACCTCTTGAAATTGTTATTTATCTTTTAACTTTATATAGCATTATTCAATCTATTACTTGCTTATTCTATTTACATAAAATAGAAAATAAATTTAAAAAGAAAGAAAATCTACAACCTATCGAACGTAAGTTTTTCTTAAAAACGTGGATTAAGCAAAATCTATACCAAACCTTTGGTGCAACTACTGCTAGCATTGATAAATTTTTAATCGTCGCCCTTCTAGGGCATTATACTTTGGGACTTTATACCGTTTGTATCACTTTTGATTCCTTAGTTACAAAATTTATTAATATGTTGACTGATTACTATTATTCAGGTTTATTAAATAACTTAAATAGATTAAAAACAGTATTGGCAATTATTGCTTTGATGAGTTTGGGGGCCATTATTCTTGTTCCTATTTTAGCAGAACCCGTGATTAAGTTCTTTTTTAGTGCTAAATATATAGAGGTTGCACCAGTCCTTATTTTCTTTGTTATCAACTCTATTATTGCAGGCTTATCTTGGCTATTTTCACAAAATATGCTCATTCAAGGAAAACAAGTTCTGTTATTTATGAGTCAGATTATTTCCATTGCGGTCTTTGTGAGTTTATTCTACCTATTCAAAGGGTATCAATTATATGGCGTAGCCTATGCCTTGTTAGGGGCAAGTATTACGAGACTGATCATCTCAACCATTTATTATTTTAAATATCCTATCGAAAAGAATAAGATTCTAGGCAAATAAAATGAAAAAATATTTAATTTCGTTAGAAAAAGATACCAAAAGACGAGAGATATTTTTCTCTCAACCTGACACCTCTGATTTTGAAATCTTTCGTGCTATCAACACAATGGCGTTAGAAGAAACAGAGTTACAGAATAGATTTAACTTTGAGAAGTTTAAACAACGCTATCACCGCCCAGTCACTAAAGGTGAAATTGGTTGTACATTAAGCCATTTAGCTGTTTATCAACTGATTGCAGAAGATCAAACCATCAATGCTGGCGATTATGTTTTAGTATGTGAAGATGATGCGCTCTTCGCTGCAAATTTTCAGCAAAATTTAACCGCTTTATTAAAGCAAAATCTACAAGCGGATATTATTTTAGTGGGGCAATCGAAAATCTCAACTTTTGATGATGTAGAACTGAAGATTAACTATCCAAGTACATTTACATTCTGGCAAAAACGAATTGAAAATACAGGCTATACTTACTCTTATCCTTACAAAAATTATTTTGCAGGCACCGTAGCTTATTTAATTAAGAAATCGGCGGCGTTACGTTTTCTTGCAGAATTAGAAACGCATAAGCCATATTGGTTAGCGGATGATTTTATTCTATTTGGGCAAGATTTTAATTTAGATATTTTAGTTATTCGCCCACTAATGGTTATTGAAAACCCGAATCTTGGGAGTAATTTAGAAGACTTACGTGGTTCATTAAAAAATAATCTATTTAAAAAATTACTAAAACTACCGCTTAAGAAAGCGTTAGCTATTAAGAGAAATTTATAATGAGTGCTTTAGTAAGTCTTTTTTATTTATATGATCCGTGGTTTTTGCATTTTATCCGAATGGGGCTAATAACAGGCTCCATCGCTCTATTCTTTTTAGTTTATAAATGGTGGAATAAAAGTCAAAAAAGCGTGGTTATTCCGCAAGATAGCCTGATTGCTTGTATCGCATTGCTAATTATTTCTACGATTCCGCTTATCATTAACGGCACGAAAGAAATGGGCGTATTAAGTATGTATGCCAAATCGTTGTTTGTGTTTATCTTGGGGATAACGATTTATAATCTGTTCTACCAACACGAAAATGGCAAACCGCAACTTATCCGCGACCTAAAAATTGGTATTGGCGTGCAAGCATTTATTGGATTTTTTGCTTTAGTTGGCGTGCCGTTTATGATTGATTTTGCGATTAACACCAATTCCAATATGGGCGGGCATTTTGCTCGTTTTATTGGTTCAGAACAGGAATATCGGCTCTATAATTTAACCTCAGCGGCATTTTTCCCGCTTAGCGTGTTTTACGTGCTGTTGCTTCACTTTATGCTTGCTTATCACGCAAAAACTCAAGCATTAAATCCAATCTGGCTATTTTTACTTTTGTGTATCGGGCTGATTGCGGGGCGGTTATTTTTAACTTTTTCATTAGTTAGCTGCTTGCTCTACTTCCGCTCGCGTTATCTGCCTGCGTTACTCGCATTTGTTGCATTAGTGCTCTATTTGGCATATTTTCATGCAGAAAATCGCTATGTTGAACACGCACTCGAACCCGTTATTAACCTGATTAACGGCGGAGAACGACTAAGTTCTTCAACCGATACTCTTATGAACAAGCATCTTTTTATGCCAACAAATAAACAGCTCTTAATGGGTGATGGCTTATATTATCAACCGAATGGTTGGAGCTATTATGGTGGCTCTGACTCTGGTTTTATTCGCCAAGCCTTATATGGTGGCGTTGGTTATATGCTCTCTTGCTTTGCTTTCACCGCTTATTTTGTGAAAAGAGTTGCTGATAACTGGTTTAACGGTAGTTGGTTGTTTATTTTATCAACATTAGGCTTAATGACCATTTGGAACATTAAAGCAGATACTTACGCTTATCCAAGTGTAATGTTTGGCTTGCTGATGTTCCTCTCCTTATTTGGTACAAGCGGTAAAAATTTTATTATTTATTGCAAGAAAAAAGAGGAAGAAAATGTTTAGTATTATTGTCCCTTCCTATAGTCGCAACAGGGAAGTGCTTGAATTACTTGAGAGTTTAAAGGCTCAAACGGTTTATAATTTTGAAGTGATTATTGTTGATGACTGCTCCCCACAAGCTGTTGTTATTGAGCCAAACTATCCTTTTGAAGTGAAGGTTTTTCGTAACGAAACAAATCAAGGGGCAGCTGGTAGCCGTAATGTTGGTGCACAACTCGCTTCACAAGAATGGCTCTTATTTTTAGATGACGATGACCGCTTTGCCAATAATAAATGTGAAGTGATTAGCCAATATATTGAACAATATCCACAAATAAATTTTATTTACCATTCTGCTCAATGTGAAATGGTAAATGAAAAATTCCAATATTTTACAAGCCCAATTGAACCAAATAAAATCAATTTAGATCATATTTTATTAGCTAATAAATTGGGCGGAATGCCGATGATGGGGATTAAAAAATCCTTTTTCATTGCCTTAGGGGGATTAAATTCAGAATTAAAATCATTGGAAGATTATGAATTTGTGTTAAAAGTAGCAGATAGCCCCAATTTAAAAGCAGGATTTATTAATCAACCTTTGAGTATTTGTTACTTCCATACTAAGCGTTCAAGTGTTTCAACCAATACGGAGAATACCGAAAAGGCAATTGAATATATTGAGCATAAATATGTCAAAACAGAAAAGCAAAAACAAAACTTTGCCATTAACTCACTTTATATTCTCTCTTATATTTATGCGATGAATTTATCTCGCAAGGCGGCAAGTTATTATTTTAAAATATTTAAACGTAGCCATAATATAAAGCATTTTGCTATTGCAATTATTAGCTTTATTTCGCCTAAATTAGCAATCAATATGAAAAGGTTTTTCTAATGGAATTTTCAGTATTAATGTCTCTTTATATTAAAGAGAATCCACAATATCTTAAAGAATGTTTTGAAAGTTTAAAAAATCAAACCCTACCCGCAACCGAAATAGTCGTATTATTTGATGGTGCTGTAACAGCTGAATTAGAAGCAATTGTGACCGAATATGAGGCAATTTTACCGATAAAAGCGGTGAAATTTCCTCAGAATCGTGGTTTAGGTAAAACGCTTAATGATGGCTTAAATTATTGTAGCCACGAATGGGTTTTCCGTATGGATACCGATGATATTTGCGTGCCAGAACGTTTTGAAAAACAAGTAAAATTTATTCAGCAGCATCCAAATGTCATTATGCTTGGTGGGCAAATTGCTGAATTTGGCGAAAATATCAATGACATTGTGGCTTATCGTAACGTGCCCACCACGCAGAAAGAGATTGTGCGTTTTACCCGTTTACGTTGCCCGTTCAACCATATGACTGTGGCTTATAAAAAATCGAAAGTGCTTGAATGTGGTGGTTATCAAGGTTTGCAAGAAGATTACACGCTTTGGATTAAAATGGTAGCAACAGGCTTAAATGTAGCAAATTTATCAGATATTTTAGTTTATGCTCGCGTGGGAAATGGAATGGTTGGTCGTCGTCGTGGTTGGAAACAGTTCCAATATGAATGGGAAATTTATAGGCTTAAAAACCAAGTAAAAATCCAAAATCCAATTTCAGGGCTTGCGATCTTCTTAATGCGCGCAATTCCAAGAATTTTGCCGCTGAGTTTACTTCAAGAGGTTTATAAGCTCCTAAGAAAATAATCTAATACCTTTTCTGTTTTTCAGCTTACACTTGTTCTCTTTTTCTGGATTTCTCATTTCAAATCCAGTATATTAGCGAACAATTGTTAGCTGAAATATTAAGGTATTATTAGATGTCTGCTTTAGACTTTCACTTTGTTAATCGTCTTCGTCTTCAAGCAAAAAATTTCGCAAATCGCACCGCTTTACGCTTCCAAAAACAGGGAAAATGGTGTGATATGCAATGGTCTACCTTTCAACAAGAGATCGATAATCTCTCACTTGCTTTAATTGCTCAAGGTATTGAAATTCAAGATAAAATTGGCATTTTTGCTCACAATATGCCTCGTTGGAGCATTGCCGATTTTGGGGCAATGCAAGCACGTGTTGTGACCGTGCCAATTTACGCCACTAACACACCTTCTCAAGTTGAATATATTATCAACGATGCCGATATTAAAATTCTCTTTGTGGGCGAACAAGCTCAGATGGATTGTGCGATTCAAATAGCGAACAGTTGTACACAATTAGTTAAAATTGTGGCGATGAAATCAAGCATCAATCTTCATAATCATCCGCTTGCTTGCCATTGGGAAAGCTTCATTCAAGTAGACAAAAATATGACAGAGCTTGAAGCTCGTATTGCATCAAAACGTTTAGACGATCTTTTTACGCTAATTTACACCTCTGGTACAACAGGCGATCCAAAAGGTGTGATGCTAGATTATGCGAATTTAGCCCATCAACTTCAATCACACGATCAGGCACTCAATATTACCGAGCAAGATGTCTCACTCTCATTTTTACCACTTTCGCATATTTTTGAACGTGCTTGGGTTGCCTATATTTTCCATCGTGGGGCAACTAACTGCTATTTGGAAGATACCAATCAAATCCGCCAAGCCTTAGTTGAAACCAAACCTACGGTGATGTGTGCTGTACCTCGATTCTATGAAAAAATTTATGCAGCGGTGTTAGATAAGGTTGAAAAAGCACCATTTATCCGCAGAACGCTTTTCCATTGGGCGATACAAGCGGGCGAAAAACATTATCAATCTGCAATCCCTTCTCGCTGGTTAAAATGGCAACATAAATGGGCAGACAAACTTGTGCTTTCAAAACTACGTGCCTTATTAGGTGGACAAGTACGAATGATGCCTTGTGGCGGAGCGAAATTAGAACCTACCATCGGTAAGTTTTTCCATAGCTTAGGCGTGAATGTCAAATTAGGCTATGGAATGACTGAAACCACCGCAACCGTTTCTTGCTGGGAAGATCACGGTTTCAATCCAAATTCCATTGGCAAACTGATGCCAAATGTAGAAGTGAAAATTGGCGAAAACAACGAAATTTTGGTCCGTGGCGGAATGGTAATGCGAGGCTATTATAAAAAGCCTGAAGAAACCGCTAATGCCTTTACAGCCGATGGTTTCTTAAAAACAGGTGATGCAGGCGAGATGGATGAGAATGGCAATTTGCACATTACCGACCGTATTAAAGAGTTAATGAAAACTTCAAATGGCAAATATATCGCACCACAATATATTGAAGGAAAAATTGGCAAAGATAAATTTATTGAGCAAATTGCGATTATTGCCGATGCGAAAAAATATGTTTCTGCTTTGATTGTACCGTGCTTTGATAGCCTTGAAGAGTATGCGAAGCAGTTGAATATTAAATATCAGGATAGATTAGAGCTGATTAAACATTCTGAAATTATCCAGATGTTTGAAAAGCGCTTGCACGAAGTGCAGAAAGAGCTAGCAAGTTTTGAGCAAGTCAAAAGATTCACACTTCTGCCTCAAGCTTTCAGTCAAGCAATGGAGGAGATCACGCCAACACTGAAATTACGTCGTAAGGTAATTATGCAGCGTTATCGAGAGCAGATTGAACAGATGTATGAGAGAGTGTAGATATAAGCCTTTTTACCATCCAGCGTGGCTTTAGCTACTATTGACCCCGCATAGGCGATGTTGTTAAAGTTTACTAAGGTAGAATAGTTAAGTGTTTATTGTAGGGATAAATGTAATTTTCCCCTACAAATGAAATATATTGGAGCGTAAATAACCAATTTTGTGAATTTTCCTCTAAATTTAATCGCTTATTGTGAAGTTCGTCACATATTTTTTTTCATAAATCTTCTATACTCGCTCCAAAATTCCAACTAAATTCAATAGAGATATGATTATGAGTGAACAATTTGTCTTAAACGACCATCCGCATCGTCGTTTTAATCCATTAAAAAATCAATGGATCTTAGTCTCTCCGCATCGAGCAAAACGTCCATGGCAAGGACAGCAAGAAGAAGTGGTGGCAGATAATAAACCAAGCTACGATCCAACTTGCTATCTCTGCCCTGGCAATAAACGCATCACAGGTGAGCAAAATCCGCAATATACTAAACCGTTCGTGTTCAAAAACGATTTCTCAGCATTGCTTGCAGATACGCCAGCACCAGAGAAAAACGATGATCCACTGTTCCAAATTTCGCATACGCAAGGTGAAAGCCGTGTGATCTGTTTTTCTCCAGACCATAGCAAAACCTTACCACAACTTAACGTGCTGGAAATTGAGCAAGTGATCCAAGTATGGCAAGAGCAAGCACGTGAGCTAAAACAACGCTACCAATGGGTGCAAATTTTTGAGAACAAAGGCTCAATGATGGGCTGTTCAAATCCTCATCCACATGGTCAAATTTGGGCAAGTAATTTCCTACCGAATGAAATTGCGATTGAAGATGAATGCCAAGCAGAATATTTCAAAAAATATGGCTCACCATTGCTAGTTGATTATGCGAAACGTGAATTAGAAAAACGCGAACGTATTGTCGCTGAAACCGAAGATTGGATTGCAGTAGTGCCTTATTGGGCAGCTTGGCCGTTTGAAACCTTGCTATTACCAAAAGCAAAACAGTTCAAATCAATTGAAGATTTAAACCAAGCGGAACGTGAAGATTTAGCGTTAGCGTTGAAAAAATTAACCACGCGTTACGATAACTTATTTAACATCAGCTTTCCGTATTCCATGGGCTTCCACTTTGCTCCGTTTAATGGCGAAGAAAATGGACACTGGCAATTGCACGCCCACTTCTATCCACCGCTTTTACGTTCAGCCACTGTGCGTAAATTTATGGTAGGTTATGAAATGATGGCGGAAAGTCAACGCGATTTAACCCCAGAACAAGCCGCTGAACGTTTAAATGCAGTAAGCGATAGTGTTCACTATAAAGATAAAAAATAAGGAGATAGCCAATGACCCCACAACAAATTTCTCAACAAAAATTCACTGAGCATTATGGCTATAACGCAGAACAAACCGTTTTCGCACCAGGTCGCGTAAACATCATTGGCGAACATACCGACTACAACGATGGCTTTGTCATGCCTTGTGCGATCAACTACGGAATGGCGGTCAGCTTCGCAAAACGCAACGATAGCATTTGGCGTGTGTATGCGATTGATATTAACGAACAAGATGAATTCGATTTAAGCCAAGATTTCACCCAAAGTGAACATAAATGGGCAAACTACGTGCGTGGCGTGGTAAGATATATTCAAGAACAATGCCCAGAATTTAAACAAGGGGCGGATTTAGTGATGGCCAGCGATGTGCCGATGTCTTCAGGGTTAAGTTCTTCTGCTGCACTTGAGATTTCTATCGGTAAAACCTGTCAAGTATTAGGCGACTTACCGCTTTCGCTTGCTCAAATTGCGCTTATCGGACAAAAAGCAGAGAATAAATTTGTGGGTGCGAATTGCGGTAATATGGATCAACTTACCTCAGCATTAGGGCAAAAAGATCACCTTATTATGATCGATTGCAGAAGCCTTGAGATTACCCCAACCCCTGTGCCACAAGGCTATTCCATTGCGATCATTAATTCCAATGTAAAACACGATTTAGTGACAGGTGAATACAATAGCCGCCGCCAAGAGTGTGAACAAGCAGCAAAATTCTTTGGTGTGAAAGCCTTACGCGACGTATCACCTGAGCAATTCCACGCTCGTGAAAATGAGTTAAAAGCTGAAAGCGAATTGGCTTATAAACGTGCAAAACACGTAGTTTATGAAGATCAACGTGTGCTTGATGCGGTTCAAGCCTTAAAAGCGAATGATATGGTGAAACTCGGTCAATTGATGGGTGAATCTCACGACTCAATGCGTGATGATTTTGAGATTACCATTCCTGAAATTGACTACTTGGTGGAGCTTGCTCAAGTGGCGATTGGCAAAAATGGCGGTGCACGTATGACGGGCGGTGGCTTCGGCGGTTGTATCGTCTGTCTTGTGCCAAATGAGAAAGTAGAGGCGTTACGCCAGTTAATCGCAGATAACTACGAAAAACAAACAGGCATTAAAGAAACCTTCTACCTCTGCACTGCGAGTGATGGGGTGAGAGTGGTTTCATAAACTAAAATAAAATAATTTCTCCGTTTTTTCTTCTGCCAAATCTCCCCTCCCCCCTCTTTGCTAAAGAAGGGGGGAAATCTTAGAAGATTTTTAGATTATCTTTCTATACCACTAAATGTATATGAGGCTATAGCTCTATTTTTACTAAAGAATTCCCCTCTTTAGCAAAGAGGGGGAGGGGAGATTTGACAGTACTTATTTACGGAGAAATTAGTATATACAGCCTTTATTCTTTAAAAAGGAGTTCTCTATGAAAACCTTCACCCTCGAAAATAATCATCTCAAAATTACCCTTTCTAATTTCGGGGCTTCTTGGCTCTCTTGCGTTGTCAAACACCCAAAAGGTGATCGAGAAGTGTTAGTGACGACTACACCAGAACGTTGGGCAGAGCAGTCAGCCTACTTTGGTGCAACTGTTGGACGTTATGCCAACCGTATCGCAAACGGGGAATATCAACTCAATGGTAAAACTTATTTCCTCGCTAAAAATAACGGTGAAAATAATCTACACGGGGGGGAAAAAGGGGCAAGTTTTGTGGAATGGCAAGTGCTAGAACAGAGCCCACAAGCGGTAAAATTTGGCTACACTTTTGCCGATGGTGAGGAAGGCTTTGGCGGGGAAGTGAACGCAAAGGTGACTTATCGCCTAACCGATAATCAGCTGGAAGTCGATTTTGATGCCGTGAGCGACCAAGCAACCCCGCTTTGTTTAACCAATCACGCCTATTTTAACTTGGACGACAGCCCAACTATTCGCCATCATAGCTTGCAAATCAACGCTTCACACTATTTGCCTGTGGGCGAGAACGGCATCCCAAATGGTTTATTAAAATCGGTTGAAAACACTAGCTTTGATTTCCGAGAAGCCAAACGAATTGAAGAAGATTTGCTTGCTGATACAGACCAACGTTCGGTGCGAGGTTACGATCACGCCTTTTTAATTGCAAAAGAAAACCAAAATTTCACCGCTTGTTTAGGCGTTGAAGATTTAAAACTGCAACTAGATACCTCAATGCCAGTCGTGCAACTTTATACTGGTAATTGGCTTGCAGGACAACCTCGTGGCGAGAGTGGTGTGTGCGAAGATTACGCGGGCGTAGCGTTAGAACCAGAATTTTTCCCAGATAGTCCAAACCACCCTGAGCTTGCTGCATTTGGTGGGGTTTCGCAAGCGAATGAGCCATATCACCATAGTGTTTATTATCGGTTTATGTACTAAATTTTTTGTTCCTCTCTCTCTGAAAAATTTCGGCCCGAAATTTTTTCTGTCTCTCTCACAAGGGGAGAGAGTATTTTTTATGGAGATAAAAATGGCTTTACCTAATTACTTCCAAGACCCAAACACGCTTCACATCAACACCACGCCTCATCACGCCTATTTTATTCCGCATCAAACGCTAGAAACCGTTGATACTCGCGAGCAATCGCCTTATTTTACGCTTCTCAATGGTGACTGGGATTTTAACTATTATGAAAGCTATCATGATTTGCCAGAGGATTTTTTGAATACTGCCTTTGAGCACAAAATCCCCGTACCATCAAATTGGCAAAATCACGGTTTTGACCATCATCACTACACCAATATCAACTATCCGTTCCCATTCGATCCGCCCTTTGTGCCACATCAAAATCCATGTGGGCTGTATCATCGCACCTTCCAATTTGAGCCAAACGGCAACCGTTATTTGCTCAATTTTGAAGGCGTAGATTCCTGCCTGTTCCTGTATGTGAACCGTCAATTTGTCGGCTACAGCCAAGTTAGCCATTCCACTAGCGAATTTGATGTGACCGATTTCCTCACCCAAGGCACAAACCACTTGCACGTAGTGGTGTTGAAATGGTGCGATGGTAGCTATCTAGAAGACCAAGATAAATTCCGTATGTCGGGAATTTTCCGAGATGTCTATTTGTTAGAGCGTGGCTCTCATTATATTCAAGATCTTTTTATCAAATATGAGCTTTCCCCTAGTTTAGATAAAGTTACGCTTGATATAGAAGTATTTTATAATGAACTTACTGGGGGCGAATTGATATTTGAATTATGCAGTCCTGATGGACAGCGTGAATGTCAATTTATTCTAACTGATATAAATGAGTCGGTTAGCTCAATTGTTTCTTTATCTACTAAGGATGATTATTTCGATACAAAAGAGCCTGATGTGGTAGCAAATTTCCAAATTAATAACCCGATATTATGGAATGCGGAAAATCCACAGCTTTATACCTTAATTTTACGAGATGGAGATGAAGTTATCGTCCAAAAAATCGGCTTTAGAAAAGCGGAAGTGAAAGATGGCGTGTTTTATTTCAACAACCAGCCGATTAAATTTAAAGGCGTGAACCGTCACGATAGCGATCCGAAAACGGGCTATGCAATTAGTTATGCACAAGCGTTGAAAGATTTACAGCTAATGAAACAGCATAATATCAATGCGATTCGTACTGCACACTACCCGAATGCCCCTTGGTTCACTGAGCTTTGCGACCGTTACGGTTTTTACGTAATTGCCGAGGGTGATGTGGAATCGCACGGAGCTTCAATGTTAGCAGTAAAAACACCTGAGCTGAGCATTTTTTTAAACCATGAGAACGATCTAGAAACGGCTCGCATTCGTCAAGAGACAATTGATAATTTCAGCTATTTCGCTCGTGATCCTGCGTTTAAAAAAGCGATTTTAGACCGCCAACAAGCGAACGTAGAGCGTGATAAAAACCGTACCTCAGTGATTATTTGGTCGCTGGGTAATGAATCGGGCTATGGCGAGAATTTTGAATCAGCGGCTACGTGGATTAAACAACATGACCCGAGCCGTTTGGTGCATTATGAAAGCTCGATTTATCAACATTCAGAGTATCAAAACGATCTGTCCAATTTAGATTTTTACAGCGAAATGTATGGTTCAACTGAAGATATTGACTGCTATTGTGAAACGCTAAAAGCGAAGCCGTTTATTTTGTGCGAATATAGCCATGCGATGGGCAATTCGAACGGTGATATGGAAGATTATTGGCAAACTTTCCACCGTCATCCACAATCTTGTGGTGGCTTTATTTGGGAGTGGTGCGACCATGCTCCGTATCGTGAAAACGGGCAGTTTGGCTATGGTGGCGACTTTGGTGAAACTCCGCATGATGGCAATTTCTGTATGGATGGTTTGGTTTCGCCTGATCGCATTCCACACAGCAATTTGAAGGAAGTGAAAAACGTGAATCGCCCTGTGCGTGCTCGTTTTGATGATGGCAAAATTGTGCTGCATAACTACTTGGACTTCACCAATTTAGCGGATGTTTTAACCGTAAATTACGAATTTGTGCAAAATGGCATCACGACAAGCGGTGGATTTTTAGAGGTCGATTGTGAACCACATCAAAGCGTGATTCTACCGGTTGCCTTGCCTGAAAATAATGGCTCGCATTGGTTGCTCAACCTCTCTTACACGCAGAATTGGGATACAGAGTTGTTAGAGATGGAGCACGAATTAGGCTTTGACCAAATCAATTTGTATCCACAAAATAGCTTGAAAAAACAGCCTCTTGTGGCAACGCAAACGACATTTTTAGTGAATGAAACGGCATTAACTGTTGAAATTCGCAACGAAGATTATCGTTATCTTTTCGATAAACAGAAAGGGATTTTTAGCCAAATTGAGAAAGCTGGCGAGTCATTGATTGAACAGCCGTTAGATTTTCAAATTTGGCGAGCACCAACTGATAACGACCGCTTAATTCGTGCAGCGTGGCAAAATGCAGGTTACGATAATGCTTACACGCGAGCTTACGAAACTGTCGTGAATGTGAGTGAACAAGCGGTAGAAATTCGAGTAACATCTGCAATCGTGTCAATTTCTCGTGGCAGAATTTTAACCCTTGATCTGGTTTATACGATTTTGGCAGATGGACAATTTTCCGTAAAAATTAATGCACAGCGACCTGCATACTTGCCATTTTTACCTCGTTTTGGTTTGCGTTTTGCTTTATCAAAAAACATTGGTGTAGCAGAATATTTTGGTTATGGTGAGTTGGAAAGCTACATTGATAAACATCATCTTGCTAAATTAGGTGTTTATCGAACAACAGCAGAACAGAATCACACTGATTACGTGAAACCTCAAGAAAACGGCAGCCATTTGGGTTGTGAATATGTAAAATTCGACCGCTTGTATGCGACGGCGGATCAGCCGTTTAGCTTTAATCTTTCGCCTTATACTGCGGAAGAATTAACCGCCAAAACACACTGCTATGATTTAGTAAAATCGCCTTATACGATTTTTAATGTCGATCATAAAATGAGCGGAATTGGCTCTAATTCGTGCGGTCCGAATTTGAAAGACGAGTATCGTCTGAATGAGACGGAATTTGAGGTAGAATTTCAGTTTATTTTGGGTTAAAAACTTGTTTTACCTCAAAATGTTTAATGAAATAATTTGTTAAACTTCACCGAAACAAGGCAAAGGAAAGGAGAAAAAAATGTCTGAAGTTTTCCATTTAGGTTTAACCAAAGCGATGTTAAAAGGGGCGACACTCGCGATTATTCCGGGTGACCCTGCACGTAGCGAGCGTATCGCCAAACAATTAGCGAATCCAGAGTTTTTGGCAAGCCATCGCGAATTTAACTCGTGGTTAGGTTTTATTGGTAACCAAGCTGTTGTGGTTTGCTCAACAGGGATTGGTGGACCATCCACCTCAATCTGTGTTGAAGAGCTTGCTCAACTTGGTATCCGCACCTTCTTGCGTGTGGGCACAACTGGGGCAATCCAACCGCATATTGAAGTAGGCAATTTATTGGTTACTACTGGGTCTGTGCGTTTAGATGGTGCAAGCCAACACTTCGCACCACTTGCTTACCCAGCAGTGGCAGACTTTGAATGTACGACCGCACTTTATCAAGCAGCCCAAAAACGAGGCGTGAAAACCTTTGTTGGGATTACAGCCTCATCAGATACATTCTATCCAGGTCAAGAACGATACGACACCTATACTGGCAAAGTGTGTGCTCAATTTAGAGGCTCGCTCAAAGAGTGGCAAGATTTACACGTAATGAACTATGAAATGGAATCAGCGACGCTATTGACAATGTGTTCAGCATTAGGTTTACGTGCAGGGATGGTTGCAGGCGTAATTGTAAATCGCACACAACAAGAGATTCCAAATGAAGCTACAATGAAAGCAACTGAAGAAGCGGCAGTCGCTACGGTAGTAGAAGCAGCGAGAATTTTACTTGAGAAATAATGAAAAAGTGCTTAAACCCTAGATTGTCAGGATTTAAGCACTTTGTTTTATCTACAATATCGCCATTATGCCATCTGCTTTAAGCAACCTTACCCGCCTTCAATCTCGCAAAATAATCTTTTGTTTCGTTAATAATTACTTTACGCAATGCAATCAAGGCGATTAAGTTCGGGAATGCCATTAAGCCATTTACGATGTCGGCAATTGTCCAGATAGTTTGTAATTCCAAGAATGGAGCAGAAGCAATTAACACCACAAATAACAAGCGGTAGAATTTAATCCCTTTAGTGCGACCTTTTGTTAAGTAAACAAAGCAACGCTCGCCGTAATAGCACCAACCTAAAATAGTTGTGAATGCGAAGAACACTAAACCGATAGTCACAATAAATGAACCAACGTTGCTCTCTACCCCTTGATTAAAGGCAAGATTGGTCAGCTCTGCACCTTGTACACCTTGTGTCCAAGCCCCTGTAATCACAATTACAAGCCCTGTCATCGTACACACAATGATGGTATCAAGAAATGTTCCTGTCATTGAAATTAAGCCTTGGCGTACAGGCTCTTTGGTTTGTGCCGCAGCCGCAGCAATGGGTGCTGAACCTAAACCCGATTCATTTGAGAAAATACCACGTGCAACACCCAATTGAATGGCTTGCATTACGGTAAAACCAAATGCACCACCTAAAGCAGCTTCAGGATTAAATGCAGCATAAACAATCAACTTCACGGCTTCTGGGATTTTTTCTGCATTAAGTGCTAACACACACACAGACGCAGCCACATAAGCAATCGCCATAAATGGTACCACGACGCTTGCGATTTTAGAGATGCGTTTCACGCCGCCAAATACAATAGCGATAACAATTAACGTAAGCACAACGGCTGTAAGTACAACAGGAATATCAAAAGTGGATTGTAATGCATGGGTAATTCCGTTCACTTGCGGGAATGTTCCGATGCCAAGCAAAGCTACTAAAATACCAAAGAAGGCGAATGCTTTTGCGAGCCATTTCCACTTTTTGCCCATCCCCATTTCGATGTAATACATTGGGCCTCCTGCGATGAAACCAGAGCGATCACGACCACGGAATTTAATAGCAAGCAGACCTTCTGCATATTTAGTTGCCATTCCGAATAGTGCAATCAGCCACATCCAGAACAATGCGCCAGGTCCACCAGAATAAATTGCCGTTGCTACGCCCACGATGTTCCCCGTACCGATGGTTGCTGCTAATGCAGTAGAAAGTGCAGCAAATGCGGAAATATCGCCTGTTTGTCCTTGTCCTTTTTCAGGCTTAAACATATAGACGAACGCTCGGAAAAGTTGCGTAATTTGAATACCCTTAAGGCTAAGTGTAAAATAAACACCTACGCCAGAGAGCAAAATCAATAACGGTGCTCCCCAGATAAAACTGCTAATTTGGTTAAGAATAGTGTCAATTGACATTTGATGTTCCTCGTAAATTTTGCTTACAAGGAAAGAAAAGCGAAAGCAAGCGGGCGATTTTCGCAAAAGTTTTGCAGAAAATGACCGCTTGTTTATGGAATAACTTTTCTCCCCTGTCCTTTTGCCTGAGCGTTTCACACTTAACGGGCATTAAGCATTTTCGCCTTCGGCGTCCATTTTCTGCATTGCAGATTGGATCTCTCCAAGGGTTCGTCCAGTAACAGTCCTCGCACAATGTGCACCTGAAAGATTTTACCTCGTCGGTGAAATGTTAATTCATTTCTCTCCAGCTACCTTCATCCGAACAGTTCTTTATAAAAAAGAATGCCAGAATTCTAGCAATTCAATTTTTTCAGTCAAGTAAATAATTTAATATTATGTCTAATTAAATATGAGGTTAATTCACTTCTGCCAAATCTCCCCTCCCCTCTTTAGCAAAGAGGGGGAGGGGAGATTTGGCAGTTTTAATTAGCGAAGAAATTACATTGATAGTAAATCGGTTATCCAATCCAAACAAATTTAATCAAAAACAAGATCGACACCACGGCAACAGAAGGGTTGATCTCTTTAAATCTGCCTGTGCAAGCCTTCATCACGCAATAGCTGATAAAGCCGAATGCAATGCCTTCTGTGATGGAGTAAGTAAACGGCATCATTGCGGTAGTGATGAATGCAGGGGTGGCTTCAGTTAAGTCATCCCATTTCACTTCAATCAGGCTTGAAGCCATTAAAATGCCCACAAACACCAGCGCTCCTGCGGTTGCATAAGCAGGCACAACACTTGCCAGTGGAGAGAAGAAAATGGTCAGCAAGAAGAGCACACCAACTACAACTGCCGTTAAGCCTGTGCGGCCACCAACTGATACGCCTGAACCGCTTTCAATGTAAGTACTTACCGCCGATGTGCCCATTAACGAGCCCGCCATTGCTGCGGTGCTATCCACAAAAAGGGCTTGTTTCATACGAGGAAAACGCCCTTGTTTATCTGCAAAACCCGCTTTAGTGGTTACTGCAATTAGCGTGCCTGAGCTATCAAAAAGGTTAACAAGTAAAAATGAGAAAATGATACCAAGCAAACCTAAATCAAACGCACCAGCAACATCCACTTGCCCAACAACAGAATCTAAACTTGGTGGCATAGAAACAATACCGTGGAAAGCTACTGCAGGATCGAAAATCAAGGCAAGCCCTGTGATGAGTGCGATGGAAATTAATACGCCTGAATGAATGCCTTTTGCTGATAAAATCACAATTACAAAGAAGCCGAGCACACCTAACAAGACTTTTGGATCGTGCAAATCGCCCAAAGCAACTAAGGTATCAGCATTCGGCACAACAATGCCCATATTTTTAAAGCCGATTAAGGCAATAAACAAACCGATACCCGCACCAATCCCAACGCGCAAACCGTGCGGAATAGATGCCATAAACCAGTAGCGAATTTTAAGCAATGTGAGTAAGAATAAGCCGATTGAACCTAAGAAAATTGCCCCCATCCCAACTTGCCACGAGTAACCCAATTTTTGCACGACTACAAAAGCAAAAAAGGCATTTAAGCCCATCGCTGGTGCAAGTGCGATTGGAAGATTACTGAATACCCCCATTGCAATCGTACCGAACGCGGCGATTAAACAGGTAGTCACGAACACCACTTGTGTATCCATTCCCGCAATGCCTAAGATCGATGGATTCACAAACACGATATAAACCATTGTGAAGAAAGTGGTAATCCCCGCAATCACTTCAGTTTTAGCATTACTGCCTTTTTCTTTTAATGCGAATAATTTTTCTAGCATTCTCTTTGCCTCAATTAGTAATCTAACACCAATGCCAATAATTCAACCGCTAAAAATGCAAGGCTGAATTTTTGTTCATCGGCAACAGACCAGAACTGCAAGACATTTTCCTCTTTTGCAAGTAACTGGCTGATTTGCAACGCATTTTGCTCTTCATTTTCGCCATTTTTTACCGGCGTTTGTACTTCATTTTCGCTGAAATTAATCCAAGCATTATTTGCCCAATCGGCACTTAATGCTTCCACATCTAATTCATATTCAGACTGGACGGAAACCATTTGCGACACGCCATAGAACACAGGCACTTGCACGGAATGGAAGGTCACTGAAGCGGTTAAATTTGGCAAAACTTTTGCAAGTTGCAATTCAAACACACGCGAGAATGGCAGTCGTTTTTCTTCGCCTTGCACATTCGCAGGCACAACATCAAAGGCAATGCGTTCCACATTGTCATCAAACGGAATACCGTTTAATAAACGTGCGGTTTGCCCTGCTAATTCTTTCACTTTTTCTTCACCAAAATAGGCTGATGGCAGAAGTGAAGTCACGAAAATCTGGCTAAGTTGTTGGTCTAAAATCGGTTGTAGTGCGAGCACTAATTGCGAAATTTGCGGGTTCGCCAATGCCACAATGTTGTGTTCACGAAGGTTAATGAGGGCTTCATTATTCACATTTGGCACAATCACAGGCACATTACCAATCAGCGAGGTAATGCCGAAAAGATCGAGAATAATACAGCCAGCTTGAGCGGCTTTTGCTAAGGTTTCTGCTTGAGCCATTGGCGCAGCAAATAACACGTGGGTGAATTGCGACCAATCGAGGTTATCTAATTCAAATTGTTCAACGGCCTTCGTGCCGAAACGGAGGTTTTGCTCTTCGCCAAAAGGTTCGATTTCAACCGCGGAAACTTTATCAAAGGTCAAATTACTTTTTTCTAATGCTTCAAGTAATTTTTCAGCTAGGGTAAAATCAGCGGCAATGGCGAGATGAATTTGAGACATTTTATCTTCCTTATTTGCATTTAAAGTGCGTAGAGCATAATTATAACCTAATTTCAAGGAGTGAGTGATGACACCAGCGGTAAATCTTTTGAAAAAACAGAAAATTGCTTTCCAACTACACCCATACGAACACGATCCGAATAACACGAATTTTGGGCAAGAAGCGGTCGAAAAATTAGGCATTGATGCAAATCAAACGTTTAAAACGTTGTTAGTGGCAGAAAATGGCGATCAGAAGAAGCTTGCTGTGATGGTTGTGCCCGTTTCAAGCACTTTAAATTTAAAAAAAGCAGCTCACGCATTGGGCGTGAAAAAAGTCGAAATGGCAGATAAAGAAGTTGCTCAAAAAACGACGGGATACTTGCTGGGTGGTATTAGCCCGCTTGGTCAGAAAAAACGTTTACCAACCGTAATTGATGAGTCTGCCACTCAATTTGCAACGATGTTTGTTTCAGGCGGAAAACGTGGTTTAGATGTAGAACTTGCCCCACAAGATTTAGCGAAAGTGTTGGATGCGAAGTTTGTGGAGATTAAGGATGATTAGCAACGTTTTCAGAGAAAATAATCGCTTGTCTTTCCTTTAAGGCTGAAATCGTTATAATCTTGCTATTATTTATTTTTGAGAACAAATTATGTCCCTAGACCTAACCAATATCCGCACACAAATTACCAGCCTTGACCGCCATATTTTAAAGCTATTATCCGAACGCCATCGCTTAGCGTTTGATGTGGTGCGTAGCAAAGAGATTACGCAAAAGCCACTTCGCGATGTTGTTCGTGAGAAAGAACTTTTGCAAGAGTTAGTCAATTTTGCTGAGTCTGAAAATTACCAGCTTGATCCACAATATGTGACCCAAATTTTCCAACGCATTATTGAAGATTCTGTATTAACGCAGCAACATTACCTACAAAATAAATTGAATGAACAAAAAGAAGAGAGACTTTCCATTGCATTTTTAGGGATGCGTGGTTCTTATTCTAATATGGCTGCACGCCAATTTGTGAAGAAATACCAAGGTAATTTGGTGGAACTAAATTGTGCCTCATTTGATGAGATTTTTGCCAAAGTGGAAAAAGGCGAAGCGGATTTTGGTGTGTTACCGCTGGAAAACACGACTTCAGGTTCAATCAACGAAGTTTACGATTTATTACAACATACTGAACTGTCGTTAGTGGGTGAATTGGCTTATCCAATCAAGCATTGTTTGTTGGCAAATGGCAACGTGGATTTAGCTGAAATTGACACCATTTATACTCACTCACAACCTGCTCAGCAATGTAGCCAATTTATTCAAAGCCTTGATCGCGTGCATATCAAATATTGCGAAAGTAGCTCACACGCGATGCAGATGGTCGCACGCTTAAATAAACCAAATGTGGCAGCTATTGGCAATGAAGATGGCGGTAAACTTTATGGTTTAAGTAGTATTAAATCGGAAATTGCCAACCAAGTGAACAACATCACTCGCTTTATTGTAGTGGCAAAAGAGGCTGTTAAAGTCTCTCCGCAAGTGCAAACCAAAACGCTACTATTGATGACGACCACTCAACAAGCAGGTGCTTTAGTAGATGCGTTAGTGGTATTTAAACAATTCGGCATTCGTATGCTGAAATTAGAATCTCGCCCAATATACGGTAAGCCGTGGGAAGAGATGTTCTATGTTGAGCTTGAAACCAATATGCATAACGAAAACACGCAGAAAGCGTTGGAAGCTTTAAAAGAAGTAACCAGTTTCTTAAAAGTGCTAGGCTGTTATCCGAGTGAGATTATTGAGCCTGTAAAAATTTAAAAATAAAAAACGCCATTTGTATCACTTTAAATACAAATGGCGTTTTAATCGTAGTAAAATCGACTCTTTTATTTCCAATTATTCTTTTTAGCTTAATTTCATATTCTAAAGGTTTTTATGCTCCCTCGTTTCGTTCACCTCAAAGTTCACAGTGATTTCTCAATGATCAACGGCTTGGCGAAGGTCAAACCTCTGGTTAAAACCGCTGTGGCAGACAATATGGTCGCGATGGCTCTTACCGATTTCACCAACTTTTGTGGCTTGGTTAAATTCTATGGCGAAGCCCTCAGTTCGGGTTTAAAACCGATTATCGGGGCGGATATTCTTGTGCGTGCTACACCTGAATGTGAAGAGTTGGACGAGCTAACCCTCCTTGCTAAAAACAACACAGGCTATCACAACATCACGATGCTCCTTTCCAAAGCCTATCAGCAAGGTTATATAGACCTGCCAGTGGTGGAAAAAGAATGGCTGACTGAATTGAACGAAGGCATTATCGTCCTTTCTGGTGGACGATCGGGCGATGTGGGCAAGGCTTTACTCAAAGAAAATGCAAAAGAAGCAGAAAATCTGACCGCTTTCTATCAACAATATTTCCCCGAACATTTCTATTTGTCGCTCTGCCGTACGGGGCGAGCGGATGAAGAGAATTACATTAAAGCGGCTGTGCCTTTTGCCTCTCAGCACAACATTCCGTTGGTTGCGGTCAATGATGTGGTGTTCTTGAAACCTGACGATTTTGAGGCTCACGAAATCCGTGTGGCTATTCACGATAGCTACACGTTAGACGATCCGAAACGCCCGAAAAAATATTCCGCACAGCAATATTTCCGCGCCGAAGAAGAGATGTGTCGCCTATTTGCCGACATTCCGAGTGCTTTGGCGAATACGGTAGAAATTGCAAAACGCTGTTCGGTCACAGTACGTTTGGGCGAATATTTCCTACCGAATTTCCCAACAGGCGAGCTTTCAACCGAAGATTATTTGGTGCAAAAATCGCGTGAAGGTTTGGAAGAACGGCTTGAATTTTTATTCCCAGATGAAGAGGAACGCAAAAGCAAGCGGTCGGTTTATGATGAACGTTTGCAAGTTGAGCTGGATGTAATCAACCAAATGGGCTTCCCTGGTTACTTCTTGATCGTGATGGAGTTTATTCAGTGGTCGAAAGAAAACGGCATTCCTGTTGGACCTGGACGAGGTTCTGGAGCGGGCTCGCTTGTGGCGTATGCACTGAAAATTACCGACCTCGATCCGCTTGAATTTGATTTACTCTTTGAGCGTTTCTTAAACCCTGAACGTGTTTCGATGCCAGACTTCGACGTGGATTTTTGTATGGATGGTCGTGATCGCGTGATTGACCATGTGGCGGATACTTACGGTCGCCAAGCGGTATCGCAGATCATCACGTTCGGTACAATGGCGGCAAAAGCGGTAATCCGCGATGTGGGGCGTGTGCTTGGGCATCCGTATAGCTTTGTGGATCGCATTTCTAAATTGATTCCACCAGATCCAGGAATGACGCTAGAAAAAGCTTTTGCCGCAGAGCCAAAATTACCCGAGCTTTACGATAGCGATGAAGAAGTGAAAGCACTGATAGATATGGCACGTAAACTCGAAGGTGTGACCCGAAATGCAGGTAAACACGCAGGGGGGGTGGTAATTGCGCCAACAGCGATTACCGATTTTTCACCGCTTTATTGTGACTCGGAAGGGATGCATCCTGTAACCCACTTCGACAAAAACGATGTGGAATATGCGGGCTTGGTCAAATTTGACTTCTTGGGCTTGCGTACGCTCACCATTATTAAGTGGGCATTGGAGATGATCAATGCTCGAATGGAGGCAGAAGGTAAAGAACCTGTACGGATTGAGAGCATTCCGCTGGATGACAAAAAATCGTTCGATTTGCTGCTGCAATCGAAAACCACGGCGGTGTTCCAGCTAGAGTCTCGTGGGATGAAAGATCTGATTTCTCGCCTCAAGCCCGATTGCTTTGAAGATATTATCGCGTTGGTGGCATTGTTCCGCCCAGGTCCGTTGGAGTCGGGAATGGTGCAGAACTTTATCGATCGTAAGCACGGCAAAGAGGAAGTCTCTTACCCTGATGCACAATATCAGCACGAATGCTTGAAACCGATTTTAGAGCCGACCTATGGTGTTATCGTTTACCAAGAACAGGTAATGCAGATTGCTCAAGAACTGGCGGGCTATACGCTCGGTGGGGCGGACTTATTACGTCGTGCGATGGGTAAGAAAAAGCCTGAAGAAATGGCGGCACAGCGTGAAATTTTCGAAAAGGGAGCAATCAATAAAGGCATTGATGGTAATCTTGCGATGAAAATTTTCGACCTTGTGGAAAAATTCGCAGGCTATGGCTTTAACAAATCACACTCGGCAGCCTACGCTTTGGTTTCTTACCAAACACTCTGGCTTAAAGCCCACTTCCCTGCTGAATTTATGGCAGCGGTAATGTCTTCAGAGATGGATAATACCGATAAAATCGTAGGCTTATACGATGAATGTATGAATATGGGCTTAACTGTTGTACCGCCTGATATTAACAGCGGTAAGCACCGCTTTTCCGTGAATGAAAAAGGCGAAATTGTCTACGGTTTAGGCGCGATTAAGGGCGTGGGCGAAGGTCCGATTGATGCCATTTTATCTGCTCGCCAACAAGATGGCATTTTCAAAGATCTGTTTGATTTAACTGCTCGGGTGGATCTGAAAAAAATCAACCGCCGCACCTTTGATGCGCTGATAATGTCGGGAAGTTTGGATAAACTCGGTCCTCATCGTGCAGCTTTAATGAAAAACTTGGAAGATGCGCTTAAAGCTTCTGATCAACATTCTAAAATGGAAGCGCTTGGGCAGAGCGATATGTTTGGTGTGCTGACTGAAACGCCAGAAGAGGTACAAAATGCCTATGCTAATACGCCAAAATGGAGCGAGCAAACTATTTTAGATGGTGAGCGGGCAACATTAGGCTTGTATTTGAGCGGGCATCCAATTGGGCGATTCCTCAAAGAGCTCGCTCACTATGCGCCTGTGCGCTTAAATGAACTGCAACCGACTTTCCGTGGGCAGAATGCAACTGTGGCAGGAATTGTGGTTGGGTATCGTATCGCAGTGACTAAACGCGGTAGTCGCATTGGGATTGCGACCATTGAAGACCGTTCAGGCAAGTTAGATATTACGTTGTTCTCTGAAGCCTTAGAAACTTATGGGGATCTCATTGAGAAAGAGAGCATCATTATCGCAACAGGTTCAGTGCAGTTCGATGATTTTAGCGGTGGATTAAAAATGTCTGCTCGAGAAATTATGACGCTCGATGACGCTCGCACGCACAATGCCAAAAGCCTTGCCCTTGCAATTAATCAAGAACAATTAGATGCAAAATTTGTGAAGGATTTGACCGCTTGCATCGAACCTTATAAAGAAGGCACATTACCACTGCACTTCTACTATCAAAGCGAACAAGGCAGAGCCTTACTAAAAGGCGGCGTAGAATGGCGAGTAACTCCCAAAGAAGAAATGTTAGTAGGCTTGAGAACTCTGCTTGGCGAAGGGGCTGTTGAGTTGGAGTTTGAATAAAGAACGGTATTCTGTTTAGAATACCGTTTAAGCGGTTAAATTTGAGCAAATAATTCCCAAAATGCTTTAATAATCGGCTCTTGTAAGCGTTTTGTTTGTACACAAATGCCTAATTCGAAAGGCTCAATCGGCTTGTTTAAGTTGAGATAAGAAACCTGATTTGCCACGGGGCTATGCTTAATCACCACATCGGGCAATAATGCCACGCCACAACCTAATGCCACCATCGGGACTATCGCTTCGTGTCCTGCAACGGTGGCATAAATTTTAGGTTCTTTAATTTTCTGCGATTTAAACCACGCTTCAATACGCTGACGTGCGGAGCCTTCAAGCGGTAAGATAAACGGCATATTTTGCCAATCAATCGGGTTTTGCTGAAGCAATTGTGTTGCAGCGCAAGCCACGCGAGGAATAATCAACGAAAGTGTGATGTCATCAATATGCTGAAATTCAATATTATTCGGTAAGTTGTTTGGCTTACCTGCAAGGGAAATATCAGCTTGTAATGAATGAACGGAACTAACTGCGTGAGCTGGGTCGCCCGTAATCAGCTTAATTTCAACCTTAGGGTAACGCTGGCGGAATTTTTCCAAAATGCTTGGCAAATGGCTATAAGCGGCTGTTACCGAGCAGAAAAGTTGTAACTCGCCTTCTAATTCTCCTTGATGAGGCGAAAGGGCATTTTTCATCGCTTGCCAATCCGCCCAGCTCTGTTTTGCAAATTCTAAGAATTTTTCGCCCGCTTCTGTAAGATGCACTTGGCGGTTATCTCTTACCAAAAGCGGTTGCTCTATCTCCTCTTCCATTCGCTGAATATGGCGTGTAAGAGTTGAAGCACTCATATAGTTTTTTTCCGCGGTGCGGATAAAACTGCGGGTTTGAGTGAGGTCGAGAAAGAGTTTTAGGGATTGGAAGTCCATTATTCACACAACCATTCTGATTTTATTTGAGAAAAATCTAATTCATTCACACTTTTATTAAATCGTAAAATATGTGTTAGTGCTAAATTATTTGGTTGCCAATGATTAAAGTTTTCTTCATCTTGGCTATAAAATGCAATAAGTGGTTTATTAAAGCCGGATGCAATATGCACAATTGCAGTATCAGGTGAAATAACGCATTTTGCATTTCTAATTAATTCAATCGTATCAAAAACGGTTTCTGTTTTCTCATAAACAAAAATATTCTGGTATTCTTTTGCTAGAGCTTTCAATTTTTGTGTTACTTCAGGAAAGGTAAGTAATACTATATTCATAGTATTACTTGTTAGATTATCTAACAATGATTTCATTGCTTTGTTATTAAAGCTGCGAGAAGAACTTGCCCCAAAGAAATTAACTGTAACATAGTTCGATAAATTATTTTTAACTAAGAAATATTGAATATTTTTTTTTGCTTTGTCTGTAAATGGAATATCGTAAGCAGTTGAAACTTGTTTGAATCCTATCCGTTCAAGAGCCTGTTTATAAATCTCTGAAAAATGCACACCTTGAGCTGGAATACTTAAGTTAAATAATTTGTAATTTTCTTTTTGATAACCAATGTAATTTTTTGCATTGATTGTACGTAAAAAGAGTAAATCTCTGTTACGAAGTGTTACTGTTGGATCAATTAAAACATCATATTGCTCTTTAGCTAATATTTTACCGCAGCGAATATAATCTCTAATATCTTTTGTTTTAACAAAATAAAGTTGATCAATATAAGGATTTTGTTCAAAAAGATAAGCATTCTTTTTAGAACAAACTACGCCAATTTTGGTATTAGGAGCTTGTTTTTTGATTTCCCTGAAGACAAAAGAACTCACGACATAGTCACCAATCTTGCCATCATGGCGTAAAAATAGAATACTCTTAGGGGGGAATATAATACTGGCAAGCGGTGTTTTTTTATCAAGAATTTGCTTACCAATTTTTAGTCTTAATGTTCTCAGAAAAGATTTAATTGACATTTATATACCTAATTTCAATTTTATATTATAAATAAATTTATTGAGGTTATCTTTAGATAGTAAATACTCATAGCTTTTAACAAGATTTTTCTAAAGAATAGTATCATCTTCTAAGATGATTATATTTTTATTTAACTCAACACATTTTTTCCAAAGCAAGAAGTTACTAGCCCCCAAACATGAGTAAGTACATTGAATTCCCTTTTCTATTCATACGTTTTTCATCGTTATATTTAGAAAACAATGGATGATTTGGTTCTTCTATTCCATATATAGCTTTAAAAATGGATGTATAATCTCCTAAGAAAGAGCATTAAATTGGCTGATTATAAAAGAATGTCTTTCTTTGGATTTTTTTAGATTAATAATAAGTATTTTTGAATTTAAATCCATAACTTTAATTAATATATTTTGTAAATGATTTTATCTTTAGTTTCTTTAAATTTTCTTTTTAAGATTTTAAAGAAAGTAACACTTTCAACATACCAATGCTTAGGTTTATGCTCTAAACTATTCCAAGTTTTGTAAAAGTGTTCAGACTTATTATTTTGAGATTCTGAATGCCAAGGCTTTATTGGACCTGTATGATGGTATATACAAATAGGAAACTCACATAATTCATAATCTTTTAGTGTAATCTTACTCTTTTGATTTTCTTT
Source organism: Haemophilus paraphrohaemolyticus (assembly GCF_002015045.1). Classification (GTDB taxonomy): domain Bacteria; phylum Pseudomonadota; class Gammaproteobacteria; order Enterobacterales; family Pasteurellaceae; genus Haemophilus_A; species Haemophilus_A paraphrohaemolyticus. The sequence continues at coordinate 169,495 of NZ_MUXX01000012.1, forward strand.
TATTCTACTTCTATGATTAACTGTAAAATTAAACCTAGAGTTTAGATACATGACTTTCCCCTCGAAAACTCCATTTAAAATATCTTGATCCTGATAAGTAAAATTTTTATGTTGATTTATCCATTTAAGACACAATTGAAACATATTTTCTTTTCGGCATTTATCCAAATCGAAAATTATAATGCCTGCATTAAAATATAAATTACTATTTGACAAACCTATAAGCTTTTTATAATTGTTATTATTTATTTCAATAAAAGGATCTACACAAGCAGCGATAGATTGATTTTTCAGCCCTGTATTCCATAAACTTCTTAAGTCATCATTAACTATTATGTCAATATCAAGATAGATGGTTTTATCTACACCTTGAAGATAATCAGCAATTTTTAGCCTAGCGTAACTAGATTTAGAAATGTATTCAATTGTTTGAGGGAAAACATCGAAATCGCTTTGATCTACGGAAATAAATTTTATTTTTGAATTATTTTTATTTACAAGTTCTGAAATATAATTCTTACTTTCCTCTGAAATACCTAGATCTAATACATAAAAGTTAATTGAATATAATGAACTTCTTTTATCTAAAATATTTTTTATTAAAACAGAAAGATATGGGGAATAATTTTCATCACAATTAAAAGTTATATTCATAGTATGTGAAATAGAAAAAATATAGTTATATGATATAAATAAAAACCTCGCAAATGCGAGGTTCTTTTTACAAAATAGATTATTTTGTACTTGGAATGCTGAAACGTTTGTTGAAGCGTTCAACACGACCACCAGTATCAACAACACGTTGTTTACCAGTGTAGAACGGGTGGCAGTTGCCACATACGTCTAAGTTTAAGTTTTTACCCACTGTTGAGTGAGTTTTGATTACGTTACCGCATGAACATGTTGCAGTAATTTCAGTATATTCTGGGTGAATACCTTGTTTCATTGGAGAACCTCATAAGAAGCCATATCGCTGCTTATCTTGTTTCAACTATTATTTCAATTGAACCGCTGATAAGTACCATATGTGATTGATAATATGTTAAGCTTATGCCTAACGCCTAAAAGAGTGCGTATTCTAAGTGAAAGTTGAGCGAAGATCAACCGCTAATTTAATGCAGAATTTATGTGAACTAGATCACAAAAAGCAGATGATTTTTTTGAGTTTTGAAATAAACTTGATTACAATCACAAACAATCAAAAATAATCTTAATTTAATCAAAATGAATGGGAGAATGACGATGGCTGAGCGTAAAGTTTTAGCAAATGCGATTCGTGTATTAAGTATGGACGCCGTCCAAAAAGCAAATTCTGGTCACCCTGGTGCTCCAATGGGTATGGCAGATATTGCAGAAGTATTATGGCGTGATTTTTTAAAACATAACCCAAATAATCCAAAATGGGCAGATCGCGATCGCTTTGTGCTGTCGAATGGTCATGGTTCGATGTTAATTTATAGCCTTTTACATTTAACAGGCTACGATCTTTCTATTGAAGATTTAAAACAATTCCGTCAATTACACTCAAAAACGCCAGGTCACCCAGAATATGGTTATGCACCAGGTATTGAAACGACAACAGGTCCGCTTGGTCAAGGGATTACCAATGCGGTTGGTATGGCGATTGCAGAGAAAACTTTAGCAGCACAATTTAACCGTGAAGGTCACGAAATTGTGAATCACTATACTTACGCATTTTTAGGCGATGGCTGCTTAATGGAAGGTATTTCTCATGAAGCATGTTCATTAGCAGGTACGCTTGGTTTAGGTAAATTGATTGCGTTCTATGATGACAACAACATCTCAATTGATGGTCACGTTGATGGTTGGTTTACGGATGATACCGCACAACGCTTTGAATCTTATGGCTGGCAAGTGATCCGCAATGTGGATGGTCACGATCCTGAGCAAATCAAATTTGCAATTGAAAATGCACAAGCAGAAAAAGAGCGTCCAACCTTAATTATCTGCAAAACGATTATCGGTTATGGCTCACCAAATAAATGTAATTCTCACGACTGCCACGGTGCACCATTAGGCGAAGCAGAAATTAAGGCTGCTCGTGAATTCTTAAACTGGAAAGATGAACCATTTGTCATTCCATCTGAAATTTATGTAGAGTGGGATGCAAAAGTAAAAGGTGCAGCAGAAGAACAATCTTGGGATGCAAAATTTGCAGCATATTCAACCGCTTACCCAGAATTAGCAGCAGAGTTTAAACGCCGTATGAGCGGTGAATTACCAGCAAATTGGGAAGCAGAAAGCAAAGCATTTATCGAAAAATTACAGGCAAATCCTGCGAATATTGCAAGCCGTAAAGCATCACAAAATGCGATTGAAGCCTACGCTCACGTATTACCAGAATTTTTAGGTGGTTCTGCAGATTTAGCTAGCTCAAACTTGACTTTATGGTCTGGCTCTAAACCAATTCGCGCAGATCACAACATAGATGGTAACTATATCAACTACGGCGTACGTGAATTTGGTATGTCAGCGATTATGAATGGTATCGCTTTACACGGCGGCTTTATTCCTTATGGTGCAACCTTCTTGATGTTCTACGAATACGCCCACAATGCAGTGCGTATGGCAGCATTAATGAAACAACGTGTGTTATTCGTTTATACGCACGACTCAATCGGTTTAGGTGAAGATGGTCCAACTCACCAACCAGTTGAGCAGACTGCCGCATTACGCTACATTCCAAATCTTGAAACGTGGCGCCCAGCTGACCAAGTAGAATCTGCAATTGCGTGGAAAGCGGCCGTTGAACGTCAAGATGGTCCAAGTGCGTTAATCTTCACACGTCAAAATCTTCAACAACAAAATCGCACAGCAGAGCAATTAGCGAATGTAGCACGTGGTGGTTATGTGTTAAAAGACTCAGCAGGTACGCCAGATTTAATCTTAATCGCAACAGGTTCTGAAGTGGAATTAGCGATGAAAGTAGCAGAAGTGCTAGAAGCTGAAGGCAAAAAAGTGCGTGTGGTTTCAATGCCAAGCACCAACGTGTTTGATAAGCAAGATGAGGCTTACCGTGAATCAGTATTACCTCGTGCAGTGACTAAACGTGTTGCAATTGAAGCACAATTGTCTGACTTCTGGTATAAATATGTAGGCTTTGAAGGTCGTATCGTAGGGATGAATAGCTTCGGTGAATCAGCACCAGCAGGCGAATTATTCAAACTTTTCGGTTTCACCGTTGAAAATGTAGTAGCGAAAGCGAAAGAGATTTTGTAATAAACAAACAGATAACATAAAGGCATCAAATTGATGCCTTTTTTGTTAGCTCAACGAGCTTAATGGTTTCATAAAATGAGTGTTTTGGATAGTAAACTAATGCAACAATGCTAGGATCTTCTGCTCAATCCCTTCCGCATTTAACCCAATTTCTGCGTAAGCTTCTGGTTGTGTTGCTTGTGGGATGAAATGGTCTGGAATGCCGAGCATTGCAAGCGGTTTAATTTTGTTGATCGATTGCAAATATTCATTCACGGCACTGCCTGCTCCCCCTTGAATAGCATTTTCTTCAAGGGTTACCAATAAATCGTGCGAATCTGCGAGTTGTTTAATTAGCTCACCATCAATAGGCTTAACAAAACGCATATCAGCAAGGGTGTAGTTGTTACGTTCTGCAACGATTTGTGCTTCGTGCAACATCGTGCCGAAGTTTAAAATCGCGACTTTTTTACCTTTTCGAATAAGGCGACCTTTACCCACTTCCAACACTTGCATTGGTTGTAACTCTACACCTTGTGCATTGCCTCGAGGATAGCGTACTGCTGTTGGCGTATTCATTGAATAAGCCGTGAATAACATCTGGCGCATTTCATTTTCGTCTGATGGTGTCATAATCGTCATATTTGGAATGCAACGCATAAAGCTTAAGTCGAACGCTCCTTGATGGGTTTGTCCGTCTGCCCCCACAATACCCGCACGGTCAATTGCAAAAATGACAGGAAGATTTTGAATTGCCACATCGTGAATTAACTGATCGTAAGCACGTTGCAAGAAGCTAGAGTAAATTGCCACCACAGGTTTAAAGCCTGCAATAGCTAAGCCTGTTGCGAAGGTTACGGCGTGTTGTTCTGCAATCGCCACATCAAAATATTGCTCTGGGAAACGTTTGGAAAACTCCACCATTCCCGAACCTTCACGCATAGCAGGGGTAATGCCGATCAGCTTAGGATCTTGTATCGCTATTTCGCATAACCAGTTGCCAAAAATATCTGAATAGGTTGGAATGGTTTTGGTTTTTGGTAATTTTCCGCTTTCAGGATCGAATTTTGGCACGCCATGGAAACCGATTGGGTCGTTTTCTGCAGGCTGATAACCTTTGCCTTTTTTAGTGCGAATGTGCAAGAATTGCGGGCCTTTTAGGTCACGCATATTTTCCAGCGTTTTCACCAAGTCATCAATGTTATGCCCGTCAATCGGACCAATATAGTTGAAGCCAAGCTCTTCGAAAAGCGTACTTTCAGGCGAGAAAATCACGCCTTTCATATGCTCTTCGCTTTTCTTCATAAAGTTTTTAATGGTCGGCACTTTATCCAGAATTTTCTTACTGCCATCACGCATGGTAGTGTAAAGCGAACCTGAAAAAATGCGTGCGAGGTGGTTGTTTAATGCCCCCACGTTTTCGGAAATCGACATTTCGTTATCGTTTAGGATAACCAACATATCAGTATGTAATGCACCCGCATGGTTTAAGGCTTCAAATGCCATTCCTGCGGTAATTGCACCATCACCAATTACACAAACGGTTTTACGCCCTACATTCTCTTTTTCTGCTGCAACCGCAATACCCAAGCCCGCACTAATGGAAGTAGAGGAGTGCCCCACGCTTAATACATCGTAAACGCTCTCTTCACGCCAAGGAAAAGGATGGATACCATCTTTTTGACGGATGGTTTTGATTTGATCACGACGCCCAGTAAGGATTTTATGCGGATAGGCTTGATGCCCTACATCCCAAATAAGCTGATCAAACGGCGTTTGGTAGACGTAATGCAAGGCAACAGTCAACTCAACTACGCCCAACCCTGACGCTAAATGACCGCTTGATTGGCTTACGCATTCAAGCAAATAGGCTCGCAATTCGTCTGCAAGCGGTTGTAATTGATCTTTATTTAGCAAACGCAAATCTTCAGGCGAGTTGATTTGGCTGAGCAAAGGGTATGATTTTTGCATAAAAGATAATCCATTTGGGCGTAATGTAAAGATGAAACGGCTTTCGACCGCTTATCTGACTTATTTAAGATCTTCTGTTAATACAGGTTGAATGGTGCTTAAAATTTCTTTCACAACACGAGCTTGACCTACAACAAGGTTGCCTGATTTTAAGTAATCTGTACCACCTACAAAGTTGGTTACGATTGCACCTGCTTCACGAGCGATAAGCTCACCCGCGGCACAATCCCAAGGTTTTAAGCCGATTTCAAAGAAACCATCGACACGGTTTGCTGCTACATAAACTAAGTCTAACGCAGCTGAACCTGTACGGCGGAAATCTGCCACGCCATTGTTCATTAAGCCTTCAAGCATATTTAAATGTGCAGGGCGATATTTTGGATTTTTGAATGGGAAACCTGTTGCAAGCACTGTGCCGTTTAAGTCACGACGGCTTGTATCAACACGTAAACGAAATTCATTTAATTTTGCCCCTTCACCGCGCACGCCAGTGAAAAGTTCATTACGGATAGGATCGTAAACTACGCCAACTGTTGTGCGACCATTCTCGCGAACAGCGATAGAAACACAGAAATGCGGTAAACGTTTTACGAAGTTAGTGGTGCCATCTAATGGATCAATCACCCATTGCACACTGCTATCTTTACCTTCAACAATACCTGACTCTTCCGCAACGATAGAGTGATCAGGATAAGATTTACGGATAACCTCAATAATTGCAGCTTCTGCTGCTTTATCAATTTCAGTTACATAGTCATTTGAGCCTTTACGAGCCACTTCGGTATCTTGAGGTGCTTGCTCGTAACCTTTTGCGATAATATTGCCTGCTTTTCGTGCTGCACGAATAGCAATGTTTAACATTGGATTCATATTTCCACCAGATTTTAAAGAACAAAGAAAGATGGCGAATTATAGTATAAAAAGAGTAAGAGAGGAACGACAAGCGGTGGTTTTTAACCATTTATTTACAAAAAAATAGGCACGCACTGTGCCTATTCGTAAAATATTATGCAATTAAACCCGCTTGTTTTAATGCTGCCAACACTTTTGGTTGCGCTTCTTCAGAGAGAGTGGTTAATGGTAAACGTAAATTTGGTTCACTCACTAGACCTAATTTATAGGCTGCCCATTTCACAGGAATTGGGTTTGCTTCCACAAACAGATCGTGGTGCAATGCATTTAAACGTTGGTTAATCGCTTCCGCTTCTTCAAATTTGCCTGCTAGAGCCAATTCACACATTTTAGCCATATCAGCAGCTGCCACGTTATTGGTCACAGAAATAACACCTTGGCCGCCTAATTTCATTGACGCTAAACCTGTTGCATCATCACCGCTTAAGAAGATGAAATCCTCACCAGCTAATTCTTTGATGAGCGGTAAACGACTTAAGTCGCCTGTAGCTTCTTTCACACCAACAATATTTTCAATTTTTGATAAGCGACCAATAGTTTCAGGTTTTAAATCGCTGCCTGTACGACCTGGTACATTATATAAAATTTGCGGTAAATCAGTTGATTCTGCAATCGCTTTATAATGTTGATACATCCCTTCTTGGGTTGGTTTATTGTAATAAGGTACAACGCTCAAACAACCTGCGACGCCACTGTTTGCAAGTAATTTCGTCATTGTGACCGCTTCACTTGTCGCATTTGAGCCTGTGCCTGCAATAATAGGAATACGATCATCAGCAAATTCAACGGTTTTCTTAATCACTTTCACATTTTCATCAATGCTCAGCGTGGTAGATTCCCCAGTTGTTCCGACAGAAACAATCGCGTGTGTTCCAGCCTGAACGTGGTGTTCCACCAAATTTTTTAATTCTTCGTAGTTCACTTCACCGTGTGTCATTGGGGTAATCAGTGCTACAATACTACCGTGAAATAAGGGCATTGCCATAATTCGACTCCTGTTTTTATTATGATTGGCTTTCGTTCATAGATTGCAAAAATACTTCAAAATATGCAAGTGTTTTTTTGCAAGAGTTGTGTTTTTCATTACATTTTAATCGTAAAGGCTAAGATCGCTTTCATTCGGTCGTGTTTTAAAACGGCGGTGCAACCACATATATTGTTCGATCGCATTGAGAATTTCACCTTCAACTACTTTATTCATTTTAGTTGCAGTTTGAACATCATCTTCACAATCTGAAAAATCAACCGCTGGGCTGATTTTTACAGTATAACCCGAAAAATCCTCATTTCGTATTGGCGAAAATGGCACAACCTTTGTTTGTGGAGCAGATTTTAAAAGCATTCTTGTTCCCGCAGTGGTGCACGCTTCTTTTACCGCAAAAAATGGAACAAATACGCTGTTTTTTCGACCGTAATCGTGATCTGGGGCATACCAAATGGTTTCTCTAGCTTTTAATGCTTTAATCATTCCACGTAAATCACTACGATTGAGCATTGCTTTATTTGAGCGAATTCTACCCCGAAATTGGATCCAATCTAGCAATGGATTATCGTTCGGGCGATATACGCCAACGCCTTGATGATGTAATCCAACAATTCTCGCTCCCAGCTCAAGGGTTAAAAAATGCACGCCAACAAAGAGAATTCCGCTGTTCTCAGGCACATTTTTAAGGTGCTCAATCCCTTCCACTTTCGACCATTTTAAAATACGCTTATCTGACCAGAACCACGCCATTCCTGTTTCAATGATTGCCATTCCAACGGATTCAATGTTTTTCGCTAAAATTTGTTCAATTTGCCCATGCGTATAATCAGGAAAACACAATTCAAGATTGCGTTTAGCGATACGAATACGACGTTTTCCAAAGCCAAGTTTGGCAAATAGTTTGCCTAATCCTTTGCCTAAAAGTACTAACATAGGATAAGGTAGAGCCAAAATAAGCTTAAAAATACCAATCCCAAGCCATAAGCCCCAATATCGAGGTTTTAAGAAAGCAGGCTGAAAAGGAGGAAGTTGTTTGTTTTCTATCATAGATTATGTATGTTGATTTCTGTAGTGCTAAATTATAGCCAAAAGATAATAAAAAATGTTAAGTTGATCACAAATTTGAAATTTAATGAAAAATTATTCTTGAAAGGTTGGAGCAAAAGGCATATTTTAAAACCATCAAGAACAACTAAACTAACGAAGAGGAAAACGTTATGTCACTCAATATCTCTAGCAAACAAATGGACATTACCCCTGCAATCCGTACCCATATTGAGGAGCGTTTAGCGAAATTTGATAAATTTCAACTCCAATTGATTAACCCACATTTCATTATTATTAAACAGCCTAACAGCTATGAAGTGGATGCAACCATTGGTTCGCCTCTAGGTGATTTAGTTGCTAAAGCAGAAAATGAAGATCTATATAATGCAATCAATGATCTTGCGAAAAAATTAGAAGCTCAGCTCATTAAATTAAAAGAGAAAAAAGAGCACTAATCTTTAATCGATAAAATAAAATGCAAAAGCCAAGTGGCAAAACAAAATGCCATTTGGCTTTTTTGCATCTTTACTCTGGTAAAAATAATGGACCTAGTGCCGTTTTAGGAATGCCAAAATGCTCAGGATAATGCACATCGACTAAATATAACCCCTCTGCTTTTGCTGTTGGTGCAGCTAGACTGCGATCTTTTTGTTCAAGCAACCACTTAATCCATTCGATAGGTTGAGTCCCTTTACCCACTTCAATCAAACTGCCCACAATATTACGCACCATATGATGTACAAAGGCATTTGCTTGAATATCCACGATAATATAATTTCCCATTTGCGAAACATTGAGATGATGAATATTTCGCCAAGGCGTATGTGACTGACATTTGGCTGCACGGAAAGACGAAAAATCATTTTCACCCAATAAAAATTGCCCAGCTTCGTGCATCTTTTTGTGATCAAGATCGCAGTGATAATGGGAAACACCATGCGGTAAAATCGCAGAACGCAGTTTTCGGCTGAAAATAATATAACGATAGCGGCGAGCGGTTGCACTAAAACGTGCGTGAAATTCCGCAGGTACTTCTACCGCCCATTTCACTGAAATATCGTCAGGCAGATGTGCATTTGTACCGAAACACCAACTTTCTAAAGGACGTTGCACCTCAGTTTCGAAATGCACAACTTGCCCCGTACCGTGTACGCCAGAGTCTGTTCTTCCTGCACAAAACACTTCGATCGGAGAATTAGCGATGACGGATAACGCATCTTCGAGTTTTTGTTGCACGCTTAATACACTCTCTTGACGCTGCCAACCAAAATATTGGCTGCCGTCATACTCAATCCCTAATGCGATTTTCATTTGAGTTTATTTTTTAATTAACGTTAAAAATTCTTTGCGAACATCACGATCGTCTAAGAAAGCACCGCCAAAGGCAGATGTTACGGTATAGCTATTGGTATCTTTCACACCACGACATTTCACACAGAAATGAGTTGCTTTTACATAAACAGCCACATCTTCAGTTTCTAAAATCGTCTGGAAGGCAGTTAAAATCTGCTCAGTAAAACGCTCTTGCACTTGCGGACGTTGTGCGAAGAATTGCACCACACGATTGATTTTTGATAACCCGATCACCCATTTTTTCGGATAATATGCCACCGCCACTTTACCATCAATGGTCACAAAATGGTGTTCACAGGTAGATGTCAAAGTAATATCATCCACCAACACCATTTCGCTAACCTTCATTCGGTTCTCAATGTTAGTAATTTTCGGAAAAGTCGCATAATCCAAACCGCTGAAAATTTCATCAACATACATTTTTGCTAAACGATTTGGCGTTTCTTCAAGGCTATCATCTCGCAAATCCAAACCAAGCAATTCCAATACTGAACGCATATGCGCTTGAATTTCAGCACGACGGCTGTCTTTATCTTTGGTGTGTGATACAGTGGGCGTTTCAATACCTTTGGCAAGCAACGCATTACGCACTTTCTGTGCTTCGTCTGAAAGACCTAAAATAGGTGAGATCGTTGTCATTTGGTTTCCTCTCAATTTGAGGCGGAAATTTTAACAAATTGACATTAAAAAGCCTATAAGATTTGTGATGAAAAACGGCATTTCAAAATCAATAAATTTAACTATAGGCTTGTTCTATTATTTCTTTTAAAGCGAGAAATTCTAAAGCATTTGATAAAGCGATTTCATTTGATTTAACAATTTCTTGCGTGAAAACAAAAATTGCCAGCGGATTCCGCCAACTTGTTGCCAGAGAATACCTGCACGGATACCTGCAAGTAGCGTGGCACGGATTTTTTGCTGAATGTCTGGACGGACGAGGTAATCTTGCATACCCAATACGTGGATTTTAGTGCCAAGCGGGCTGATTATATCGCTATAGATGGCAGCAAGGTTGGCAACCATTTGGTCTGCCATAATATCGCCTTCATAAAGCGAAAGTTGTCGCTCGATTTGTTGCAAACGTTGTACAAGCTGGGCTTTGGCTTCAGGCGATTTATTCAGCTTTTGACTGAGTGATAACAGGCTAACCCAATAACGTCCGATTTCGGTATCGAGCTTGCCATTGCCGCCACCAAGTTGAGCGAGAGCAGTTTCAATGCCCGTTTTAAGATGGGCTAAATCATCGCCATAGATGGATCGCGTAGAATCTGGTTGAGTGGCCAGCAAGCTTTTCATCAATGTTGCCATATCTTCGTGGTCTTTAGCAAAACCGTTGTGTGCAAATTGTTGTACTAACGTTGCTGCTTGACAGGTTGCAGCAAATGCAATTGCAATATCTTGGTAGTTTTTTGCCATAAAAATTCTGATGTTTTAAATAAAATTAAGTCAATAATTGCCCGTTATCTATTCGATAAACACGGTCAAAGCGTTTTAATCCTTGCAAGCGATGGGTAATCATTAGCAATGTTCGTGTTTGGCAGTGTGTGAATATGAGCGTTAAGATTTGCTGTTCAGTTTCACGATCGAGCCCTTCGGTTGGTTCATCGAGTAAGACTAATTCTGCATTGCTCAAGAGCACGCGGGCTAATCCCAATCGGCGTTGTTCACCACCAGAAAGTGGTCTGCCACCTTCACCGAGCCATAAATCTAAGCCCTGCTCTTGTAAAAGATAAGCAAGCTCCACCTGTTCTAAAACCAATTTGAGGTGCTCATCCGTTGCGTGAGGATTTCCCATTAAGAGGTTGTCACGCAACGTTTGACTGAAAATATGTATGCGTTGGCTGAGGGTGACCAAATGCGATCTTAGCGTTGCTTCAGGGTAGTCAGCTACATTGCAATTTGCCAGCAAAATTTGACCGCTTGTTGGATCGTAATGGCGGTTAAGCAGTTGGAAAATGGTTGATTTCCCGCTGCCCGTTTTGCCTAAAATAGCCACTTTTTCTCCTTTGTTTACTTCAAACGAAAGGGCGTTTAATGCAGCTTGATGGCTTGCAGGGTAGCTGAAGGTAATATTTTCAAAACGAACAAGCGGTTGATTTTCAGCAATATTTTGCCAGCTTGCTGAGCCATTAAACGCGACAAGTGGGCGTTGTTCAATCACATCATTTAATCGTTCAGCCGCTGTAATAAGCTGACCTAAATGCAAAAATGCAATGCCAATTGGCATTAAAATTTCAGCTGATGCCATCACGCAGAAAATAACCAGAGCCACAAGGGCTTCGGGGGTATCTGCACTTGGGGCGTCAATTGCAGTAGCAACCAATAAAATAACGATGCACACTAACACGCCGTTCATAAAGGTCAGCAGTGCATTCGAAAAACCCGTTAATTGGTTTTCTTTGCTTTGTGAACTTAGCCAAGTTTGTTCGGTTTTTTCTAGTTTTTCAGTCATTTGTGGGACTAAACCAAAGAGTAAAAATTCCGCATTGAGCTGAACCCACTCGATAAATTGGCTACGATATTCCGCACGTGCCTGAATGATTTTTTTGCCTGATTTCTGCCCCAAGCGGTAGAAAATGGCAGGGAAAATGAAAAGCAAGGCAAGCAATGTGCCGCAGATGATGATTGTTAATAAACCTGAGATAAACGACAAGCCAATCGCCATAAAAGTAATGACCATAATTGCACTAACAAATGGCGATAGTAGGTTGAGATAAAGGGTATCGAGCGTATCTACATCTGCCACTAGACGATTCAGCAATTCGCTATTTCTAAAGCGATTTAGGCCGCTTGGACTGAGAGGAATCAGCTTTTTAAAGACGGAAATACGTAGTTCTGCAAGCACGCGGAAAGTTGCATCGTGTGTGACCAAGCGTTCGAAATAGCGCGAGATGGTTCGTCCAATCGCTAAGCCTCGCACCCCTGAAGAGGGGTAGAAGAAGTTAAATAAAATCGTTGAGCCAACTAAAAATGAAGCGGCTAAAAACCAGCCTGAAAGGCTGAGCAATCCAATGCTGGCGGAAAGGCTTGTAATGGCTAGGATTGTACCGAGCAACAAGCGCCCGAAATGGTTGCGATAAAGTGAAAGAAATGGAAAAAGTGGTTTCATGAAATTTTATAGAAACTGTGTAGTAGGGGCGTGTTGCACATGCCCGAAAATTTGAAAAAGGACGTGTACAACACGCCCCTACATCTACATAAGGGGGGGGGATTTTTTCTTCCGCCCTTTAAACCATTTAAAGGCAAAATAAATCGCCACTAAACCAAGCACCGTAAAAATAGCATGTTGACCATGTTCTACTTGCTCTTTTAACCAGTCTAATTGTTGAGCACCATAATCGCCCAAATATACCCAAACTGGCACAGAAATAATTGCAGCACAGAAATCGACCAACACAAAGCGGGTAAAGCTCACGCGGCGAGTAATACCTGAAACCAAATAAACTACGGCACGTAAACCTGGTAAGAAACGTGCTAAGAATAAGAGGCGGTTGCCTTGTTTTTCAAAGCGTTCTTGCACCATTTTGTAGCGTTCTTCTGTGATAATGTTTCGAATAAGCGGAAAATGACGGATTTTTTCACCATAAATATGACCAAGCCAATACATTGTGCTATCGCCAATCAATACGCCAAGCATACTCACGACTAACATCCAATGCACGTTGGTGTAACCTAAACCAGAAATAACACCACCTGAAACAAGGGTAATATCTTCAGGAATTGGCACACCAAATCCGCAGGCGATTAACACGAGGAAAACAGCCCAATAACCGTAACTACTAAAAAAGCTAATTAAAAATTCCATTACCTTTCCTCATTTATTTATGTTTTTGACAGAATGGCGTTTCACTAACTCAGGGTGAAACTCAAGTGTTTGTGGTAAAGCTGCCGTTTCTTCTTTCTTAATTCGCTCTAATAACAGATCCAACGCCTTAGTGCCTAATCGCGATTTCGATTGATGTACGGTCGTTAATGGGGGGGCATAAAAACGCGAATTGTGAATGTTATCGTAGCCGATAATGGAAATATCATTCGGTACAGAAAGTCCCCGTTCGGTAATCGCTGAGATTGCTCCCAACGCCATCACATCATTAAAACAGAAAATCGCAGTGGGCAATTCTTCCAAGCGGAACAGATTATTCATACATTCGTAGCCATCTTCTGGTTCAAAATCGCCTTCGACAACCCATTTGTCTTCAATAGGTAAACCCGCATCATTCATCGCTTTTAAAAAACCTTCAAAGCGGGTTCTAGCGGTCGTTTTTTCTAGATTTCCTGCAATCACACCAATTTTTTTATGGCCGTTTTCAATTAAATGCTGAGTCGCCAAATAACCGCCTTCGAAGCTATTATCTAAGATTCGATCGCTTTTTCCATCGTGTGTGCCCCAATCCATGACTACCATTGGTACGTTTGTGCCATTAAATAGTGCAAGTGATTTTTCGGTATATTCGGAACACATAACTAAAATGCCATCTACGCGTTTTTTGATCAACATATCCAAGTGGTTTTGGATTTTTTCTGGGTTATTTTGCGTGTTGCACAAAAAAAGCGAGTAGCCTTGACGGTAACAATATTCTTCCACCGCAAGCACAATCTCTGCGAAGAATGGAGCTTCGCTTGTGGTAATAATCATCCCGATAGATTTGGTGGTGTTTACTTTTAAACTACGCGCCACAGCGCTTGGGGAGTAGTTGAGGGCTTGCACTGCATCCCACACCGCTTTAGTGGTATCCTCCGCCACAAAACGGGTTTTGTTGATGACGTGTGAAACGGTTGTGGTGGAAACCCCCGCGTATTTCGCTACATCTTTAATTGTCGCCATAATATTTGTCTCTAAAAATAAAAATTAACGCTCTATTATAGCGAAAATTTCCGATTTTAGTGATAGGAAAACGATTTCTTTACATAATTGACGATGTTGTTTATCTATTCAACGCCTGCTTAATCAATGGCTCAAAAAAGGCATAATCGACTAAAAACGAGTCGTGTCCAAAATTAGAGTTGAGCTCGTGATAGGTTAAATTTACGCCCGCATCTTGCAATTGCTGACGACTTTTTTGTACATCGCGTAATTTGAATAGCTGATCGCTGATAATCGCAATTAGGGTGTAATTCGCCTTAATTTTATCCAAAGCGGTATTTAAATTTGGATAATTAAATGCAGGATCATAGAGATCTAATGCACGCAATAAACGTAAGTAGCTGTTGGCATCAAAGCGATCTAAGAATTTCACACCTTGATAGCTTAAGTAAGATTCTACTTGAAAATGGTCGCCCCAAAATTGCCCATTTTGCTTGGTTTCACGTCCAAAGGCTTTTGCGAGCTGCACATCGGTTCGATAGGTAAGCATCCCTAGCATTCGAGCAATTTTTAAGCCGTTGTCGGGCGCAATGCCATCGTAATAATCACCGTTGTTATAATGCGGATCGTTAATGATTGCCTGGCGCATTACATGGTTAAAACCAATTGCTTCGGCACTCATTGAAAGCGAGGAGCAAATATTGATAACATTATCAAGAAAATCAGGGTAATCAATCGCCCATTGGGTGGCTTGCATCCCACCGAAAGAGCCGCCGATAACCGCGTGTAAGTGGGAAATGCCTAATGTATCAATCAAGGCTTTTTGAACTTTTACAATATCTTGAACCAAAATGAGAGGAAATTGGCTACCGTAAGGTTTTCCAGTACTAGGATTGAGTGAAGAGGGGCCCGTTGTGCCTTTGCAGCCACCAAGAACGTTTGAGCAGATAAAAAAGTATTTGTTGGTATCAAATGCAAGATTTGGGCCGATAAAATCTTGCCACCAGCCTTTATCCATACCAGAAAGAGCGGGTTCTGCATCGCCTGTCAGCGCGTGGCAGAGTAGTATTGCATTACTTTTTTCTGCATTTAATGTGCCATAGGTTTGATATGCCACTTGAATAGGCGAAAGTTCGCCACCGAGCGCTAATGAGAGAGGTTTATCCTCAAATAGTGTAATACTTTGTGCCATATAACCTTGATTTGCAAAATAAAGCAGAAATTTTACCGCTTGCGAGATGAAATATGCGTAAGGTAGCGAGAGCGAGGTAGTTTGTCAAGAAATTTTAGCCGTCTAAACGTCTGGAAAGCTAATCTATAACTTGTTATTTTAAAGTGAGTTCAATAAAATCGGTTTGAGCCGTTATAAATTGTGATTGATTATGTTTAACCTATTCCTAAATAACACTATTAAAGTCCATTTAGCTCTTCTTCAAAGAGCCTTTTGGGCTGCCTTAAAATGGGGATTTTGGCTGCTTATTGCACTAAGTTTTTTACTGATTGTAATTGATATCGCAACAAGCTACTGGGTACGAGATCGTATTTATACTGATGTCAATAAACTACCTCATTATCAGACGGCAGTAGTGCTTGGCACGGCGAAATATTACACCACAGGTGCACCCAATCTCTATTATAAATATCGGATTGAAACCGCACGTGATTTGATTAAACAAGGCAAAGTACAACAACTTTTAGTTAGTGGCGATAACAAAACGCCTTACTATAATGAACCTCGGGTAATGGCGAATGATCTCCGAAGACAAGGCGTACAAGCGGTGCAAATTCAACAAGATTTTGCAGGTTATCGTACATTGGACTCCATTATTCGAGCTGATAAAGTATTTCGATTACCGCCATTTGTGGTGGTTAGTCAGCGTTTTCACTGTGAACGAGCGATGTTTATAGCGAAAACACGAAATATTGATGCAGTTTGTTTTGTTGCCCAATATCCAGAAGGACATTTCAAAGTGCGAATAAGAGAATTTTTTGCACGAGCGGGAATGGTGTTGGATTATTTGTTAGATAGGCAGCCTGAGCGTTTAGAAGAAGTACCACAAAAATTAACTAAGAATAGTGAAAAATAAAGGCTTAATATTAATTTATTAAGCCTTTATTTTAGGATTAATAATCCAACTGATCCTTATACAACGCATAATCATCTTTTAAGGCTTGGATGAGCTCAACAAAATCCTCTGGTAGAGAAGCGTGCCATTCCATCAATTCGCCAGTGATTGGATGCTCTAAACGTAGCATTGCAGCGTGTAGTGCTTGGCGTTGGAATGAACGTAATACCGCCAAAAATTCTTCGCTTGCTCCTTTAGGAGGGCGGGGACGTCCGCCGTAAAGTTGGTCTCCTAAAAGAGGGTGAGCAATGTGTGCCATATGTACGCGGATTTGGTGTGTACGCCCTGTTTCCAAGCGTAAACGCAAACGGGTATAGTTGCGGAAACGCTCCATAATGCGGTAATGCGTGACTGCAGGTTTACCCATTGGATGTACTGCCATTGCGGTGCGTTTAGTTGGGTGGCGTGCCATTGGCTCATCAACCTTACCACCTTGAGTCATAATGCCACTCACAACCGCTTCATATTCACGGGTAATTTGACGTTTTTGCAGTGCTGTCACTAAATGGGTTTGAGCGGGAATATTTTTCGCCACCACCATTAAGCCTGTTGTATCTTTATCCAGACGGTGCACGATGCCCGCACGTGGCACTTCTGCAATCGGTGGGTAATGATAGAGCAGTGCATTTAATACTGTGCCATCTGGATTACCCGCACCAGGGTGAACAACTAAATCTTTAGGTTTATTGATCACAATAATATCGTCATCTTCATACACGATATTAAGTGGGATATTTTGCGGCTCGAAACGCACTTCCTCTTCAATTTCTGCCAATACTTCAATCAGTTCGCCACCAAAAACTTTTTCACGTGCTTTATTGACTACTTTGCCATTTACTTTTACTAAATCGTTTTCAATCCAAACTTTTAAACGTGAGCGTGAGTAATCTGGGAAAAGTTGTGCAAGTGCCTGATCAAGCCTTGCACCTAATAAATCGGCAGAAACCTCTGCAGTTAGCGTCATCTGTTGAACCATTTGTCCATTCCTATTTAATCTATTATCTATTGCTTATTTGTGAGCGTGTTATAAAATAAGGCAATTCGTACGAACTTAATGAAGTGCCTTTGGTCTATTGTAAGTATTGTACATTAACTTTTGATCTTAGACACTTTTTATCTCTTTAAGGTAATATTATTATGCGTAAATTTACTTCTCTTGCTTCGCTTATGTTAGCGGGTTTATTCGTTGTGGGTTGCTCAAATTCAAATAAAGAACTCGAAGAGGCATCAGCTCAAGATCTTTATAATAAAGGTCAAACTTACTTGCAAGATGGCGATTATAACTCAGCGATCCGCTATTTAGATGCCATTGGAGGAAAAGGCAATGCTCAAGGGCAATTTGGTGAACAAACGCAATTGAGCTTGATTTATGCACAATATAAAGTAGGCGAATATTATAAAGCATTAGATATTGCAGAACGTTTTGTGCGAGCTTACCCAAATAGTGCTCATACAGATTATGTATTCTATCTAGCAGCACTCTCAAATGCTCGTTTAGGCGACAATTTTATTCAGGATTTCTTTGGTGTAAACCGTGCCTCTCGCTCAATTGATGCGGTGCGTAACGCTTACGGTAGCTTCCAAACCATCGTGCGTGATTTTCCAAACAGCAAATATGCGCCAGAAGCACAACAATGGATGGGCTATTTGCTAAACCGTATGGCAGAACACGAACTTGAAGTGGTGAAATTCTACGACAAGCGTGATGCTTATGTGGCAATGACCAACCGTGTAGAAGAAATGATGCGTTTCTATCCTGATGCAAAAGCAACTGCTGAAGCCTTACCTTATATGAAAAAAGCATTTGAACAAATGGGCTTAAATGATTCAGCTCAGAAAGTGGAAACCTTGATTGAAGCAAATAAGGGCAAAGAGTATCCAAACGTAACCAAACCTGCTTACGGCGAACAGTTCTAATTTAATTTCATTTTAATTTTGCCACAGCGGCTCAATGCTTCTGTGGCTTTAGTATTTAAAGCATAGTATGAAAATTCTCGGCATTGAAACTTCTTGTGATGAAACAGGCGTTGCCATTTATGATGAAGAAAAAGGCTTAATTGCCAACCAGCTTTACAGCCAAATTGAGATGCACGCAGACTACGGCGGCGTGGTGCCAGAATTGGCTTCACGTGATCATATCCGCAAAACCGTGCCACTGATAGAAGCTGCATTAAAAGAAGCAAATTTGACCGCTTGCGAGATTGATGGCGTGGCTTA
Organism: Haemophilus paraphrohaemolyticus; assembly: GCF_002015045.1. Classification (GTDB taxonomy): domain Bacteria; phylum Pseudomonadota; class Gammaproteobacteria; order Enterobacterales; family Pasteurellaceae; genus Haemophilus_A; species Haemophilus_A paraphrohaemolyticus. Next base: position 188,129 of record NZ_MUXX01000012.1, read on the forward strand.
TACCGCAGGCCCGGGCTTAGTTGGTGCGCTATTAGTAGGAGCAACTATAGCCCGTTCGCTTGCCTATGCGTGGAGCGTCCCCGCACTCGGCGTACATCATATGGAAGGGCATCTACTCGCTCCAATGTTGGAAGAGACCCCGCCAGAATTTCCTTTTGTCGCACTACTTATTTCAGGCGGACATACACAATTAGTGAAAGTGGATGGTGTTGGGCAATATGAATTGCTTGGCGAATCTATCGATGATGCTGCGGGTGAAGCCTTTGATAAAACAGGTAAACTGCTTGGATTGGATTATCCAGCTGGTGTGGCAGTTTCAACATTAGCGGAAAAAGGCACGCCAAATCGCTTTGTTTTTCCACGCCCAATGACGGATCGTCCTGGCTTAGACTTTAGCTTTTCAGGCTTAAAAACGTTTGCCGCAAACACCATTAATACCAATTTGGATGAGAACGGTAAATTAGACGACGAAACCCGTTGCGACATCGCTCACGCCTTCCAACAAGCGGTGGTCGATACCATCATCATCAAATGCAAACGAGCCTTACAACAAACAGGCTATAAACGCTTAGTGATGGCGGGCGGTGTGAGTGCAAATAAACAGCTCCGTGCCGATTTAGCCGAAATGATGAAATCCCTTGTCGGAGAGGTTTACTACCCTCGACCGCAATTTTGTACTGACAACGGTGCGATGATTGCTTACACAGGCTTCCTTCGCTTAAAACATGGTGAGCAAACCGATTTAAGTGTGAGTGTAAAACCTCGTTGGGCAATGACGGAATTACCAAGTTTGTAAGCGGTCGAATTTTTAGAAAAATTTGTAAATGGTAATTTATGCAAAATATACAACACAATTATGTAATTAGTTTAACAACAGCAACTGATCGAAGAGAGCATATTACCAAAGAATTTGGTAAGCAAAATATTACCTTTGAATTTTTTGATGCTATTACCCCAAATAATTTAGAATTAAAAGCGAAAGAATTAGGCATTGATATTTCTAATAGCCCTCTTACTAAAGGAGAAATAGCTTGTGCATTAAGCCATATCGCTTTATATTTTTTAGCTAAAGAAAAAGAGCTTGATTACATTTGTATTTTTGAAGATGACATCTATTTAGGTGAGAATGCTAATTTATTACTAAATAATAACTATATTGATGATAATGTTGACATTGTGAAAATTGAGAAAAATTTTGATACTGTTATATTATCTGTTTTTTCTATTAAAGAATACCTAGGTAGAAAATTTTATAAATTAACCAAATCAAATTCTGGAACTGGAGGCTATATTGTTACTAAAAAAGGAATCGATTTTTTAGTTAAAAATATAAAGGAAATTAAAGATATTGAGATAGATAATTTATTATTTAAGCAACTTTTACTAAAAAAAGAATATACTGTATGGCAAATGCAACCTGCAGTATGTATCCAAGATTGCCTATTAAATCCTCAAACATCTAGTTTTGGTGTTATGGGAGGAGAAGGTGGTGAAAGAGATCAAAGAAGGGATAAGAAAAATAAAAAGAAATTACCACTTATTATTAGATTAGTAAAAGAAGTTAAACGCCCATTTGCAAAATTAAATAAAAAATTTTTTGGTAAAAAAGCTTATTTTAAATAAGGAATAAAAATGAACGTAGCACAATTTCACCAATTAGTTGAACAAACGTGGGACAAAATCGAAGAAAAAATTGATGATGAAGGTTTATCGGTTGATGCCGAAATTCAAGGGGCAGTTTGTACTTTAACTTTCGATGACGATTCACAAATTATCATCAACAAACAAGAAGCAATGCTTGAACTTTGGCTTGCAAGTAAACTGGGCGGCTTCCATTTCAAATATCTTGATGATGAATGGAAAACCGCTGAAGGACGTTCTTTCTGGCAGCATCTAGAAGAAGCATTCGCAAGACATGGGGAAGAGGTTAAATTTACTTCTTAATTCGTAGGGAGGGCTTTAGCCCNNGGGCTAAAGCCCTCCCTACATTCAATGCAACCATATTCCACCCCACAAACCGTACTACAAAACGTATTTGGTTATCAGCAATTTCGTCAAGGTCAGCAAGAGGTGATTGAATCCACGCTTGCGGGCAAGGACACGTTTGTTATTATGACCACTGGCGGTGGAAAATCGTTATGCTATCAAGTGCCAGCCCTCTGTTTAGAAGGGATTACCCTTGTGATTTCGCCGCTGATTTCATTGATGAAAGATCAAGTTGATCAGCTTCTTACAAACGGCATTGAAGCCGCTTATCTCAACTCAACCCAAACGCTTGAAGAACAGCGAGCCGTTGAGCAAAAAGCCTTAAATGGGCAGCTTAAATTGCTCTATCTTTCGCCCGAAAAAGTGATGACCCAAGGTTTCTATCACTTTATTTCTCATTGCAAAATCAGCTTTATTGCGGTTGACGAAGCCCACTGTGTTTCACAATGGGGGCACGATTTCCGTCCTGAATACACTCTTTTGGGCAATTTGCGAAATACTTTTCCAAATATACCGCTTATGGCACTCACCGCCACGGCAGACCCAACCACGCGTGCGGATATTTTGCACCATCTTCGCTTAAACGACCCGCACACTTATTTGGGTAGTTTTGACCGTCCGAACATTCGCTACACCGTGCAAGAAAAATTCAAGCCAATGGAACAGTTAGCAAAATTTATCGCAGGGCAAAAAGGCAAGAGTGGGATTGTCTATTGTAACAGCCGCAAAAAAGTGGAAGAGATTACCGAGAAACTGAGTGCCAGAAACATTTCCGTGATGGGCTACCACGCGGGTATGAGCGTGCAACAGCGGGAAACGGTACAGAATGCCTTTCAACGCGACAACATTCAAGTGGTGGTAGCGACCATTGCTTTTGGAATGGGGATTAACAAATCCAATGTCCGTTTCGTGGTGCATTTTGACTTGCCGAGAAGTATTGAATCTTACTATCAAGAAACGGGGCGTGCTGGACGTGATGATTTGCCTTCACAAGCGGTAATGTTTTACGACCCAGCAGATTATGCGTGGCTGCAAAAAATGCTGTTGGAAGAACCCGAAAGCGAGCAACGCGATATTAAACAACACAAATTACAAGCCATTGGTGCATTTGCTGAATCACAAATTTGCCGTCGCTTGGTTCTGCTCAACTATTTTGGCGAATCTCGTCAAGAACCGTGCAAAAACTGCGATATTTGCCTCGATCCACCGCGTAAATATGATGGGCTAGTTGATGCACAAAAAGTGATGTCGGTGATTTATCGCACAGGGCAAGCATTCGGAATGCACTACATTATTTCTGTGCTACGTGGCTTAAATCATCAAAAAATCCGCCAATATGGACACGACCAACTGAGCGTTTATGGGATCGGAAAAAGCCAAAGCCAAGATTATTGGGTAAGTGTGATTCGTCAGCTGATTCATTTAGGCTTAATTAAGCAAAACATTGTGAATAATTCAGCCTTGCAACTTACCGAAGAGGCACGCCCTGTATTACGTTCAGAAGTGAAGTTGGAATTGGCAACGCCTCGTTTAACTTTCTCAGCTTCTGCATATAGCCAGAAACAAGCTACTGCCCGCTACGACAAAGATTTATTTGCTCGCTTACGTTTCTTACGCAAACAGATTGCCGACAAAGAGAATATTCCGCCTTACGTAGTGTTCAACGATGCGACTCTCGAAGAAATGGCACAATTCACACCAACTACAAAAGCGGAGATGTTAGACATTAACGGCGTGGGTGAACGAAAATTAGAACGTTTTGGCGATGCTTTTATGAACTTAATTCAGTCGCATTTGGCGGCTAGGCAGTAAGCGGTGAAATTTTGTTACTAATTTGTGAAAAAGCGAAAGACTTTCTGGTAAATTTATTGCAAAATCTTACCGCTTATTTTATTAAAGAAGGAAGTGAAAATGACTAAAAAATTACCATTACATGCTGACACTGTTGGCTCTTATTTACGTTCTGATTCTTGGAAACAAGCTCACGCTGATTACAAGGCAGGCAAAATCTCGCTTGAAGCACGCGATGCAATTGTAGAACAAGAAGTGCGTAAATTAGTGGCAGCTCAACTTGAAGCAGGTATTCAAGTAGTTACCGATGGCGAATATCACCGTTCTTGGTGGCACATTGATTTCTTAGAAAACTTAAATGGTATTGAAGGTTATGTGCCAGAAAAAGCCTATGCATTCAAAGGTGTGGAAGTCCGCCCTTACAATACTCGCTGCTGTGGCAAAGTTTCTTGGAATCCAAATCACCCATTTATTGAGCATTTCAAAAAATTTAACGCAATCGTTGATGGTCGTGCGGTCGCAAAATTTACCATCCCAAGCCCTAACCAATTAATGTACCCAGTGCAATGGGATCACGGTGTGTATGCAACTCGCGAAGAATTTGCCAAAGATGTACAACAAGCTTATAAAGAAGCCATCAAAGCATTCTACGAAGCAGGTTGTCGCTACTTACAAATTGATGATGTGTATTGGGGCTCACTCTGTAACAATCACGCACAACCAACTTTTGAAGCTGATAAAGCCCAAGCAGTTGCGAACGTGCAAGCGATTCTTGCAGACAAACCTGCTGATATGATTATTACTACTCACGTTTGCCGTGGTAACTACAAATCGTCTTACTTATTAACGGGTGCCTATGATCCAGTGGCAGATAGCTTATTTGGTCAAACTAGCTACGATGGTTATTTCTTAGAGTATGATGATGAACGTTCAGGCGGTTTTGAGCCGTTAAAACATTTTGCGAACAACAAAGGTCGCGTGGTGTTAGGTTTAATCAGTTCAAAATTCCCAGAGTTGGAAGATAAAGAAGCCATCAAAGCACGTATTCAAGAGGCGGCAAAATATGTGCCACTTGAGCAACTTTGTTTAAGCCCGCAATGTGGTTTCGCTTCAACCGAAGAAGGTAACGTGATGACTGAAGCTCAACAATGGGCAAAAGTTCGCCACGTTGAAGAGATTGCCAAAGAAGTTTGGGTCGAAGATTAATTTTCCCATTTCATAGAAAAAATAACCGCTTATAGAGTATTCTATAAGCGGTTATTTTTATTTGTTCTATATGTCTCTTCTTTTCAAAAATTGAGAAAGGCTAACAGCTCTCACTGTTAGCCTTTGATTTATTTAATGATTAAAATTAAGCGTGGCAAGTTTGGCAAGCTGCTTGGAACATCCACACTAATTTTTCTTGCTCTTTGATGTAGTCACTCATTTGAGAATTTGTGCCTTCATCACCTGCTTCGCCTGCAAGTTCAAGAATTTCACGTTGTTGTTCAAGTAACACTTTTAAGCCTGCTAAAGTGCCAGATAAGCACGCTTGAGCACTGTTTACCGCAATGTCTTCTTGAATACGTGACACTTTTAAGTATTGGCTATATGCGTTATTTGGTGTGTAACCTAAAGTTAAGATACGCTCTGCGACTTCATCCACTTTCGTGATTAAATCTGTATAAATTTCTTCAAATTTAGCGTGTAATTCAAAGAAATTCACACCTTTGATATTCCAGTGATAACCACGCACGTTAGTATAGAACACTTGATAGCTTGCTAATAAATCATTTAATTTTGAAGCTAATTCTGCTGATGCAACTTTATCTAAACCGATTGATGTTTTTGACATAATTTGTTCCCTCTTTATGTAATGTTAAAAAATAAATCAAGGAGCCTTTGCTCTTTGTGCTGATAAGTATATGCCTTTCATTTAACAGATACAAATTACTTCACTCAATAAAATATATAGATAACACCTATCTGTTAATTACTTGTTAAAGTTTATGTCTATCAAACTTGTTCTTTAAATGTGATCGGGTTCACAGATTTCAAGATTGCTTGAGCGTAAAAAAGCGAACTTCTCGCAATAAAAACAAATTTCTGCTTTAATAACAATCGGTTAGATTTTAAATATTTTTACATTAGGAGAGATTTATGCAAAATGCTATTGTGCAAACGTTATCGGAAAATAGACCGCTGGATCAGGCTCTTCTTCACATGTTAAGCCATCAAAATTGGGAGGGGTTCCTTTCTCATCAACAAGTTCAGCAATTATGCCAGCAATTTAAGCTAGCCCCTTTAGCTCTGTCAATGCAACTTTTACCTGTTGCTGCTTGTTATAGCCATACCGACATTTCACATTTTCATGTTGGGGCGATTGCCATTGGCGAGCATGGCGATTTTTATTTTGGTGCGAACCAAGAATTTTCGAATGTAGAAATTCAGCAGACCATTCATGCTGAACAAAGTGCGATTAGTCATGCTTGGCTTCGAGGAGAAAAACGGATCACTGATATGGTTGTCAATTACACACCTTGTGGTCATTGTCGTCAATTTATGAATGAACTCTACCAAGCTGAAAAGATTTCCATTCACCTACCATATAGCCAACATAACCCACTGCATCGTTATTTGCCTGATGCTTTTGGACCAAAAGATTTAGATATTCATACGTTATTACTTAATCAAGAAAATCACCAACTTGATGAAAATCATCCTGACAATCTGGTTCAACAAGCTATCGGAGCAGCAAATCAAGCACACTGCCCTTATTCAAATAGCCCACATGGTGTTGCCATTTTGTTTAGAAATGGGACGATAATAACAGGGCGTTATGCAGAAAATGCTGCATTTAATCCGAGCCTTCCTGCCCTGCAAACAGCGCTAAATTATGCTTATCTTAATAACTTAGATTTAGCTGAAATTGAACGCATTGTATTGGCGGAAAAATCAATAAAACTCAGTTATAAGGGAATGTCAGAACAATTATTGACAACGATTTCAGAAGTAAAATTAGAATATATCCCACTTTAGTTAATATTCTTTTTAGTTATATGAAATGATTTTTAACCACTACACTTTTATCTAAAATGGCGTATGCTTACCCCAACTTTAACCTAATTCAAAATAAGGAATTTCCCATGACAATTTATGCAGACAACTCATACACCATTGGTAACACACCACTTGTTCGTTTAAAGCATTTCGGCAATAACGGCAATTTGGTAGTAAAAGTAGAATCACGTAACCCGAGCTTTAGCGTGAAATGCCGTATTGGGGCGAATATGGTATGGCAAGCGGAGAAAGATGGCATCTTAACCAAAGGCAAAGAAATCGTAGATGCAACCAGTGGTAACACAGGAATTGCACTTGCTTATGTGGCAGCTGCGCGCGGTTATAAAATTACTTTAACCATGCCTGAAACCATGAGCCTTGAGCGTAAGCGTTTATTACGTGGTTTAGGCGTAAATCTTGTATTAACCGAGGGGGCAAAAGGGATGAAAGGGGCGATTGCAAAAGCTGAAGAAATTGTGGCAAGCGATCCAAATCATTATGTAATGTTAAAACAGTTTGAAAATCCAGCGAATCCAGCGATTCACCAACAAACGACAGGCCCTGAAATTTGGAATGCGACTGAAGGTAAAGTAGATGTTATCGTGGCGGGCGTCGGCACGGGCGGTACAATTACAGGGATTTCTCGCCATATCAAACAAGATCAAGGTAAACAGATTATTTCTGTTGCTGTTGAGCCGAAAGAGAGTCCAGTAATTACGCAAACCTTAAATGGCGAAGAAGTGAAACCAGGTCCTCACAAAATTCAAGGTATCGGTGCAGGTTTCATTCCAAAAAATTTAGATTTAAGTTTAATTGATCGTGTAGAACAAGTTTCAAGCGATGAAGCGATTGCAACTGCACGTCGTTTAATGGCAGAAGAAGGGATTTTAGTCGGCATTTCATCAGGTGCTGCAGTGGCTGCTGCGAATCGCTTAGCACAACAACCAGAATTTGCGGATAAACTGATTGTCGCCATTTTACCATCTGCCTCAGAGCGTTACTTAAGTACAGCGTTATTTGAAGGTATTGAGGTTTAAATTCATATTTAGGAGATGCTAGTAAAGTATTGGCATCTCTTTTTATATTTATAAGCGGTCTAAAACTAGAAAAAATTTGCAATTTCTTACTATTTGGAGTATTCTTCGCAAGTCAAATTTATAGCAGGATGCTATATCTCTCATAGTAATATGATGTCCAATCTTCTTTATTTTTAACTTATCAAATCAAAATTCCTATGCATCTTACTCAGTTAAAAAATACCCCAGTTTCGGAGCTTGTCGAAATTGGTGAAAACCAAATGGGTTTAGAAAATTTAGCCCGTTTACGCAAGCAAGATATTGTTTTCGCTATTCTTAAACAACACGCAAAAAGTGGCGAAGATATTTTTGGTCAAGGCGTGTTAGAAATCTTACCAGATGGCTTCGGTTTCTTACGTTCAGCAGATAGTTCTTACTTGGCTGGCCCTGACGATATTTATGTTTCGCCAAGCCAAATCCGCCGTTTTAACTTACAAACGGGGGACAAAATTGAAGGTAAAATTCGTCCGCCTAAAGAAGGTGAACGTTATTTTGCACTACTCAAAGTAGATCTTGTCAATGATGACAAGCCAGAAGTTTCTCGTAGCAAAATCCTTTTCGAAAACTTAACCCCCCTTCATGCTAACTCTCGTTTACGTATGGAACGTGGTAATGGCTCAACGGAAGATTTAACCGCTCGTATCTTAGATTTGGCTGCACCAATCGGTAAAGGTCAGCGTGCGTTGATCGTAGCGCCACCAAAAGCGGGTAAAACGGTCCTTCTGCAAAATATTGCACAAAGCATTACCCATAATTACCCAGAGTGTGAGTTAATCGTGTTATTGATTGACGAGCGCCCTGAAGAGGTAACAGAAATGCAACGTACCGTGCGTGGAGAAGTGATCGCTTCAACTTTTGATGAACCTGCAACCCGCCACGTTCAAGTTGCGGAAATGGTAATTGAAAAAGCAAAACGCGCAGTTGAACACAAAAAAGATGTAGTGATTTTATTGGACTCTATCACGCGTCTTGCTCGTGCTTACAATACCGTGACACCTGTTTCAGGCAAAATCCTGTCAGGTGGTGTAGACGCTAACGCTTTACATCGTCCAAAACGTTTCTTCGGTGCAGCTCGTAATGTTGAAGAGGGGGGGAGCTTAACGATTATCGCAACAGCTCTTGTAGACACTGGCTCGAAAATGGACGAGGTTATTTTCGAAGAGTTTAAGGGAACAGGTAATATGGAACTGCATCTTTCTCGTAAAATTGCAGAACGTCGTATTTTCCCAGCAATTGAATTTAACCGTTCTGGTACACGTAAAGATGATCTATTAATGAGCCCAGAAGAGCACCAAAAAACGTGGATGTTGCGTAAAGTGCTTAACCCTATGGGTGAAGTGGAAGCTATGGAATGGTTAATTGATAAACTAGGCGTTGCAAAAACTAACGAGGAGTTTTTCGAGATTATGAAGCGCTCATAACCTCTATCATTTAGAAAAAATTAAGGGCTGTGATTAAACAGCCCTTTCTTATACCTAAAATTAAAGTGCTCTTAACACATTTACCATCTCTACCGCACCTAAAGCACATTCAGCCCCTTTGTTGCCTGCTTTTGTGCCTGCACGCTCAATCGCTTGCTCAATGCTTTCAGTGGTTAATACGCCGAACATTACTGGCACGCCAGTTTGTAATGCCACTGCACCAATGCCTTTTGCCGCTTCGTTACAAACGTAGTCGTAGTGGGTAGTTGAACCACGAATAACTGTCCCTAAACAGATCACAGCATCATATTTACCACTTTCTGCCATTTTTTTTGCCACTAGTGGAATTTCAAACGCACCTGGTACCCATACGGTGTCGATGTCTTCTTCTGCTGCACCGTGACGCACTAAAGCATCTACTGCACCGCTTAATAATTTGTCATTGATGAAATCGTTGAAACGAGCCGTTACGATACCGAATTTAATGCCCGTTGCCACTAGGTTACCTGTAATTTTTGCCATTTAGATGTTCCTTGTTGAAATAAAAATAAACCATTTGTAGGGGGTGTGGATTGGAGATCCACGCATGCTTTGCAAAACATATAGAAAATTATACCGCTTGCGAGCATGGATTTCTCAAATTCACACACCATACATTTTTTCTCTTATTAAAAATTAAACATATGCCCCATTTTGACTTGTTTAACTTTCAAGTAATCAATATCGTTTTTGTTGGGTTCGACTATAATCGGTTCACGGGAAATAATGTTCATTCCTTGCTCTTTTAAGCCTTCGATTTTCGCTGGATTATTGGTTAATAAACGAATGGATTTCACGCCGAGATTTTGTAGCATTTGTGCACCAATATAGTATTCTCGCTCATCCTCTTTGAAACCTAATGCCACATTTGCTTCAACCGTGTCCATCCCTTTATCTTGCAATTCGTAAGCTCGCAGTTTGTTGATTAAGCCAATGCCACGCCCTTCTTGGCGAAGATAAAGCACCACACCTCGCCCTTCTTTTTCGATTTGGGTCATGGCTGCGGCGAATTGTTGCCCGCAATCGCAGCGTTGCGAGCCAAATGCATCGCCGGTTAAACATTCCGAGTGAATGCGGGTGAGCACGTTTTTACCATCGGCAATATCGCCTTTCACTAAGGCAACGTGTTCTTTACCCGAAATAATTTCTACAAAGCTGTGTGCCATAAATTCGCCATATTTGGTTGGCATTTTTACCACAGAAACTTGTTTGACTAAACAGTCATGTTTACGGCGATACTCTTGCAGCTGGGCAATAGTAATAAATGGCATATTGTGTTTAGTGGAGAACTTTTGCAGATCAGGCATTGTCATCATTGTGCCATCTTCAGCCATAATTTCGCAGCATAAGCCTGCGGGTTTTAAGCCTGCAAGACGAGCTAAATCGACTGTCGCTTCAGTGTGACCATTACGCACCAACACACCGCCATCTTTCGCGATCAGAGGGAACATATGCCCTGGGCGGCGGAAATCAGTCGCTTTCGCATTGTCATCCATCATTTTTAACACGGTTAATGAACGCTCAAAGGCTGAAATGCCCGTGCTTGTATCGATGTGGTCAATCGTCACCGTGAAAGCTGTTTCGTGATTGTCGGTGTTTTTGGTCACCATCGGGTGCAAGTCTAATTTGCTGGCTAATTCTTGCGAAATTGGCGTGCAAATCAAGCCCTTACCGTGTGTTGCCATAAAATTGATATTTTCAGGTGTTGCGAACTCTGCCGCACAGATAAAATCGCCTTCATTTTCGCGATCTTCATCATCTGTTACTAAAATAATTTTACCTTCAGCAATCGCTTTGAGGGCTTCTTCTACGGTTGAAAATTGGAACATAATCTTTCTCTCTTTTTAATCTAACGTTAAACCACGCTATCAATCAATTCTTGGGTGGATAAAATCAACGCAAATTCTTCGTTTAACGTTGCAATGTTGATTTTATGAACTTGGTCGGCATCAATTTCCTCACCATCTGGCATTTTTAATGGGAAGGAAGCGGTCGCATTTTCAATCAGTTTTACCAAAAAGCCGTAATTGGCTGCCATTCTGGTCGTGGTAGAAACACAATGCGGTAAAGTTAACCCCGCAATCGCTAACTCCGTAATACCTTGGCTTTTCAAATAATCTAGCAACGCTGTGCCGATAAATGCGCTATTTACCTTTTTCTGAAAAACAGGTTCATTGGCTAATGGTTCAAACCCAGCTTGAAATGCCTGCGTTTCACCTTGATAAAACAGCGAATTTAGGTTATCTGAAACGTGCTGAATATGAATAACCTTTCGTTTTTTTACACGAAAATGTTGCAACAATCGCAACATGTTTTGCTCTGCATTCGGATTGTTCCGCTTGCCCCATTTCGGGTCGAAAAAGGCATTTTGCACATCAATCAACATCAAGGCTTGCATTTTGTTTCCTTAAAACCCTGCATTTTTCAGAAAATCAACCGTTAATTGGCTTGGTGGATTTTCAGGTTCTTTTTTCAGTAAAAACTGCTCAATATATTTTCCGACAATGTCGTTCTCTAAATTCACTAGGCTGCCGATTTTTTTCGAGCCTAAATTCGTTTCTTTGATCGTATGCGGAATAATCGACACGCGGAACGAGGTTTCATCGGTATCGACCACCGTCAAGCTAATTCCATCAATGGTAATTGAGCCTTTTTCGATAATATAACGCATCAATTTCGGGGTGGTTTGAATGCGATACCATATAGAATTATGGGCTGGTTTAATTTCCATAACTTCGCCTGTGCCGTCAATATGCCCTGAAACGATATGCCCACCAAAACGCCCATTTGCCGCCATTGCCCGCTCTAAATTCACGGGGCTACTTGGTTTAAGTTCACCGAGAGAAGTGCGTTTTAAGGTTTCGGACATCACGTCTGCGGTGAATTGGCTTTCGTTAAATGAAGTCACGGTTAAGCACACACCATTCACTGCAATGCTATCGCCTAAATGCACGTCTTGTAGCACTTTACTGGCTTGAATGGTTACTACCGCAAACTCACCTTGTTTGTTGATTTGCGTAATTTTTCCCACTTCTTCGATAATGCCTGTAAACATCATTCCACCTCATAATCAATCAAAATATCTTCTCCAACCATTTCCACTGAAATCAGCTTCAACTTCACGGCTTGGGATAAATCACCAATTCCCTCGCCACCAATCGGTGTTTTTGCCTGTTTGCCACCGACCAATTTCGGGGCAATGTAACAATGCACACGGTTTACCACGCCACTTTCTAAAGCACTGAAATTAAGGCTGGAACCGCCTTCAATCAAAAGGCTGTCGATCTGCATTTCGCCGAGCTTTTGCAAAAGATCGTCTAAATCCACCTGCTTGTTTTTCGCTTTACAAACCAGCACTTCTACGCCAAGCGGTCGATATTGTTCAATCTTTTGCAAATCCTCACAAACTGTCGCAATCACCGTACGATATTCATTCGCTGTTTGCACAAGCTGGCAATCTAACGGCGTGCGTAATTGACTGTCGCACACTACGCGAACGGGCTGTCTGGCATTCGGTATTCGGGAATTCAGCATCGGGTTATCCGCTAACACGGTTTCTACACCGACCATAATCGCACTATATTGATGGCGAGTTTCCTGCACTTTAGCGCGAGCTGTTTCGCCCGTAATCCACTTCGATTCACCCGTGCTGGTCGCGATTTTGCCGTCAGCAGTCATTGCATATTTCAGCAGTACATAAGGGCGTTTGGTTTGAATGTAGTGGAAAAAAATCGGGTTGAGTTTATCGCACTCTTCACGCATAAAATCTTCCACTACTTCCACGCCAGCTGTTCGCAACTGCTTTACTCCTTTACCAGACACTAACGGATTCGGATCGCGAGAGCCGATAAAGACTTTTTTAATTCCACGTTCAATCAATAAATTGGAACAAGGCGGTGTACGCCCGTGATGACAACAAGGTTCTAACGTCACATATGCGGTTGCCCCGGTGATATCAGCATTGCTATTTAAAATCGCATTGCGTTCAGCGTGCCAGCCCCCGATTTTTTCGTGGTAGCCTTCGGCAACAATTTTGCCATTTTTGACAATCACACAACCGACTAATGGATTTGGACTTGTCCAACCTCTGCCACGTTCGGCAAGGTTGATAGCACGTTGCATATATTTAATATCAGTCATACATTATATTTATAAAATAGATTTGTAGGGGGCACATGCCCTCTTTATTCAAGGCAGGATTAGACGTGTACAACACGCCTCTACAATGCTAGATAGAAATAAAAGCCTTGAAATCTCACGATCTCAAGGCTTGCAAAAAAGACATAGAAAACCACCGCTTGCACGGGGTTGTTTTTACGCTCTTCTTCCATCCAGACTATACTGTCGGTACTGGAGTTTCACCAGTTCCTGCCAAGTGTTTTGCTTAGCTCGCGGACTTTACCGCCGATCGGGAATTTCACCCTGCCCTGAAGATTTATAAATTACTAAGGATTTTGCTCGTATTTAGCAAGAATGTCAAGCCGTATGTTATTCATTGCACTTATTGAAAAAGTTAATAAAATCCCCTTGTTTTTCCATTTTTAAGCCTCATAATGAGAAATTATTTTGAAGTCAAAGAGAGAGCAAATTTATGGCGCCAAGAAAAAAGAAAACTATTGCATTGCCACTTTTGCCACTACGTGATGTAGTGGTGTTCCCGAATATGGTAATGCCATTATTCGTTGGGCGTGAAAAGTCGGTACTTGCACTGCGTGCTGCGATGGATGCGAACAAGCAGCTGTTTCTTGTTACCCAAAAAGATCCGCGAAATGAAAATCCGACATTAGATGATATTTATGACATTGGTGTAACGGCAAACATTATCCAGATGCTAAACCTGCCAGATGGTACGGTAAAAGTGTTAGTGGAAGGTCAAACTCGTGCAAAAATTGAGAAAGCTCACGATGATGAATCGGGTTTTTGGTCGGAATTAAGTGTGATTGAAACAACGGATAATGTTGAATCTGAAGAGTTAGATGCACTGGCGAAAACTACTTTTGCCGAGTTCGAAAATTACGTTAAAAATAACAAAAAGATTCCTGCTGAGATTTTAGTTAAATTACAAAAAATTACCGATCAAGAACGTTTAGTTGATACGATTTCAGCCAATCTTTTAACGCCGGTTGCGAAAAAACAAGAGCTTTTAGAAGAAAGTAGCTTGCTCAAACGTTTTGAAACCTTATTGATCGCAATGGCAACCGAACTTGATTCAATGCAGATGGATAGCCGTATTCGTGCTCGTGTAAAAGAGCAGATGGAAAAAAATCAGCGTGATTACTATCTAAACGAGCAAATCAAAGCGATCCAAAAAGAGCTAGGCAATAACGAAGATGTTGAGCAGAGCGAGCTAGATAAACTTAAAGCGAAAATTGATGAAGCTAAATTGCCTGCCGAAGTATTGGAAAAAACCGAAGCGGAATTTAAAAAGCTCAAAGTGATGCCACAAAGCTCGTCTGAAGCGGCAGTTATTCGAGGTTATATCGACTGGATTTTACAAATGCCGTGGCATAAAAAATCGGCGGTTAAAAAGGATTTAGCGAAAGCCCAAGAGGTTTTAGATAAAGATCATTACGGCTTAGAGCGTGTGAAAGAACGCATCGTGGAATATCTTGCGGTGCAAAGCCGTTTGAACAAGTTAAAAGGCCCAATTCTCTGTTTGGTCGGTCCACCTGGGGTGGGGAAAACCTCGCTTGGTCAATCCATTGCAAATGCAACGGGGCGTAAATATGTGCGTATGGCGTTAGGTGGCGTGCGTGATGAGGCAGAAATTCGCGGGCATCGTCGTACTTACATCGGCTCAATGCCTGGCTCATTGATGATGAAAATGGCAAAAGTAGGCGTGAAAAATCCGCTCTTCTTGCTCGATGAAATTGACAAAATGGCACAAGATATGCGTGGCGACCCTGCTTCTGCATTATTGGAAGTGTTAGATCCAGAACAAAACAAAGCGTTCAACGATCACTATTTAGAAGTGGATTATGATTTGTCTGATGTGATGTTCGTTGCAACTTCGAACTCAATGAACATTCCGCCTGCGTTATTAGACCGTATGGAAGTCATTCGTCTTTCAGGTTATACCGAAGATGAAAAACTACACATTGCACGTGAGCATCTAATTGCGAAACAGCAAGAAAACAACGGCTTGAAACAAGGTGAATTGACCATTGAAGATAGTGCAATTATGAGCATTATTCGCTACTATACCCGTGAAGCGGGTGTGCGTAACCTTGAGCGTGAAATTGCTAAAATCTGCCGTAAAGCCGTGAAAGCACTGGTGTTGGATAAAAAATTAAAATCTATTACCGTGAACGAAGATAACATTACCGATTACCTCGGCGTGAAACGTTTTGACTACGGCAAAATGGACAACCAAAACCGCATTGGTGAGGTGACAGGTTTAGCGTGGACAGAAGTGGGTGGTGATTTGTTAACGATTGAAACTGCCTCTGTACCAGGCAAAGGCAAATTCTCTTACACTGGCTCATTGGGCGATGTGATGAAAGAGTCTATCCAAGCGGCAATGATGGTAGTACGTGCGCGTGCCGATAAACTTGGCATTGCAGACGACTTCCACGAGAAACGCGATATTCACGTTCACGTTCCAGATGGTGCAACGCCGAAAGATGGTCCAAGTGCAGGTATTGCAATGTGTACTGCGTTAATTTCGAGTCTCACAGGCAACCCTGTGCGTAAAGAAGTGGCAATGACAGGTGAAATCAGCTTGCGTGGTAAAGTGTTACCAATCGGTGGTTTAAAAGAGAAACTCTTGGCAGCACATCGTGGCGGTATTACTACCGTGATTATTCCAAAAGAGAACGAAAAAGACTTGGAAGAGATTCCAGCAAATGCGAAAGCTGCACTTTCGATTTACCCGGTGGAAACCATTGATGAAGTCTTGGCAATCGCTCTTGAAAATCCACCGCTTGGTATTGAAATTGTGCCGAGTAAAGCGGTAAAAGTGAAGAAAACAACGAGAGCGAAGGCGATTCAATAAGCTCTAAAGCAAAATCCCTCAATATCAGTTGATATTGAGGGATTTTAGGTCTCATAGGATGAGAAATGACATTGTAGAGATAAATTACTTACAATGCCATTTTTAATCTTTAAGTTCTATCTCTTCGCTAAAATTTCTTTTAAAAATCTTGCCGTATGCGATTTTTTATCTTTAGCGACTTGTTCTGGTGTGCCTGTGACAATAATTTGTCCACCGCCAGAACCGCCCTCTGGGCCTAAATCGACAATCCAGTCTGCAGTTTTAATCACATCTAAATTATGCTCAATCACCACAATCGTATTGCCTTGATCGCGCAGTTTATGCAGCACCGAAAGAAGCTGTTTAATATCAGCAAAATGTAAACCTGTAGTTGGTTCGTCCAAGATATAAAGCGTTTTGCCTGTATCGCGTTTGGAAAGCTCGGTTGCAAGTTTTACCCGCTGAGCCTCACCGCCCGAAAGCGTGGTTGAAGATTGCCCTAAACGAATGTAAGAAAGCCCTACATCCATTAAGGTTTGTAATTTTCGTGCAATGGCAGGAATCGCATCAAAGAACTCACGGGCTTCTTCTACCGTCATATCCAACACTTGATGGATCGTTTTGCCTTTATAACGAATTTCTAGTGTTTCACGGTTGTAGCGTTTTCCTTTACAATGGTCGCAAGGCACATACACATCTGGTAAGAAGTGCATTTCCACCTTAATTACACCATCACCTTGACACGCCTCACAGCGCCCACCACGCACATTAAAGCTGAAACGCCCAACGTTATAACCACGAGCACGAGCCTCTTGCGTGCCTGCAAACAACTCGCGAATTGGGGTGAATAAGCCTGTGTAAGTCGCAGGGTTTGAACGCGGGGTTCGTCCAATCGGGCTTTGGTCAATGTCGATGACTTTATCGAAATATGATAAGCCTTCAATGCTATCGTAAGGGGCAACATCGCTGCGTTCAGCTCGGTTTAATGCATTTTGTGCTAGTGGGAATAAGGTGTCGTTAATCAAGGTTGATTTACCTGAGCCCGAAACTCCCGTAATACAAGTGAACAAACCAACTGGCACATCTAACTGCACACCTTTAAGGTTATTACCTCTCGCCCCTTTTAAAGTCAGTACCTTGCTTGCATCATAAGGCATACGTTTTGCAGGAATTTCAATTTTCTGTTTGCCTGATAAGAATTGCCCCGTAAGCGACTCTTCCACCTGCATAATTTCTTCTGCTGTTCCCTGTGCAATAACATTACCGCCGTGTACCCCCGCACCAGGTCCAATATCTACGATATGATCCGCCGCACGAATAGCATCTTCATCATGCTCAACCACAATCACCGTATTGCCTAAATTACGCAGATGAATCAATGTGTTTAACAAACGTTCGTTGTCGCGTTGGTGCAAGCCTATGGAAGGCTCATCCAACACATACATCACACCCACTAAGCCTGCTCCAATTTGACTTGCCAAACGAATCCGTTGAGCCTCACCGCCCGAGAGCGTTTCTGCCGAACGAGAAAGCGAGAGATAATTCAAGCCAACATTGACAAGGAAAGACAAACGCTCACGAATTTCTTTGAGAATTTTCTCTGCAATTTTGGCTCGCTGACCTGAAAGTTCAAGTGCTTCGAAGAACTCCAACGCTTCGCCAATAGATTTCTCTGCTACCATCGGCAAGTTGGTTTTCTCTAAAAAAACATAACGAGCCTCACGGCGTAAGCGTGAACCACCGCAATCCAAACACGGGCGGTTGTTGATATATTTCGTCAACTCTTCCCGTACCGCATTCGATTCAGTTTCTTTATAGCGGCGAGCCATATTGTTTAACACGCCTTCGAATGCATGCTTACGTTTAATTTTATCGCCACGATCATTCACATAAACAAACTCAATTTCCTCTTTCGAGCCATTCAAAATGATGTTTTGGAATTTCTTGCTTAACTGGCTAAACGGGGCTTCTAGATCAAAATCGTAATGATACGCCACCGATTTCAACAAGCCAAAATAGTAGAAACTTCTGCGATCCCAGCCCTTAATTGCACCGCTTGCAAGCGATACATCAGGATTTTGCACCACTTTATTGGGGTCAAAAAACTGCTCTACGCCCAAACCATCACAAGTTGGGCATGCACCTGCTGGGTTGTTGAACGAGAACAAGCGAGGCTCTAGTTCGTGCAACGAATAACCACAATGCGGACAAGCAAATGAAGAAGAAAAAACCAACTCTTCTGCGGTTGGGGCGTCCATATCCGCAATCACTGCGGTTGAACCCGATAAATCTAATGCGGTTTCAAACGACTCTGCCAAGCGAGTTTTGATATCTTCACGTACTTTGAAGCGATCTACTACCACCTCGATAGTGTGTTTTTTCTGTAATTCTAACTTCGGCGGATCAGACAAGTCGCAAATTTCGCCATCAATACGAGCTCGAATGTAACCATTAGCAGTTAAATTTTCTAAAAGTTTTACGTGTTCGCCTTTGCGATCTTTAACCACCGGTGCAAGCAACATTAAACGTTTGCCCTCAGGCTCTTCTAATACGCGGTCAACCATTTGTGAAATGGTTTGAGCCGTGAGCGGAATATCGTGATCTGGGCAACGTGGTTCCCCCACACGTGCAAATAATAAACGCAAATAGTCGTGAATTTCGGTTACCGTGCCCACAGTTGAACGCGGGTTGTGGGAAGTAGATTTTTGCTCAATGGAAATTGCAGGCGAAAGCCCTTCGATATGATCCACATCAGGCTTTTCCATTAAAGAGAGGAATTGGCGAGCATAGGCAGAAAGGCTCTCCACATAGCGACGTTGCCCTTCAGCATAGAGCGTATCAAATGCCAAAGAAGACTTACCCGAACCAGACAAGCCAGTAATCACGATAAATTTATCTCGTGGTAAAATCAGATTGATATTTTTTAGGTTATGGGTTCTCGCCCCACGAATGTCGATTTGCTTCATACGATCCCTTAAAGTATAGGTGGGAATTTTTTCACATTATATACTAAAAATAACGCTGTACAAAATATCAGTTTATTCTAGCTTTTTAGTTTGAAAGCGGTTAAAATGCCACTCAATTTTGTAATTCTAATTCAAGCTAAGAGGATTTTATGGCTGGAGTAAATAAAGTAATTATTGTGGGCAATTTAGGCAATGATCCTGAAATGCGTACTATGCCAAATGGCGAAGCAGTGGCAAATATTAGCGTCGCAACCAGTGAAAGTTGGACTGACAAAAATACAGGCGAACGCCGTGAAGCGACTGAATGGCACCGTATTGTATTCTATCGTCGCCAAGCAGAAGTAGCTGGTCAATACCTCCGCAAAGGCTCACAAGTGTATGTTGAAGGTCGCTTAAAAACCCGTAAATGGCAAGACCAAAATGGTCAAGACCGCTACACAACTGAAATTCAAGGTGATGTATTACAAATGTTAGGTAGCCGCAACCAAGGTGGTGAAATGGGCGGTCAAGGCGGTTGGAGCCAATCTAACAACCAAGGTGGCAACTGGAACCAAGCACCAGCATCAAATAACTACAACCAAGGTAATAGTTACAATAACAACTATTCACAAACGGCATCCAAACCAGTGGCGAAACCAGCACAAGCTGAACCGCCAATGGATAATTTTGATGATGATATTCCATTTTAATTATATAAAGAAAACCCAGCTTAAGCTGGGTTTTTTTGTATCTAGTCCTCATTAATCCGACTTGACACCGCACTTTGCTGATTTTTATATTTTGCATCTTTGCGAGCATTGTATGGTTTTCTAGCGTGCCCGCTTAAAACTTCAAAACTTAATGCTCCGATAGCCATATTGGGGCGAAGTGCAAGCGGTAATTTTCCTGCATTGAAAAACTCAAGCACAATACGCCCCTCCCAACCTGGATCGATGCGGTGAGCTGTCACGTGAACCATTAAGCCAAGGCGTGCTAGTGAAGAGCGACCATCTAGCCAACCAACGATGTTGGAAGGCAATTTTACTGATTCAAGAGTAACGGATAAGGCTAACTCTCCAGGATGAAGGAAAAAGGCTTCATCATCGCCGATAATAATTTCCTCACTCATTACCCGTTCAAGCTGTGCAGTTACCGCTTCACGTGGGCCACTGACATCAATATAAGGCGTTGAATGCTCGCGGAAAATACGGAATGAGTTGCCTAAACGAACATCAACGGTCGCTCCCGAAATTTTATCATTCGCTGGGCGTGGGGTAATTTCGATTAAGCCTTCATCTAAATAACGCTCAATGTCGGTATCACACAGACGCATCTTATTTTTTCCCTAATAATTGTTGAATTTGGGCTTTTAAGATATTGATCGCAATGCGGTTTTTTCCACCTTTTGGCACGATAATATCGGCATATTGTTTTGATGGTTCAATGAACTGCAAGAACATTGGACGAACGGTTTTACGATATTGCTCAATTACAGACTCCATTGTTCTACCACGTTCAACCATATCGCGCTGTAAACGGCGGATAAAACAGATATCAAGAGGTGCATCAACGAAGATAGAAACATTGATTTCATCTCGGATTTCTTCGTCGGTAAGTAATAAAATACCTTCAAGGATAATAATTTTTTTTGCATCAAAGCGAGTGGTAGAGGTTTTGCGGTTGTGTTCCGCATAATCATATTCAGGAATGTCGATAGATTTGCCTTGTTTTAATTGGCGTAAGTGTTCAACCAATAAATGGTGATCCATTGAGCTCGGATGGTCGTAGTTGGTTTTAATACGTTCTTCCATCGTCAAATGGCTTTGATCTTTATAATAGGCATCTTCTGAAATAATTCCGATGTCGTCCGAACCTAACTCTTCTTTTAGCTCTTTATAAATGGTTGAGGCGATTAAACTTTTGCCAGAAGCGGAGGCCCCTGCAATGGCAATCACGATACACGCTTGGTTTTCACTGATTACAGACATTTTCTTTTCTCTTGTCAAAATAAAATTCGGGCAATTATACCTTAATTTTGTAAAAAGTTGCGTATAATTGCCCGCTTGCTAAGTTAAATGGAGGAAAAATGGAACATTTTATTCAAGGTTTAATAGTTTGTTTTGGCTTGATTGTATCTATTGGGGCACAAAATGCCTTTTTATTAAAACAAGGTATTTTAAAACAGCACGTTTTTGCCGTCGCACTTTTATGCTTTTTAGGCGATGTGCTTTTGATGACAATCGGCATGCTAGGCTTGGGAGAATTGATTTCTCAATCGCCTCTGGTCAGTTTTTTAGTGGCGATTTTAGGTGTGGTTTTTCTGTTCACTTATGGCAGCCAATCTTTTATTAGTATGTTTAAACAGAGTGGTGCATTAAAAGAGAGTGATAGCTCGGCAACCAGTCTAAAAAGAACATTGATGATTACGTTTGTGATTACTTTTTTAAATCCGCACGTTTATATTGATACGGTAGTGATTTTAGGCGCAATTGGTGGAAAATTGGCATTTGCTGAAAAATGGATGTTTCTGGCAGGAGCGCTAACCTGTTCTTTGATTTGGTTCTTTGGTGTGGGCTATGGAGCTGGCTTTCTCGCCCCTTATTTTGCAAAACGCCGTGTTTGGCAAATCTTGGATTTCATTACTGGCGTGATTATGTATGCGATTGCGATTAGTCTTGTTATTTTTGCAATAGGTTTGTTTGATCAACTTTAATTGATTTTTATTCCAAAAAGTAGCAAACAATAAAAATTTACTCTAATTTTTTTGATCAAATGCTATTGAAATTCCCCGAATAATTCACCAAAATGGGGCGTAATTTTCAGAAATATTTTAAGAAGTGAAATTATGTGTCAATTATTAGGAATGAATTGTAATACACCGACCGATATTACTTTTTCTTTTGAAGGTTTTCGGCGACGGGCGGGGGTAACTGATCAGCATACGGACGGTTTTGGTATTGCTTTTTTTGAAGGTAAGGGTGTGCGTATCTTTCGTGATAACCGCCCTGGTGCATCTTCTCCAATGGCAGATTTAGTCAGCCAATATCGTATTAAATCTTTTAACGTGATTTCGCATATTCGTAAGGCAACACGTGGCGATGTGAATTTGGAAAACACCCATCCTTTTATTCGTGAACTGTGGGGCGAAAACTGGGTTTTTGCTCATAATGGCACGGTGGAAGGCGTTCGCCCTTGTGCTGATTGCCATTATCAACCGATTGGCACGACAGACTCTGAAGCGGCATTTTGTTGTATTGTATCGCGTTTGCGTGAACGTTTTGATAAAAAGCCGAGCGAAAAAGAGATTTTTGATGCTGTGGTCGAAATTACAGCAGATATTGCGACCCACGGTGTGTTTAACTTTATTATGTCGAACGGACATTGGATGATCGCACGCTGTTCAACCAGACTTTATTATGTGACACGTAAGGCACCATTTAGCAAGGCACTGCGCGATGATGATGTGGAAATTGATTTCAGCAAATACACCACCGAAAATGATAAAGTGACCATTATTGCCACTCAGCCACTTACAAAAAATGAAAATTGGATCAAAATGAAAAACGGTGGTTATGTCTTTTTCAAAAATGGCGAGTTAGTGGAGGAGATTGAAGGCACATTGCCAGATAATCAATCGCACGTTTAGCCATCGGCCTCATGAAAATTAAGACAAGCGGTGAGATTTCGAGTAGAATTTGAAAAATTTTACAGAAATCTCACCGCTTTATTATATGTCTATGCAAAGTATGAAAAAACTTTCTCTTCTTGGCTCGTTGAGCCTTTCGCTTTTTCTTGTTGGTTGCCAATCGGTGCTGGATGCGCCTACTCAAATTGAGCAGCCTGTCGTTCAAATTCCGCATAATGATCCTCTGTGGCAAGCTCATCTAGCTCAGCTTGAAAAAATCAGCGGTTATCAAGCCAAAGGGCAGTTTGGTTATATTTCGCCTGAAGAGCGTTTTTCTTCGCATTTTGATTGGCAATATAAAAATGCCAACAATTTTGGTTTGGAGCTTTCATCCAATCTTTCGAGTAAATCGTTGAAATTACACCGCAATGCGCGAGGTTTAACCGTTTCTGATAGCGAAGGCAATAGCCGTTCTGATCGCGATATTGATACGTTAATGCAAGAGATTATTGGCGTATCTTTCCCTATTGATCAGTTTGCGTATTGGCTCAAAGGTTTACCAGAAAAAGAGGGGAATTATATGGTCAATGAAAAACGCCAATTAGCACAATTTAGTTATCCGCTGAATGGAGTGGTGTGGAAAGTAACTTATGTTTCTTACGATGAAACGCGTCAGCCGAATTTACCGAAATTGATTGTACTCGAAAATGGTTCACAAACCCTAAAAATCCGTGTGGATAATTGGATACACTAATAGGAATAAGCCAATGAAATTACCAAGCCCTGCAAAATTAAACCTCTTTCTGTATATCACGGGTAAGCGGTCGGATGGTTATCATGAATTGCAAACGCTATTCCAATTCTTAGATTTTGGCGATGAATTGGAATTTGAGGTGACGGATGACGGCGAGATCGTGTTGCTTGATGAGTTGCCAGATGTGCCGAAAGATCAGAATTTGATTTATCGTGCGGCAAAACTTTTGCAAGAAAAAACCGCTTGTAAGCAAGGTGTAAAAATCCGTTTAACTAAAAATTTACCTATGGGTGGTGGCGTAGGGGGCGGCTCTTCTAATGCGGCAACGGTATTAGTCGGGCTAAATCATTTATGGCAAACGGGGCTTTCACTTGAGCAACTTGCAGAAATAGGCTTGTCGCTTGGGGCGGATGTGCCGATTTTTGTACGAGGTTTTGCCGCATTTGCGGAGGGAGTCGGGGAGGTTTTAACGCCTTGTGAACCTACTGAGAAATGGTATGTGGTGTTAAAGCCTGATGTATCAATTTCAACCCCTGCTGTTTTTCGCGATCCGAACTTGCCCCGTAATACACCTAAACGGACGATGGAAGCGTTATTAAATGCAAAATGGGAAAACGATTGCGAAAAAGTTGTTCGAGATCATTATTTCGAGGTTGAAGAATTGATGTCAAAGTTGGTAAAATATGCCACGTTCCGTTTAACGGGAACGGGGGCTTGTATTTTTGCTGAATTTGACAGTTTTGATGAAGCCAATGCCGTTTTTGTTCAAAGACCTGATAACGTGTTTGGCTTTGTGGCAAAAGGGCAGAACCTTTCACCGTTACACCAACGTCTTTTTTAATACACTTATCCTAAAGGATCTATTCCAATGCCAGATATTAAATTGTTTGCAGGTAATGCAACGCCAGAACTTGCAAAACGTATTGCAGAACGTCTTTATATTTCTCTCGGTGATGCTACAGTGGGACGCTTCAGTGATGGTGAAATCCAAGTTCAAATCAATGAAAATGTACGTGGTTCAGATGTATTTATCGTGCAATCGACTTGTGCACCAACGAATGATAACTTAATGGAATTGATCGTCATGGTAGACGCATTACGCCGTGCTTCAGCAGGTCGTATTACCGCTGTAATTCCTTATTTTGGTTATGCGCGTCAAGACCGCCGTGTGCGTTCAGCTCGAGTGCCAATTACAGCAAAAGTCGTAGCAGATTTCCTTTCAAGTGTGGGCGTGGATCGTGTTTTAACTTGTGACCTTCACGCAGAACAAATCCAAGGTTTCTTTGATGTACCAGTAGATAACGTATTCGGTTCTCCTGTGCTTATCAATGATATTCTTCAAAAAACTAACCTAAACAATCCAATCGTTGTATCACCAGATATTGGTGGGGTGGTGCGTGCTCGTGCAATCGCAAAATTATTAAACGATGCGGATATGGCAATCATCGACAAACGTCGTCCAAAAGCAAATGTTTCTCAGGTAATGCACATCATTGGCGATGTGGCTGGTCGTGATTGTATCCTTGTTGATGATATGATCGACACAGGCGGTACTTTAGTGAAAGCCGCAGAAGCGTTAAAAGAACGTGGTGCAACGAAAGTGTTTGCTTATGCTACTCACGCAGTATTATCAGGTACAGCAGCGAAAAACTTGGCAAACCCAGCGTTAGATGAAGTTGTGGTAACCGATACTATTCCTCTTTCTGATGAAATTAAAGCACTGAACAAAGTTCGTGCATTAACCTTATCTGGTATGCTTGCAGAAGCGATTCGCCGTATCAGCAATGAAGAATCGATTTCAGCAATGTTTGATGCTTAATTTTTTAAACCCAGTCGAAAGATTGGGTTTTTTTCTATGATTTTCGGGTTTATATGTACTCTCTTATTCGCAAATTTATCTTTTCTATGCAGCCTGAAACGGCACATAATTTCACCGTTCAATTACTCAAATTAGCAGGAAATCTGCCTTTTCCTATTTTACCTATGCCACAAAATCCAACCGAAGTAATGGGTTTAAAATTCAAAAATCCGATTGGTTTAGCCGCGGGAGCGGATAAAAATGGCGAGGCGATTGATGGCTTTGGTAAACTTGGGTTCGGCTTCATTGAAGTGGGGACGGTAACACCACTGGCTCAAGATGGGAATCAGAAACCACGTCAGTTCCGCATTGTGGAAGCTGAGGGCATTATTAACCGTAATGGCTTTAATAATTTGGGTGTAGATGTGCTAGTTAAGAATGTCAAAAAAGCGAAATACGATGGCATTCTTGGTATCAATATCGGTAAAAATGCGATTACCCCGATAGAACGAGCGTTAGATGACTATCAGATTTGTTTACGTAAAGTTTATGAGCATGCAGATTATATTACTGTGAACATCTCCTCGCCAAATACCAAAAACCTTCGTACTTTACAGTATGGTGAGGCGTTAGATGATTTATTAAAATCACTCAAAGCGGAACAAACTAAGCTTTCGCAAAAATTTGGCAAGTATAAACCGCTTGTGTTGAAGATTGCCCCTGATTTAAGCGAAGAAGAGATTGCATCGGTGGCGGATAGTTTGGTTCGTCATCAAATTGATGGGGTGATTGCGGGGAATACTACGCTTTTTCGCGATCCTGTGGAGGGGCTTAGAAATGCAGAGCAGCAAGGTGGCTTAAGCGGTAAGCCATTGCATGCGCTGAGCACGCGTTTAATCTGTACGCTTGCTAAGGAATTAAATGGCGCATTGCCGATTATTGGTAGCGGCGGTATTCATTCTGTCACATCGGGTCAAGAAAAAATTGATGCGGGGGCTAAATTGTTGCAAGTTTATTCAGGGATGATTTACGCAGGACCGAAATTAATTCAAGATTTAGCAAGAGAGATTAAGCTTGGTTAAACACTCATAGGCTCAGCTTATCTTTCCCCATTGCACAGGTCAAAAAAATAGACAAAACAACCGTTTTTTGTTATCTTTATTTAAAAATTTATCTACATTTTTACAACATTTTCACAAGCATCAGAAAATCCTTGTAAATCAAATAGATATAGATTGTGTGATAGGCTTTAACAATAATTTGTAAGGCAATTTAGTTGAGAGTGCAAGTTGTTGTTAAGGCTTATTGCATAAGCATTCAGCACACGATAGGGTTTATTTTTAGCCCTATTTCCATTCAATAATCAATACATTAAGGGAAAACCTATGTCAGAGATTTTAGTAAATGACGTAGATCCAATCGAAACTCAAGATTGGTTACAATCATTAGATTCATTAATTCGTGAAGAAGGCGTTGAGCGTGCTCAATACATCATTGAGCAAGTTATTGGTCAAGCTCGCACAAATGGCGTTTCATTACCTACAGGCGTAACAACAGATTACGTAAACACCATCCCAGCATCTGAGCAACCTGCTTACCCAGGTGATCACGCAATTGAGCGTCGTATCCGTTCTGCGGTACGTTGGAATGCGATCGCAATGGTTTTACGTAGTCAGAAAAAAGATCTTGACTTAGGTGGTCACATCTCAACATACCAATCTGCTGCAACCATGTATGAAGTGTGCTATAACCACTTCTTCAAAGCTGCAACCGAGAAAAACGGTGGCGATTTAATTTTCTTCCAAGGTCACGCTGCACCAGGTATGTACGCACGTGCCTTCTTAGAAGGTCGTTTAACTGAAGAACAAATGGATAACTTCCGTCAAGAAGCCTTTGCAGACGGTTTATCTTCATACCCACACCCTAAATTAATGCCTGAATTCTGGCAATTCTCAACCGTTTCAATGGGTTTAGGTCCAGTAAACGCGATCTACCAGGCTCGTTTCTTAAAATACTTAGATAACCGTGGCTTAAAAGACACCAAAGATCAAAAAGTGTACGCATTCTTAGGCGATGGTGAGATGGATGAAATCGAGTCTAAAGGTGCATTAACTTTCGCTGCACGCGAGCACTTAGATAACTTAATCTTCACTATTAGCTGTAACTTACAACGTTTAGACGGTCCAGTTAATGGTAACGGTAAAATCGTTCAAGAATTAGAAGGTTTATTCACAGGTGCTGGCTGGGAAGTTATCAAAGTATTATGGGGCAGCGAATGGGATAAATTATTCGCCAAAGATACTTCTGGCAAATTAACTCAGTTAATGATGGAGGTAGTTGACGGTGACTATTTAACCTTCAAATCAAAAGATGGTGCTTACGTACGTGAACACTTCTTTGGTCGTTACCCAGAAACTGCAGCATTAGTAGCGGATATGACAGATGATGAAATCTGGGCATTACGTCGCGGTGCACACGATAGTGAAAAACTTTACGCAGCGTATGCGAAAGCACAAAAAGCAACTAAACCAGTTGTAATTTTAGCACACCAAGTGAAAGGTTATAAAATCCCTGAAGCGGAAAGTAAAAACACTGCTCACCAATCGAAAAAAATGTCTTACGAAAGCCTTAAAGGTTTCCGTGACTTCTTTGAATTACCATTAACAGATGAGCAAGTAGAAAAATTAGAATACATTAAATTTGCTGAAGGCACGCCTGAGTATGAATACTTACATGGCCATCGTAAAGCATTAAACGGCTATGTTCCTGCTCGTCGTACTAAATTTGATGTTGAATATAAAGTTCCTGCATTAGAAGAGTTTAAAGCATTATTAGAAGAACAACCGCGTGGTATTTCAACCACAATGGCGTTTACTCGTGCATTAAACATCTTATTAAAAGATAAAAACATTGGTAAAACTATCGTTCCAATGATTGCGGATGAAGCGCGTACATTCGGTATGGAAGGTTTATTCCGTCAAGTTGGTATCTACAATCCACACGGTCAAAATTACGTACCTTCAGACCGAGACTTAGTGGCTTACTACCGTGAAGCGAAAGATGGTCAAGTATTACAAGAAGGTATCAACGAATTAGGTGCAACCGCATCTTGGTTAGCAGCAGCGAACTCATACTCTGTAAACAACCAACCGATGATTCCATTCTTCATCTATTACTCTATGTTTGGTTTCCAACGTGTAGGCGATATGATGTGGGCTGCTGGTGACCAATTAGCTCGTGGTTTCATGGTGGGTGGGACTTCAGGTCGTACAACCTTAAACGGCGAAGGCTTACAACACGAAGATGGTCACAGCCATATCCAAGCAGGTATTATCCCGAACTGTGTAACTTACGACCCATCATTCGCATTCGAAGTTGCAGTAATTATGCAAGACGGTATCAACCGTATGTACGGCGAAAAACAAGAAGATGTGTTCTATTATATGACCACATTAAACGAAGTTATGGATCAACCAGCAATGCCTGCAGGTGCAGAAGATGGTATCCGTAAAGGTTTATATAAATTCGAAACCGTTAAAGGTAAAGGCAAAGGTCATGTTCAACTATTAGGTTCTGGTGCGATTATGCGTCACGTTCGTGAAGCAGCACAAATCCTTGCAAATGACTACGGTGTGACTTCAGATGTGTTCTCAGCACCTTCATTCAATGAATTAGCACGTGAAGGTCACGATGCTGCACGTTGGAACTTATTACACCCAACAGCGGAACAACGCATACCATACGTTGCTCAAGTATTAGCAGATTTACCAACAGTGGCTTCAACGGACTATGTGAAAGCATACGCAGATCAAATCCGTGCATTCGTACCAAGCAAACACTATCACGTGTTAGGTACTGACGGTTTTGGTCGTTCAGACAGCCGTGCAAACTTACGTGAACACTTTGAAGTAGACGCACGTTATGTTGTGGTTGCAGCACTTTCACAATTAGCGAAGGAAGGTACAGTATCGAGCCAAGTAGTTGCAGATGCTATCGCGAAATTCGGCTTGAATGTAGATCGTATTAACCCGTTATACGCATAATGCAAGCGGTCTAAATAAGTTAGAATTTTGCAAAATAGGGTAGGGATTCCCTACCCATTTCAAAAAGAAGGATTACCAAAATGTCAAAACAAATTAATGTACCAGATATCGGTAGCGATGAAGTTACCGTAACAGAAGTGATGGTAAACGTGGGTGATACCATTTCTGCTGATCAATCAATCATCAATGTTGAAGGTGATAAAGCTTCAATGGAAGTACCTGCACCAGAAGCAGGTGTTGTAAAAGAAGTCTTAGTTAAAGTGGGCGATAAAGTAACCACAGGTTCACCAATGTTAGTATTAGAAGCAGCAGGTGTAGCACCAGCTGCTGAAGCCCCTGCAGCAGTGGCTCCAGCGCCAGTTGCAACAGCATCAGCAATTGTTGAAGTTAATGTACCAGATATCGGTGGCGATGAAGTTAATGTGACTGAAATTATGGTGAAAGTAGGCGATTCAGTAGAAGTTGACCAATCTATCATCAACGTTGAAGGTGACAAAGCTTCAATGGAAGTCCCAGCACCAATCGCAGGTGTAGTAAAAGAAATTTTAATCAACGTAGGTGATAAAGTTTCTACTGGTAAATTAATTATGAAATTTGAAACGGCATCTGCGGCACCAGTAGCGGAAGTTGCTCCAGCTCAAGTGGCTGCGCCTGCAGCGCCAGCAGTAGCAGCAATTAAAGATGTAAATGTACCTGATATCGGTGGCGATGAAGTAAACGTAACCGAAATTATGGTAGCGGTAGGCGATACTGTAACTGAAGAGCAGTCTTTAATTACCGTTGAAGGCGACAAAGCATCAATGGAAGTGCCAGCACCATTTGCAGGTGTAGTGAAAGAAATTTTAGTGAAATCAGGCGATAAAGTTTCAACAGGTTCATTAATTATGCGTTTTGAAGTGGCGGGAGCAGCGCCAGCTCCAGTTGCACAAGCAGCGGCTCCGGCTCCACAAGCTGCAGCCCCTGCTCCAGCAGCTCAACCAGCACAAAGCGGTAACGTTGCAGGCTTAAGCCAAGAGCAAGTGGTAGCAAGTGCAGGTTACGCTCACGCAACACCAGTGATTCGTCGTTTAGCACGTGAATTCGGTGTGAACTTAGATAAAGTGAAAGGTACAGGTCGTAAAGGTCGTATCGTTAAAGAAGACATCGAAGCTTATGTGAAAACTGCAGTGAAAGCTTACGAAAGTGGTGCAACAGCTCAAGCAGCGGGTAACGGTGTAGCGAATGGTGCTGGCTTAGGCTTATTACCATGGCCAAAAGTAGATTTCAGTAAATTCGGTGAAGTAGAAGAAGTTGAATTAAGCCGCATCAACAAAATCTCTGGTGCGAACTTACACCGTAACTGGGTAATGATTCCACACGTGACACACTTCGATCGTACCGACATTACAGAGTTAGAAGCATTCCGTAAAGAACAGAACAAGATTGTTGAAAAACAAAAACTTGATGTGAAAATTACACCAGTTGTGTTCATTATGAAAGCGGTTGCAAAAGCGTTAGAAGCGTTCCCACGTTTCAACAGCTCAATCTCTGAAGATGGTCAAAAATTAACAATTAAGAAATACATCAACATCGGTGTGGCGGTAGATACACCAAATGGCTTAGTCGTTCCAGTGTTCAAAAATGTGAACAAGAAAGGCATTATTGAGTTATCTCGCGAGTTGATGGAAGTCTCGAAAAAAGCACGCGAAGGCAAATTGACAGGTTCAGATATGCAAGGCGGTTGCTTCACGATTTCAAGTTTGGGCGGTATTGGTACAACCCACTTCACCCCAATCGTGAATGCACCAGAAGTGGCAATTTTAGGTGTATCTAAATCTGAAATGGCTCCTGTATGGAACGGTAAAGAGTTCGCTCCACGCTTAATGCTCCCATTATCATTATCATTCGACCACCGTGTGATCGATGGCGCTGATGGTGCTCGTTTCTTAAGCTACATCAACGGTGTATTAGCAGATATCCGTCGCCTAGTAATGTAATTAGGTCGTGTAACTTAGCAATGTAATCAATCTGTAAGCGGTCGGATTTGCAAGAAAATTGACAAAATCGACCGCTTGAAAAGGAAAAGATATGAGTAAAGAAATTAAAACCCAAGTAGTTGTACTTGGTGCAGGTCCTGCAGGTTATTCAGCTGCGTTCCGTTGTGCTGACTTAGGTTTAGAAACCGTTCTTGTAGAACGTTATTCAACTTTAGGTGGGGTATGTTTAAACGTAGGTTGTATTCCATCAAAAGCGTTATTACACGTTTCTAAAGTAATTGAAGAAGCAAAACACGCAACTAAAAACGGTATTTACTTTGGTGAACCAACTATCAATTTAGACGAAGTTCGTGCAGGTAAAGATGCTGTAGTCGCTAAATTAACAGGCGGTTTAGCAGGTATGGCAAAAGCACGTAAAGTGACCGTGGTTGAAGGCTTAGCAGCATTTACTGATCCAAATACATTAGTGGCACGTGATCGTGATGGTAATCCAACTACTGTTAAATTTGATAATGCAATTATTGCGGCGGGTTCTCGTCCAATTCAATTACCATTCATCCCGCATGAAGACCCTCGTATTTGGGATTCAACAGATGCACTTAAATTAAAAGAAGTACCGAAAAAACTTCTTATCATGGGGGGCGGTATCATTGGTTTAGAGATGGGTACAGTTTATCACTCTCTAGGTTCAGAGATTGAAGTGGTTGAAATGTTTGACCAAGTTATCCCAGCGGCAGATAAAGATGTTGTAGCAATCTACACCAAACAAATCGAGAAAAAATTCAAGTTAATGCTTGAAACTAAAGTAACTGCAGTTGAAGCAAAAGATGATGGTATCTATGTTTCAATGGAAGGTAAAGCATGTAACGATACTAAACGTTATGATGCAGTACTTGTTGCTATTGGTCGTACACCAAACGGTAAATTAATCGATGCAGGTAAAGCAGGTGTTGAAGTTGATGAGCGTGGTTTCATTCGTGTAGATAAACAAATGCGTACTAACGTACCTCATATCTTCGCAATCGGTGATATCGTTGGTCAACCAATGTTAGCACATAAAGGTGTGCATGAAGGTCACGTTGCAGCAGAAGTGATTGCAGGACAAAAACACTACTTCGATCCGAAAGTGATTCCATCAATCGCTTATACTGAGCCAGAAGTGGCATGGGTAGGTAAAACAGAGAAAGAGTGTAAGCAAGAAGGCTTAAACTACGAAGTGGCGAAATTCCCTTGGGTGGCATCAGGTCGTGCGATTGCTTCTGAATGTTCAGAAGGTATGACTAAACTTATCTTCGATAAAGACACTCACCGCGTATTAGGTGGTGCGATTGTAGGTAGCAATGGTGGTGAATTATTAGGTGAAATCGGCTTAGCAATCGAAATGGGTTGCGATGCAGAAGATATTGCATTAACTATCCATGCCCACCCAACGCTTCATGAATCTGTTGGTTTAGCAGCAGAAGTGTTTGAAGGCTCAATTACAGACCTTCCAAATGCAAAAGCGAAAAAACGTTAATTTACGTTGAGTTTTATAGCCTCCTTTATTGGGGGCTTTTTTATATTGTGTTGTCATATTTAAAAATGTGATAAGAGTAAACTCATAAAACTTAAAAAATGCGCTAAATTGATCTATAAAATCATTATATACTCGATTCAATCTAAATAACTTTCTTAGATGTTTATAAACTGGGATAGGGAATGTGAGCATTTAAAAGCTTGTTATACCATAAATTTAATATTGAATAAGCTGATTTAAGGTAAACAAAATAACTTGTGAGTTTTGAATTAGAGGGTGCAAGAGAATAAAAAACCTGATTGAAATTGCTCTCAATCAGGTTTTTTATTGTTATGATTTATTTAATTTACGCATTCAACGCTCTTAAAATATCATCCACACGTTCTTTCGCATCACCAAATAACATTTGGGTGTTTTCTTTGAAGAAGAGTGGGTTTTGAACGCCTGCGTAGCCTACTGCCATTGAGCGTTTGAATACCACTACATTTTGTGCTTTCCAAACTTCTAATACTGGCATACCTGCGATTGGGCTTGATGGATCGTCTAATGCTGCTGGGTTTACGGTGTCGTTTGCTCCGATAACTAATACTACATCAGTTTCTTCGAAATCGTCGTTGATTTCATCCATTTCTAATACCACATCGTAAGGTACTTTTGCTTCTGCTAATAATACGTTCATATGACCAGGTAAGCGACCTGCAACAGGGTGAATACCAAAGCGAACATTCACGCCTTTTTCGCGTAATTTTGCGGTGATTTCTGCCACAGGGTATTGCGCTTGTGCTACCGCCATACCGTATCCTGGAGTGATGATCACAGAGCTTGCATTTTTAAGCATTTCTGCTACTTCTTCTGCTGAAGTTTCGCGATATTCGCCTTGTTCTTCTTCGCCAGTGCTTGCTTTTACTTCTGTGCCGAAACCACCTGCGATTACGCTGATGAATGAGCGGTTCATCGCTTTACACATAATGTAAGAAAGGATTGCACCTGAAGAACCTACTAGCGCCCCTGTTACGATTAACAAGTCGTTGCTTAGCATAAAGCCTGCTGCAGCCGCTGCCCAACCAGAGTATGAGTTAAGCATTGACACCACCACTGGCATATCGGCACCACCGATTGATGAGACTAAGTGCCAGCCGAATGCAAGTGCGATTGCTGTCATAATTAATACAGGGAAGATATTATCTGGGCTGTTTAAGAATGACACCATTAAGAAAGCTGAAATCACTAATGCCGCAAGGTTTAATTTGTGTTTGTGCGGAAGGTTTAATGCCGCAGAGTTTACTTTGCGACCAAATAATTTACCGCTTAATTTACCAAACGCAACTAATGAACCAGAGAAGGTTACCGCACCGATGAAGATCCCTAAGAACACTTCCACGTTGTGAATGTTCGCAAGAGTTGCTTGTTCTGCGTGGAATGCAGCAAGTGCTACTTCATCTAAGTTTGCAGGTGCAACTGCTTCTACGTGTAAGCCCCAGCTGTTGAAGCCCACTAATACTGCAGCTAAACCTACAAAGCTGTGAAGAATTGCCACAAGCTCTGGCATTTCAGTCATTTCCACTTTAAGGGCTTTTTTCACACCAATGAAACCACCAATTGCCATTGCAATTAAGATCCAAAGTGTGCCTTGTGATTGTGGGCCAAAGATGGTTGCAACTAATGCAATTGCCATACCCACGATACCATACCAACAACCAGCTTTTGCGGTTTCGTGTCTAGAAAGTCCCGCTAGGCTCATAATAAAGAGGATAGCAGCAATAATGTACGCTGCGGTAACAAATCCAAATGACATCTTGCTTCTCCTTAACCTTTTCTAAACATTGCAAGCATACGTTGCGTCACTTTAAAACCACCAAAGATATTGATGCTTGCAACGAGAATCGCAATGAAAGCAAGAATATCAATGAAGAAATTACCTGTTGGTTGGCGAATTTGTAACACCGCCCCTACGATGATAATCCCTGAAACCGCATTGGTTACCGCCATTAATGGGGTGTGTAATGCGTGGCTAACGTTCCAAACTACGTAGTAACCCACTACGCAAGCAAGAACGAATACGGTAAAGTGAGATAGGAATGCTGCTGGTGCAACAGAAGCTAACCAAAGGAATAACACGCCAACACCTGCCATTACGCCATATTTCACGAGTGGATCGGTTGGTTTCTCTTCTTTTTTCTCAACTGGTGCTGCTGCCGCTTGTTTTTGCGGTTGTGCAGAAACTTGAATTGGTGGTGCTGGCCACGTTACTTCGCCTTCGCGAACAACGGTTACGCCGCGTAATACCACATCTTCAAAGTTAATGTTGATTTCACCATCTTTGTTAGGTGCTAATAGTTTTAATAAATTCACTAAGTTAGTACCGTAAAGTTGTGAAGATTGGGTTGGTAAACGTGCTGGGAAGTCGGTGTAGCCAATCACTTTTACTTGATTGTCTGTTATCACCACTTCGCCTGCTTTGGTATATTCGCAGTTACCGCCTGTAGCTGCAGCTAAGTCTACAACGACTGAGCCTGGTTTCATTGAATCTACCATCTCTTTCGTGATTAAACGTGGTGCTGCTTTACCTGGAATTGCAGCTGTCGTGATAATAATATCCACTTCTTTCGCTTGTTCAGCGTAAAGTTCCATCGCACGACGGTTGAACTCTTCTGACATTACTTTCGCATAACCATCGCCTGAGCCGCCTTCTTCTTCGAAGTCAATTTCTAAGAAATCTGCGCCCATTGATTTTACTTGCTCTTTTACTTCAGGGCGAGAGTCAAACGCACGCACAATCGCGCCTAAGCTATTCGCTGCACCAATTGCTGCTAAACCTGCTACACCTGCACCAATTACAAGCACTTTCGCAGGCGGAACTTTACCCGCTGCCGTAATTTGACCTGTAAAGAAGCTACCAAACGCATTTGCCGCTTCAATAACTGCGCGATAACCAGAAATGTTTGCCATAGAAGAAAGAGCATCTAATGCTTGTGCACGAGAGATACGCGGCACCGCATCCATTGCTAACACATTGATTTTCTTCGCACTTAATTTTTCCATCAATTGTGGATTTTGTGCTGGCCAAATAAAGCTCACAAGGGTTGCACCTTCTTTAATAAGGGCAATTTCCTGTTCAGTTGGGGCATTCACTTTAAAAATGATGTCTGCGTTCCAAACTTCTTGTGTTGTGCCAACAGACGCACCTGCTTTCGCAAAAGCATCATCTTCAAAACTTGCTTTAAAGCCAGCATCGTGTTCAACGATCACCTCAAAGCCGAGTTTTTTAATCTGCTCAACGGTTTTCGGTGTTGCAGCAACACGCGTTTCGCCGTCTAACAGTTCTCTTGGTACACCAATAAGCATAAAGACTCCTGTATTGGATTGGGGTTTATATAGTTAAGCTACTAATGTAGCCTTATGGTTTTTAAAAAATGCCATAACTCTACCATTAAAATTGTCAAATTTGTAAAAAAATTACGCCTATCAATTTAATTATTTGACGAAATTCATAATTTCATAATGAAACCGAAATTTGATAGAATTAGCCGATATAAAAAACGCTTCAAATAAAACCAAAATGAATATTTTAGATCAAATTCAAATTATCCTTGTTGAAACCTCTCTGCCCGCTAATATTGGCTCGGCTGCACGTGCAATGAAAACTATGGGGATTTCTCATTTACGATTGGTTGCACCAAAACAACCGCTTGATGAAGATGCTTTTGCATTATCGGCAGGGGCAAAAGATCTCCTTGAAAATGCTCAAAGTTTTGACAGCTTTGACGAAGCTATTGCCGATTGCCAGCTTGTGATTGGCACGAGTGCTCGTTTACGCCATCTACAAAATAGTTTGATTGAACCGCGCACCTGCGGAGAGTTAGTCGTAAAACGAGCCGAACAAGGCAAAGTCGCCCTCGTTTTTGGGCGTGAACGTGTTGGGCTAACCAATGAAGAATTGCTCAAATGCCATTATCATTTAAACTTTCCAACCAATCCTGAATATGGCTCACTCAACTTGGCTATGGCAGTGCAATTAGTAGCCTATGAAGTAAGAATGGCGTATCTTAGTCATCAACAAGCGGTCGAAAATTCGCAAAACTTTGCTAAAAACCAACCGCTTGCAGCAGTCGAAAAAGATTACCCGAACGCCGAAGCCTTAGAGCATTTTTACCAACACACAGAAAGGCTTTATAAAGCACTTGGCTTCATTCGCAATGATGCGGTTATGCTTAAGCTTCGCCGTCTTTATCAACGTGCTGAATTAGAAAGCAATGAATTGAATTTATTAAGAGGAATGCTAACGGCAGTTGAACGTAGCCAGAAAGCGTGTAATTAAAATATAAAGGTATGGGAAGTTGTAGAAATAGCCTTTCTTTTCCAATTTCTATTTAAACAGCTTTCCTGTACAATAAACCCCATTTTTGATGATATACGAATATGAGCCTTATGCTGAACGAAACTGCACAGAACGAATTGGCACACACTATTCCAGAGCTTATCCAATGGACGAAAGAGAGTGAGTTTTCGCTTTCGCTCCCGCCTGAACGCCTTGCCTTTTTATTGGCAATTTCTATTTTTAACCAAGAACAAATTGATGGTGAACTGCTTGAGAGTGATTTAATTGATCTGTTTCGCTATGTTTCTCAAACTTTTGAACACTCAGAATTTACGCTTTCCCAGCGTGCAAATAATGCGATCAACGATCTGGTAAAACAACGTCTTCTAAACCGTTTTTCGAGCGAATTTACCGAAGGATTGGCGATTTATCGTGTTACCCCGCTGGCAGTCGGCATTGCGAATTACTATATTCGGCAGCGTGAGTTTTCTAGCCTGCGTCTTTCAATTCAACTATCTATTGTGGCAAGTGAAATTCAAAAAGCATCGTTAGCCGCAGAAGAGGGCGGAGATGAACGTCATTGGCGAAATAATGTGTTTGCACCATTGAAATATTCGGTAGCAGAAATTTTCGATAGCATCGATCTTTCGCAACGCATTATGGATGAAAATCAGCACCAAATTCGTGAGAGAATTGCGAATCTTTTAAGTCAAAATTGGCACGAGGCGATCACGAGTTGTGAACAATTATTAGACGAAACATCGGGTAATCTACGAGAGTTGCAAGATACGTTAAATGCAGCGGGCGATAAATTGCAAGCACAACTGTTGCGTATTCAAAGCTGTTTAATAGGTCGTTACGATTTAGATTTCATCGATCAGCTAGTGGTTAATCTGCAAAATAAATTAGACCGCATTATGAGCTGGGGGCAACAGGCAATCGATCTTTGGATTGGTTACGATCGTCACGTGCATAAATTTATTCGTACCGCGATTGATATGGATAAAAACCGTGTATTTGGTCAGCGTTTGCGTCAATCTATTCAAGATTATTTTGATGCACCTTGGATGCTTTACACCGCGAAAGCGGAGTCGCTCCTGGATTTGCGTGATGATGAAACTGAATTTAACGAAGCAGAAGCGGTTGGTGAATTACCAACCGAGTTGGAATATCAATCCATCGGCGATGTACAAGAGCAAATCGTGGCAATGATGCAGGCTTATCTCGCACAATTTAGAGCTGAAGGTAAGCCAATCGACTTAGGTGTGGTTTTACGTGAACAATTGGCTCGCTATCCACATTCTCGCCATTTTGATGTGGCACGTATTATCGTAGATCAAGCAAGTAAATTGGGTATGGCAAGTTTAGATAGCCAAGCTGTTTATCCAGAATGGCAAGCGATTAACGAGACAGGGGCGGAAGTGCAAGCCCACGTGATTGATCAATACCAGTAATCAAGCAAAAAGAGAAAAATTATGACAGAAAATATTCAAGATGTGATTTCAACTAAATTAGCGGTGGCGATTGCAAACCCTATTTTTCCAAGCCTTGATAGCCAATTGCGTGCAGGTCGTCATATTAGTATTGATTTGCTTGATGAACACGCATTTTTGATGGATTTCCAAGCAGAACTTGAACAGTTTTACAACCGCTATCACGTGGATCTTATCCGTGCACCAGAAGGATTTTTCTACCTTCGCCCACGTGCTTCAACCTTGATTAACCGCGCTGCTATGTCTGAAATGGAGATGTTGGTGGGTAAAGTATTATGCTACCTCTATTTGAGTCCAGAGCGC
The DNA here is from genome assembly GCF_002015045.1 of Haemophilus paraphrohaemolyticus. GTDB lineage: Bacteria > Pseudomonadota > Gammaproteobacteria > Enterobacterales > Pasteurellaceae > Haemophilus_A > Haemophilus_A paraphrohaemolyticus. The sequence continues at coordinate 227,225 of NZ_MUXX01000012.1, forward strand.
TTGGCACAACAAGGCGTGTTTAGCTATGATGATGTTTATGAAGAGTTGTTGAACCTTGCCGATGAACAAAAATTGTTAAAAGCGGTAAATCCACGTTCTACAGGTTCAGATTTAGATAAGGCTAAATTGGTCGAAAAAGTGAGTGGAGCCTTGCGTCGCTTGGCTCGTATCGGAATGATTACCCGTATTGGCGATCAAAACAGCAAGAAATTTGTAATTTCCGTTTCCGTTTTCCGTTTTGGTGCGGACGTTCGCGCAGGAGATGATTACCGCGAAGCGCAATTACGCTTGATTCGTGATGGCGAGGCAACAGCCCCAAATCCTACAGCTGATACAGAAGAACAAGCGGTAGAAAACGAGGAAGATTTTGCAGAGGGTGAGGAATAATGTGTACGTTAATGCAAAAAGATGTGTTGATTGAGTTAATCGCAAGCACTCAAGCAGATTTAAGTAAAATTTTAGAATTACCACTCAATGAAGATCAACTTTTTCTTAGCTGTTTAAGAGGGCAAGTATATCGTACCGAACCTGAGGAGATCGACTTCGAGTTGCTCTCAAGCCAAGTGAAAGAGATTGGTGCTAAATACCATTCATCACGAGCAATTTAGAGGTTTTATGCAAAACTTTGATATCAATGCTTATGATGTTGAGGCTGATGTTGAGCGAAATTTCCCTAAAATTTGGGCAAATTTGCTAGCTGAAAATCTGGTTACCCCACAAGAGTACCCTGTTGCTATTTTACTGGGTGGACAACCTGGTGCTGGAAAATCCTTCGGTTCTCTTGCAATGGGTAAGCGTTTAGATTTCAATTTGCTGATAATTAACGGAGATGAATTTCGCCCTTACCATCAGTATTACCATGAAATTTATCAGCAATATGGTAAAGAGGCTTCGAAATATACAGGCGAATTTACAGGTAAAATGGTGCAACGTATTCGAGATGAAGCTGTAGCACATCGTTTTAATTTATTGATTGAAGGGACTTTTCGCACCGCTGATGTGCCTCTTAAAGAACTTGCAAATTTTAAGCATTATGGTTACCAAACCAATGTGTTAATTTGTACTTGCCCTAAAGAGCAGAGTTGGAACAGCACACTAAAAAGAGCAAAGGAACAAGCACTTCAAGGTATGCAACCTCGTTATGTACCAAGAGAACATTTCGACTTTGTGATTGCTAATTTAGCAAATAATGCAGAACGCGTTTTGCAAGAGGCAAAACCGGATGGCTTTGAAGTATATTCTCGATCTCAGAAATTATTTGATATTAAAGATACACCAGCAGATCAATTAACCGCTACTATCAATACAGAATTAAATAGATAAAGGAAAAATCCTAATGAGTAACACGGATTTAATTTTAGAAGAGAACGCACAAGAGACAATGATTGTGCAACCGACAATTCAGCCACAACAGATTGAACGCGGCAAATTCCGCTCCTTAACACTGATTAACTGGAACGGTTTTTTTGCTCGTACTTTTGATTTAGATGAATTGGTCACCACGCTTTCGGGCGGTAATGGTGCGGGTAAATCCACCACGATGGCAGGTTTTGTGACTGCCTTAATTCCTGATTTAACGCTTTTAAACTTCCGTAATACCACTGAAGCAGGTTCAACTTCGAGTTCTCGCGATAAAGGGTTATACGGTAAATTAAAAGCGGGTGTTTGTTATGCGGTGTTGGAAAGCGTGAACTCTCGTGGTCAGCGTGTTATCACAGGCGTGCGCTTGCAACAGATTGCTGGGCGAGACAAAAAAGTGGATATTCGTCCATTTTCATTACAAAACGTACCCTTTGATCAGCAGATTATCTATGTTCTGACTGAACAAATGGGCGTTAAAGCACGCGTGCTGGCATTGAATGAAGTAAAAGAAAAGTTTGAGCAATCGGACGTTCAATTCAAGCAATATCAATCCATTACCGATTACCACAGCTTTATGTTTGATGTGGGCGTATTGCCGAAACGTTTACGTTCCGCAAGCGATCGTAGTAAGTTCTACAAATTGATCGAAGCATCGCTTTACGGCGGTATTTCAAGTGTGATTACCAAGTCGCTACGTGATTACTTATTGCCAGAAAATACGGGCGTTCGCCAAGCATTCCAAGATATGGAATCGGCATTGCGTGAAAACCGTATGACGCTTGAAGCGATCAAAGTTACGCAGTCAGATCGCGATATGTTTAAGCAGTTGATTACCCACTCAACCGATTATGTCTCGGCGGACTATATGCGTCATGCAAACGAGCGTTTAGGAAATATTCAACAGGCGTTGGGTTTCCGTCAAGCGTGGGCGAATTTAAAATCGAAGCGTGAGCTTGAGCAACATCGTTTAGTAGAATTTAGCCGTGAATCGGCGGAAATTGAGGCGACTGAACAAGGACTAGAGGCAGAATTTAATTCTGCGAACGATCATTTAAACTTGGTGCAAAATGCGTTACGCCATCAAGAGAAAGTAGAACGTTATCAAGATGACGTTGAAGAGCTCAACGAGAAGCTTGAAGAGCAACAGATGGTGATTGAGGAAGTTTCTGAAGCGGTGGAAATGGCTCAACACCAAGCTGATGATGCGGAAGCACACGTGGAAGATTTGCGTGCTCAGCTTGCGGATTATCAGCAAGCATTAGATGCTCAACAAACACGTGCTTTGCAATATCAACAAGCGGTTGCTGCCCTTGAAAAAGCAAAACAGCTTTCAGGTTTGGCGAATTTAGACTTACACAATATTGAAGATTATCACTCAGAATTTTCAGCCCAAGCCGATGAAATTACCGACCAAGTGTTCGACTTAGAACAGCGCTTATCTGTTTCAGATATGGCGAAAGAGCAGTTTGAAAAAGCCTATGAATTAGTTTGCAAAATTGTGGGCGAAACAGACCGCTTGCGAGCGTTTGAGGAAGCTAAATCACTGCTTAATGCTTTCCCAGAACAAAAAATGCGTGCGACACAAGCGGTCGGATTACGCCAGAAATTGCACGAGCTTGAACAACGCTTGCAACAACAACAGCAAGCAAAGCGCTTGTTGGCAGAGCTTAATCAAAGAACGCAAAGTGAGTTTAGCCACGCAGACGAGCTTGAAAATCACTTTGAAGAGCAACAGGCAAAACGCGAAGATTTAGAAACGGAACTTGCCGAGCTTGTTGAAGTTCGTTCAAGCCAACGCCAACAGCTACAACAGCTCCAAAATCAATATAACCAATTGGCAAAAAATGCTCCTGCGTGGCACACTGCTCAATCTGCTTTAACCCGTTTGGAAGAGCAGTGTGGCGAAACATTTGAAGTAAGCCAAGCGGTGCTGCAATTTATGCAAAATATGCTGGCAAAAGAGCGTGAAGCAACGCTTGCTCGTGATGCGTTGGCACGCAAAGAACAGCAATTAAGTGATGAGATTTCACAACTGAGCCAGCCAGATGGTTCGGAAGATCCGCGTTTAAATCAGCTGGCAGAACGCTTTGGTGGCGTGTTGCTTTCTGAGCTTTATGATGATGTATCACTTGAAGATGCCCCTTATTTCTCGGCATTATATGGCGAGGCTCGTCACGCGATTGTGGTACGCGATTTAGAGACCGTAAAAGCACAGCTCGAAACCTTAGATGATTGCCCAGACGATCTCTATTTAATCGAAGGCGATCCAACTGCCTTTGATGACGCTGTCTTTAGTGCTGATGAGTTGAATGAGGGCGTAGTAGTAAAAGTTTCAGAGCGTCAATGGCGTTATTCGAAATTCCCTGCTGTGCCGTTGTTTGGTCGTGCCGCTCGTGAAAAACATGTTGAAGTATTGAAAGCTGAACGCGATGAAGTGGCGGAAAAACATGCAGAACTTTCGTTTGATGTGCAAAAATGCCAACGCTTGCATCAACATTTAAGCCAATTTGTTGGCACGCATTTAAATATTGCGTTCCAAGAAAACCCAGAAGAGGCGATGCAAGCGGTTGTGGCAGAGCGTAGCGAAATTGAGCGTGAGCTTAATCAAGCGGTCGGAAATGAACAGCAACTTCGCAATCAATTGGATGCGGTCAAAATACAATTGCAATTGTTAAGCAAAATTTTACCGCTTGCCGATTTACTTGATGACGATGTGTTAATTGAGCGTGCAGAAATTTGCCGTGAACAATTGGCGGAAGCGGAAGATGATGAGCAATTTGTGCGTCAATATGGCAACTATATCGCTCAGCTTGAGCCAATTGCCAGCTCACTTCGTAACGATCCAATCCGTTTTGAAGAGCTGGAAACGGAATACAATCAGGCGAAACAGACCCAAAAAGCATTGCAACAAAAGGTGTTTGCGCTTTCAGATGTAATGCAACGCCGTGTACATTTCAGTTATGAAGATGCGGTGGGAGCGGAAGGTTCTCGCTTAACCGAACAGCTACGAGCGGAGTTGGAACAGGCTCAACAAATGCGAGAGCAGGCTCGTCATCAATTGCGTCAAGCACAATCGCAATACAGCCAATACCATCAAACCTTAACCGGGTTACGCAGTGCCTATGAGGTGAAAAATCAGATGTTGGCAGAGCTTATCCGTGAGATGGATATGCTGGGGGTACGTGGTGATGCACAGGCGGAAGAGCGTGCTATTGAGCGGCGTGAAGAGTTACATCAACGCTTAAGCCAACAACGTGCGCGCAAAACGTTCCTTGATAAACAGTTGGGCAGTATTGAAGCAGAAATTGAGAACCTTAGCCGCGAATTGCGTAAAGTTGAACGTGATTATAAAAATCAACGTGCCACTGTGGTAGCAGCGAAAGCTAGCTGGTGCTTGGTGTTACAACTTTCTCGCAACAGCGATGTAGAAAAACGCTTGAACCGCCGTGAATTGGCGTATCATTCATCGGATGAATTGCGTTCGATTTCGGATAAAGCGTTGGGTGCATTACGTACCGCTGTGGCGAATAACGAATACTTACGTGATAGCTTGCGAGCATCTGAAGATAGCCGTAAACCAGAAACGAAAGTAGCATTCTTTATTGAAGTTTATCGCCATTTACGTGAGCGTATTCGCCAAGATATTATCAAAACAGATGACCCAATTGATGCGATTGAGCAGATGGAAATTGAGCTTTCTCGCTTAACCAGTGAACTGACGAATCGTGAGAAAAAATTGGCGATCAGTGCAGAAAGTGTGGCAAATATTTTACGTAAAACCATTCAGCGTGAGCAAAATCGTATTCTTCAATTGAACCAAGGTTTACAAAATATCGCTTTCGGTCAAGTAAAAGGGGTGCGTTTAGATGTGAAAATTCGCGATACACACGCGATGTTGTTGAATGCATTGAGTCAAGATCGCGAACAGCACAAAGATCTGTTTGAGAGCGAAAAACTCAGCTTCTCAGAAGCACTTGCGATGTTGCATAAACGTGTGAACCCTCATATTGATATGGGACAACGTACACCGCAAACCATTGGCGAAGAGTTGTTAGATTACCGCAATTACCTCGATCTAGAAGTCGAAACCGACCGTGGTGCAGATGGCTGGCAACGTGCGGAAAGTAGTGCACTTTCAACGGGTGAGGCGATCGGTACGGGGATGTCTATCCTGTTAATGGTCGTGCAAAGCTGGGAAGAAGAATCTCGTCGCCTACGAGCGAAAGATATTCTCCCTTGTCGCTTGCTATTCTTGGATGAAGCTGCGCGACTTGATGCGATGTCTATCAATACGCTCTTCGAGCTTTGCGGGCGCTTGGATATGCAGCTGCTAATTGCTGCTCCAGAAAATATCAGCCCAGAACGCGGTACGACTTATAAGTTAGTGCGTAAGATCACCAATAACCAAGAGTTGGTTGAAGTGGTTGGATTGAAAGGGTTTGCGTAAAATCTAAATGTATTAAGGCCTTTATAGCGAAAAGCGATAAAGGCTTTTTTGTTTGTAAAACACGAATAAAAATTTACCGCTTGTTGAATATTTATATTTCAAGAGAAAAGTCATTGTGAAAGACCGAGTTTGAGATAGCAGAATGAGCTAGTTTATCGAGCAGTTTTATTTTATAATACTGCGATTTTTGTTTTCACTTCACAGAGGCAATTAAAATGAGCAAACCGATTTATAAACGCATTTTGTTAAAATTAAGTGGCGAAGCTTTACAAGGTGATGAGGGCTTTGGTATTGACCCATCGATTTTGGATCGTATGGCACTTGAGATTAAAGAGTTAATTGAAATGGGCGTGGAAGTTGGCGTCGTAATCGGTGGCGGTAACTTATTTCGTGGGGCGAAATTAGCGAAAGCGGGGATGAACCGTGTTGTAGGCGACCATATGGGGATGCTTGCAACCGTGATGAACGGTTTGGCGATGCGTGATGCGTTGCACCGTGCGGATGTTAATGCGAAGTTGATGTCTGCATTCCAATTAAACGGGATTTGCGATACTTACAACTGGTCTGAAGCGATTAAAATGTTGCGTGAAGGTCGTGTGGTGATTTTCTCAGCGGGAACAGGTAGCCCATTCTTTACCACAGACTCAGCGGCTTGCTTACGTGGTATTGAAATTGAAGCGGATGTAGTGTTAAAAGCGACAAAAGTGGATGGCGTGTATGATAAAGATCCTGCAAAATTTGCTGATGCAGTGTTATATAATCAATTGACTTATGCTGAAGTGATCGACAAAGAGTTACAAGTAATGGACTTAGCAGCATTCACCCTTGCACGTGACCACGGTATGCCAATTCGAGTGTTTAATATGGGTAAAGCGGGTGCATTACGCGAAGTGATTACGGGAACCACTGAAGGTACAACCATTTCTTAATTTAGCTGTTCTAAATTTATTCAATCAAAGGAAAAATAGATGATTAACGAAATCAAAAAAGATACGCAACAGCGTATGGAAAAAAGCTTAGAAGCGTTAAAAAGCCACATTTCTAAAATCCGCACAGGCCGTGCACAACCGAGCCTTTTAGATGGTATTCAAGTGGAATATTACGGTGCAGCAACACCACTTCGTCAATTAGCAAACGTGGTAGCAGAAGATGCACGTACTTTAGCGGTAAACGTTTTCGACCGTTCTTTAATCTCTGCGGTAGAAAAAGCGATTTTAACCTCTGACTTAGGTTTAAACCCATCTTCAGCGGGTACAACAATCCGTGTTCCGCTTCCACCATTAACAGAAGAGCGTCGTCGCGATTTAATCAAAATCGTAAAAGGTGAAGGCGAGCAAGGTAAAATTGCGATCCGTAACGTGCGTCGTGATGCGAACGATCAAATCAAAGCGTTGTTAAAAGACAAAGAAATCAGCGAAGATGAAGAGCGTAAAGCACAAGATGAGATCCAAAAAATCACTGATGGTTTCATCAAGAAAGTAGATGAAGTGCTTGGTGATAAAGAGAAAGAATTGTTAGATTTCTAATTAAAAGCAAGCGAAGAAAAGTGGGTTTAACGCCCACTTTTTTATTTTAACTTTATGTTATTTTAACGATGGAAAAACAATACGCAGAATTAGTAAGACGCGCTGCTATGTTTGCGATTGCGGTGGCGTGTTTTCTTATTTTATTAAAAGCCTTTGTTTGGTGGAAAACTGGTTCAATCACGATGTTGGCAGCGATGACCGACTCGGTGCTAGACTTATTCGCCTCACTGGTGAGTATGTTCGTGCTCAAATTTGCCTTGCAACCTGCCGATGAAAATCACGCATTCGGGCACGGCAAGGCAGAATCGCTTGCGGCGATTGCTCAAAGCGCGTTTATCAGTGGTTCAGCGATTTTCATTTTACTGCAAGGCTTCCATAAACTGACAAATCCGCAATTGATTGAAGATTCGCAACTGGGGATTTTGGTGAGTATCATCTCCATTATTGTGACCGCAGTGTTGGTTATTTATCAGAAAAAAGTGGTAAAGCTAACGCAAAGTCCTGCTATTCAAGCGGATTCTCTGCATTATCAAACCGACTTATTGATGAACGTAGCAATTCTGATTGCGATGGTGCTCAACTTATTTGGCTTGATTTATGCTGATGCGATTTTCGCGATTTTAATCGCTCTTTATATTGCCTTTAATGCATTGAAAATGCTTTGGGAAGCGGTCAATATTCTGCTAGATATTGCATTGCCACCTGAAGAGATCGATCAAATTGTGATGATGGCGACCAAACACCCGAATATCATTGGCGTACACGATATTCTTACTCGTCGCTCAGGCGCAGTACGTTTTATTCAGATGCATTTGGAATTGGCAGATCATCTCACGCTGTTAGAAGCACATGATATTGCTGATAGCCTTGAGCAGAAAATTTTGGCAGCATTTCCGATGTCGGAGGTTATCATCCATCAAGAGCCGACTTCAGTGGTGCAACAAGAGAGGAAAAAAGCCTAATGTATCAAGCCGTAGCGTATTTTAATTATGCGAATTTTGAAACCGATCCTGTCACTGCCATTTCGCAAATTATCAATCAATGGCGTTACAACGGGCAGATTATTGGGCGTGAGTTTGGTGTAACTTATCATCAAGATCATTTTGAAGCGAGAGTGTCAATTCCCGAACAAGAAAGTCTATTGCCGAAATGGAACAATGAATGGGTCAATGAGGCGTTCCAACAAGCGGGCGAAATTGGCATAGAATTTGCAGGTTTTGAAATTATCGGGCAAGATTATCAGGCAGACGAAACCAGCCGTGATGAACAGCCAGAATTTCTGATGCTTTACACTACCTATTTGGATAGCTGTTCGCCGATTAAATCGGGCAATAGCTTAAAACCTGTGCCACTTTACCAACTTTTACGACAAAATCCACCGCTTGCGGAAGCGGTAATCAAATGGCAAGAGAGTTGGCAAGCATGCGATCAGCTGCAGATGAACGGCGGTGCATTAGAACAAACGGCTCTTGCTGAAATTAGCGAATATCAGAGCGAACTGAGCCAACAAGGTATGGCACTTGCTCGTCAGATTGAACAAGAAGTGGGTGTACCTGTCTATTATTATCTCTACCGTTTAGGCAATGATGAACAAGTCGAACATCATCGCACCTGCCCTTGTTGTGGTGGGGATTGGAAATTAGCTAAGCCATTGCACGAGATGTTCTATTTTCAATGTAAGCCGTGTCATTTAGTATCTAATTTGAGTTGGGCGTTGTTGTAAAGAGTCCTATGGCTACAAGCCATAGGTTACTTATAAATCAGCCTCTACGAGGCTGGGAAGTTATGAAGAAGTGGAGCCCTATAAGGACTCATTTATACGTAACCTAGGGAGAGAGCCCTAGGCATATAGGAAACAAAATGAAATTAATAAGAACTGTTTTAGTATCAAGCTTAGCACTATTTTCTGCAACTACTGTTGCCACCCAATGGGAAAAGATCCGTACACCTATTTCAGGACAGCCACAATCTATCGGTGGATATAGCAATGGCTGTATTATCGGTGCTAAGCCGCTTGCCTTAAAAGGCGAAGGTTACCAAGTGATTCGTTCGGTGAAAAACCGTTATTACGGGCACCCACAGTTGCTCGATTACCTCACGAAATTAGGTCAACGCAGTAAAGCAGCTGGCTTGCCACCGATTTTAATTGGCGATATGGGAATGCCAGCAGGTGGGCGCTTCTCTTCAGGACACGCCAGCCATCAAACAGGATTGGATGCAGATATTTGGTTGCGTTTCGGGCCAATGGATGATGAAACAGCACGTAATCCTGCAGGGTTAGCGACATTGATGGTCGATCGCGATAGACAGATTGTCGATGAGCGGGTGTGGACGCCGAACCAGTTCAATTTAATTAAATTAGCCGCACAAGATAGCCGTGTGAACCGCATTTTTGTGAACCCTGCGATTAAAGTGAAATTGTGCAACAGCGAGAAAGCAGATCGTAATTGGTTACAAAAAATCCGCCCCTGGTATGGACACGATTCACACATTCACGTGCGTTTAAGCTGCCCGCAAGATGCAAAAAATTGTGAAAATCAAGCCGTTTTACCTGCAGGTGATGGCTGTGGGGCTGAATTGTATTCGTGGTTCGAACCAGCACCAAAATCAAGCACACCCAAATCAAAAGTATTACCTGCCACACCTTATCAGTGCCAGATGATTCTTTCTTCGCAGGGGTTAGAGTAGTAAACGGTTAAATTTCTTTATAAATTGACAAAGAGCGTTTTAATTGTCTTAAAACGCTCTTTTTATTTTAGCGATCAGTGTTCTTCTAATATCTCAATCGCTGCCAAACATTTTTCTCTTCTAAATTCGGTTTCTTGGATTTGTTGCTGGTAGTGGATTCTTTCAGCATCATTTTGAGCGTGATATTGCTTATCAAGTAACCAGCTGATTTTGTCATTGAGTATCCTTAATGCTTTTCTGTATTCAATTAAGCGTTTTTCTACAGGTAAGGCGTGGACGTTTTTGGGGAAACGGTAGTTGGAAGAAAAAGAGGCCAATTTGCTTTTTTTCTGAATAGATTTTACCGCTTTTTGTAAAGCGTCAACCTGTTCGAGCAATTTTTTAGCATAAATTTCAGCATAAGCAACCTCATTTTGCTGGCTTAATATTGCTGCGGTATGTCGAATTTCACCAATAAAAAATGAAATTTTGGCTTCATTTTTAGCAAAATAATTGCCGAAAACGGCCGCTTGTTCGTCTTCAAATGGGGTAAATTGTGCAAGATTTTCTTCAACTTTTTCGATAAAAGCATTCATATATTGGCACTCATTATTCGTTTTAACTTGGTCTTGAAATCATTATACCTGAGCTTTTTTAGGTTTCAATGTGTAGGGTTTGTTGAAAAAATAGACATTTTTCTAATTAAATATCAAAAATGTGATCTAAGTCACAAAATATTTTTTATTTTTGTCTGAACTTTATTTCTAAAAGAAAAATGAAATAAAACTCTTTTAAAATCAAAGGTTTAGTTTTGATTTGTTTTGTGAAGTGGAATGCAAAATAAATTTATTTTTAGCTCCATTTTTTATAATTGATTTGTAACATATTGATTTTAAAGCATAATTTTATGAGTGCAGCTTTTCGCCAAACTATTGACACCGTATTCGCTTTTTGCCATTATTCGCTTGCACAAACATCTAGCCAAATGTAAAGGATTAGATGTTCGCAAGTTTTTAAGATGGTTCTTTAGTTTTAAAGGACGTATTACTAAAACAAACCTTATAGATAGGTGGTCATTATGAAAAAAACATTAGTTGCATTAACAGTAGCAGCATTAGCAGCAGCTTCAGCACAAGCGGTAACCGTAGTAGACGCAGATGGTACAAAAGTTGATTTCGACGGTTCATTACGTTTAATTGCTGAAAAGGGTAGCGTAAAAACTAATTATCATCAAGGTAAATGGGTTGATGGCACTCGCTATCAAGCAGGTTCAACAGGTAAAGTATCAAGCTCAGCATTACGTAACGCAGGCACACGTTTTGGTGTAACGGCTAAACACCAATTAGGTGAAGACTTCTATGCATTAGGTCGTTTAGAATTCCGTTTTGATAATACGGAATCACGCGACCAATTCGGTAGTTTATATGCTAAACGTGCGTACGTTGGTTTGGGTAGCAAAGCATATGGTAACATCACTTTTGGTCGTCAAGTAACTATCGCAGATGACTTAAGCCAAACTAACGATTATGAATACGGTTTAATTCCAAAAGGTGGCTATATCCCAACTTCTGGTACTGGTGTAATCCGTTATGACTATAAAGGTATCGAAGGTTTACATGCTAGTGCAAACTACAACTTTGGTCAAAAACATAATGACAAAGGTAACCCTTTAAAAACAATTAAAGATGCACAAGGTAACGATACTGGTGTAGCAGATATTACTGGTAATATCAAAAATGCATACGGTGCAGGTGTTTTATTTGCACAAGATAACTATGATGTTCGTTTCGCTTATGGTCACACAAACTATGAAACAGGTGTAGATAACAAAACTACCCGTAAAGATGGCTACTTAGCATCTGCAAGCTATACTTTAGGTGATTTCACTTTAATTGGTGACTTCGGTTATGCACACCAAAAAGCTGAAACAACAGCAGTGAAAACTAATAAATTCTATGTATCACCTGGTTTCGAATATCAAGTAATTCCAGCATCTAAAGTATATGGTAACTACTTATACGAACGTTCTAAATCAGAACAAAACTCTGTTGATACAGCAAAAAATATCAAACACGGTTTTTTACTTGGCGTTGACTACAAATTCCACAAACAAGTGGTTGCATTCGTAGAAGGTAAATACGTTCGTACTAAAGACTACAATGTAAATGCTACTGGTGGTTATGCTTTAAAAACTAAAGAAGCTGACAAAGCTATCGGTGTAGGTATGCGTGTATTCTGGTAATCTCTGATTGCTTAGATTAAGTTAAAAATAACCCCCGATCAGAAATGGTTGGGGGTTTTGTTATAGTATGATTGATGGGTTATTTAACCGCAATCATCGATCCAAAATTAAAGCATTGGAACCAAAGTTCAATTTGGCTAAAGCCAGCTTCTTGTAAGCGTTGTTTATGGGTTTCAATACTATCGGTGAGCATTACATTTTCCAATGCCGTGCGTTTTTGACTCACTTCTAGCTCGCTATAGCCATTTGCGCGCTTGAAGGTGTGGTGTAAATCAATCAGCAACTCATTCATCGTTTCATTTTCAAAGGTGAATTTTTCTGAAAGTACTAAAATGCCGTTTGGGTTTAAGCCTTGGTGGATCTTTTTCAATAAAGCTAAACGATCAGCACGAGGTAAAAATTGCAGGGTAAAATTTAGCACCACCATTGAAGCATTTTCAATTTTGACTTGGCGAATATCATCGCATAAAACCTCAACAGGTACATTAGAATGATAGGCATTGATATGTGCTCGGCAGCGTTCAACCATCGCGGGAGAATTATCAACCCCGATAATTTGCGCTTGTTTCTCCTGAATATTGCGGCGGATAGATAAAATCCCTGCACCGCGAGAGCAGCCCAAGTCATAAATATTGGAATTATCAGTCACAAAGCGTTGAGCCAACATTCCAATTGCAGTGATAATGTTTGAATAACCTGGCACGGAGCGTTGGATCATATCAGGGAAAACTTCTGCCACCGCTTCATCAAAGGTAAAATCACCCAATTTCTCAATTGGTGCGGAAAAAATCGTATCTTTCATATTGTTCCTATTTTCTATTAGTTCTTCTCTAAAAATTTTTGAATGGCACGTACAACAGTTTCAGCTTTTTCGGCGTGCACCCAATGGTGTGCATTCGCGACAACAAAAGAGGTCGCTTTCGGGAATTGTTCTAAAATCGTTTGCGTATCCTTTGCTTGGATGTAATCAGAAGCGCCACCTTTAATAAAGAGCGTCGGCTTATCAAAATAGACTGCTTGCCAGTCCATAATATTGAGATAATTTGCTTTAATGCCTGTGAGATTAAAACGGAAATAGTCAGGTTTTTGCGGGGCAAAGGCTTTCAGCATAAATTGTTGTTCGCCTTCATCTTTCACAAACTGGCTAAGCACTGCTTTTGCCTCTTGTCGGGTGGTAGGTTTTGCCTCTTTTACCGCAAATAAACCTGCAAAATTAGCATCGTGGCGATGTGTTGGGTTCTTTGTTGGAGCAATGTCAATTACCACCAATTTATCCACCAGTTCTGGTGCGATATGCGCTAAGGTCATTGCCGTTTTCCCCCCCATCGAATGACCAATCACAATAACATTTGATAATTTTAGAGCCAGCAGCAGATTTTTCAGATCTTCAGCCATCAAGGTGTAATTCATTTCATCTGCGTGAAATGACGCCCCGTGATTGCGAAGATCGACCCGTAAAATATTAAATTGTTCAGCAAAACGGCGAGCAATAATGCCAAGATTATTCATATCGCCAAATAAGCCATGCAAAAACACCATGGTTTGAGCGTTTGGTTTTTTGATGGCAGGTTGGAGTTGATAATTTAAAAGTAAATTTTTATTCATAAGTTATTCTTTTCACTAAAATTGAGTGATTTTTATCTACAAAAAGATCCTGAACTTGATTATAATGCCAAGCTATATTCGCTCAGTAAAATTCAAGTAAATTAAGGGGATAAGATGAAAAATATCGAAATCGATGATGAATTATATCATTACATTGCGAGCAGAACACAATCAATTGGCGAAAGTGCCTCTGATATTTTGCGTCGTCTATTACGTTTACCTTCATCACCTCAGCCATTTGCACTGGTTCAGCAAAATGTGATTGATGAGCTCAAAGAAATGGCAAAACCAAAAGAGAAAAAACATTCGCACTACCATGAACCTTCTGTTAAGTTAGAAGTTAAGCGATCTTCTAATGAGCAGTTGGAGAAAGTGCTGAACTCAGCGTTATTTACTGAACCAGCAAAAGGCGTAGTGCGTTTTCTGAGATTGCTTGAGGCTTTATATAAACATAATCCTGATGCATTTGCAAAAGCAACAGAAATGGTAACGGGCAATTCAAGAACTTATTTTGCTAAAGATGAAGCTTCATTATTAAAGCACGGCAATAGCGTAAAAGCGAAACAAATTCCAAGCTCGCCATTTTGGGTGGTAACCAATAACAATACTAACCGTAAAGGTTTGATTGTCACTAATGTGATGAGTGAAATGGGGTTGCCTGAAAAATTGATTAAACGCGTGCAAGGTTTATTTGTTTAAATTGCTATGCTGAAATCTTCGCATTTTTTTACCGCTTGTTGGGGAAATAAAGCAGGCGGGCAAGCAAGTGATAAGGCGAATGTTGAACGCATCGCTATTGTTTGGGAAAAAGGGAAAAGTGGCTTTTTCCCTTTTTTGCCTGAGCAAATTTGCTGGCAAGATTTTCACCATCTCATTGCTCAAACGGCGACTTTTCTCTCTTCTCAGCCCTCCTTTTTACAGGCTCAATTAATTGGCTATCAAGGCTCGCATCGCTTAATTGGGTTGCTCTGTTATTGTACGGTAATTGCTTTAAATAAGCAGATCTTAATGCTTAATCCTGCATTTTCATCAGAACAAACAACGCAACTTTGCGAGCAATATGGCATTCAGTTTTTGATTACCGATCAGCTTTTTACAAATTTTGATGAAAATCTTACCGCTTGTGAATTGCCTGCTTTAGATTATGCCTCTCCTGCTACTTTAACGCTCACTTCTGGCTCATCAGGTTCGCCAAAAGCCGTGGTGCATAGCATCAAAAACCATCTAGCGAATGCGGAAGGTGTGTGTAAATTACTCGATTTTAAACAAAGCGATAGCTGGCTACTGAGTTTGCCGTTGTTTCACGTTTCAGGGCAGGGGATTGTGTGGCGTTGGCTTTCACAAGGGGCAACGCTCTATGTGAATGAAGATAAAGCAGATTTTTTTAAGCTACTTTCTCAAGTTTCGCACGCCTCCCTTGTGCCCACCCAAATGCAACGTTATTTGGCATCAGCGGAACTTCACAAGCGGTCGAAAAAGCAAACTGTTTTGCTTGGTGGAGCTGCTATTCCTGCGGAATTAGTTCAACAAGCGAAAGTGCAGGGAATAACTACTTTTTCGGGGTATGGTATGACCGAAATGGCTTCGACGATTTGTGCTGTAAAAAATGAGTTAGGCAATGTGGGTAAGCCATTGAAAAGGCGGGAAGTCTGTTTGGTTGATAATGAAATCTGGGTAAAAGGCGATTGTTTAGCACTGGGTTATTGGCAAAAAAATGCCGAGATTCGACCGCTTACCAATGCTCAAGGTTGGCTGCAAACGAAAGATCTTGGGCAGTGGAATGAGCAAGGTCATTTGATTGTTAAAGGTCGATTGGATAATATGTTTATTTCGGGTGGGGAGAATATTCAGCCCGAAGAGGTAGAAAAAGTGTTGTTCGCTTCAGATTTACTCAGGCAGATTTTTATTGTACCGATTGCAGATGTTGAGTTTGGAGAACGCCCTGTGGCGGTGGTGGATTTGCTCGAACCATTCTCAACACAAGCGGTCGAAAAACTACAAAAGTTTGCGACACAGCATTTAGAAAGATTTAAACACCCGATTTGCTACTTGCCGTTAGATGAAAATTTACAACAAGGTGGCATTAAAATTTCCAGACAACAACTAAAATCTGAGGTTGCCGTTAAACTAAGGCTCACCCGTAAGGATAATTTATGATGAAGAAATATTTTTTCGTTTTTGCTACGATGATTTTTGGTATTTCACTCGCACAAGCCGATTTACCGAGTGAAAAAGCATTGCAGGCACAGATTGCAACGTTGCAAAAAGCGGAGCAAACCGATGCAACGAAAGCAACATTAAAAACCTTGCAAGATACTCAATCGTTGTTGGCTCAAATTGCGAAGCAGAAAGCGGATAATGAAGCGTTAAATAGTGAAATTGAACATTCCAAAGCGAGTTTAAAAAAGAGCCAAGACAATCTTACCAAATTAAAAAATAGTACGGTGACAGTGCCGTCATTTGAACATATTTCGTTAGATGATTTGCAGGGGTTGCTTTCAGCTAAGCAAGATGCATTGAATAATTTACAAACAGAAATGGCATCGCTAAATGGAAAATTAGTCATCCAAAATGCAGTGCCTGATAAAGCACAAACTGCTTTGAGTAACAATGTCACGCATAAGCAAGCAATTAATTCTGCTTTGTTAGGGGCAAACGTCAGTGATGAGCAAAAAGTGAATTTTACCACAGAATTGGCGTTGTTAGATTTACAAAATAGCTACAACCAAACATTATTGCGAGGCAACGAAGATCTTTCGGCACTCTATAATAGTCAGCTGGAAGAGAAAAAATTACAACAGCAACAATTGCAAAATGAACTTGCTGCAATTCAGCAAGCGATTAGCGAAAAATTGATGCAGGCATCTAAAGTCAAAGTAGAGCAAGCAACGGAAACGCTTGAAAAAAATGTGAATGCGGAGAGCAATCCTGTGATTGTTCGAGCATTGGATTTTAATGCCAAAATGTCACAAGAATTGCTTGATCAAACCACCAAAATGAATGAGCTTTCGCAAGAAAATTTGCGTATTAAAGGTGTGTTGGATAACTTAGAGCAAACTCAACGTAACTTGGATGAGCAGATTAGTTCTTTGCAAGGCTCGCTTGTGCTTTCGCGTATTATCAATAAGCAGCGTGCGGCTTTGCCACAAGATGAGATGATCAAAGGTTTGGCAGAACGTATTAATGAACTCCGTGTGAATATTTTTGATATGACTGAGTTCAAAGATAAAATTGCGGATCCTAAAAGTTATATTGCGAAGCTTGAAAAAGAGGAGAAAAACACTTTTACAGATGCTGAAAAGAAACAGCTAACGGAGATTTTATCAGCTCGTACGAAAACTTTTGTGGAATTGATTAAATCGATGAATGCTCAGTTGAACTTGGCGATCAACATTGAACTGACACAGAAACAGGTTCAAACCATCAGCGATGAGTTGCAACAAAAATTGCAACAGCAAAGCTTTTGGGTAAAAAGTAATAATGCGATTGATTTTGCGTGGTTTACGAAACTAGGCCCAACACTTGGATTTCAGTTAGAAGAGATTGGCAAACAGTTCGATTTTTCAAATTGGCGTGACAATGTGATTCCTGCCACATTCTTAATTGGTAGTTTATTATTGCTAATTGGCTTGATTTTGCGTCAAAAAGAGAACATTAAACGCCAATTAACCGAGATCAATAACAGAATGAAATCGGTAGAAACCGATAGCCAATGGAATACACCTAAAGCGATTCTTTTAACCACGATTTTATGCTTGCCAAGCACCTTTATGTTTTTAACGGTGTTTATTTTGGTGACTTACATCTGTTTCCAAGATCCACTTCCGATCTGGCCGTGGGGCTTAAAAATGGCGGGTTATTGGTTCTGCTTTGCCTTTATGATGGCAATTCTTCGTCCCCATGGCATTGGTTATCAGCATTTTGATATGCCACAAAAAAGTAATGAGTTGTTCTATAACATTCTAAAACGCTCAGTTTGGGTGATTGGTTTATTGTTGAATACCTCTATTTTTGCCAATGTGGAAACGGGCATTACGTATGATGTATTGGGCGAAATTATGACCATTACTGTTTTGGCAATGACAGTCTTTATTATCGCCCCTGGGTTTAGAAAAGCAATTTCAACGTATCAAAACACAGCAGAGGATATTCACGCACCCAAAGGAGCATTAAGTTTTGTGCGTTTGGTCTTGTTGCTGGCACCGATTGCGTTGATCGTGTTGATTGTGATGGGGTATTACTACACATCATTAGTCATCATTGAACATCTGATTTCAACTTATTTTGCGGTAACTACTTGGATTATCGTGCGAAATGTATGTTATCGTGGCTTTACGGTTTCTTCCCGCCGTTTAGCACATCGCCGTTTGCTTGAGAAAAAAGAGTCTTTAGCGAAACAGGCAAGCAATGAACAAGCGCATAACTTCGGCGAAGAGGATGTACCATTCGAAATCAAAGCAGATGAAATGGCTGTGAGTGAAATCAAAAATCAGATGCTGAAAGTAACTGATTTTGTGCTCTGGGTTGGCTTATTTGCAGCGCTTTATTGGGTTTGGTCTGATCTTATTACCGTTGCATATTACTTAAAAGGCGTAACACTCTGGCAACAAAGTGTGACGACTGACACGGGCGTGGTGATGGAATCGATTACCTTGCTTAATCTATTGGTTGCTCTAGTGATTATTGTGGTGACCTATGTGTTGATTAAGAACTTAAGTGGTTTACTGGAAACGTTTGTTTTCCCGCATCTTTCGCTTTCTCAAGGTACGCCTTATACCATCAGTACCTTATTAACCTATTTATTAGTGGTGTTAGGGGCAGCTTTTGCCTTCTCAACCTTGGGAATGTCGTGGTCTAAGCTACAATGGCTCTTTACGGCATTATCGGTTGGTTTGGGTTTCGGTATGCAGGAAATTTTTGGGAACTTTGTTTCAGGCATTATTATTTTATTTGAACGTCCTATTCGTGTTGGCGATATGATCACCATCGGTTCATTTAATGGAACAGTGTCGAAAATCCGTATTCGAGCAACTACTTTAATCGACAATGACAAAAAAGAAGTGATTGTGCCAAACAAAGCTTTTATTACTGAACGCGTGGTGAACTGGGCATTAACCAATTCAATGACTCGTTTAGTGATTAGTATCGGTGTAGCATATGGCTCAGATTTAGAGTTAGTGAAGAAATTATTGCTTCAAGCTGCCGAAGAAACTACTACAGTAGTTAAAGATCCTGCACCTATGGCATATTTCCTCTCCTTTGGGGCAAGCACATTAGATCACGAGTTGCGTGTTTATGTGGGGCAATTAAGCGAACGTATTCGCACCATTGACCAACTAAACCGCCGTATTAACGAACTTTTCGAACAGCACGGAATTGAAATTGCCTTTAATCAGTTGGATGTTTTTATCAAAAATCAAAACACCAATGAAGAAGTGAAATGGGCAACTGAAGATTTAACTGCAAGAAATTAGAATAAGCATGTTTAAGAAAACCGCCATCATACTTTTTTTCTGTTTAGTTAGCCTCTCGCTTTTCTCCCATAAGGCTTGGGCAGAAGCGTCTCAAAACCGAGCGGAAGAGAGCGTAAGGCAGCAGATTAGTGCATTAAGATCGGGCACGTTAGAGACAGCGGAAACGAGTGCTCAAGATCAAAACTTGGAGTTAACCAAGCGTTTTAATGATCAAACCTTAAAGCAAAAGGCAGATATTGCGGCATTAGAAAAGCAGTTGCAAACCTTGCCTCAAGATCTCGCACAGGTGCAAAAACGGACAGAAGAGAATAAAAAAGAGACGAATGTGGTTTCAGCAAATAGCTTTAATGTGCTTTCATTAGCCGATCTTATTAAGCAACAAGAGAGCATTGAAGCAGATTTGCAGAGTGTGCAGTCTCAGCTTTTAGCACTAGATGCCCAAATTTCGAACGATCGTAACCTGCTTAAAAATAACCAACGTTTATTGGATGAAAATAGTGCACGGTTGCAAGAGATTAACCGTGTAAAAAGCTTGCCTCCACAGAGCCATTTACCGAATGCAATGGAGCGCTGGGATGCTGAAATCCGTTTTATTGAAGAGAGCAATCGTTATAACAATTTACTCAGCAATAATGCAGAGCGATTGATTGCTTTTGATGAAGCAAAACGAAGCGAGGCGGCAGCACGTCAAGCGTTAATGCAAAAGCAGTTATCGGTGTTGCAAGAGGTGCTTAATACTAAGCGTTTAGAAGATTCCGAGCAAAAGGCAAAAGATGTCGCTAGTCAACGCATAGCAAGTAGCATTGAGAATTTCTTAATTACAGATGAGCTAGATCATAACAAAGAATTAAGCCAATTTTTGGTGCAACAAACTAAGAAATTAAACACGCTTTCGCATGACGATTTACGGATGCGAAATGTGTTGGAAAGCCTTACTCAAACGCAACGCAATATTGATGAGCAAATTAGCGCATTGCAAGGCACGCTTGTGCTTTCCAAGGTGATTAATAAGCAGAAACAAACGTTGCCTACCGAAAAAATCAACAACGATTTAGCGAAATCGATTTCAAATGTGCGGGTTAATCTGTTTGAATATTCGCAACAACGCGATGAGCTTTATAACATTGACGATTATGTTCGAAACCTAACGCATAATTTGGAGGAGCCTTTAACGAGTGAGGAAAATAGTGCGTTAAATAATATTCTCAAAGAGCGTCAAAAACTGCTCGATGAGATTATTAAGTCGTTAAATAGCCAGCTCAATCTTTCGATTACGATTGAAAATAACCAACGCCAAGCCTTGGCGATTGGCGATGCCCTGCAACGTAAACTACAACAGCAAAGTTTCTGGGTAAACAGCAATAATCCGATGGATTTTGCGTGGCTTAAGGCTTTTCCTGCGTTAGCATTTGCAGAAGTAGGTGTTTTGACCGATTATGTTGGGATTGAAAACGTACAGCCGAATTTATTATCTACGGTGTTGTTTACTTCTATTTTCTTGTTGATTGCATTACTTATCAATTGGAAAAAATCGGTAATAAAAGACCGCTTGGCAAGCCTTGCTTCACGAGTAAACACCCTGACTAACGATAGTCATTGGTTGACGCCAGAAGCGATGTTTTGGACAGTATTGTTGGCTTTACCAAGTACGCTGATGTTTTTCACCGCTTATAATGCGATAGGTTTTCTTTTCTTTAACGACCCGATTGCAATTGGGCGTTGGGGTATGCGAGTAACGCTTTATTGGTGGTTCTTTGCGACGGTACTTTCATTACTTCGCCCAAATGGTTTAGCATTCCGTCATTTTGGCATGCCGCAAGAGAGTAACCGTATTTTCCAACGTATTATCAAGCAATCAATTTGGATTGTTGGTTTATTATTGGTGTCGTCTATTCCATCGCAAATTGATGAGATCGGTTATCTCAATGATGCCATTGGGCAGGTAATGTCGATTATTGCTTTGGCGCTTTGCCTTTTAGTGGTTCGTCCACTGCTAAACCGCGCGATTCGAGAATACCAAAAAGCGAAGAAAGAAGAGGGTGCAACGAATACGAGTATCGGCTTGTTCCGACTATTACGCCTGATTTTAGTAATTGTGCCTATCTCATTGATTATTCTCATTATTTTAGGCTATTACTATACGGCGGTTTACCTCATTACGCACTTGCTTAATAGTTACTTTGTGATTTTGCTTTGGGTTTTTGGGCGTTATTTTGCGTATCGTTTTGTGGCAATTTCTGCCCGCCGTTTGGCATATCGTCGTTTGCAAGAAAAACGTCGTAAATTGCGCGAACAGGTATTAGAAAATAGCACTAAAGAAGAGACAAAAGAGGACGAAACGATCAAACTTTCGGTAGTGAACCAACAGATTTATCGTGTCACCGATTTGATTGGCTGGGTGGTGTTGTTTGCATCGCTTTATGTGATTTGGTCGGATCTGATTAGTGTTGCCTACTACCTTGATGGTGTGATTTTATGGGAAAGTAATGAGGGCAGTCAGGTTGAGTCAGTAACACTGC
Organism: Haemophilus paraphrohaemolyticus; assembly: GCF_002015045.1. Classification (GTDB taxonomy): domain Bacteria; phylum Pseudomonadota; class Gammaproteobacteria; order Enterobacterales; family Pasteurellaceae; genus Haemophilus_A; species Haemophilus_A paraphrohaemolyticus. The sequence goes on from NZ_MUXX01000012.1 coordinate 249,067, forward strand.
TTAACTTAATGCGTGCCTCGCTTTATGTAGTTGTTACCTATGTGTTGATTAAAAACATTGCGGGTATTTTGGAAGTGACGGTTTTCTCAAAAATGCACCTCTCCAAAGGCACACCTCAGACGATAATTACTTTCTTAACCTACATTATTGTGATCTTCGGTAGCGTATCGGCATTTTCGGCATTGGGAATTTCGTGGACCAAAATTCAATGGATCTTTACCGCCCTTTCAGTTGGTTTGGGCTTCGGAGTGCGAGAGATTTTTGGTAGTTTCGTATCGGGCTCTATCTTGCTATTTGAACGCCCAATTCGCGTAGGCGATAAGGTAACAGTGGGGCAGTATACGGGGATTATCACGAAGATTCGCTTGCGTTCAACCACCTTGCTGAATTCGGAACATATGGAAGTGGTGTTACCAAACCAAGCGTTCGTGACTGATCGTTTTATTAACTGGACGTTGAATAATACTATCACTCGCTTACAAATTTTCTTTAAAGTGAGTTATGATACCGACCTTGACTTAATGCAACGATTACTTCTTCAAGCAGTGAGCGAAGCACCGAAAGTGTTGAATGAGCCAAAAGTGGAAATCAATATGCTTCATTTTGGCGATAATGCATTAGAACATGAGTTGCTCGTGTTTGTGGGCGAATTGGGTGATCGCATAGAGACAATGAACTTCTTGCAATATCGCATCAATCAGCTATTTAGAGAAAATGACATCCGTTTGGCACTCAATCAGCTTGATGTTCACTTGCATTCTGAAGATAATCAGACGACACAAGCGGTTAAAGTCTCATAGAATTTTGCAAATAACAATAAAAGGAAAGCAATATGGCAGGCAACAGCATTGGACAATTATTTAAGGTAACCACTTTTGGCGAATCGCACGGGATTGCACTAGGTTGTATTGTGGATGGCGTACCACCGAATATGGCATTGAGCGAGGCGGATTTGCAACCCGATTTAGACCGCCGTAAACCTGGGACATCCCGTTATACTACCCCTCGTCGTGAAGATGATGAAGTACAGATTTTATCGGGCGTATTTGAAGGGAAAACCACGGGTACGAGTATCGGGTTAATTATCAAAAATGGTGACCAGCGCTCCAAAGATTACGGCGATATTATGGACAAATTCCGCCCTGGTCACGCGGATTACACTTACCAACAAAAATATGGTATCCGTGACTATCGCGGTGGCGGTCGCTCTTCTGCGCGTGAAACTGCAATGCGTGTGGCTGCAGGGGCGATTGCAAAAAAATATCTGCGTGAACAATTTGGTATTGAAGTACGAGGCTATTTATCGCAAATTGGCTCGGTTAAAATTGATCCTGCAAAAGTGGCAGATATCAGTAAAATTGATTGGAATGAAGTGAATAGCAATCCGTTTTTCTGCCCTGACCCTGTGGCGGTAGAGCAGTTTGAAGAACTTATTCGTGAGCTGAAAAAAGAGGGCGACTCTATCGGAGCGAAACTCTCAGTGATAGCTGAAAATGTACCTGTTGGTTTAGGCGAACCTGTTTTTGATCGCCTAGATGCGGATTTAGCCCACGCATTGATGTCTATTAATGCTGTGAAAGCGGTCGAAATTGGCGATGGTTTTGCAGTGGTTGAACAAAAAGGCAGCCAACACCGCGATGAAATGACCCCAGAAGGCTTTTTATCGAACCACGCAGGTGGCATTTTAGGTGGTATTAGTTCGGGGCAGCCAATTATTGCCAATATTGCGTTAAAACCAACTTCAAGCATTACCGTGCCAGGTCAAAGCGTAAACTCAAATAACGAACCTGTGGAAGTGGTAACTAAAGGCAGACACGACCCTTGCGTTGGCATCCGAGCCGTGCCAATTGCTGAAGCAATGATGGCGATTGTGTTACTCGATCATCTCCTTCGTTTTAAAGCGCAGTGTCGATAAAACATATCATAATAAACCCAGTCTTAGGCTGGGTTTTCTTTATCAAATTATTTTATTGCTTTTTAAATAAACCGGAAGAGCCTTCGGAATAATCTCGAGGTTGGTCTTCTTTAGTTGTAAGTTTAAAAAATTCGGTTTGATGCTCTTCTGGTAAAAGCTCTGCAGAGCCGTTAGCTAAATGGTCGTAGAGCTTTTTATAATCCGTTGCGAGAGTTGCTAATAATTCAGCAGACTAAATCAGCTTCCAGTTGTAGTTGTTTTTGCACGTTACGGCTTGCCATGCGGGTTACAAGTACTCCGATGAAAATACCTACAATAAATGCTGCGCCTAAAGCACCCCAAACGGCAATAGTCCATTCTGTCATAAAAAATCTCTTATTTGCTGGGTAATAAATATGTAACGAGTTGTAACATTTTCCGAGTGAGAAAGGAATAGCCAAGTAGTTAAAAATTCAGTTTTACTGACTAAACGCAAAAAATTGGTGAAAGTATTAGATTTTTAATACAAAATCTGTATAATACGCACACCCTGTTTTTGTTTGGACTTTCCCGCCAAACAAGTTGGTCTAAATAAGACTCGAAGGGGTCGGATTTAGCCGAAAAATTAATAGGTAATATCCACTAGGATATTGGGTTTAAACTTTAAATTTTGGTATTTAATTAATGAAAACTTTTGTAGCAAAACCAGAAACAGTAAAACGTGACTGGTATGTAGTAGATGCGACAGGTAAAACTTTAGGTCGTTTAGCTACTGAATTAGCACGTCGTTTACGTGGTAAACACAAGGCTGAATATACTCCACACGTTGATACAGGTGATTACATCATTGTTATCAATGCAGAGAAAGTAGCTGTAACAGGTAAAAAAGAAACTGATAAAATCTACTACTGGCACACTGGCTATGTAGGTGGTATTAAAGATGCAACCTTCAAAGAAATGATTGCACGTCGTCCAGAAGCAGTGATCGAGATCGCAGTAAAAGGTATGTTACCAAAAGGTCCTTTAGGCCGTGAAATGTTCCGTAAATTAAAAGTTTACGCAGGTAACGAACACAACCACGCTGCACAACAACCACAAGTTTTAGACATCTAATCACGGAGCATCAAAATGACAGCAGCAAATCAAAACTACGGCACAGGTCGCCGCAAAAGCTCTTCAGCTCGTGTATTTATCAAACCGGGCAGCGGTAACATCACTATTAACCAACGTTCTTTAGACGTATACTTCGGTCGTGAAACTTCACGTATGATCGTGCGTCAGCCATTAGAATTAGTTGAATTATTAGATAAATTAGATTTATACATTACTGTTAAAGGTGGTGGTATCTCTGGTCAAGCAGGTGCAATCCGTCACGGTATTACACGTGCATTGATCGAATACGACGAAACTTTACGCCCAGCACTTCGTGCAGCTGGCTTCGTTACTCGTGACGCACGTCGCGTTGAACGTAAAAAAGTGGGTTTACACAAAGCACGTCGTCGTCCACAATACTCAAAACGTTAATTTCGAGTATCTATACGAAAGTATTATCGCAAAAGGCAGGTTTTTCCTGCCTTTTTTGTATTTCATTTTTGAAAGGAATTACCTATGCTTGCCATTATCTCCCCTGCGAAAACCCTCGATTTTGAAACACCCGTGCCTCAATTTGTATTTTCTCAACCAAATTTGACCGCTTACAGTCAAGAATTGATTGAAATTTGTCAGCAATTTAGCCCAGCGGAATTAGGATCGTTAATGTCGATTAGCGATAAATTGGCGAGTTTAAATGTAGCACGTTTTGCTGAATGGCAGCTTGACCATAATGAGACAAATGCCAAAGCTGCACTTTTTGCGTTTAAAGGAGATGTTTACATAGGGCTTGAAGCGGAAACGCTAAGCCGTGAGCAGGTCGAATATGCACAGAAGCACTTGCGTATGCTTTCAGGCTTATATGGCTTGCTAAAACCGCTTGATTTGATGCAGCCTTATCGTTTGGAAATGGGCACGAAATTGACTAATCCTAAAGGCAAAGATCTGTACGCATTTTGGGGCAATACTATAACCGAGTATTTGCAACAGGCGATTGATGAACAGGGCGATAGCGTGTTGGTGAATCTTGCTTCAGATGAATATTATAATGTAGTAAAACCGAAAAATCTGAATGCGACCATTGTAAAACCTGTTTTCTTAGATGAGAAAAATGGCAAGTTTAAACAGATTTCATTCTATGCCAAAAAAGCTCGAGGAATGATGGTGCGTTTTATTTTAACTGAGCAACCAACTGAAATTGAACAACTTAAAACCTTTAACTATGGCGGTTATTGGTTTGATGAGGAGAGCTCAACGGCAACTGAATTGGTTTTTAAACGCGAGGAGCAGTAATGAATATTTTTCGTTGGGGTAGCTTTGCACTTTTTTCCTTATTTTTGACCGCTTGCCAGTTTAAAACGGGCGGTTTTGATCTGCCTGATGCAGTAACATTCCAGAAACAGCGTTTTGAAAAGGTAACGCAAAGTCAGATTGATGAGATGCAACAACTGCTTTATTTGCCTGCTGAAGGTACAAAAAATCCCGAGAATTGGCAGAAAGGTATTTTGATTTTTGTAGATAAAAATAGCAAAAGGATGAGTTTAGCTGATCGTGCATCATTGCGTCAAAATGCGTTTGCTCATCAGGAGGATACGCAAGCGAAAGTTGAAGTGGTGCAAAATGAACTGCGTAGTGAGGTGCTTTATCCGCCAACGGAGCGTTTTAATGATGTGCAGTTAGAGGTTTCGCGCGGGCGAGATTTGCAATGTGGTTATGCACAGATGCAGTTTTCTGACAAGCGGTCCGCTTTTGCAAAAAAATCGCAAAATTTAACCGCTTACCAACAGGTATTAAGCGAGCTTGCAATTGAGTTTAGCCGATTAGCTTGGCAGGTGAATTGTAAATAGCACAATAGAGCATTTCCTTTGAAATAACCGTGAAATTCAAGTAGAATTGCACGGTTATTTTTCCCTAAATTTTTAAAAACAGGACATTTATTGCCCGATGAATATGAAGAACATTCGTAACTTTTCGATTATTGCCCACATTGATCACGGAAAATCCACGCTTTCTGACCGCTTGATTCAAACCTGTGGCGGTTTGTCTGATCGTGAGATGGAAGCGCAGGTGCTAGACTCAATGGATCTTGAGCGTGAACGTGGGATTACTATTAAAGCACAAAGCGTAACCTTAAATTATAAAGCGAAAGACGGCGAAACCTATCAATTAAACTTTATCGATACACCAGGACACGTAGACTTCTCTTATGAGGTTTCGCGTTCACTTGCAGCCTGTGAAGGTGCATTGTTAGTCGTTGATGCAGGGCAAGGCGTAGAAGCACAAACCCTTGCAAACTGCTACACAGCGATTGAAATGGATTTGGAAGTAGTGCCAATTCTAAACAAAATTGACTTACCTGCGGCAGATCCTGAACGCGTGGCAGAAGAGATTGAAGACATAGTTGGGATTGATGCGATGGACGCAGTGCGTTGTTCTGCAAAAACAGGTGTGGGGATTGAGGATGTACTAGAAGAAATCGTGCATAAAATCCCAGCACCAGAGGGCGATCCTGAAGCACCATTACAAGCCTTGATTATCGACTCTTGGTTCGATAACTACTTGGGTGTTGTGTCACTTGTGCGTGTAAAAAATGGTACACTCAAAAAAGGCGACAAAATTAAAGTAATGAGCACGGGGCAGTCTTACAATGTGGATCGCCTTGGTATTTTTACGCCAAAACAAGTGGATACGACTGAGCTTAATACGGGCGAAGTAGGTTGGGTAGTGTGTGCGATTAAAGACATTTTAGGTGCACCAGTAGGCGATACTTTAACCCATCACCATAATTCGGCAACGGAAGTGTTACCTGGTTTTAAAAAGGTCAAACCACAGGTTTACGCAGGCTTATTCCCAATTAGCTCAGACGACTATGAAGCCTTCCGTGATGCGTTAGGTAAATTGAGCTTAAATGATGCTTCTTTATTCTATGAGCCAGAAAACTCAACGGCATTAGGCTTTGGTTTCCGTTGTGGTTTCTTGGGCTTGTTGCATATGGAGATCATTCAAGAACGTTTAGAGCGTGAATACGATTTAGATCTCATTACCACAGCACCAACGGTAGTCTATGAAGTAGTGCAAACGAATGGGGAAACCGTTTATGTGGATAGTCCATCGAAATTGCCACCGATTAGTAACATCAGTGAAATTCGTGAGCCAATTGCAGAGTGTAATATGCTTGTGCCTCAAGAGTATTTGGGCAACGTGATTACCCTTTGCGTGGAGAAACGTGGCGTGCAAACCAATATGGTTTACCACGGCAATCAAATTGCGTTAACCTATGAAATCCCAATGGGCGAAGTGGTGTTAGATTTCTTCGACCGTTTGAAATCAACTTCACGTGGTTATGCTTCATTGGATTATGGCTTCAAACGCTTCCAAGCAGCGGATATGGTGCGTGTGGATATTATGATCAATGGTGATCGTGTTGATGCGTTAGCACTTATCGTTCATAAAGATAACGCCCCATATCGTGGTCGTGAATTAGTGGAAAAAATGAAAGATTTAATTCCACGCCAACAATTTGACATTGCGATTCAAGCAGCCATCGGTAACCACATTATTGCGCGTTCAACCGTAAAACAGTTGCGTAAAAACGTATTAGCGAAATGTTACGGTGGCGACGTAAGCCGTAAGAAAAAACTTCTACAAAAACAAAAAGAGGGTAAGAAACGAATGAAATCCCTCGGTAACGTAGAAGTGCCACAAGAAGCGTTCTTGGCGATTCTGCACGTGGGTAAAGATTAATCCCCAAAAGGGAATTTTGCATTAATCAAGCGGTCGAATTTGCAGATGAATTTGTAAATTTAACCGCTTGTTAATCTAAAAGGAGAAATTATGGCACAGATTGCCTCTATTATTTTTATCGGGATTTTATACGGCATTTGGAAATGGTTAGATTCAATGCAGTTGCCGAATACTATTTCTATTTTGTTGGTCGGCTTAGTAGTTGTTTGTGGCAGCTTTTGGTTCTACAATAAATTTAATCCAAACAAGAAAAATGGCTTTACTGATTTCTTCGGTTCCCTTTTTGGCGTGTTGGCATTAGTAACTATTTTACGTTCATTTGTGTTTGAACCTTTCCAAATTCCAAGTGGTTCAATGGAGCCAACTTTGCGTGTTGGCGATTTTCTTGTCGTGAATAAATTTAATTACGGCATTAAAGATCCGATTTGGCAGAAAACGCTTATTGAGAACGGACACCCAGAGCGTGGCGATATTATTGTGTTTAAAGCACCACCGCAACCGCATGTTGATTACATTAAACGAGTTGTTGGGATTGGCGGTGATACGGTGAAATACGATATGGCGACCCAATCGCTTACTGTTACTAGCAAAGATGGTTCGGTGAATGTATTTAAATATGAAAATGCGAAACCAAATGCTGATTTCTTCTATCATGGTGAAATGCAGGTAGAAAAAACGGAAGTTGGCAGCGTAACGCATCAGATTTTGAATAATCCATCGCCATTTAACTATGCGCCTTATTTCTTCAAGCAAGAGGGACAAACTGACGGCGAATGGGTGGTGCCAGAAGGGCATTATTTTGTGATGGGTGATAACCGTGATAACAGCGAAGACAGCCGTTTTTGGGGTTTTGTGCCTGAGCAAAACATCGTAGGCAAGGCCACATTTATTTGGTTGAGCTTAGATAAAAAACCGAATGAATTCCCTAAAGGATTACGTTTCGACCGAATGTTTACTTCCATTCAATAATTTCAAGCGGTTGAATTTGCAAAAGATTTTGCAAATCTGACCGCTTTCATTCCATTTTAATGGGGGAAACCCCAAAAAATTATGCAACTAGAACGATTACAGAAAAAATTGGGTTATCAATTTGAAACCCTTGATTACCTCACTCAAGCCTTAACGCACCGCAGTGCGGCATCAAAAAACAACGAACGCCTTGAGTTTCTTGGAGACTCTATTCTGAATTTTACCATCGGCAAAGCCCTATTCGATAAATTCCCGAAAGCCAATGAAGGCGAATTAAGCCGTATGCGTGCCACTCTTGTACGAGAGCAAACTTTAGCCATTATTGCCCGTCAATTTGACTTGGGCGATTATATGAAGCTTGGCGCAGGCGAGCTTAAAAGCGGAGGTTATCGTCGTGAGTCCATTCTTGCAGACTGTATAGAGGCGATTATTGCCGCTATCTATTTAGATAAAGGCATGGATCAGGCAATGCAGAAAGTGAATGATTGGTATACCACATTCTTAGCTGAAATCAGCCCAGGTGATGCACAGAAAGATCCTAAAACTCGCTTGCAAGAGTTTTTGCAAGGTCGAAAACTGCCACTGCCTGAATATGAGGTGATGGATATTAAAGGCGAAGCACACAACCAAACTTTTAAAGTGACTTGCAAAGTGAAAAACGTGGATGAGGTTTTTATAGGTATTGGTACAAGTCGCCGCAAAGCAGAACAGAATGCAGCGGAGAAGGTGTTAAACGTATTAATCAAGTAGTGGGTATGGATTAAAAATACACGTATGCAAGCGGTTGAAATGTGAAAAGCCTTTGCAAAAGCGTGCGTGAAACTAGTTTCACACGCCCTACAAAAAGGAACAAAAAATGACAGAAAATCAAAAAACATATTGTGGCTTTATCGCCATTGTGGGTCGCCCGAATGTGGGGAAATCGACCTTACTCAACAAAATTCTTGGGCAAAAAATTTCTATCACTTCGCGTAAAGCTCAAACCACACGCCACCGTATTGTGGGAATTCAAACCGAAGGCGCGTATCAAGCGATTTATGTGGATACACCTGGGCTTCACATTGAAGAGAAACGTGCGATTAACCGTTTGATGAACCGTGCAGCAAGTTCAGCAATTGGTGATGTAGATTTGGTGATCTTCGTGGTTGAAGGCACAAAATGGACCGATGATGATGAAATGGTGCTAAACAAATTGCGTGCGGCGAAAGCGCCTGTGGTGCTTGCGATTAACAAGGTTGATAACATCAAAGAGAAAGATGCACTGTTGCCGCATATTACCGAGCTTTCACAAAAATTCGATTTTGCCGAAATCCTGCCTATTTCAGCCCAACGTGGTAAAAATGTCCATCTGCTTGAGAAGATTGTACGTCAATCTTTACGTGAAGGCGTACACCATTTCCCTGAAGAATATGTAACCGACCGTAGTCAGCGTTTTATGGCATCAGAAATTATCCGCGAAAAATTGATGCGTTTCACGGGCGAAGAGTTACCTTATTCGGTGACAGTAGAAATTGAGCAGTTCAAAGTGAATGAGAAAGGTATTTTCATTATTAATGGCTTGATTTTAGTTGAGCGTGAAGGTCAGAAAAAAATGGTGATTGGCGCGAAAGGCGAGAAAATCAAAACCATCGGGATCGAAGCCCGTAAAGATATGGAGCGTTTGTTTGATGCACAAGTTCACTTAGAATTATGGGTGAAAGTGAAAGCAGGCTGGGCGGATGATGAACGTGCATTGCGCAGTTTGGGTTATATTGACGAGTAGTCTTGTAGGGTGGGCTTTTAGCTCACCATTTTTATCATTAGTGATTAAATGAGCAAAAACTTTGAAGTCCAGCCCTTACAGCGGGCGTTTGTCTTGCATCGGCGAGAATATAGCGAAAGTAGTCTGTTAGTTGATTTCTTCACGGAACACAATGGGCGGATGACGCTATTAGCAAAAGGGGCTAGACGACCCCGCTCTCCACTAAAAGCTTTGTTGCAACCTTTTACACCGTTATTGCTGCGTTGGACGGGTAAGAGCGATTTAAAAACCTTAACCCAAGCAGAAGCCGCATCACTTACTTTACCAATGGAGCCAATGGCACTATATAGCGGATTTTATGTAAATGAAATGTTGGTAAGAGTGTTGGAAAATCAGACCGCTTACCAAGAGCTTTTTAACCATTATTTGCAGTGCGTTACGCGATTAGCCAGCAATACAGAACAACTTGAGCCCATTTTACGAACCTTTGAATTTCAAATGTTACGGGCATTAGGTTATGGCGTTGATTTCTGCCATTGTATGGCAACAGGCGAAGAAGTTGATCCTGAAATGTGGTATCAATTCTGTGAAAACGAGGGCTTTATTGCCTCCCTTTTGCAAAATAATTTGAGTTTCTTAGGCAAAGATTTGTTAGCTTTTGATTTGCTAGATTTTTCTGAAAAATCCACTCAACAAGCAGCAAAACGCTTTACTCGCATTGCGCTGAAACCTTATTTAGGTTCACAGCCCTTAAAAAGCCGCGAGCTATTTCAATCTATCCTACCAAGTAAATTAAAAGGGGCGTAAGCCTCTTTTTTGTGTTTATTTTCATTGAATAAAAATATTTTTCATTTGAGAGCGATTTTTATTTAGGTTATGTGTATAATAGCTACGTTTTTTATTTCCCTTTAGTCTTTATTACAGGAATCTCTGAATGAAATTTAAACATTCTTTAGTTTACACTTCGTTATTTATGTTGCCCGTAGCGGCAATGGCGGAAAACACATCACTTTCAGAAGTTACCGTCACAGAAAATGCATCTAATGCGGCGGAAGCAAATAACGGTAGTTACCAATCTCGTGTGAGTAACATTGCGAATAAAGGTGCAACACCATTAATTGATTCACCTCAGACAGTGAATGTAGTAAATAACCGACTTATCGAAGATCGTAAACCAACGAGTATTGATGAAGCGTTAGCGACTGTCAGTGGCACAACTCAAGCAAATACTTTGGGTGGCTTAATGGATGCGGTGTTAAAACGTGGCTTTGGTGCAAACCGTGATAACTCGATTTTGCGTAATGGCGTTGTAGCTGGCCCATCGCACAATTTCTCTGCAACGACAGAACGTTTGGAAGTGTTAAAAGGCCCTGCTTCTGTGTTATACGGTATTCAAGATCCAGGCGGTGTTATCAATATCGTAACCAAAAAACCACAGCAAGAAGCGAAACACGTATTAGGTGGTTCTGTGGGGTCAAATAATGCTTGGGGTGTGAATTTTGACTCAACGGGCGGTTTAGGTAATGGCTTTGCATATCGCTTTATTTATGACCAAAATGACAAGGATTATTGGCGTAATTTTGGCAAAATTAAACGTGGTTTATATGCACCATCGTTTTCTTGGTCAAATGATAAAACAGAAATCGTAGTAGGCTACGAACATCAAGATTATACCGACCCATTTGATCGCGGTACTTACATTATTGCTAACAACACCCCAGCAAATGGGCGTGGGCAGATTGTCAATATTCCAGCAGAGCGTCGTTTAGATGAACCATTTAATAGTGTTGTAGGCAAAATTGATATTGTGACGTTACAAGCTAGTCACAAATTAAATGATGCTTGGAAATTAAATACAAATTACGCTTACACCAAAGATAGTTACAATTATTGGCAAGCACGTGTAACTGCAATTAACTTGGCTAACAACCGTGCAACGCGCCAAATTGAGGGAATTCAAGGCTCAACACAACGCAACCATAGTGCAAGCTTTAATGCTGTAGGTGAAGTGGTAACGGGCGATATTGCACATCGTATTGTAACGGGTGTGGATATGGGCTATACCAATTTAGATATTGGTCGCTATCAAGCAGCGAGTAATAGTGCAATTTCTATTATCAATCCTGTTTATGGACAAGTAAGCACGGATAATATGCCGTTAGCAGCTGCAAATGGTCACCAATTTGCGAAATTAAAAACCATTGGTGTTTATCTTCAAGACTCTGCTTATTTAACAGATAAATTGATTTTATCTGGCGGTTTACGTTATGAGTATTACGACCAAGAAGCTGGTCGTAGCGGTCGTACAACACCAGAGCGTTTATACACCGATTATCATGGCGGAAAAATGCTTTATCAGGGCGGTTTAGTGTATAAATTCACGCCAGATTGGTCTGTGTATGGTAACTATGCTCAATCATTCCGTCCGCAATTAAGCCGTGCGGCAGTCACAGAAGGTTTAAAACCAGAAGAGGGAGAATCTTACGAAGTAGGTACTAAATTTGAGAATGGTTATTTTAGTACTAACTTAGCTCTCTTTAATATTGAGAAGAAAAATATGTCTGCGACAGAAAGCCGTAATGGAACAAACTATACCTATTTAATTGGTAAAGTACAGTCACGTGGTGTGGAATGGGATATTAGCGGTAAATTAACTGATCGTTTAGGTGTAACGGCAACTTATGCTTATACAGATACCGAAACGAAAGAAAACCTCAATTTACCTTATTTAGCAGGCAAATCACTTGAGGGTGTGCCGACACACCAAGCAAGCGTATTTGCAACTTATGATTTAGGTAATTTTGCAAACGGTCAATGGCGAATTGGTGCAGGGGCACGTTATTTAGGTTCTTGGAACGTATATAACACACGTAATGCAACTGGCAACCAGGTTGATTACCGTGAAACTTATAAAGTACCTCACGCCATTGTAAGCGATGCGTTTATCTCTTACCAAACTCAGCTTGCAGGCAAAAATGTACATTTACAGCTAAACGGTAAAAACTTAGGCAATAAACGCTATTATGTTTCTACTCAAGGTTTAAACAACAACGTCATTCCACTGGCTTATGGTTATGAACGTGAATTTATCTTTAATACCAAAATAGAATTCTAATCTTAATTCTGGTTTACAAGCGGTTAAATTTTTCTTACGCTTTGCATTGCAAATTGAATGAAAAATTTGACCGCTTTATTTTTAGGATTTAAATAATGATGACCAAACAATCTTATCGAAAACTCGCTTTAATGCGGGTTTTTGTCTTTTCACTTTCCGCTTTTATTTTTAACACAACCGAATTTGTGCCTGTTGCACTGCTTTCAGATATCGCTCTAAGTTTTGAGATGGAAACCGCAATCGTTGGGCTGATGATTACCGTGTATGCGTGGATGGTGTTTCTTGGCTCGTTGCCGTTGATGTTGCTTACCGCAAAGGTAGAACGCAAGAAATTACTGCTTTTGATTTTCGCACTCTTTATTGTCAGCCATATTCTTTCCGTGGTAGCGTGGAATTTCTGGGTATTGCTCATCTCTCGGATCGGCATTGCTTTAGCACACGCCATTTTCTGGTCGATTACCGCCTCACTCGTGATTCGAGTTGCACCGAAAGATAAAAAGCAACAAGCGTTGGGTTTGCTTGCATTGGGTAGTTCATTGGCAATGATTTTAGGCTTACCACTTGGACGGATGATTGGGCAGGTATTGGATTGGCGTTCTACTTTTGCCGTGATTGGTGTTATTGCAACGCTGGTTATACTGTTAATGTGGAAATTGCTTCCGTATTTACCAAGTAAAAACGCAGGCTCGCTTGTAAGTTTGCCTATTTTGGCGAAACGCCCGCTTTTAATTGGGATTTATCTGCTTGTGATGATGATTATCTCAGGACACTTTACCACTTACAGCTATATCGAACCTTTTGCTATTAAAATCAGCCAGTTCACTTCTGAAATTGCAACAATGATGTTATTTATTTTTGGTTTAGCTGGTATAGCAGGCAGTTTTTTATTTGGGCGTTTATATGCAAAAAATCCACGAAAATTTATCGCTTGTGCCATGCTTTTAGTGATAGTGCCACAACTTTTGCTTTTCCCACTTAAACACGTGGAAATGGCGATTTTCTTACTGGTTTTCTTATGGGGAATTGGGATTACTTCACTAAGCATTGCCTTACAAATGTGCGTACTAGAACTGGCCCCCGATGCGACCGATGTCGCAACCGCGATTTATTCTGGCATTTATAATGTGGGTATTGGGGCAGGTGCACTCTTTGGTAGCATTGTTATTCATCAATTAGGGTTGGAATATGTTGGTTTAATTGGTGGTGGATTGGGATTGCTGGCGTTAATTTGGTTAGGCATTATGACGATAAAATTCGGTAAGAAAGCCTAGAAAAATTTAGGCGGGATTTCCCGCCTAATTGTTTGGAATTATTTCGTCCCAAAAATCTTATCACCTGCATCACCTAAACCAGGGACGATATAGCCATGTTCGTTTAGGTGGCTATCGATTGATGCCGTGTAAAGTTCGATGTCTGGATGGCTTGCTTTTAAGGCTTCAATACCTTCAGGAGCGGCAACAAGCACTAATACTTTAATGTGTTTACAACCCGCATTTTTAAGTAAATCGAGGGTAGCGATCATTGACCCACCCGTTGCTAACATTGGGTCAACAACAATAGCTAAGCGTTCTTCTACATCGTTTGCCAATTTTTTGAAGTATGGTACAGGTTTTAAGGTTTCTTCATCACGGTAGATCCCTACCACGCTGATACGTGCACTTGGGATGTGTTCTAACACGCCATCCATCATCCCTAAACCTGCACGTAAAATTGGCACCACGGTGACTTTTTTACCTTTAATGCGGTCTACCTCTACTTTACCGCACCAACCATCTATTTCTACTTTTTCTGTTTCTAAATCTTTAGTCGCTTCATAAGTTAAAAGGCTGCCAACTTCGGTGGCAAGTTGGCGGAAATCTTTGGTACTGATTTCAGCAGCACGCATCAAGCCTAATTTATGGCGTACAAGCGGGTGTTTGACTTCAACAATTTTCATCTTCATTCTCCTTTCTGGATTTGGCTAGGATTTAATATTTAACTTGGCAATTTCTTCATCACGGAGCACGCGACGTAAGATTTTACCTACATTGGTTTTTGGTAATTCGTCCCTGAATTCAATCTCTTTCGGGATTTTATAGCCAGTGAGGAATTGGCGACAGTAAGAACGCAACTCTTCGCGGGTTAAACTTTCATCTTTTTTGGTGACGAAAATTTTGATAATTTCGCCAGAAACAGGGTGGGGCACACCTACGGCAACCACTTCATTCACTTTCGGGTTATGTGCCACCACATCTTCGATCTCGTTTGGGTAGACATTAAAGCCTGAGACGATGATCATATCTTTTTTGCGATCGACAATGCGTAAGTTGAGATCTTGCCCCATCTCGACAATATCACCTGTTGCCATCCAGCCATCATGCAAGACTTCGGCGGTATCTTCTGGGCGGTTCCAATAACCTTTCATCACTTGTGGACCTTTTACCCAAAGTTCGCCACGTTCACCTATTGGCACTTCATTGCCTGCGTCGTCCATAATGCGAATATCCGTATTCGGCACAGGCACGCCAATGGAGCCTGTGTGTTCGGTGGAATCCCAACGAGAAGCAGCGATCAATGGTGAACATTCGGTCATTCCATAGCCTTCGATAATATGGCAGCCTGTGGCTTCAAACCAGCGTTTTGCCACAGCACCTTGAATTGCAGCTCCACCGCCTACGCTTAAACGCAGTGCCGAGAAGTCTACCTCTTTGAAATGTTCGTTATTCAGTAGAGCATTAAAGAGTGTATTTACACCACAAAGTGCCACAATACGTTGTTTTTTCAGCTCTTTGACAAAACCAGGAATATCACGTGGGTTGGTAATTAATAAGCCCGTTACGCCTAATTCGATAAAGAGTAGACAGTTTACTGATAAAGCAAACACGTGATACATCGGCAATGGAATCGCCGCTACTCGAACTTTGGCATCTTTTAATAATGGCTGTGCTACCCATTTAGCTTGGAAAACATTGGCAACCATATTGGCGTGTGTGAGCATAGCACCTTTTGCCACGCCTGTTGTGCCGCCCGTATATTGTAGGAAAGCAAGGTCGCTACTTTCTAAATTTGGTTTTACATATTGACGCTGTTTCCCAATGCTCAAGGCTTCGCGAAAACTCACTGCGTGCGGGAGTTTATATTTGGGCACGAGTTTTTTGATGTATTTCACCACGAAATTCACCAGCGTGCGTTTTCCAAATGAGAGCTGATCGCCCATACGGGTTAAAATCACATGCTCCACTTGAGTGTTGAAGACCACTTTTTCGAGTGTAGCAGCAAAGTTAGATACGATGACAATTGCTTTCGCACCGCTGTCGTTGAGCTGATGTTCCAATTCGCGAGGCGTGTAGAGTGGATTAACGTTTACGATCACAAGGCCTGCACGCAACGCTCCAAATAAGGCAATCGGATATTGCAACAAATTTGGCATCATCAATGCTACTCGATCACCTTTTTCCAAACGCAATTCATTTTGTAAGTAAGCAGCAAAAGCACGGCTACGTTCTTCCAATTTGCGGAAGGTTAAAACTTGCCCCATATTGATATAAGCAGGCATATCAGGATGGCGTTTTACGGCTGCTTCAAACATCTCTACGAGAGATTCATATTTCGTTACATCAATCGTTTTTTCTGCGTTAGGTGGGTAATTATCAAACCAAATTTTTTCCATTTTTGTTTAGTCTCCTGCCCCGAAAGTGTTACTTTTGCCTAAGAAAATCGGGGTAAATTTTGTTAATGGTTGATGAGCAGTAATCAGTTTTACCGCCCAAAAGCTGCAAGCGGTTAAAAAAATCACACCGCTTGCAACCAGAAGTTCGTTGCTAAAAAGAGTAGAAAAAAGGAGTGTTGATCCAATAAGCATCATTAAAGGCACGCAATAAACCCAAAACACGCTCATTAAAAGCGTATTTTCTGCCAAACCGAGCTGGATTTGATCACCTGCTTTTAAGACTTGATCCACTTTAATTTCAAAGCGTGGTGCGGTTTTCTCGCCAGATAAGCCTGATAAAGCTTTACTTCCACAATGATTTTGTGCAGCACAACCACCGCAGCCGCTTTTGGCATAGCATTGCACCAAGGCTTTACCGTTTTCGTAGCTCAGCACTTTGGCTTTTTCAATCATCATATTGCACTCCTTATTGTTGAAATACTACACTTTGTGCGATGCGTTCTGCCACGTTCATTGGAATATCGCCAATGACTACCACTTCACGATTACCAAGTACATGAGTGAACAAAATCAATTTTTCTTGGCGAGCGAATTGGTTGTTGAACTCTTCATCACCTTGCGAACGAAGATAGACAGTAAAGGTTGAGAGCCCATCGCTAAAAAGTTGGCTTTCGACCTCTTCCTGCCCTTGTCCAACGGGAATTACTTGGCGAGAACTAGAGATAGGCTTAAAGCCAACGGGTAACCAATTCACCTGCCATTCAAGCGGTGTATTTACCAAACTGTTTTGCGTATTCACAGGCGGTAATAGCATCGTTTTCAGTTGCGGGATCAGGTTGTCGAACTGCTCATTTACGCGTTGTTCAATCACTCTAAATTGTTCTAACAGTGTGTTTTGATTATCGAACAGTTCACTTTTAAGCAATAGATAATTTTGTTCATCAATCCAAAGTGTGTAACTAAAACGGGTGCTGTCGGAAGGCACTATTTTAATTACATTCGCGATACGATCTGCCACGCGTGATTTACCCAATGGCACAAAATCGTAATGGTTTAGCTCGTTAAAATTGGCGTGAAAAACCGCAGGTAAGGCATCTAAAATCTTTGTGCCTTTTAAACTGAATGGGGTGAAATTAAAGCCTAAATAGCTAATTGCATTATTGCGTAGCAAGATAGTTTCGTAAGCGTTATCAAGGCTTAATAGCTGAGCAAATTCGTGATTATCTTCCAGTGCGTGATGATATTTCATTGATTTGATATTATCACTGTGTTGGAGAATATAATGGATCTCATAGTTGCGATTTTTATGTGCTTCCATCATTGCATTGAGTAGATCAATTGGATGGGTCAGCTCCGCTTTCACAGGCAAAACAAAAAGAAATGTGAGACAGAATAAAATAAATTTTTTCATATTAGCCTTTTTCATTCTTATAAACATTGAGGCATAAGCGGTAGAATTTTACCAAAAATTTGCAAAAAAATCGCAAAAAGTTACCGCTTGCAGGTAATTAAGCGACACAATTGGGCAAAAATAAAGCCACTCATATAAGCATATATGAGTGGCAGAATTTATTTATTACCTGAATTATTTTTGTAAATGTTTCTCTGTTACGGTTGAAGAGGTTTGTGCTTTCGCTTTTTCTTCATCGGTTAACGTCACATTTTGAGTACGGCGTTGGATTTCATAATTTTGCAATAATGAATCTAAACGATGTTGTTGTTGTTCAAGTTTTTCTGGGGTCACTAAATCTTTGCTTGGTGCATTGTAGCTTACCGCTTGAACTGCATTGCTAAATGGTATTGTTTGCAACGTAGGCTCAGTTTGAGCCACTTCTTCTGAGCTGTTCATCATATTCACACCTACAAGTGCAACTAAGCAAACAGATGCCGCAATCCCAGCTTGCATAATTGGGGTTGCCCAACGTTTAAGTTTCACCACTAAACCACGAGGTTTCTCTTGTGCAGATTCGATGGTTTCGTTCTCAAGCAAGGCTTCCATTTTGGCAGAAAAATCTGCACCGAGTAATACCTCTTCGCCTTGCATTACGTTTCGAATCGTATGATAGCTTGCCCATTTTGCTTTTAATTCAGGGCTATTTGTGAGCGTATCGGCAAACTCTATGCCATTCGCTTGCCCGTCCATATAAGCTGACAAGGTCTCTTTTTGTTGCATAAAAAACTCCAATTAACTTGAAATAGACGTGTTTCTCAACACAAATAATAGATAGTTAAGCTGCCATAAGCGGTTGAATTTTGGCATCAATCGTTTCCCTTGCACGGAAAATACGCGAACGTACTGTACCAACAGGGCAACTCATCACTTCAGCAATCTCTTCATAACTTAATCCTTCGATTTCACGAAGTGTGATTGCCATTTTTAATTCTTCAGGCAGATTCTCAATCGTTTCAAACACCACCCGTTTTAGCTCATTCGATAAAACTAAATTTTCAGGAGTGTCAGTTTCACGCAACTGCGTGCCAGCATCATAACTTTCCGCATCTTCGGCTAAAATATCTTCTTTGGGCGGTCTGCGACCTAATGCAGTTAAATGATTTTTTGCCGTGTTTACCGCAATGCGATAAAGCCAAGTATAAAATGCACTTTCGCCTCTAAATGAAGCTAAAGAGCGATAAGCCTTGATGAAAGATTCTTGCACAATGTCAGGAATATCATCACGGGAAACATAACGAGTAAGTAAACCAGCTACGCGGTTTTGATAGCGGACTACCAATAAGTTAAATGCTTTTTTATCACCTTGTTGTGCTTTTTCAACTAATTCTTGGTCGGTGATTTGTTCGCTCAATTTGCGGACTCCTAAATATATAATCAATTTATCTTAATCATCGCCATCTCTTTCACAGCTTTAGTGTGTCGTTTTTGGCAATAGTTCAAAAAAGTTTAAAAAATTTTCAAAAAGTATGTTTTTATGAAAATGTAAAGAAGAGCGATTTTACTGAATATCGGTAAAAGATCAAAATATATCAGTGTATTTTGGCTAACTTTGCTATAATTCGGCAAATTTTATCTCTTATATGGAAACCGATGATGAAACCTGTATTTAATGAACGCACGCCAAAATTCAAAACCACTGAAGAAAAAAGTTTTAAACGTAATGAACGATCTCAAGAATATTCAACGGAACGCCTGCAAAGATCGCCAAAAGGCAAACTGTCGCTTTCTCGCCAAAATCAGCGTATCAAGCCAGAAAACATTTACCCAACTGAAGCACGTAAAGCCAACGGGCAAGGGCAGGTAACAATTAATGTGAAACAATCTGCTTTTTTGCAAAAAGAGAAAAAAACCGGACCGCTTTCGCCTCGAGCACCAGAAAAAATCAAGAAAAACCGTGCGGAAGAGATGAAAATTTATGGCGAAAATAGTTGTTTAACCCTATTCGCACAACGCCCAACTTCAATTGTTCGCCTTTGGGCAACGGTAGAGGGTGCGAAAAAATTAGGCGATATGTTGAGTTATCTTGCTGAGCACAAAAAAGCTTATCACATCGTTTCTCGCGAAGAGATGGAAAAAGTAACAGGCTCAGAGCATCACGGTGATGTTTGTTTGCTTGTGAAGAAAAACCGCACTTACAGCTTGGAAGGCTACTTACAATTAGCACATGCCCAAGATTGCCTTGTATTATTAGATGGCGTAAACAACGCCCAAAATATCGGTGGCATCGTCCGCACCTGTGCTTTCTACAGTGTAAAAGGCATTATCAGCGAAAATGGCGAATGCTTAAACTCAAGCGCTGCCGCACGTGTTGCCGAAGGTGGTTTGGAGTTTGTCCATACACTTGAAACTAAAAATAAACAGATCGCCCTGCAACAATTACGCCAAGCGGGCTATCAAATCGTGCACCTCACCCGCCACAAACAAGCCCCATCCCTTTCAAAAGTGAAATTAGCGAAAAAAGTGGTGTTTGTATTAAGCGAGGTAGTTTCTAACGATATTGAATACAGCGAAGATACTACCGTGCAACTTTCTGTAAATAACCCTCTTGCAAGCGGATTGAATGTTGCGGTAAATGCCGGGGTGTTGTTGAATCAGTGGTATATGAGCCAAGTGTTATAGAAAAAGTAAGCGGTTAAAATTTGTAGAAATTTCTCAAAATTCCCTTCTGTGCGAATTAACTGTGCAGAAAACTTTGCTAAAATAGCCTCGAATTTTTCATGTTCGAGGCTATTTTTATGCAAGACAATTACACCACTTTTCAAGTAGAGCATATCGACCAACTTTTCAATAATCTTAAACAAGATGAAACCCAAAATGCATTGGCAGAACAAGCCGAAAATGCACTTTTTACGAATGATGAAGCGAAGAAAAATACCTTTCAAACTATTAATGCATTCTTAGATGATTATCTGATTAATGGTCGTCATCAGCCGATTGATCAGTGGCTGAAGTTCCGTTTTGATCAATATCCAGATATTTGGGAAAACGAGCAAGAAAAAATAGAGACAGCTAACACTATTATCAATACGATTGAACGTTTAACTGTCAATCAGGTGGAGTTAGAGAAACATCTCAATAAACGTAAAACTATTGAAAATTTTTATCAAAAGAAAATTGATACTTTATCTGAAGAATATCAACTTAATTCAACTGAACTTGCTCAAGAAGTAGATAATGCATTATCTGATGCAAATCGCAATTACTTTGGCTTTTTGACTGGGCAAGAAATATCCTTACCTATGGAGGATGAAGCACTCAATCAGAAAACGATTAAACGAGCTAAATTAAATGCTCAATTAAATTTGATGGGCTGGGGATTAAAAAGTGTAGGTTCACGTTTAGTAAATTCTTTTTTAGGCAAGAAAAATTT
Source organism: Haemophilus paraphrohaemolyticus (assembly GCF_002015045.1). GTDB lineage: Bacteria > Pseudomonadota > Gammaproteobacteria > Enterobacterales > Pasteurellaceae > Haemophilus_A > Haemophilus_A paraphrohaemolyticus. Next base: position 270,091 of record NZ_MUXX01000012.1, read on the forward strand.
GTCTCACGGAGAAGAATTACAAAAAATTCTTCGTAGTGCTGTGGATACTGCTGAAAATAAAGGTGTACAAATTGCTGTTTCGGGTGGCGTGGTGGTTTCTGCTAAAAAAGGTTGGATTAAAGATGCTTTCGCAGGCTTAGATAAACTGGAAAAAGTTGTAGGCAAAGCAGGGAGTGTATTAAGTCGCGTGCAAGATTTAACTTTGAGTGTTGCTAATGGTTGGGATGACATTCGCTTATTTGATCGGGTTGAGCGAGGTGTACTAAAGGCAGCGGATGTGGCGGCAGAGAAAGCAAAATTTGTTGTTGCTCAAACGATTACTAATTTAGAACAGAAAGCCGATCTTTTCTTGCGTAAAAATGGAGCAAAATTAGGTGCGAAGATAGGAGCTACAGTCGGTTCATTAGCCGGTCCTGTTGGTACGGCTATCGGTAGTGCGGTTGGCGGTTTTCTTGGTGAAAAAGTTGGCGGTTTGGTCAGTGATAAAGTTGTTAAACCTGTGGCAGAAACAGCCAAGAAAGTAGCGGATAAAGTGATTGATACAGTGAAAGATACAGTAAAAACAGCGATTTCTAAGGGAAAAGAACTTGCTCAAAATACTTGGAATGCAGTAAAAGAAAGTAAATGGAATCCTTGTAATTGGTTTTAATGGATAGGGTGTGTGGATTTGTTAAAATCCACGTATGCTTTGCAAATTACTTTTAAATATACACTGCTTGCGTGAGTGACATTTCATTTCACATACCCTACGAGGAAAAATATGAAAGAACAAAATTTAACACAACAAATTATTGATTATATTCAAGCAGGCTACACTGCCTTTTATTTAAAAACAACCGAATTAGCTCGTGCGGATAGATTAATTAGTGAGGTGGCTAATCAGCTTCGATTTAATGTTATTGAATATAATTTAGCTTATGGAAGAGTAAAGTTTGAAAACAAAGAAATTATTGATGACAGTCTAACGAGTTTTGAGAAGATTTTTAATCATCTTCGCCATGAAGATTTAGAAAATAACTTAATTTTAATTAAAGATGCCAAACTGGGTTTGGAAAATAACTCTGTGGCATTAGCTCGTTTAAAATACCTATTAGATCAGCTAAATTTTTATAAAGGCGAATGTGCGGTAATTTTACAATCTGCCGATGTGTATTTGCCGAATGAAATTGAACCGCTTGTGACTCTTTTAGAATTGCCATTACCAGACCAAAACCAAATACAAGTGGTGTTAAAACAAGAAAATATTGCTAATGAATTAACAGATCGATTAATTACTGCACTTTCTGGTTTAAATGAATTAGATATTCAGCAATTATTAAATTTACTCAAAAATAAATATAGTGAATTAACTGTAGAAAATGAAAAAGTCATTCTTACTGAAATTCAACAGCAAAAAGAGCAAATTATTGCGAAAAGTGGTGTGTTGGAAATGGTGAAAGTGAATGAAGAAATTGAGGATATCGGTGGTTTAGAAAAGCTCAAAGCGTGGTTGCAAGATCAAAGCTATATCGTCAAAAATCTTCAAGCTGCAAAAGAGTTTGGCGTAAAAGCTCCAAAAGGGACATTAATTGCAGGGATGCCAGGTTGCGGCAAATCATTGACCGCAAAAGCGGCTGCAGCATTATTCCAACAACCGTTGTTGCGTTTAGATATTGGTTCGTTGCTGGGTAAATATGTGGGTGAAAGCGAAACCAATATGCGAAAAGCGTTAGCGATGGCAGAAAGCATCAGTCCGTGCGTGTTATGGGTAGATGAACTCGAAAAAGCTTTTGTGGGAATGACGGGCAACAATGCCTCTGAAGTCAGCTCTCGTCTATTGGGTTATTTCTTAACGTGGCTACAAGAGAAAACTGCACCAGTATTTATTATCGCAACTGCCAATGATATTACCGCACTTCCACCTGAATTATTACGCAAAGGGCGTTTTGATGAGATTTTCTACGTAGGTTTCCCAACCAAAAAAGAGCGGAAGAAAATTATTGAAATTCATCTTGTCAAAGCTAAACAAGATGCAAGCCAATTTGATATTGAGGACTTAGCCAAAGAATGTCGAGACTATGCGGGTGCTGATATTGAAAATGCGATTTTTGAAGCCGTAAAAAAAGCCTTTATTCAGCAAGGGGAACTTACTCAAGAGTTATTATTAGAGGCGATTCGTAATACCACACCATTACGTAAAACATTAAAAGATAAAGTGGGTGAATATGAGAAAAAATTTGATGAATTGTATTTATCGCCAGCGTCTGAAAATGATGATTTAAGTATTCCGCAAATGATTAAAATGGCGGAAGATACTAACTATTTAGAACGTTTAAAAGTGGCTAAACAATGAAGACGTTACTGAAGAAATTTTAGAAAGACTTGCAAAAGATGAGAATTTAGACGTTAGAATAGCAGTATTCTCAAATCCACGTTGTCCAGCTAAGTTAGTGAACTGGAAATTACAATTAAATGAAAAAGATAAAGATTTTGATAAAGATTTTAGAGATATTTTATTGTTTAATCCAAATGTTTCCTTTGAATTGGCTATTGAAAAATACCCAACATTTTTAAATATTTTAAGTTGTAATTCTGGATTAAAAAATAAAGAAACACAAAATATATTATTTAATTCTGGACGAGATGATTGTATCAAAGTTCTTGTTCAGAGTAGATTTATTTCTGAGGAAATTCAATTTAAGATACTTGAACTCAATAATTATAAATATAAAGATCTTTTATTAAAAAATCCTAGTTTATCTTTTAGAGTTAAAGAAAAATTAGATAAAGAGAGAGAAAGCTTGCAAAAAGCAGAAGATAAATTACAGAGAGAAAAAGAAATGTCTTCTATAGCTGCGCTTGGCTCCGTATCAGAACAACTAGCTTTAGCTAGAAGTAATACTATTAATCAACAACAAATTCAGGATTTATATAAGTATTCTACAGATCCTAAAGTTTTAAGAGCTCTTTATTTGAATTCTAAAACACCAGAGCGTATTAGAGAAAAACTTAGAGATAATTGGGGGGAAACATATCTAGAAAAAAGAAGGGAAAATCGATATTTCGCTTTTAACTCGTTCTCGTAGCCAGCAAAATTGCAGAAGGTCTTTGAATTGTTGTTTACGATTCAGTGTGATGAAGATTTTTATCATAAAAAGAACGCGTTCAAGAAGTGGCTACATGAGATTCTTTTGAAGATATTTATAATGTATATGTTAGATACTAATACAGTGAGCTATTTTTCCGTAAAGTGCCTTCTGTGGTAGAACGATTAAGGCAGCTTAATCCTGAAATCCTCTGTATTTCTCTGTTACCACCGCTGAATTATTTTATGGTGTGGCAAAGTGTAATAATCAGCAACTTTCACTGTTTCTAGATACATTTTTATCTGAGATTTCTATTGTAGAATGAGATACGAAAACTGCTGAAATTTATGGCAAGCTAAGAGCTGAAATGGAAAAAGGAGGAAAAGTAATGGGCGTTCAAGATCAGATGATTGCTGCTCACGCTTTAGCTAATGAGAGTGTTTTAGTCATGAGTGATAAAGCTTTCGAGTTTTTACCCAACTTGATTTCAGAAAATTAGAGTAGTGTTTAATTTAGCAAGCAGCCAAATTTCGCAAAAGTTTTACAGAACTTGGTCGTTTTTATTTCATTCCGCGTTCTGTTGGTATTGAAAGTGAACTGCACCCCAAAACCTGGACACCTAATTTGAGGTGCAGATTATGTCTTACTCTTATCAATTTCGTTTGAAAATTATCAAACTCGTCACCGAACAGGATTATAGTATCCGTGAGGTGGCTAAACTTCATCAAATTTCCCATGCTCTCGTCATTTATTGGCTAAAAGCATTTCGAGAAATAGTGCTTGATGGCGTAAAATCGCCTTATACAAACCTTTACCCCCCGAAAATAGTGAAGCCAAAGATGAAAAAGAAAGACATTGAAATTCCAGAAACCACGGACTTTTCACCTAAAGCGTTTAAAAAGCTGCAGCGAGAGCTCGCCTTGGCTCGTGCGGAGATTGCTTACCTAAAGGAGTTGGAGGCGCTCGACCGTCAAAAACAACGACAGAAAAAAGAAAAATCATTGAAAGATTGAAGCCAGACCATGCGTTAAATGATTTACTTCATGTGTCTAAAATGCCTTGCTTAAGCTTTTATTATAAAGAGGTTAAGAGAAATTATCACGAGGTAAAAGAGGCTATCTTATCGCTGTATAAAAAGAACAAAAACCGAGATGGTTATCGCCCAATGACACTCAAATTACGCCAAAGGGGTTTAATTTGAATCATAAAACGGTGTTAAAGCTGATGAACGAGTTAGGTATTCATTCCATTTTACGCAAGAAAAGCTTTATTTTTCACTGTTGATGGACTTGGCTAACCGAGAAATTATTGCCTATAACTTTGCGACACGCCCGAAGTTTTCATCGGTAAAAAAGAGGTTAGAACAAGGGCTTAGTCGGGTTAAACCGACAGAATGCCCGATTATTCATAGTGACCAAGGTGTATTGTATGGCACGGAGGAATGGGTAAAGATGTTGGAGGGTAAAGCGGTTCAAAGTATGAGTCGCTGAGTAAATTGCTACGATAATGCGGTGATTGAAAGTTTTTTTGCGATACTAAAATCAAAGTGTTTTTACTCACGGACTTATCATTCAATTGCTGAATTACAGGCTGAAATTGAAGAATATTTAGTGTATTACAACCAAAAACGAATTAAACTTGGTTTAAAAGGATTGAGCCCAGTGCAATACCGAGCTCAATATTTAAGTTAACTAACCTGTCCAACTTTTGGGGGGCAGTTCAGGATAAGTTAATCTTTGAGGAAATAACTTTTGATCGTCTTTCTGCTGTTATGTCTGGAAAAATTCGAGCAAATTTAAGCAAACAAGGCACGCCAATTGGTCCTTACGATATCATGATCGCAGGGCAAGCTGTGGCACATAATTTGATTTTGATTACACACAATGTAAAAGAATTTCAACGTGTTGCAGATTTAAAAGTCGAACATTGGATTAGCTAAATACGCTTTGTTTTGAGTATTTAATAGAGTAGAGTATAAGAGCCAGAATTTAGATATAAAAAAGCACATTAAGGTGCTATCATTTATTTTCTATTGAAAGAAATGGAGCGGGAAACGAGGCTCGAACTCGCGACCCCGACCTTGGCAAGGTCGTGCTCTACCAACTGAGCTATTCCCGCATAATTTTAGTTATTTTAAATGGTGCCCGAGGCCAGACTTGAACTGGCACGCCCCGAAAGGCGAGGGATTTTAAATCCCTTGCGTCTACCGATTCCGCCACTCGGGCAACGTTTAAATTATCAGCGTTGCTAACTGATGGGGCGTATTATAGAGATTTCCGTTTTGCTGTCAAACAGATTTCTTTTGATTTTTTTAGAAAACACTTCAAGTGGTTTGTTTTTAGGCATATCTTGCAAATTTTCGCCAAAAACATACCGCTTGAAGTATGCTTTCTTATTTTGCCAATGTTTCTACAAGCTCAGTAACGAACTGCAATCGCGCTTCATTGTTTTCTAATGGCTTTGTGAATTTAAATTTTAACGGCCCATCAAATTTATAAGCCGTTTTATCTTGCTGAATCAGTTGCAAGAATTTCATCGGGTCAGGCGTGGCGGTTGCTTTAAATTCTAAGAAACCACCGTTGATGCTCGCTTCAATTTTCTTTAAGCCCAATGTTTTCGCTAAATGGCGAATTTGGGTAATCTGGAATAGATTTTTAGTTGCCTCTGGCAATAATCCAAAACGGTCGATGAGTTCAACTTTTAACTCTTTCAATGCCTCCCCATTTTCCGCACTCGCAATGCGTTTATAGAACGATAATCGCATATTCACATCTGGCACGTAATCATCCGGCAAGAGAGCAGGAATGCGAAGATCAATCTCCGTTTGATTTTGGGTAATTTCATCCAAACTCGGCTCTCGCCCTTCTTGCAACGCTTTCACTGCATTTTCGAGTAAGTCCATATAAAGTGAGAAACCGATAGACTCAATCTGCCCGCTCTGTTCGCTTCCTAACAATTCACCAGCCCCGCGGATTTCCAAATCGTGGGTAGCCAATACAAAGCCAGCACCTAAGTTATCAATCGAACTTAAGGCTTCCAAACGCTGTTGCGCATCTTTGGTCATCATTTTCGGATGCGGTGTGAGCAAATAAGCGTAAGCCTGTTGATGCGAACGTCCTACTCGCCCACGTAGTTGATGCAATTGTGCTAAGCCAAATTTATCCGCGCGTTCAATAATGATGGTATTTGCGGTTGGTACATCGATCCCTGTTTCAATAATGGTCGAGCAGACCAAAATATTAAAACGTTGATGATAAAAATCACTCATCACCCGTTCGAGTTCACGTTCACGCATTTGCCCGTGCCCGATGATAATGCGTGCTTCTGGCACAAGTTCTGCCAATTTCGAAGCGCAATTTTCAATCGTTGCGACATCATTATGTAGGTAATAAACTTGCCCGCCACGCAGAATTTCACGCAGAATTGCCTCGCGAATAATCAAATCATCGCTTTGTCGTACAAAGGTTTTAATTGTTAAACGGCGTGCAGGTGGGCTGGCGATAATCGACAAGTCTCGCATGCCATTTAATGCCATGTTGAGCGTACGTGGAATCGGTGTTGCGGTGAGCGTAAGAATGTCAATATTCGCACGCAACTGCTTGATTTTCTCTTTCTGACGCACGCCAAAACGGTGTTCTTCATCAATCACTAACAAGCCTAAATTATGGAACTGCACATCTTCTTGCAACAATTTATGCGTACCGACCAAAATATCAATTTTCCCCTCAGCCACTTTCTGCAAAATCTCTTTTTGCTCTTTTGCGGTTTTAAAACGTGAGAGCACCTCAATATTGATCGGATAATTCGCAAAACGATCTTTAAAATTATCAAAATGTTGTTGAGCGAGCAGCGTAGTCGGAACCAAAATCGCTACTTGTTTATGGTTCATTACTGCAAGAAATGCGGCACGTATTGCCACTTCGGTTTTACCAAAGCCCACATCGCCACACACCAAACGATCCATTGCTTTCGGTTGGCACATATCGCTCACAACGGCATTGATCGCCAATTTCTGGTCTTCAGTTTCCTCAAACGGGAAAGTTTGGCTAAATCGCACATATTCTTCTCGGTTATACTCAAAAGCAAAGCCTTTTTGCGATTCACGTTTGGCATAAACATCGAGCAATTCTGCTGCCACATCACGGATTTTCTCCGCTGCTTTTTGGCGAGATTTTGCCCAAGCTTCCGAGCCTAATTTATGCAATGGTGCAGTTTCATCCGCCCCGCCAATGTAGCGAGAAATCAGATGCAATGAAGCAACAGGCACATAAAGTTTCGCTTCGTTGGCATATTCTAGCACTACATATTCCGCTTTCACCCCGCCTGCATCAAGCACAGTTAAGCCTGCATAACGCCCCACACCATTTTCTAAATGTACTACCGCTTGCCCGATTTTAAGCTCGGCAAGATTACGAATCAGCGTATCAGGGTTTACTGTTTTGCGTTTATCGGCTGATTTTGGTTGATGCACACGTTCGCCCAATAAATCCGTTTCGCAAATGATTGCCAGATTTTCACCGCTTGTTTCTTCTGCATTTTCAATCACAAAGCCTTGATCGAGAGCTGAAATCAGCAATGAAATTGGCTCTTTGATCTCATTAAGCGTTTTCATTTGTTTTGGTTTGAGCTTAAGCGGTGCAAGCAAATCCTGTAATGTTTCACGTCTGCCTTCAGTTTCCACTGAAAAAATAATGTTGCCATTAAATTTTTTACGGAACTGTTCAAAATTGTCAAATGGATTTTTTAAATGCGGATTGATTGCCAAATCAGGTAATTTTGCCACATTTAAATTGCTTTTCGCTGCACTTTTGCGTACTTTTTCTGGAGTGAGCGTTAAGCGTGGATAGCCCTTCAACAAGCGGTTGATTTCTTCCAACGAAAACCAAAGTTTGTTTGGTTCAAGTAACGGGCGCATCGGATCAATACGATTTTCAAAGCGTTTTTGTGCATCTTGGCGGAATTGTTCCGCTTTCTCTTGCAAGCCATCAAAGGTGATAAACAGTGAATTTTTCGGTAAATAGTCAAACAGGCTTGCCATCTCCTCAAAAAAGAGCGGTTGCCAATACTCAATGCCTGCATTCAAAATACCTTTGCTGGCTTGATGATAAATGTGCTCTGGCTCGTGGCGAATATTGGCAAAGGTTTCGCGGAATTTGCCACGAAAAAACTCAATCCCTTTGCTATCGGTTGGAAATTCGTGTGCAGGTAAAAGATTGATTTCAGGAATTTCGCTAATTGTGCGTTGCGTGTCTACATCAAAAGTGCGGATGGAGTCAATCTCATCATCGAAAAAATCCAAACGAAATGGCTGAGTTGCCCCCATTGGGTAAAGATCGAGCAACGAACCACGCACCGCATATTCGCCGTGTTCCAAGACCTGTTCTACCGAGCGGTAACCTGCATTTTCAAGCTGCAAACGTAATTGTTGAATGCTAGTTTGGTCGCCTTTTTTAATCAATAAAACGTGATTAGCCAAATAACTTGGCGGACAAACTTTCTGCAAAAGCGTGCTAATTGGTAGCAAAAAAATCTGTTTTTTGCCTTGTTGCAATTGATAAAGAGCCGAAAGACGAGCGGAAATAATCTCTTGGTGAGGAGAAAAATTATCGTAAGGCAGCGTTTCCCAATCGGGGAACATTGCTACAGGTAGCTTGGTAAAGGCTGTCAATACTTTTTCAAGGCGAAGTGCGGTGCGGGTGTCTGGCGTAACTACCACAGTAACGCCTTGAAATTGCTCAGAAGATTGTGCAATAACGAGTGTGTCAGAATGCCCGATAATATTGCCAAGCGTTTGGTGATCTTGATGTGTTGTGTCGGTTTTAGGTAATGAGAATTGGAGGTTTGTGTGCATAGATGTAATTTATTTAAACGAGAGAATGCTTGTAGTTAATTATCTTTGAATTTCGATTATAGGTCTACAAGATTAGTTTTTGGTTAGTGTTTATTTTAAAAACTATTTAATTGATTCTTATCAATAGGATGAGTTTAAAATTTATTATATAACTTATTAACTCATTAACGGCATTGGAATTTTCAGTGTAGGACATTAAATATCTACTTAAGAAAATAAAACTTATGAAAAATCAACACTCTGGCTTTATCAGATAACCCATTTCAGCAATAACCATTGCTCTATATTCTACATTAACATTTTCTCAAACAGCTTTTGCAGATCCGCTTTCAGAAGAGCAATTTAATGCATTTGCAACACTGTATTGATCGTATGGACAAACGTGTCGATGCAGGCACAGCGTCTACGATTGCACAAGTAGAGAATCCTCAAGCATCTAAACCAGGTGCAAGCGGTTAAATTTGCGAGAAAAATTGCAAATTCCTGTGAAATCTCCTAAAATTATCGTACTAGTTTAATAGTATGGTTATACAATGGATATTCTCGTTCACTTTCTCCAGCCGTTTTTAAGCAATATCTCTTGGATTGGAGCGTTGGAGCTTGGTTTGATTTATGCTCTTGTTGCTTTGGGCGTGTTGATTTCTTATAAAATTTTAGATTTCCCTGATTTAACTGCAGATGGTGCTTTCCCTTTAGGCGGAGCAGTTTGTGTGGTTTGTATCTTGCAAGGTCTAAATCCTTGGACTGCGACACTTTTAGGTACGTTCGCGGGTGCATTGGCAGGTGTGATTACGGCAAGCCTTTACATTGGCTTTAAAATCGAAAAATTACTTTCTAGTATTTTAATGATGATTGCTCTTTATTCCATCAACCTTCGCATTATGGGAATGCCGAATCTTGCCTTACTTGGCGAAGCGACCATTTATGATGTGATGCCAATTGAAGATGATGTGCAACTTGCATTGGTGCGTTTGTTGATGGCGTTTTTTGTGGTGATTATTGCCAAAATTTTATTTGACCTTTTCTTCTCAACTCAAATAGGCTTGGCTGTAAGAGCGACAGGCACTAATACCAGAATGGCAAAAGCACAAGGAATTAACATCAATAAAATGACCATTTTAGGAATGGCAATTTCTAACGGTTTAATTGCATTAGGGGGCGCATTATATGTACAAAGCAACGGTGGTGTAGATATTTCCATCGGTGTGGGCACGATTGTGATTGGTTTGGCAGCAGTGATTATTGGTGAGGCACTTTTCTCAGCCAAAAGGATTATCTGGCTAACCACTGCTGTAGTCATTGGCTCGGTGTTGTATCGTGGTTTTATTGCATTAGCCTTAAATAATGAGGCGTTAAATTCGATTGGTTTTGGGCCACAAGATCTGAATTTAATTACAGCACTTTTGGTCGTTCTTGTGTTAGTATTACCAAAAATAAAACAACGCTTTTTGGCAAAACGAGGTTAATGATGATTGAGCTTAAAAATGTATTCATTACCTTCAACAAAGGCACAGCCATTGAAAATCCTGTATTAAAAGGCTTGTCATTAACGGTTGAGCAAGGCGAGTTTGTTTCTGTGATTGGTAGTAACGGAGCTGGGAAGTCCACAATGTTAAATGCGATCAGCGGCGATTGTTCGGTAGATAGCGGTGAGATTTTAATTCAAGGTCAGAATGTGAATCAGAGAAGCAGCTGGCAACGTGCGAATCGCGTCGCTCGCGTGTTTCAAGACCCAATGGCGGGCACGTGCGAAGATTTAACCATTGAAGAGAATATGGCGCTTGCCTATCAGCGCGGGCAAAAACGTGGCTTTTCATTTGCTATTAAACGTCAGCAACGTGACATTTTCCGTGAAAAATTGGCTTTGCTTGGTTTAGGCTTAGAAAACCGCTTAACAGACCGAATGGGGCGTTTATCGGGCGGTCAGCGTCAAGCAGTGAGCTTGTTGATGGCATCTCTTCAGCCTTCAAGCATTCTTTTGTTAGACGAGCATACGGCTGCACTTGATCCGAAAACGACTGATTTTGTGATGCAACTGACCGATAAAATTGTTCGCGAACAAAAACTCACGACCTTGATGGTAACCCATTCGATGAAACAAGCGCTGGAATATGGCGACCGTACGGTAATGTTACACCAAGGACAAGTTGCGTTTGATGTGTCTGGCGAAAAGCGTAAACAAATGGATGTGCCCGATCTATTGCAACTTTTCCAACAAAACCGCCGCGAACAATTAGCGGATGATGGATTGCTGTTGGGTGTTTAATTTATTAATTAAGAAATTGTAGCAACTGTGTTGCTCTTAGCGTAGGGGCGTGTTGAACACGCCCTTTTATGATCTAGATAAATACGATGAAATACACAGACAAAATTGACCATGCTTTCAGTAAAGATGGTTGGTTAAGTACCAATATTCAAGGCTTTCGCCCACGAGCTGCCCAGCTTGAAATGGCACAAGCGGTCGGAAGAGCAGTAAAATTTGCAAGCCCTGTAGTAGTAGAGGCTGGGACAGGTACGGGGAAAACTTTTGCCTATTTAGTGCCTGCCTTGCTTTCGGGCAAGAAAACAATTGTTTCCACAGGCTCAAAAAACTTACAAGATCAGCTGTTTAATCGCGATTTGCCTACCATTCAAAAAGCCTTGAAATATAAAGGCAAGGTCGCCTTACTGAAAGGGCGTGCGAATTACCTCTGTTTAGAACGTTTAGATCAGCTGATTGCGATGGGTGTGGCAGGCGATCGTTCGGTGCTTAATGATCTTTCAAAAGTTCGAAAATGGCATCAATCCACTAAAACGGGCGATTTAAGCGAATGCACGACGATTGCCGAAGATAGCCCGATTTTACCGCAATTGGTCAGCACAACAGAAAGCTGTTTAGGTTCAGACTGCCCGAATTATAAAGATTGCCATGTGGTACAAGCACGCAAAAAAGCGATGGATGCGGATATTGTAGTTGTCAATCATCATCTTTTTTGTGCGGATATGGCAGTGAAAGAAACAGGCTTCGGTGAGCTGATTCCTGAAGCTGAGTTAGTGATTTTTGACGAAGCTCATCAGCTGCCCGATATCGCCAGCCAATATTTTGGACAATCGCTCACCTCTCGTTTGCTTTTCGACCTTTGCAAAGATTGCAACATTGTTTACCGCTCGGAGTTAAAAGATTTAGCCCAGCTTGGTAAAGCAGCGGATCATTTACAAAAAACCGTGCAAGATTTCCGTCTCTTAATGGGAACAGATGGTCAAGTTCGAGGTAATTTACGCGAGTTATTTGCTGATCAAAAAGTAGTAAATGGTTTAACCAAAATCAGCGAAAACATCGACTTTTTGATTGAAGTGATCAAAAAATCGCTTGGGCGTTCAGAAACGTTGGATAAAATTTTTGAGCGATTAGCGGAAGTGAAAGTACTTCTGAAAAAATTTGGCGATACCACAGTAACAGGCTATTGTTACTGGTATGAAGCTAATGGGCGTTCATTTGGTTTACATATTACTCCATTAACGGTGGCGGATAAATTCAGCGAACAGATGAAAACATTACAATCAGGCTGGGTTTTTACTTCTGCAACGCTTGAAGTTGGTGGAAGTTTCGACCATTTTTGCTATCGTTTAGGCATTACAAATGCAGAACAACTGGTGTTGCAAAGCCCGTTTGATTATGAACAACAATCACTGCTTTGCGTGCCTCGTTATCTACCTGATAGCAATAAATCGCATACGCTGACAACGCTTGGTGAAATGCTTAAGCCTGTGATTGAAGCCAACAAAGGGCGTTGTTTTTTACTTTGCACCTCTTATTATATGATGCGAGGGTTTGCCGATTATTTGCGTGAGCATACCAACCTGAATGTATTACTGCAAGGCGAAACCAGCAAAGCAAAACTACTCGAAAAATTCGTGAAGGAAGAGCATTCTGTGCTAGTGGCTACTCAAAGTTTCTGGGAAGGTATTGATGTGCGAGGTGATGATTTATCGCTGGTAATCATCGACAAACTGCCGTTTACTTCGCCTGACGAACCGCTTTTTAAAGCAAGAATGGAAGATTGCCGTTTACAAGGTGGCGATCCGTTTAACGATATTCAAATTCCCGAAGCGGTTATTACCTTAAAGCAAGGGGTAGGGCGATTGATTCGCGATGTCACCGACCGCGGGGTAGTGATCATCTGCGATAACCGCTTGGTAATGCGCAACTATGGTGCAACCTTCCTCAAGAGTTTACCGTCTTCAAAACGGACACGAGATTTAGGGAAAGTGATGGATTTTCTAAAAGCAAAGAAAAATGCATAGATTGCAAAGTTAGTTTATTATTGAATGCGTGAATATTAGATACTCACGCATTTCTTCTAGACTATAGCAAACCTAATCTCTTTTTATAATGCTTACGACAAACCGATAAATACGTATCGTTGCCACCGATTTGGATTTGATCGCCATCTTTTACTGCATCTCCTTTCTCATTCATTCTAATTACAAAATGTGCTTTTCGACCGCAATCGCAGATGGTTTTTAGCTCTTCTAATTCGTCTGCCCAAGCAAGTAGATAATGGCTGCCTTCAAAAAGTTCGGCTTGGAAATCCGTGCGTAAACCATAACAAAGTACGGGGATATTTAATTTATCGACTATATCAGTCAGTTGATAAACTTGTGCTTTAGTGAGAAACTGAGCTTCGTCAATTAAGATACAATGTAACGTTTTTGTTTGATGGGCTTGTTTGATTTCATCAAAAAGCGGTGTGTCTTGGTTAAATAAATTGGCATCTTGCGAAATGCCGATGCGAGAAGTGACTTTGCCAACGCCATAACGATCATCAATCGCTGCGGTATAAACTAACGTATTCATTCCGCGTTCTTGGTAGTTATATGAAGATTGGAGTAGCGTGGTGGATTTTCCCGCATTCATTGAAGAGTAATAGAAATAAAGTTTTGCCATAAGAATTGGAAATGTAGCACGAAAAAGAAACGGCTAATTGAATATTAGCCGTTGAGATTGAAGATTAAACGTTGTCGATTTGACCTAAAAGAGAACGTAAGCGGTCTTGGAAACTTTGTTGTTCAGCTTTTAATTGCTCGTGTTCTTGTTGTAACGCTTCATTTTCTTTCTTCGCTGTTTCATTTTTCTCTTTTAATTCTTCAATTTCTAATTGAAGTAATTGGATAGTTTCAACAGCCTGTTTAATTTTTGCTTCTAATTCATCAAGAATTGTTAATGACATAAGATTCACCTCTGAAATTAAATGGATAATTTTTAAATAGTATACATCATTAAGATGTTGATTTCATTGAAAAGTTCGCGACTTTTTGGAAATTTGTTTGTTTGAGTAAAATTTCCTAAATTTTTATAACGAAATCGTTTGCGAATTGGTAGAATAGCGGTCGATTTTAGCGTTTAACTTGAGGAAAATTAAAATGAAACGTTCTACTGCTTTTGAATTCTCTCGTGTGACTGAAGCGGCAGCATTGGCTGCATTTAACTGGATTGGGCGTGGTAATAAAAATGCGGCGGATGATGCGGCAGTAAAAGCAATGCGTGCGTTGTTAAACAAAATGGAAATTCGCGGTGAGATAGTCATTGGCGAAGGCGAAATTGATGAGGCTCCGATGCTCTATATTGGCGAAAAAGTAGGGCGTTCTGAACCACAAGATGAAGAGGTCGCTATTGCAGTCGATCCAATTGATGGTACTCGAATGACAGCAATGGGGCAGGCAGGGGCGATTGCGGTTCTTGCTGCAGGCGGAAAAAACACTTTCTTACGTGCACCTGATATGTATATGGAAAAATTAGTGGTAGACAGCGAAGCGAAGGGAATGATTGACCTAAATCTACCGCTTGAACAAAATATTCGCCGTGTAGCGTCGAAAAAAGGCAAATTGCTTTCACAAATGACAGTCGCTATTTTAGCTAAACCTCGCCACGATGAAATCATCAAAAAAGTGCAAGAGTTGGGTGTGCGTGTGATTGCTATTCCTGATGGTGATGTGGCTGCATCAGTGCAATGCTGCTTGCCTGATAGTGAAATTGATCTAGTTTACGGCATTGGTGGCGCACCAGAAGGTGTGGTAACAGGGGCGGCGGTTCAAGCGTTGGGGGGCGATATTCAAGGCAGACTCATTCCTCGTAATCAAGTGAAAGGTAACACGCCAGAGAATATGCTTGCTGCTGAAAAAGAGATTGCACGTTGTGCGGAAATGCAAGTGCCTGTCAATCAAGTGCTAAAAATGGAAGAGATAGTAAAAGATGATAATGTGCTATTTGCCGCCACGGGCATTACCACAGGGGATTTACTCAAAGGCGTTCACCGCAAAGGGAGTATGCTGTTTACCGAAACATTGTTAATTCGCGGTCGCTCTCATACTATACGCCGTGTAGAATCCTTGCACGATGTTTCGCGTATGGATGATTAGTTCTCTTTTCATTTGCAAACAAGCGGTCAAATTTGACCGCTTTTTTACAGGTTATTCTTGAGCTAGAGCTGTAATTGGATTTAACTTCGAGGCATTTTGGGCGGGCATATAACCGAATATCACACCAATTAAGGTGGAGCAGAACACCGCAAGCACTACGGATTCAGGCGAGAGTACCATTTTGAAATCGCTGCCAAGAGTGTTAAATGTAGTGATAATTGCAATGGCAAAAAGAATGCCAATCACGCCACCAAGTAGGCAGATCAAAATTGCTTCAATTAAGAATTGTTGCAAAATATTGCTCTGTTTCGCACCAATCGCCATTCGCACGCCAATCTCTTTCGTGCGTTCGGTTACTGAAACTAACATTATATTCATCACGCCAATGCCTCCCACAACAAGTGAAATCAATGCAATCGAAGAAATCAGTAACGTCATTGTGTTGGTGGTGCTGGTAATGGTTTGCTTGATGGTATCCGAGTTCATAATAAAGAAATCTTTCTTGCCGTGTTTGGCTGTCAGCAACTCAGTAATGCTTTTCTCAGCCGTCTGGCTTTCCACATTATCTTTAATTTTGACGGTAAGCGAATCAATAGACTTCTCGCCAGAAATACGTTGCATTAGCGTTGTGTAAGGTGTCCAGAGCTTCAGACTGGTTTGGTTCATATTGTTAGACTCTTCTGCCAAGCCGATAATGCGAAGCGGCTTTTTACCCACCAAAATAATTTTGCCTTCAACAGGGGAAGTGAAGCCAAGATCTTTCTGGGTGTTGGCATCAATTACTACTACTTGAGCTGCTTCGTTCACTTCTTCTTCACTGAAAAAACGCCCTGAGCGCATTTTAATGCCTCGCACGGCGGCATATTGTTCGCCTACGCCATTTACTGAGCCTGTTACATTCGTATTGCCATAAATCAATGTTGTGTTAAGTGAACTAGAAGGAGTTGTATTATTCACGAAATTCTGTTTACCTAGCATCACCGCATCGCTAATCGTAAGGTTTTTGGTCAGATTAGCCCGTCGGTCACCAAAGCCCGTACCGTTCATTATGGTCATTGTATTGGTGCCGAGATTGTTGATATTGGATAAAATCTGCTCTTGTGATCCTCGTCCTAATGCTACAACGGAAATCACAGAAGTAATGCCAATCACAATTCCCAACATCGTTAATAAGGCTCGTAATTTATGGGCAAAAATAGCACTAATTGCCATTTTGAATGATTCGGCAAGTTGATCCAAAAAGCGAGGTTTTTTATGCAATGGTAGCATTCGTTGTGGCTCTACGGCATGAAGTTGTTGGCGTTTATCACGAATGATTTGTCCATCTTTGATTTCAATCACACGGCTTGCGGTCGCGGCAATTTTCGGATCGTGGGTCACCATAATGATGGTATGCCCCTCTTTATGCAGATCTTGCAAAATGTCTAACACAGTTTGACCGCTATGTGAGTCCAGCGCCCCCGTAGGTTCATCGGCAAGAATAATTTCTCCACCATTCATCAACGCTCGTGCAATACTAACCCGCTGTTGTTGCCCGCCTGAAAGTTGGTTCGGTCGATTTTCAGTTTTATCTGCAAGCCCAAGTTTGTCTAACAGCTGGTTGGCTCGTGCTTTACGAGCAGAGCTCTCCATTCCTGCATAAATCGCTGGCAGAGCAACGTTTTCATTTGCATTTAACGCACTTAAAAGATTGTAGCGTTGGAAGATAAAGCCAAATTTACGTTGGCGGAGATCTGAAAGTTCATCTGCGGTCATCTGCTGGGTTTCTTTGCCCGTAATACGGCAAATGCCAGAACTTGCTGTATCAAGGCAGCCGATAATATTCATTAGTGTTGATTTACCCGAACCAGAAGCCCCGATAATCGCCACAAAATCGCCTTGCTGAATGTTGACATTGATATCTTTTAAGATGTGGGCACGGTTTTCGCCTTCGCCAAAGTATTTATTAAGCTGTTCAATTTCTATTACGTTCATAAGTATTTGTAAAAATTTAGGAAAAATTAACCGCTTGTGAGTTGCCACAAGCGGTCAAAAAGAGAGAAAAGCTTGCTTATTCGACTAACAAAAAAGCAATAAGTTCAGCTTATTCCATCCAGAGTGGTAGGTGAATTTCGACACGTAAACCACCTAATTCACTTTTTATTGCCTTGACTTTACCTTGGTGTTGTTGAACAGCATTGGCCACGATTGTTAAGCCTAATCCCGTTCCCCCTGTTTGTCTTGCTCGTGCTTCATCAACACGATAGAACGGTCGGAAAATATGTTCTAATTCGTGATCTGGTACGCCTTCGCCATCATCATCTACTACAATAAATAGAAGATCCTGCTCTTGCTCTTGAGTAATGGATATTTGGACTTTTATGATACTTTTTGCATATTTTTGTGCATTACGAATAATATTTTCTAGTGCACTTGATAATAAGCCAGTATTTCCATTTAATTGGTAATGCTCTTTGGTATTAAGATTATTTTCAACCATTAGGGTTAGCCCGTGTTGTTCCGCTTCGAATTTAGCATCGGTTAAAACTTCTCTCCAAATGGCTTCAACAGGAAAAACAGAACGAGAAGTGTGTTGATCAAGTTGTAAACGAGACAGCGACAGTAAATCTAATACCATGTTATTCATTTTTTGAATTTCATTCTCAATACGCTCTGTTTCTTTGGTTTCCCCATTTTTCTTTTTTAAAATAGCAGTTGCAAGCTGTAAGCGCGCAAGCGGGGTTTTGAGCTCGTGGGAAATATCGGACAGCAAGCGTTGTTGATTGTTATGAGAATCTTGCAAAGAGTAAATCATATAATTCAAACTTCGCCCTACAGATCTAAATTCTTTAATGCCTTGAGTTTCAATTTTAGGATTTACAACCATTGAACCGTGCGCAACAGCATTGGCGGTAGCTCGTAATGCTTTTAATGGACGGGTAATTTTCCAAGAAAGAAGAAAAATAGTGGGTAAAACTAATGATAACAGAATCAATATAATTTTAATGGGGTTATCGTAAAGTTGATTTAGCCACTCTTTTTGTGCTTGCACAGGATAAGTAAAGTAGCCTTTATATTCTCTTGTTTGTGTTTTTAAAAAAAATGGTCCGTTAATTCTCAGATCATCAAAGCTACGGGCCATTGGTTTACTTTCATCTTCGGTTTGATATAAAAAGGAAAGTAATGGATGAATATTGGATTTTTCCATACCACTTACAATATTAGTGTGCTTATCTACTAAAACCAGATTTAGCCCACTAGGTGTATGGACAGTGAGATCTTTATTAAATATTTCATCAAAGTTATAACGGTTTTCTAATTTCTTAATTTCTTTATTGAGATATTCGATATCGTGATTTTTAAGTGGCACAATTCTTCGGTCATCTAAATTTGAAAAGAGGAAAGTTGCCACAAGAATTAAGATAAATACCGTACTAAAGTAGAAGAAGAGCTGGAAGAAAAGATAGCTTTTAGCTAGCGAAAGAAATGATGTGATTTTTTTAGGTATAAACATTGCATTCAATCAGAAAATAGAACCCTCGCATTGAGCGAGGGGAGGGTAGATTATTCGGTTACTAGTAAGTAACCACGGCCACGTAAAGTTTTAAACCAAGGTAAGTTGTCATTACGTTCAGGTAATTTTTTACGCAAATTTGAAACGTGCATATCAATAGCACGATCATAAGCCGTTAATTGTTTACCTAAAATTTCAAGGCTTAATATCTCACGTGAAAGAATTTGACCAGGATTACGCACAAAAATTTGTAATAGTGCAAACTCAGTGCCTGTAAGCTCTAAATCTCTACCTTCGTAAGAGGCTTGTTGACGGCCAGTATTTAAATCAATCCCTCCGAAGGAGAGTTTCTTGCCATCAGTTTCGTCTGTACCAACATTAAGCTGAACTGGTGTTTCGACAGTCTGAGTTGCTGATGAAGTAGATTGCGCTGTCCGACGCAAAATAGCCCTAATACGAGCTACTAATTCACGATCATTAAATGGCTTGGGAAGGTAATCGTCTGCACCTAATTCTAAACTGAGCACGCGGTCAATATCATTATCACGAGCACTCAACATTAGTACGGGCATATCAGAGATTTTACGTAACTGTTTAAGGGTTTCAGTTCCATTTAACATAGGCATCATTATGTCTAATAACATCAAATCAAATGAACGTGTTTCTAAAAGAGAAAGGGCTTCCTTGCCATTATGGACAACAGTCACATTGAATCCTTCAAGTGAAAGGAGTTCGGCTAAGAGTTCCGTCAGTTCTAAGTCATCATCGACGAGCAAAATTTCTGGCATAACATTACCTTTATCTGTTTTTATTGTTTATCCATTTAATTTGGCATGTAATTTACAACTTTTGCCTAAATTGTCAAATTATTCGCGAGATTTTATCTCGTTCCAAAAAGCATCTAATTCATTTAATGAATAATTGGTCATTGCTTTTTGTTCTGCCTTAACTAATTGTTCTACGCCACGAAAACGGCGTTCAAATTTAGCATTGGCTTTGCGTAAACAGCTCTCGGCATCAATATTATAATGGCGGCAAAGGTTAGTGCTAACGAATAATAAATCGCCAAGTTCTTCTTCTAATTTTTCGGTTTGAACTGGCGATTGCACCATCTCATTCCAAACTTCTTGTAACTCTTCTTCAACTTTATTAAAAACTGATTGTGGATTATTCCAGTCAAAACCCACTTTGGCACAACGTTTCTGCAATTTATATGCTCGTGTAAGCGCTGGCAAGGCGAAAGGCAGGTCATCTAAAATCGAATCGTGAGCTTGATGTTTTTCATCATTTGCTTTTTGTTCTTCCCAGGTTTTCAATGCTTCTTCGCTGTTCGCCGCTTTTTTATTACCAAAAACGTGCGGATGGCGATAAATTAGCTTGTTATGAATATCAGTCAGCACATCATTAAAATCAAAAGTGCCTTCTTCTTTAGCAAGTTGACTGAGAAAAACAACTTGAAGGAGCAAATCACCTAATTCTTCACGTAAAGCAGTGCGATCTTGCGTATGAATTGCTTCTGCCACCTCATAGGTTTCTTCTAATAAATGCGGAAGCATGGTGTCGAAATTTTGAGCGAGATCCCAAGGGCAGCCACCATCAGGATTACGAAGTTGAGCAACGATATCTAAAAACTGGCTTATTGTTGGATGAGTGGCTGTTGATTGATTATTCATAGTTTATAAGCGGTTATAAATTAAAAAAGTTTTGCAATAGTAAAAGTATAAAACAAAATTGGTCGGATGGGTAATCTTTCATCACTGGAAATAAAGTCTCGCTCTTTCAAAAAGGGTTGATTTATGCTTTAATAAGCCGATTTTTTATTTTAAACATAACAATAGAAGGTTTAAAAATGAGCTGGTTAGATAGAATTTTGGGGCGTGACGCTTCTTCAAATGCTGGGAAGTCAAAAGTGCCAGAAGGCGTTTGGACAAAATGTACAAGCTGTGATCAGGTGCTGTATAGCGAAGAATTAAAACGCAATATGCAAGTTTGCCCAAAATGCGATCATCATATGCGTATTAACGCTCGTACGCGTTTATTGAATTTATTAGACGAAGGTTCTGCACAAGAAATGGTAGCAGAGCTTGAACCGCAAGATGTATTGAAGTTTAAAGATCTGAAAAAATATAAAGATCGTTTATCCGCGGCACAAAAAGAAACAGGTGAAAAAGATTCGTTTATCGTATTAGCAGGCACATTACACGGAATGCCTGTGGTAACGGCTTCTTTCAATTTTGAGTTTATGGGGGGCTCAATGGGCTCTGTGGTGGGGGCAAAATTTGTTCGTGCGGCAGAGAAAGCATTGGCAGAGCGTATTCCATTTATCTGTTTCTCTGCATCGGGAGGTGCTCGTATGCAAGAGGCGTTGTTCTCGTTAATGCAAATGGCAAAAACCAGTGCGATTTTAGCTAAAATGAAAGAGCAGGGGGTGCCGTTTATTTCTGTATTAACCGACCCAACTTTGGGGGGGGTTTCTGCAAGTTTAGCGATGTTGGGCGATTTAAATATTGCTGAGCCAAAAGCGTTAATTGGCTTTGCAGGCCCGCGCGTAATTGAACAAACTGTGCGCGAAAAATTGCCTGAAGGCTTCCAACGTGCAGAATTTTTACTTGAGCACGGAGCGATTGATATGATCGTACACCGTAAAGAGATGCGTGATACGCTTGCTCGAATTTGCGCAAAACTGACTCATCAACCGACACCGTTTAAAACAGCGGAATTGATTGTAGAAGAAGCATAATTCAGTTTTACATAAAATCCCTGTTTTTACAGGGATTTTTCTTTATGGAAGAAATAAAATGAATTCAAAAACACTAAGCCGTGCAGATAATCTACAAACTTGGTTAGATTATTTAGAACACGGACACTTTAAAGCGATTGATATGGGCTTGGAGCGTATTAAATCGGTCGCTTCAAATTTAGACTTACTTAATCCAGCCCCTTATGTGATTACTGTGGCAGGTACGAACGGTAAAGGCTCGACTTGCCGTTTCTTGGAAGTCGCTTTGATGAAACTTGGCTTGAAAGTAGGCGTATATTCCTCTCCGCATCTTATCCGTTACAACGAACGCGTGAGAATGAATGGGCGATTGTTAGACGACCAAGCTCATATTGATAGCTTTGCAGAAATTGATCAGAAAAAGACCGCTTCTTTGACCTATTTTGAATTTAGCACACTCTCAGCGTTGAAGCTATTTAAAGAAGCCAATTTAGATGTGGTGATTTTAGAAGTGGGCTTAGGCGGTCGATTAGATGCAACAAACATTGTTGATCCAAATCTTGCTGTCATTACTTCCATTGATATCGATCACGTTGCCTTTTTAGGCGATAACCGCGAGGATATTGGGCGAGAAAAAGCGGGTATTTTCCGTGAGAATATTCCTGTGATTATTGGGGAGCCTGATTGCCCGCAATCAATCTTAGCGATTGCACAAGAACTAAATTCTCAAAAATTCCAACGCAATGTCGATTGGCAATATGAAGTGAAAGATGGAGCGTTTTATTGGCAATCGCAAACGCAACAATTTAATACGCTGCCGATGCCGTTAATCCCTATTCCGAATGCGGGTACAGCAATCGCCACTTTATTGAAAACGCCATTTAATGTGAGTGAACAAGTTATTCGTGAAACCTTGCAAGAAGCTCAAATGACAGGGCGTTTCCAACAATTACAAGCTGCAGATTTTGCTCACTTTTCGGGACAGAAACCAAAAGCACAAGTGATTATTGATGTGGGGCATAATCCTCACGCTGCTCGCTATCTTGCCGAACGCTTGCAAGCGGTCAAAAAAGCAAAAATCTTTGCGATTTTCAGCTGTTTGGAAGACAAAGAGCTCTCGGGCATTGTTCAGCCATTAGCAGGAATTATTGATGAGTGGCATTGCGTGGGCTTAGATTGCTGGCGAGGGCAGAGCGGTCAAGCTGTTTATGATAAATTGGTAAATTGTTTGCCAAATGCGACCGCTTGTGTATATGAGAACGTGGATGCAATTGCTCCAATGTTATTTGAACAAGCTGAAGGGAAAGATATTATTTTGGTCTTTGGTTCGTTCCATACGGTAGCGGATTTTGTGCTTTATTTAGAAAGATAAAAATATTATAAAAATAAGGGCGGTAAAATTTAGAAAGAATAATAAACCGCCCTTATTTAGATTATTTAAGTTTCCCAATCACCCAATCCAACCCAGAATGAAAATCTTCTGTCAGATTTGGGCGAAGTTGTTCGAGTAATTTAATCAACTCTGTTTTATCTGGATGGGTAAGGTTAATATGCCCCACTTTGCGACCCGATCGGACTTCTTTTCCATACCAATGCAATTGTGAGAACGGTAAATCTAGCCATTGGTTATTATGTTCAATGCCAATAAGATTAACCATCACGCTTGGTGCGGCAGTTTTGAGTTCTGGCGTTGGAAGATTTAATAATGCTCGTAAATGCAATTCGAATTGACTGATTGAACAGCCTAATTGTGTCCAATGTCCACTATTATGAACGCGTGGGGCAAGTTCGTTAATCAGTAGCTTATCGCCTACCACAAAACATTCCATTGCCATTACGCCGACATATTCTAGTTCTTGCATAATGCTACTGAGCATTTGTTCGGCTTGTTGTTGGAAAATCGCTTGTTTTGGTAGCGTGACATCTGACACGCTGTAACGCAAAATGCCATTTTGTTGTAGGTTATGAGTAACAGGGTAGAAGCGAGTTGAGCCATCTCTAAATCTAGCCCCTACAATTGAGATTTCACCATCGAATGGAATAAACTTCTCGACAATCACTTCGCCAAACAACTCTGGGGTGATTTGCTCAATATTCTCTTTGGTGACAATCCATTGCCCACGACCGTCATAGCCACCTGTACGGCGTTTTACCACGACTTTTTCGCCAATGTTTTGGAAAACTTGCTCCCATTGTTCTAGGCTTTCTAGCAATTGCCAAGGTGAAGTAGAAAGATGAAGTTGATCA
The DNA here is from genome assembly GCF_002015045.1 of Haemophilus paraphrohaemolyticus. Taxonomy (GTDB): domain Bacteria; phylum Pseudomonadota; class Gammaproteobacteria; order Enterobacterales; family Pasteurellaceae; genus Haemophilus_A; species Haemophilus_A paraphrohaemolyticus. Next base: position 293,865 of record NZ_MUXX01000012.1, read on the forward strand.
AGTAATGATTTTTGCGTGAAGCGATCGGCTAGTCGTCCAAACACATTTAGGTTCACGAAGTTTTTGTGATTGCCGAGCAATTGCGTGAGTGGCGTATTTGCCCAACGTTCAATTTCTGCGGTAATAATGCCGTGCTCTGCCAGTTCAAAGACAGGTGCATCAAAGGCGAGCGGAATTACATCAATATCCAGCGGAGCACCAGCATAACGCAACATCCTGCCTAATTGCCCGTTTCCAAGCACATAAATAGGAGGGTAGATCGCACTTTGAATTTGCATAGTTGTTGTTTTCATAATCGTGAACCTAAATCTGAGTTAAAAATAGTGAGAGAGTGGTTTTTCTCGTTGCTGGTTAAGTAAAACTAACAATTTAATGCGAGCTTTTTGACCACTTAAACCTGTGGTAAAAATTACGCCTTGTTGCTTGAGTTTTTTACCTCCGCCAAGATAGTCATACACATCTTGTGTTACACCGTGGAACGCACGTGATACGAGCACCACAGGAATATTCGCTTCAATCAGTGCGTGCAAGCCTTTGAGTGAAGTTGGCGGGAGATTGCCTGCGCCTAAAGCTTCAATTACCACGCCATCGCAACCGTGATGAGCCAGTTGCTCAAGCAAGAAGCTATCCATTCCAGCATAAGCCTTTACGAGTTGAATGTTGTTTTTTGTGATCTCCCGTACAGGGAAGCACTCGTAAGCGGTCAATTTTTGGAAATAGATTACATTGTTTTTGGTAATCAATCCGCAAGGTCCAAAGGTTGGCGTTTGGAATGTTGCCACATTAGTCGTGTGTGTTTTGGTCACAAATTTCGCGTGATGCACTTCGTCATTCATTACCACCAATACGCCCTTGCCTTTCGAATCTTCGCTTAATGCCACCAAAATAGCACTTTGCAAGTTAATTAACCCGTCTGAACCAAGTTCATTGCTTGAACGCATTGCTCCAGTAATGGCGATTGGCACATTGATATTGAGAGCCAAATCGAGGAAATAAGCAGTTTCTTCAAGCGTATCCGTGCCGTGAGTAATCACAATGCCATCGAAATGTTCTTCATTCACCGCTTGCTCAATGCGATCTTTTAATACAAGCCAGTGATCGAGCGTGATATGCGGAGAAGGTACATTAAATACAGACTCTTGATGTAATTCTGCAGGATGGTTAAGACGTTCTAATGCATCCAATAATGGATTACGAGCTGAAGGCGAAACTTTGCCGTTTTCACCTTCTTTCATGGAAATCGTACCGCCTGTGTGTAAAATTAGTAACTTTTTCGCCATTATGCAACTCGCGGATCAGGGGTATTTAATACTTGTTCCGTTTGTTCTTGGCGGAAAGCGTGGAGTTTTTGAGCAAGTTCAGGATTAAATGCTGCTAAAATTTGAGCCGCTAATAAACCTGCATTTGCGGCACCCGCAGGGCCAATCGCTAGCGTGCCAACAGGAATGCCTTTTGGCATTTGGACGATAGAGTATAGGCTATCGACACCGCTAAGCATAGAGCTTTTCACAGGTACGCCAAGTACAGGTACAATGGTTTTCGCTGCAATCATTCCAGGCAGATGCGCCGCTCCGCCAGCACCAGCAATAATCACTTTATAGCCATTTTTTTCGGCGTTTTCAGCAAAAGTGAAAAGTTTATCTGGCGTACGATGTGCGGAAACCACTTCAACGTGATAAGGTAACGAAAATTGGTCTAATATTTGGGTTGCTTCACTCATTGTTGCCCAATCACTTTTAGAGCCCATAACGATGGCAATTTCAGCTTTATTAGTCATATATTTTCTCTATTGAATTAAAATTTTGCGTAGGATACCACAAAAGGCAAACGGTTGCTTTGTTTTTTGAAGCGGTAAGATTCTATCGTTCTTTTACCCAAAAGTACAAAAAATAAAACCTGTGATTTTATCAAGCTGTTATGCTACAATACATTACTATTTTTAGCAGATTTAATGAGCTTGAATTATTGGAGAAAGATAAATGACGAGTAGTGCAAATAAACGTTCGGTAACCACCTTATTTTCAGAAAAAAGTGATATTTATAGCCACCAAGTTCGCATTGTGTTAGCGGAAAAAGGCGTGCCTTATGAAATTGAAAATATTACTCCAGATGCTATTTCAGAAGATTTAGTGGAAGTAAACCCATACGGTAGTGTGCCGACATTGATTGATCGCGATTTAGTATTATTCAATTCTCGCATCATTATGGAATATCTTGATGAGCGTTTTCCTCATCCGCCACTTTTACCTGTTTATCCCGTTTTACGTGCAAAATGCCGTTTAACCATGTTCCGTATTGAACAAGATTGGTACTCTTTAATTGATATCGTAAATAAAGATCCCGTTTCTGCTCAAGGTAAAAAAGCGTTAGCTCAACTTCGTGAAGAAATTTTAGCGTTAGCCCCTGTTTTTGATGCGATGCCTTATTTTATGAGTGAAGAGTTTGGCTTAGCAGATTGTTACATTGCACCATTATTATGGCGAATGATTAACTTAGGCGTAGAATTTACTGGCTCTGCAGCAAAACCAGTGAAAAACTATATGAACCGTGTATTTAAGCGCGATAGTTTTATGCAATCTGTTGGCGGTGCAGCACCTAAACATTTAATGGACGATAAAGATTAATGAAACCATTACGCCCTTATATTTATTACGCTTATTACAGCTGGATTTGCGATAACAACAGTACCCCTTATTTGTTGGTAAATTGCGATTATCCTGATGTGGATGTACCGATTGAGTTTATCCGCGATGGAAAAATCATCTTAAACATTTCGCCTCGTTCCATTGGTAATTATGTGGTAGATGATGAAGGCATTTCATTTAGTGCGAGATTTCAAGGAATGATTCGCGATTTGTACGTTCCATTTGGTGCAGCCGAAGCACTTTATGCTCAAGAAACAGGCGACGGCATAATGTTCCAAGAGGAAGAATATTACAGCGAGGAAAGCTATCTTGCTCGCACCGCTGAAAAATCGGAAGAAATTAAACCGAAAAAAATTGTGAAGAAAAAACCAACGCATTTGAAGTTGGTAAAATAATTTTTACTTAATTGGATAGCTTTAATAGATCTCTATTAAAGCTATTTTTTATGGCTATATATTCTGCGCCATCTTTTACTTTTAAAAAATTGTAAATTTAGAGTAAAATCAAGCCGCTTATAGTTTTTTATAATAGGATAGAGGAAGCAAATATGACATTAAAAATCGGAATAGTGGGTGCTGGCGGTCGAATGGGGCGTAACTTAATTCAAGCTGTTCATCAATTTGACGGCGTGGAATTAACGGCAGCATTTGAACGTGCAGGATCATCTTTAATTGGTGCAGATGCTGGCGAATTGGTTGGCTTAGGCAATTTAGGCGTGGCGATTAAAGCAACTTTAGCCGAAAATCCAAACTTTGATGTATTGATCGATTTTACTCGCCCAGAAGGCACGTTAGAACATATCGCCTTTTGTGTGGCGAATCATAAGAAAATGGTGATCGGCACGACAGGTTTTGACGATACAGGCAAACAAGCGATTCAAGCCGCTGCAGAAAAAATCAGCATCGTATTTGCTTCTAACTACAGCGTCGGTGTGAATTTAGTCTTTAAGTTGCTTGAAAAAGCAGCAAAAGTGATGGGCGATTATTGCGATATTGAAGTGATTGAAGCACATCACCGCCATAAAGTTGATGCACCATCTGGCACGGCGTTATCTATGGGCGAACATATCGCGAGAACGTTAGGACGTGATTTAAAAACTCACGGCGTATTTGAACGCAACGGCATTACAGGCGAACGTAAACGAGATGAAATCGGCTTTGCGACCATTCGCGCGGGTGATGTGGTGGGTGAGCATTCTGTCTGGTTTGCTGATGAAGGTGAACGTGTGGAAATTGCCCACAAAGCCTCCAGCCGTATGACTTTCGCCAACGGTGCTGTGCGTGCTGCAAAATGGCTTGAAAGCAAACAAACAGGCTTATTTGATATGACAGATGTGTTAGATCTAAATAATTTGTAAGAATTTATTGTAAACGCAATGATGTTGATGCGTTAAAGAAAGTCTCCCTCTTTTGTAAAGAGGGATTAGGGGAGATTTTTACGATATTAAATTTTCCTCTGATCTAATTCACATCGCATCAAATCTCCCACAACTCCTCTTTTTCTAAAGAGGGAGAGCTATATAGGAAATATAAAATGACCAAATTCAATAACATCGAAACCACATTAGTACAACTAGGTAACCGTACCGATCCTAGTACAGGTGCAGTGGCAACTCCCATTATTTTATCAACCGCTTATGGGCGTGATGGCTTGGGTGAATCGACAGGCTTTGACTACACTCGAACCAAAAACCCAACTCGTGCCGTGTTAGAGCAGGGTATTGCTGATTTAGAAGGCGGTGATGCAGGTTTTGCTACTGCTTCAGGTATGGCAGCGATTCAGCTAATTATGTCGCTATTTAAATCACCAGATGAGTGGATTATTTCAAGCGATGTTTACGGTGGCACTTACCGCTTGTTAGATTTCTGCTATAAAAACAATCACACAGTGAAACCTGTGTATGTGAATACCGCAGATGTGGCGGCGATTGAGGCGGCGATTACACCAAATACTAAGGCGATTTTTATTGAAACACCATCAAACCCGTTGATGGAAGAGTGTGATGTGGGGGCGATTTCAGCCGTTGCGAAAAAGCACAATTTGATTTTAATTGTGGATAACACTTTCTTAACACCAGTATTGTTCCGTCCGATTGAACATGGGGCAGATATTGTCATTCACAGTGCGACCAAATACCTTTCAGGTCATAACGATGTATTGGCAGGTTTAATCGTTGCTAAAGATTCTGACGCGACGAAAAACGAAGTAGGTCAAAACTTAAGCGAGCGTTTATATTATATCCAAAACGGGGCAGGTGCGGTGCTTTCGCCATTCGATTCTTACCTTGCGGTGCGTGGTTTGAAAACGTTGGCGTTGCGTATGGAACGCCACCAATCTAACGCGACTGAATTGGCGAAATTCTTAGCAGAGCAGCCAGAAATTGACAGCGTGCTCTATTCAGGCAAGAGCGGTATGCTTTCATTCCGCTTACAAAAAGAAGAGTGGGTGCCGAAGTTCTTAAAAGCGATTCAGCTGATCACCTTTGCGGAAAGTTTAGGTGGTACGGAAAGTTTCATTACTTATCCTGCAACCCAAACGCATATGGATATTCCAGAACACGAGCGTATCGCCCGCGGGATTACGAACACCTTGTTGCGTTTCTCAGTAGGACTTGAGCATATTGATGATTTAAAAGCAGATCTTCGACAAGCCTTCAATCAATTGAAATAATATGTAAAAGCGTATTTCTTGGAATCTTAAAAAGAAGTACGCTTTTTTCACATAATAAATTAAATTTACAAGATAAAAACCATTTGCATTTAAATATAATCGGATTAGAATATTCTTGCCAATTAACCATATTTTTTAAAGGAGATTAAAATGAAAAAATTATTGGCTGTGTTAAGTGCTGTGGCACTTTCGATGGGTTCAGTTTATGCAAAACCGCTTAAAGTGGTGACTACATTTACTGTTATTCAAGATATTGCACAAAACGTAGCAGGGGACTCTGCTGTTGTTGAGTCAATCACCAAACCCGGTGCGGAAATTCACGAATATCAACCAACCCCGCAAGATATTGTGAAAGCTCAATCTGCTGATTTGATTTTGTGGAACGGGATGAACCTCGAAATGTGGTTTGAACGTTTCTTTACCAATATTAAAGATAAACCGGCCGTGGTGGTGACAGAAGGTATTGAGCCGATGTCTATCTTTGAAGGCCCTTACAAAGATAAACCAAATCCGCACGCTTGGATGTCACCAAAAAATGCGTTGGTATATATCGAAAATATCCGCAAAGCGTTGGTGAAATATGATCCTGAAAATGCAGAAAAATATAATGCAAATGCGAAAGCCTATGCGAATAAAATTATGGCATTAGACCAACCGCTACGCGAACGTTTAGCGAAAGTGCCTGAAGGTCAACGTTGGTTAGTAACCAGTGAAGGAGCATTTAGCTATTTAACTCGTGATTATGGCTTCAAAGAGCTTTATCTCTGGGCAATTAACTCAGATGAACAAGGCACACCAAAACAAATTCGTAAAGTGATTGACGGTGTTCGTAAACATCATATTCCTGTTGTATTTAGTGAAAGTACTGTTTCTGACAAACCTGCAAAACAAGTAGCGAAAGAAACAGGAGCAAAATACGGCGGCGTGCTTTATGTTGACTCACTTTCAACCAAAGATGGTCCTGTTCCAACTTATATTGACTTATTAAAAGTCACTGTTGGTACCGTCGCAGATGGATTTGACCGTAAATAGAAGGAATAAATAACCAAAATGAATACTCTCCAGACTTCACTCATCGTAAAAGATGCTAGCGTGCGTTATAACAACGGGCACATAGCGTTACACAATGTCACCTTTTCTCTTGAGAAAAGCACCATTTGTGCCTTATTAGGTGTGAATGGCAGTGGTAAATCAACGTTATTTAAGAGCATTATGGGGTTAATTAACCCGAAAGGTTCCATTAAATTATGTGGTTTACCCGTTCGCCAAGCACTTAAGCAAAATTTAGTGGCATACGTTCCGCAAAGCGAAGAAGTAGACTGGCAATTCCCCGTTTCTGTGTATGACGTGGTAATGATGGGGCGTTATGGTTATATGAACTTTTTGCGTATTCCTTCTGCAAAAGATAAACAAAAAGTCCAAGAGGCGATGGAGCGAGTGAGTATAGCTCATCTTGCTGATCGCCAAATTGGTGAACTTTCGGGCGGTCAGAAAAAGCGGGTTTTTCTGGCTCGCTCTCTTGCTCAAGAGAGCAAAATTATTCTATTAGATGAGCCGTTCACAGGCGTGGATGTGAAAACAGAAAATGCGATTATTGAGCTACTTAAACAGCTTCGTGATAGTGGGCATCTCATTTTAGTTTCTACTCATAATTTAAGTACTGTGCCAAGTTTTTGCGACCAAGCGGTAATGATTAACCGCACTGTGCTTGCCACAGGATCTATTGAACAAACTTTCACACCTGAAAACTTAGAACGTGTTTTTGGCGGTGTGTTGCGTTATCAATTCCAAACTTCACATTTTAATCAAAGTCAAAAAGCGGAGTAGAGTATGTTGGAATTATTACTCGAACCCTTTAGTTACGACTATATGTTTAAAGCCATTGCGCTAAGCGGTGTGATTGGGGCAGTGTGTGCGTTTCTTTCTTCCTATTTAATGCTCAAAGGTTGGTCATTGATTGGCGATGCCTTATCGCACGCAGTTGTACCAGGTGTTGCTCTGGCGTATGCTTTTTCTCTACCTTATGCGATGGGTGCTTTTTTCTCTGGATTTTTTGCTACGCTTGCGATTCTTGCTGTGAAATCAATAACTAAACTCAAAGAAGATGCGGTAATCGGCTTTATTTTTACCACCTTTTTTGCCTTGGGCTTATTTATTATTTCCATTCATCCAACTTCGGTAAACGTGCAGTCGATCATTCTCGGTAATATTCTGGGCATTGCAGATGAAGATGTAAACCAAGTGTTGATTATTCTGGGTGTTACTATCGTACTTTTGTTCTTTTACTGGAAAGATCTCTTGTTGGTTTTCTTCGACGAGGTACAAGCCAAAGCAGTTGGTATTTCACCGCTTAAGTTAAAAATCATCTTTTTTAGTTTGCTCAGTGCTTGTGTGGTTACTGCACTGCAAAGCGTCGGGGCGATTTTAGTGATCTCAATGGTGGTTACCCCAGGGGCGACAGCCTATCTTTTAACTGATCGCTTCGGTAAATTATTGATTATCTCAACACTATTAGGCGGTATTACCAGCGTTGTTGGGGCTTATATCAGCTACTACATTGATGGGGCAACAGGTGGTTGTATTGTCGCATTGCAAACTTTGATTTTCTTAATCGCATTTTTCTTCTCGCCAAAATATGGCTTGATTCCACGCCGATTTGCAAATCAATCCGTAAAAGCCACCGCTTGTGAAGCAGGTCAAGGGGGGAGTCTATGATGAATGCGATTTATCAATGGTTTGCTGAACCGCTTGCGTTTCCTTTTATGCAACAGGCGTTGATTATCGGGCTGGTTGTAGCGGTTATCTGTGCTACGTTATCTTGCTATTTAGTGCTAAAAGGCTGGTCTTTGATGGGCGATGCGATTTCCCATGCGGTGTTACCAGGGATCGTACTTGCTTATATGCTCTCTATCCCACTCGCAATTGGTGCGTTTTTCTCTGGTGTTTTCTGTACTATTGCCGTAGGCTATTTAAAAACAAATAGCCGAATTAAAGAAGATACCGTGATGGGCATAGTGTTCTCAGGGATGTTTGCTATCGGTTTGGTTATGTTTACCAAAGTAGAAAGCAACCAGCATTTGATGCATATTTTATTTGGCGACTTGCTCGGCATTACCGCCCACGAATTCTATCAAAGCTTAATTATTTCCGCCTTTGTGTTCCTTGTGATTGTGCTCAAACGTCGAGATTTCTTACTTTACTGCTTCGATACAATGCACGCCCGCACGGTGGGTTTAAATACTACATTCTTGCATTACAGCTTGCTGGTATTATTGGCGTTAGTCATCATTAGTGCCATGCAAGTAGTCGGCGTAATTTTGGTAGTCGCAATGCTGATTACACCAGGAATTACCGGCTATATTCTTACCAAACGCTTCGAACGAATGATGCTCATCGCGATTTTAACCTCAGTAAACAGCGTTTTCTGGGGCATTTTCCTCAGCTTCCATTTTGATGCCGCAACAGGACCTTTCATTGTGCTCATCCAAGCGGTCGTTTTCTTAACGGCATTAGCAGTAGTGCAGTTGAGACTACATAAATAGAAAAAACGCTATCTTTTATTTTAAAGATAGCGTTTTGTTTAGATCAAAGCCATTTGTCTAAAACCGCTTTTTTCGTATGCTCTGAATTTTCCAACACTTTTTCTAGTTCGGAAATTTAGGTTTCGATTTCCTTGATTCGATTTTCTCAGACTAAAGCAATATTATTAACAGTAAGAGCCATATCATTTGTTAAAATAAAAGAGAAGCACCGATGAAGGAAATACGATTATTTAATTTTTATAACTTTTTAATCTAATGATTTTCAGAACAAAAATGAATAATAAGTAGGTTTTTATTATTTCTCAATCGTTTGCTTTTTGTCTAATATCGCTCCAACTTCATTTTTTAACGATTAAAGGAGCATTTTATGGCTAAATATCTATCAACTGAATTTATTGAATGGTTAAACCAACACGCAGCAGAGATTGATCAATCAAATCAATATGCCGATGAGTTATTTAAGCGAGTGGCACAAGAGAGTATTTTTAAAATTGGGGTGCCTGAAGTATTGGGAGGCAAAGGTGGTTCATTCCAACAAGCGATGGAAGCGGTGCGTGAAATTTCGACTTACTCTTTAACGGCAGGTTTTATCTCTTGGGGGCATCGCACCTTAATCCAAAATTTATTAAGCAGTAAAAATAGCTTCCCGCGTGAACGTTGGTTGGGTGATTTATTAAATGGTGAATTATCGGGCGGTACGGGCTTATCAAATGCGGTGAAATTCCTTTCAGGCATTGAAGAATTACAAGTAACAATTGTAGAAGAAAGCGGAAAACGCTATTTACAAGGTCGCTTGCCGTGGATTACCAATCTGAAAGAGGACGGATTTATCACAATTTGTGCTGCAGAATATGCAGATGGAAGCAAACCACCTGTAATTATTGTGTTACCGTATAACGCAAATGGTGTGACCCGCACGAAAGAATTATCGCTTGTAGCACTACAAGGCAGTAATACGGTGGCGATAGAGTTAAATCACGTGGAGCTCGTTTCTGATTGGATCATTGCAGAAAACGCAGGTGAATATTTAGCCCAAGTGCGCCCAACTTTCCTAGGATTGCAATGCGCAATGGCATTTGGTTTGGCAGCACGTAGCCTTTCGGAAGTGAAAAAATCACTCGATTACGTGGATAATCGTTCTGTGCTAAAACCAGAATATGATAAACAGGTTCAAAAATTAGCTAATTTAGAACACCGATTAGCGGAAGGATTAAATCAATCCAATTTCTTTATCGACAATCCAAAGGCCTTATTTGATGTGCGTATCGAAATTGTGGATGTGGTTGCCTCAAGTTTATTGCTTGAATTACAGGCTTCTGGAGGTCGAGGCTACTTGCAAAACGCAGGTTCAGATTTTATCCGCCGTTGGCGAGAAGGTGCATTTTTGCCTGTAGTAACACCGAGTGTGTTGCAGCTAAAAACCATTTTGCAGGCGGCTAAATAAAGTTATTGCAAATTCTAATAAAAAATCAACCGCTTGTAGCAGAGACGCTACAAGCGGTTTGTTTTTGGGAATTTTTTGCGATTACATCAATTTTCTTATCTTTTGACCTAGATCATAACTCAAATTTATTTTCTAATCACATTGAGGCATTAGGATTATAATTTGGGCAGTTTGATTTTTGTGCGAGGTTCAATATGGAACAGGAACATCAACGGGCAGTAACAAGGGCGTGTATTCAAGTGGCGCTATTGCTATTGCAACACGGGGCGGAGAGTACGGTGGTGGTACAAATGGCTCAGCGATTGGGTGTCGCATTAGGTGTGGAGAGTGTGGAGTGTGCTTTAACAGCGAATGCGATTGTGCTCACAACACTTTCAGAACAACACTGCATTACGACCACGCGGAAAAACAGCGATAAAGGCATTAATATGCAGATGGTCACCGATGTGCAGCGGATTGTGATTGCGGTGGAGCATAAACTGTATGATTTAGAAATGACACAACAAAAGTTGAATCGATTAAAACCGCTGAAATATCCACCAATGCTAGTGGTAGGAATGATTGGACTTTCTTGTGCTTCTTTTGCTCATCTTTCAGGGGGCGATTGGGTGATTTGTGTGATTACTTTTTTTGCTTCTGCTGTGGGAATGTTCGTGCGTCAAGTATTATCTAAACTGCATTATAATGCGCTGATTGTATTTGCGATGACCTCTTTTGTTTCATCTCTGATTTCGGGCTTAAGCTTGAAATATCAGTGGGGAAACGATCCGCAAGTGGCATTGGCTTCCAGCGTTTTATTGCTTGTACCTGGTTTTCCTCTTATCAATTCGCTGGCGGATATTTTGAAAGGCTATATCAATATGGGAATTGGGCGTTGGACAGTTGCTACTATTCTCACTTTTGGGGCTTGTTTGGGGATTGTATTTGCGTTAAGCATGATGAATATTTCGACTTGGGGGCATTAAAATGGATTTTATATTCAGTTTGTTAGACGATATGTTCTTTGCGGCCATTCCTGCGGTAGGGTTCGGCTTGGTGTTTAATACACCTGTAAAAGCGTTGAAGTATTGTGCGATTTTAGGAGCCTTAGGGCACGTTACTCGCACATTATTACTGCAAATTCATATTCCTATTGTCTTTGCTACTTTTTTTGCTACCTGTGTAATTGGCTTTATTGGTGTGCATTTATCTCACCGTTATTTAGCACATCCAAAAGCATTTACTGTTGCGGCAATTATTCCGATGATTCCTGGGGTATATGCCTATAAGGCAATGATTGGGATGGTGCAGCTTCATCATTTCGGCTTCTCTGAAATTAGGTTTGAAAATGCGATTAGTGCATTTTTGAATACCACCTTTATTCTGGGGGCGATTGTGTTTGGATTGGCATTGCCAGGTTTGTTGTTTTATCGGGAGAGACCTGTGGTGTGATATTAGCGTAGGGACGGGTTATCCCCGTCCAACTTTTTACTACATGCCGATTGTGCTCCAATTAAATAACCAAGCTCCATCAGGTTGTTTTATAGCGAGATAGCGTCCAATATGTGCTTCTTGATTTGTTGTAAGACATTTGGCGAACGGGGTTAAGAGGGTAGGGCATTCCTATATAAAATAATTCTATTTAAAAGGGCTAATATGGTTAGCCCCTATGTAATTTATCGTTTAATTAAAACGCCACACTTTCTTTTAAACTTACAGTTAAGTTGAAGATTAAGTGTTCTGGGTGGCTGTCTTTGCTATCTAAGCAGTAATAGCCTTCGCGTTCGAATTGGTAACCTTGTTCTGCTTTTGCGTTTGCTAAACTTGGTTCAACAAAACCGTGTTTTACTACTAAAGAATTTGGGTTTAATACGCTTTCGAGCTCTTCTTCCGCACCTGGATTCGGTACAGTGAATAAGCGATTGTATAAACGGAATTCTGCAGGTTTGGCGTGTGTTGCAGAAACCCAGTGGATTACACCTTTCACTTTACGACCGTCTGCAGGATTTTTGCCTAAGGTTTCCGAATCATATGTGCAATAAATGGTGGTAATTTTACCGCTTGCATCTTTTTCTACACGTTCAGCTTTGATCACATAAGCATTACGTAAACGCACTTCTTTACCTAATACTAAGCGTTTGTATTGTTTGTTTGCTTCTTCACGGAAGTCAGCTTCGTCAATGTAAAGCTCTTTCGTGAAAGGCAATTCGCGAGAGCCTAATTCTTCACGGTTTGGATGATTTGGTGCTTTTAACCACTCTTCGCCTTCGAAGTTTTCAATTACTACTTTAACAGGATTAATTACAGCCATTGCACGTGGTGCATTTTCGTTTAAATCTTCACGAATGCAGGCTTCAAGGGCAGAGTATTCCACTACGTTATCTTGTTTGGTCACGCCAATACGACGACAGAATTCACGAATAGATGCTGGCGTATAACCACGGCGACGTAAACCTGAAATGGTTGGCATACGCGGGTCGTTCCAACCATCAACAATCTCTTCATTTACCAATTTCAATAGCTTACGTTTAGAAGTTAAAGTACCTTCTAAGTTTAAACGCGAGAATTCGTATTGATGCGGTAACGGATGTTCAATACTGATATTATCTAACACCCAGTCATATAAACGACGGTTGTCTTGGAATTCTAATGTACATAATGAGTGAGTAATACGCTCAATCGCATCTGAAATACAGTGCGTGAAATCGTACATCGGATAAATGCACCATTTATCGCCTGTTTGGTGGTGGCTAGCGAATTTAATACGATATAACACAGGGTCACGCATTACCATAAATGGCGAAGCCATATCAATTTTTGCACGCAAGCTCGCTTTACCTTCTTCAAACTCACCGTTTTTCATTTTCTCGAATAAGGTTAAGTTCTCTTCCACAGAGCGGTCGCGATATGGACTGTTTTTACCCGCTTCTGTTAATGTACCGCGATATTCACGCATCTCTTCTGGCGAAAGCTCATCTACATACGCTAAGCCTTTTTTGATAAGCTCAATCGCATAGCCGTAAAGTTGGTCAAAATAATCTGAGGCATAACGCGGCTCGCCTTCCCATTTAAAGCCTAACCATTCAACGTCAGCTTTAATAGAATCGACATATTCCACATCTTCTTTTACTGGGTTGGTGTCATCAAAACGGAGGTTACATAAACCTTTGTAATCTTCGGCAATTCCGAAGTTTAAGCAGATTGATTTGGCGTGACCAATATGTAAATAGCCATTTGGCTCAGGTGGGAAACGGGTATGTACACTGTTGTGTTTACCCGATGCTAAATCTTCATCAATAATATGGGTAATAAAATTCGCACGAACATCATTTTCTTGCGTTAAAATTTCTTCGCTCATAGTTCTCTCTGTTTTTATCTATATAAATGAATAATTGGAGCATTCTACACTTTATTTGTAATGAATTAAAGGGAAGCAACAAAACTCATTCTTCGACAAGCTCAGGAACCGTTTTGTTTTTATTTTCAAAAAAAATATTTGACATCATCTCCAAAATCTCTATAATACGCTCCATCAGACGCGGGGTGGAGCAGCTTGGTAGCTCGTCGGGCTCATAACCCGAAGGTCGTTGGTTCAAATCCGGCCCCCGCAACCAGTTTTATCGGCTCACATTCCTGATAAGGTCTGTGAGCTTTGTTTTATGTATTCTTGTAATCTATTTGCAAAATATCACGTAAAACAAACCGCTTGTATTGCTTGCGTTTAAAGAATATAGGTGGCGGATACAGTTTATTCGTATCATGAGGGCTGGTTAAGCCCTTTTTTTACATCTGGAGAAAACCTTTGGCTACTTTAGAGCAGAAATTAGAAGAGTTAACTGCAGACACCATTGAAGCAATGGGGTGTGAGTTAGTTGGCATTGAATGTCAACGTGCAGGACGTTATTTAACCGTCCGTTTATTTATTGATAAAGAAGGTGGCGTAACAATTGATGATTGTAGCGATGTTAGCCGTCAAGTCAGTGCGATTTTAGATGTTGAAGATCCTATCGCAGACAAATATAACCTTGAAGTGTCTTCTCCTGGTTTAGATCGTCCATTGTTCACATTGGCTCATTACGAGCGTTTTGTAGGACGTGATATGGTGGTTCACTTACGTATCCCAATGTTTGACCGCCGTAAATGGCAAGGTAAATTAGAAAGTGTTGAAGGCGATTTGATTACCTTAATCGTAGATAACGAGCCACGTCAGTTCGCATTTGGCAATATTCAAAAGGCAAATTTAGTGCCTGTATTTGATTTTTAACCTATATTGATAATTGAAAGAGAAATCCAATGAGTAAAGAGATTCTTTTAGCCGCTGAAGCGGTTTCAAACGAGAAACAATTACCAAAAGAAGCGATTTTTGAAGCTTTAGAAACAGCTTTAACCATCGCAACGAAAAAAGGTAGTGATTTAGATATTGATGTGCGTGTTGTGGTTGATCGTAAAACCGGTGCATTTCAAACTTTCCGTCGTTGGTTAGTGGTGGAAGAAGTGCATAATATGACGCGTGAAATCAGCTTAGAAGCCGCACAATTCGACAATCCTGAAATCCAATTAGGCGATGTAGTTGAAGATGAAGTGGAATCTATTGAATTCGGTCGCGTGGCAATTCAAACCTTCGGTCAAGTGGTAAAAACGAAAATCCGTGAAGCAGAGAAGAGCAAAATCATTGATGAGTTCCGTCCAGATGAAGGCAAAATCATCAGTGCAACCGTGAAAAAAGTCACCCGCGATAATATCTTCCTTGAGCTTCAAGGTAAAACAGAAGACATCAAAGGCGAAGCGGTTATTGTGCGTGAAGATATGCTTCCGCGTGAAAACTTCCGCCCAGGTGACCGTGTGCGTGGCGTGTTATATGCGATTAAGCCTGAATCTAAAGGCCCACAAATCTTTATAACCCGTGCAAAACCTGTGATGTTAGAAGAGCTATTCAAACTTGAAGTGCCAGAGATCGGTGAACAAATCATCGAGATTAAAGGTGCAGCACGCGATCCTGGTTCACGTGCGAAAATTACCGTGAAATCTAACGATAAACGTATCGATCCAGTAGGTGCTTGCGTGGGTATGCGTGGTTCACGTGTTCAAGCGATCAGCAATGAGCTTGGCGGTGAGCGTGTTGATATCGTGCTTTGGGACGACAACCCTGCGCAATTTGTGATCAACGCAATGGCACCTGCAGATGTGAGCTCAATTACAATTAACGATGAAACTCACTCAATGGATATTGCGGTTGAGGCGAAAAACTTAGCACAAGCGATTGGTCGTAATGGTCAAAACGTGCGTTTAGCTACCCAATTAACAGGCTGGACATTAAACGTAATGACAGTGGAAGAGCTTGATAAGAAAGCACAAGAAGAAGATGGTAAAGTGATTAACCTTTTAACTTCAGCATTAGAAATTGATGATGAGTTTGCACAAGTGTTAATTGATGAAGGCTTTACTTCTTTAGAAGCGATTGCATATGTTCCAGTTGATGCTTTAACAGCAATTGATGGCTTGGAAGATGAAGACTTAGTCGAAGAGTTACAAGCTCGTGCAAAAAATGCAATCACTAAGAAAGCCCTTGAAGAAGAAGCAGCTTTAAAACAAGCTCAAATCGATGAGAAATTATTAAACCTTGAAGGTATGGAACGCCATATCGCATTCAGATTAGCAGAAAAAGGCATTACCAACCTTGAAGAATTAGCTGAACAAGGCACAGACGAATTAGCGGATATTGAAGAATTATCTGAAGAGAAAGCAGGCGAATTGATTATGGCTGCTCGTCAAATTTGTTGGTTTAGCTAATTATGTTGAGAGGAATTTATAATGACAGAAAAAACTGAGAAAAAAACGCTCTCATTAGGCGGTGCTCGTAAAACGAGTAAAGCGAATGCGACAACAACGGGCGGTAAAACTAAAGCCGTAGAAGTAAAAGAGAAAAAAGCACCGATTGATGCAAAAGCATTAAAAGAGAAGGTGGAACAAGAAGCTAAATTAGCTTTAGAAAAAGCGGCAAAAGAGAAAGAAGTAGCAGAGAAAGCAGCTCGTGAAGCAGAGGTAAAAGCGAAAGCTGAAGCTGATGCAAAAGCAGCAGAAGAGGCGAAAAAAGCCGAAGAAGCTAAAGCCGCGAAAAAACCTGCTGCACCTATCATGCCAAATAAAGTGACAAAACCAGCTCAACCAAAAGTGGAAACACTAAAACAAGAGAAAGCGGTTGATCCTGAAAAAGAAGCGAAGAAAAAAGAAGAAGCTGAGCTTCGTCGTAAGCAAGAAGAGTTAGCTCGTCAAAAAGCAGAAATGGATGCGAAACGTGCAGCAGAAAATGCACGTCGTTTAGCGGAAATTGAACGTGAAGAAGCGGGCGATAACAATAATGATGATTTCGAAGATGAACGCTTTACTTCAAGCTATGCACGTGATGCAGAGCGTGATAATGATCGCCGCAGCGAAGGCAACCGTGGTCGTGGTAAATCAGGTGTAGCGAAGGCGAAAAAAGGCGGTCGGGAAGATGATAAAAACGAACGCAATGCAGATCGTCGCAACCAACGTGATCAAAAAGGTAAGGGCAAAGGTAAAAAAGGGGCTGCGTTGCAACAGGCCTTTACTAAACCAGCTCAAGTGGTGAAAGCGGATGTTGTGATTGGCGAAACCATTACCGTTGCGGAACTTGCGAACAAAATGGCAGTAAAAGCAACGGAAATCATCAAAACCCTGATGAAGATGGGCGAGATGGTAACGATTAACCAAGTGATAGACCAAGAAACTGCGCAATTAGTGGCAGAAGAAATGGGTCACAAAGTTATTCTTCGCAAAGAAAATGAATTAGAAGAAGCGGTAATGAGCGATCGCGATACTGATGCTGAGTTAGTGACTCGAGCACCAGTGGTAACCATTATGGGGCACGTAGACCACGGTAAAACATCACTACTTGACTACATCCGTAAAGCGAAAGTGGCAGCAGGTGAAGCGGGCGGTATTACTCAGCACATCGGTGCATACCACGTCGAAACCAACGACGGTAAGATGATTACCTTCTTAGATACTCCAGGACACGCAGCGTTTACCTCAATGCGTGCACGTGGTGCGAAAGCAACAGATATCGTGGTGCTTGTAGTTGCAGCAGACGATGGCGTGATGCCACAGACTATCGAAGCGATCCAACACGCTAAAGCGGCGGGTGCACCTTTAGTGGTTGCGGTGAACAAAATTGATAAACCAGAAGCAAACCCAGACCGTGTAGAACAAGAATTACTCCAATATGAGGTAATCTCTGAAAAATTCGGTGGTGATGTGCAATTTGTACCAGTTTCTGCTAAAAAAGGAACGGGTATTGATGAATTATTAGACGCTATCGTATTGCAATCTGAAGTGCTTGAATTAACAGCAGTGAAAGACGGTATGGCAAGCGGTGTTGTGATCGAATCTTACTTAGACAAAGGTCGTGGGCCTGTGGCAACTATCTTAGTTCAATCGGGTACCTTACACAAAGGCGACATCGTACTTTGTGGTTTTGAATATGGTCGTGTGCGTGCGATGCGTGATGAAAACGGTAAAGAAGTGGATGAAGCTGGTCCATCATTACCAGTTGAGGTGTTAGGTCTTTCAGGCGTACCAGCAGCGGGTGATGAAGCAACCGTAGTACGTGATGAGAAAAAAGCACGTGAAGTCGCGTTATACCGTCAAGGTAAATTCCGTGAAGTGAAATTGGCTCGTCAGCAAAAAGCAAAACTTGAAAATATGTTTAGCAATATGACGGAAGGCGATGTTTCAGAATTGAACGTCATCGTGAAAGCAGACGTACAAGGCTCGGTAGAAGCGATTGTTCAAGCATTAAACGAACTTTCAACTGACGAAGTACGCGTGAAAGTAGTAGGTTCTGGTGTAGGTGGTATTACCGAAACAGACGCAACCTTAGCGGCAGCATCAAATGCAATTATCGTTGGCTTTAACGTGCGTGCCGATGCAACAGCACGTCGTGTGATTGAAAACGAAAACATCGATTTACGTTACTACTCAATCATTTATGAATTGCTCAACGAAATTAAAGCCGCGATGAGCGGTATGCTTCAACCTGAATTCAAACAAGAAATCATCGGCTTGGCTGAAGTACGTGATGTGTTCCGTCATCCGAAATTCGGTGCAATCGCTGGTTGTATGGTAACCGAAGGTGTGGTGAAACGTAACAACCCAATCCGTGTATTGCGTGACAACGTGGTTATTTTTGAAGGCGAGTTAGAATCTCTCCGCCGTTTCAAAGACGATGTGTCTGAAGTACGTAGTAATATGGAATGTGGTATCGGCGTGAAAAACTACAACGATGTTAAAGTTGGTGACCAAATCGAGGTATTCGAAGTGGTTGAGGTTAAGCGTTCGATTTAATCGGTAGGGGGTGTGGAATATATTCCACGCACGCAAGTTAAATAATTTCCGTGCATGAATTCTTAGTTCACATACCCTACAAGCGGTTTAATTTTGCAAATTTTTTGCGAAATGAGACCGCTTTTTTATGGATACATAACCTATTGATTTCACAAGAAAAAACATCTAATTTCATCAGAAATAGCTTGACATATAGATTTTAAAAGGACAAAAATATGCCTCACCTCACGTTGCACAACTTATATCTAAACTCAAGGAAATTTTTCAAATTAATCAACCGGAATTAGATTTCGGGATCTATCGCATCCTCAATTCTCGCACAGCGGAAATTGCGACCTTTCTGGAAACCACACTCCCTCAAAAAATTCAAACTGCACTGGCGGGCAAACCTGAGCAAGAAACTGCCGTTTATAACCACCTTTTCACCTTCTTTTCCCGCTATTACGACAATGGCGATTTTATCAGCCAACGTCGCTATAAAGGCGATACTTACGCCATTCCCTATGCCGGCGAAGAAGTGATGCTACACTGGGCAAATAAAGACCAGTATTACACCAAATCAGGCGAAAGTTTCAGTAATTATGCTTTCACATTAGAAAACGGCAAAAAAGTACAATTCCGGCTAGTGGATGCGGATACTGCAAAAGATAACCGCAAGGATAATGAGCAAGCTAGAGTATTTGCCTTAATTGAACCACAAATTAAAACTGAAACGGACGCAAATGGCGATGAAATTCAAACGGATATTTTACCGTTTGATATTAAAGGCGATTTACTTACTCTTCGTTTTGAATACAAAGCAGTAAATAAAAAAGAAAAACAATCGGATTACATTACGCAAGCGGTGGAAAAAATCCAAAATTTTGCAATTTCAGATGATTTTCAAGAAATTTTTACATTAAAGCCAACGGATACGAATAAAACTCGTACGCTGCTTGAAAAATATCTCACCGACTATACAGCTAAAAACACCGCCGATTATTTTATTCACAAAAACCTTGGTAAATTTTTAAATCAAGAGTTGGATTTTTATATCAAAAATGAAGTGATGAACTTGGATAATATTCAAGATAGCACTGATTTTTCACATATTGAGCAAAACTTCCAAACGATTAAAACGCTAAAAACAGTAGCAAAAGAAATTATCGCCTTTCTTGCTCAATTAGAAGATTTCCAAAAGAAATTGTGGCTGAAAAAGAAATTTGTAGTAGGTTGTCATTATCTGATTACGCTAGATCATTTAACCGAAGCCCAAGTGCAGACAGCATTAGATAATCCAAAACAAACTGCTCAATGGCAAGCGCTATTTAACGTGAATACAAGCGGTCTAAATGTGGTAGAACTTTGCAAAAACTATCCGCACTTGGTGGTGGATACCGCTTTATTTGAACCGACATTCCAAGCTGATGTATTGAGAGAAATAGAACATTTGGACGATAAAACTAACGGATTGCTCATTCATTCTGATAATTTCCAAGCACTCAATTTATTGCAGGAAAGATATAAAGAACAGGTAAAATGTATTTATATTGATCCGCCGTATAATACGGGCTCAGATAACGATTTTATCTATAAAGATAATTATCAACATTCATCTTGGGTGGCAATGATGTCTAACCGTTTTGAATTAGCACGAGATTTAATTCAAGATAATTCAGGCATTTGGGTTAGTACAGATGATGGAGAGTATGCTCGTTTACAAATTTTAATGGCAGATAGCTTTGGAAATGATAATTTTGTTGGCGATATTATTTGGAATAGCCGAAAATCAATGTCTAGCGATGCTTTAATTTCAGGGGCAATCAATCACACAACATTTTTTGCAAAAAATAAAGTTGTATTAGATAAAAATAAAAGTAAATTCAGATTGCCTGAAACAATGGATGGCTTTGAAAATCCAGACAATGATCTACGTGGGGCATGGAAATTAGATCCTTTGGACGCGCCAAATGTAAGAGAAAATTTAAGTTATGGTATTACAAACCCAAATACAGGCGAAACATTTTATCCACCAGAAGGCCGTTGTTGGCGGTTTGAAAAAGAAACTGTTGATGCATATTTGAAAGACGGCAGAATTTTGTTTGGAAAAACAGGTAAAACAAAACCTGCTTTTAAACGTTTTTATGAAGAGGCAAAAGAAAAGGGTAAGGTCACAAATACACTTTGGGATGATGTAGGGACAACAACAAATGGTACAAAACTACTTCACTCTTTATTTAATAATGCTATCCCAAAAGAAAAATTAAATAAAATAAAGCCTAAGCCTATTGAGTTTATGCAGAAAATTTTTCAACTGCATAATGAAAAATTACCTATTTATATGGACTACTTCGCGGGCTCTGGCACAACTGCCCACGCAGTGATCAATCTTAACCGAGAAGATAAAGGCACCCGCAAATATATTCTGGTAGAACAAGGCGAATATTTTGATACGGTGCTAAAACCACGCGTGCAAAAAGTGATTTTTGCTAAAGAATGGAAAGACGGCAAACCGCAAGCAGATAACGGGGCGTTTGGTGGCGTATCGCAAATCGTTAAAGTGCTAAAACTAGAAAGCTATGAAGATACACTCAATAACTTAGAGTTAAAACAGCCTGCAAGCGATTTATTCGCCCAAAATGAAGCGTTACAGAACGACTATTTATTGCACTATATGCTGGATGTGGAAAGCCGAGGTTCGTTGCTTTCTACCGATCATTTTGCTAAGCCATTTGATTATGAGCTTAATATCGCTACCAGCTCGGCAGGGGCGTATCAAGCACAAAAAATCGACTTGGTAGAAACCTTTCATTATTTGATTGGGTTACGTGTAGAGCAGGTGAATGATGAGCGTGAAAAACGAGGCATTGTCACGGTTTTAGGTAAATTGCCAAGCGGTGAAGAAACGCTGATTATTTGGCGAGATGTTAATTGTGTGGGCTATGAAGAGTTGAATCGTTATTTAGAAAGCCGTGATATCAACCCGAAAGATAGCGAGTTTGATGTGGTGTATATCAACGGTGATCATAATATTCCAACGGTGTTTGCCGATAGCGATGACGTGGTGAAAACGCTGAAAGTGCGGTCGATTGAAGCAGAGTTTTTAGAGCGTATGTTTGGGTGATGTGAATTATGGGAATGGCGGAATGAGTGACTTATGAGGTTGCAATAACTTCTGCCAAATCTCCCCTACCTCTCTTTGCTAAAGAGGGGATTAGATCGAAGCAGAATTAAAGATCTGTTTTTTACTTCAATATTACTTAGTCATAATGCAAATAAGACAACAATTATTAATTATTAATGTATTAAAGAAATCCCCACTTTAGCAAAGAGAGGTAGGGGAGATTTGGCAGAAGTAAAATCAACCTCGTGATTGATAAAATAAAGGAAGCTAAAATGTCACGCACTTTTCACCAAGATTTAATATTAAACCAATGGGTGTTATCGCTCTTTAATCAACAAGATTTAAAGGTATTCAAAGATTATTTAGGCGATAAAGAGGGCATCGCCTCTGATGGACAAACAGAATTTTTCCACGAGCTGACAAATCAATTATTTGAAACCGATTTGATTTCGCATAACGATTTACGCCGTTACGATCTCAATATCATTAAACATTGGCAACAAATTACCGAACAACGCAATAAAACTGAAGGGTATATTTTAAATCTAAAATATTTCCAATATCTCTCGCTATTATTTGCAGAAATTTATTTGGATTTTTATTTTAATCACCCTGAAAAATTGTTAAGCCAACTGAATGCCCAATTAAAAGCACATTTAGCGGAAGATAATCAAGCACCTGAATTTCAGTCTTACATCAAAGAAGATTTAAATAAAATCGCCTTTTGGAATGCTACAGGCAGTGGCAAAACATTATTGATGCACGTGAATATTTTGCAATATTTTGAGTATTGCAAAAACCGCCATGATTTAACCGTGTTTGTGATTACGCCGAATGAAGGATTATCAAAACAACATTTGAACGAATTTATCGCCTCTAATTTATCAGCGACAATATTTGATAGAAATAAAGGAATTCAAAATAGCGGTTTATTTAACGATATTCAAATTATTGAAATCAGCAAACTTGCTGAAAAAACAGGTGAAAGCACCGTGGCGGTGGAGAGTTTTTCTTCCATGAATAAGTTGATTTTGATTGATGAAGGGCATCGTGGTTCATCAGGTAACGAATGGTTGAGCCGTCGCCAACGAATGATTGGTGATGGGTTTGCCTTTGAGTATTCAGCAACTTTCGGACAAGCGGTGAAAGATCGCAAAACCGTTGCAGATATGCAGTTTGAGATTCAGAAAAAACTGGGCAAAGCACAGGGTATTAGCAAAAAAGCGGACGTACAAAAACTGCCATTAAGCTATGCGGATAAGCAAGAAGCACGCCAAAAATCGGTGTTTGAAACCTATGCGAAATGCGTGCTGTTCGATTATTCCTACAAATTTTTCTATGCGGACGGCTATGGCAAAGAGAGTTTGATTTTGAATATGAAAGAGGACGATTATGCCAACGAAGAGAATTTGCGGAAGTATTTTATCGCTTGTTTGCTTTCTTTTTATCAACAGCAATATCTTTTTGCAAAACATCAACCCAAATTGACCGCTTACAACCTTGAAAAACCGCTGTGGATTTTTGTGGGCAATACGGTGAACGCGGAAGATAGCGATATTTTTCAAGTGATTTCCTTATTGGCATTTTTCTTAAATCCGCAACATCGCTCGCAAGTTTTGACGTGGCTTACAGAATTTGTGGAAGATAAAACCACGTTGTTAGATAGCAAAGGCAATGCGATTTTTAAACATCGTTTTCATCATTTAATGGATTGGCAGGGTGATGTTGAAGGGCTATATGCGGATATTTTGAAGCAAGTGTTTAATGCAGAAAGTGCACAGCAGCTTGAATTAGTGCAAATCAAAAAAGCCAGTGGTGAAGTAGCGTTAAGTGTGGGCGGGCATACGCCATTTGGCGTGATCAATGTGGGCGACAGTAACGCCTTAATGAAAGAGGCAGCGAAGCACGATCATTTAACCCTGAGAAGTGATGAGTTTTCACCAGGTTTGTTTGCGGAGATTAATTGTAAAAATAGTGAACTTAATTTATTGATCGGTTCGCGGAAATTTACCGAAGGGTGGTCGAGCTGGCGGGTTTCTACCATGGGCTTGCTCAATATGGGCAAAAGTGAAGGTTCGCAGATTATCCAGCTTTTTGGGCGTGGCGTGCGGTTGAAAGGGGTGGGCTTTTCCCTTAAACGAACGGTAAAACCACCGCGAGGGTTGGGTTTGGATAAGCTAGAAACGTTGAATGTATTTGGGATAAAAGCCGATTATATGCAGAAATTCCGCGAGTATTTGTTGGAAGAGGGCGTGAACACGGAAGAAACCTTGCAAGTGGAATTTCCTGTGGTGAAAACTTTGCCACAAGGCGTACAACTTAAAACGCTACGTTTAAAAGATGGCTACAAAGATAACCAGAAAATGGGCTTTAAACGCCAAGAAACGGCGGAACTGTACAAAGTGCCTGAAAAATATCAGGGCAAAATTAAGCCGATTTTGGTAGAGATGGATTTATATCCGAAATTGGAAGCGATGAGTTCGAGCCAAAATATGATCCGCCAATCGCTCAATGATGAGCGATTAGAAGTAAAACTCAATCCGCAAGCGGTCGATTTTTTCGATTGGGATGCAATTTATCTTACATTGCAACAATATAAAATGGAACGTACTTGGTCGAATTTACGCGTAAGTAAAACAGGCTTGCAAAAATTCGTAGCAGAGAACCACAACTGGTATCGTTTATATTCCCCTGCTTCTAGCATGGAAATCCGCCGCTTTGCTGATGTGGAAAAGCAGCAAGAGATTCTTATCGAACTGCTGAAAAACTACACGGAGATGTTCTATCAACGGTTAAAAGCGGCTTATGAAAACCAATTCTTTGAGATGGCTTATGTGACGGAAGAAAATGGTTCGCTGTTGGATAAATATCAGTTTGAGTTGCATGAAGATCCTGCCGTTTATAATCGTGAAAGTGCGGTCGAAAAATTGGAAGCATTAGCAAAATTGGTACGTGAGCGTGATTTGGAAAAGGCGATGAATCTCCCGAGACCGTTTAACGAGTTGCAGATGATCTGTTTTAAAGCACATCTATTCTCGCCGTTATTACATTTGGAAAAATCGGATCTACCTGTAAAACTTTCACCATTGCCGATAAAAGCCGAAAGTGAACAAAAATTTGTGCACGATTTAATGAAAGCGGAAAAATCGGGCAAGCTGGCAGAATGGTTGGGTGGTAAGTCGCTCTATTTAATGCGAAACGCGGATAAGAAAGAGAGAGGGTTAGGCTTTGCACTGGCAGGGAATTTTTACCCTGATTTCTTGCTTTGGGTGGTGGATCATCAATCGGGCAAGCAATGGCTGAGTTTTGTTGATCCAAAAGGCGTGAAACATATGAGCGAAAACGATCCTAAATTCGGGCTTTATCAAGAAGTGAAAATCTTGCAAGAGAAAATCGGCGATCCGAATTTGGTTTTGAATAGCTTTATTCTTTCCGTTACCGATTTAGCCGATTGGACGAATATGCACAAAACCGAAGAAGAACTTGCTGAACAACATATTTTATTTATGAAGAATGAAAACTACTTGGCGGAAATGTTTGGGAGAATGAATGATGAATAGTTTGAGCTTTGGCATTACGCCTTATCATGCCCGTTATTTTGCCAATGAAATCAGTTGCCGTCGCACCGATGAGAACCGTTTGTCGCAATCGTTATTTGATGCGAAAGTCGATCTGAATCCGCATCAGATTGATGCGGCGTTGTTTGCATTGAAAAATCCGCTACAAGAAGGTGTTTTACTTGCTGATGAAGTTGGCTTAGGAAAAACCATTGAAGCGGGCTTAGTAATTTGCCAAATGTGGGCGGAGCGGAAACGCAAACTGCTGATTGTTTGCCCTGCGATTTTACGGAAACAGTGGGCAAATGAACTTGCCGAGAAATTTAATTTGCCGACATTGGTCGTTGATAAAGCGGTTGTGATGGCAGAAATGCGGCAAAAGAGCGGTTCAAAATTGCTGCATTTTTGCAAAAACCATCTAGAACAACAAGTGATGATCGTTTCGCACCAATATGCTACCAAAGAGATGGCTACCTTTAAGCAATTTGATTGGGATTTGGTGGTGATTGATGAAGCACACAAAATGCGTAACGCTTACAAAATCGATAACAAAATGGGTAAGGCAATGCGTCAAGCCTTTGGCGGTAAGCGGAAATTGTTGCTGACGGCAACGCCATTGCAAAATTCATTGATGGAGCTTTATGGCTTATCAACATTATTAGATGAGCATTTATTCGGCGATAAAAAATTCTTCCAAAAAGAGTTTGTGCGAAAAGGGAATTTAAGCGAGCTGAAAAGCCGTATGGCGAAGTTTATTAAGCGGACGTTGCGGAAAAATGTGCTGGAATATGTGCGTTATACGGAGCGGAAAACCATCACTCAGGAATTTATGCCTAGTGATGCGGAACAACAACTTTATGAGGCAATTTCCGATTTTCTACATAAAGAGACGATTTACGCTTTGCCGAAACAGCACAAACATTTGACAGCATTGATTTTGCGTAAATTGTTGGCTTCCAGCCCACAGGCGGAGCTCGGCACTTTGCGTGCGATTTTAGACCGCTTGTTATCGTTGAAAAATACAGGCGAGCTTTCTTCTGAACTTGCCGTCGTTGATGAATTATTAGCTGATGAAGGCGTAAACGATGAGGATTTAGATGCTGATGAAGAAACGCCAGAAACGGGCGGCACGTTAAATCTCAATGCGTTAGATAAAGAGATTCTCGAAATTGAAGGCTTTATTCGCTTAGCAGAAAGTTTAGTCGGCGACAGTAAACTCAATGCGTTATTAAAAGCCTTGCAAACAGGCTTTGGCGAAATGGCGAAACTGGGGGCGGCACAAAAGGCGATTATTTTTACGGAATCAGTTCGCACGCAACATTATTTGTATGATTTCTTGCTAAAAAATGGCTATGCCAATCAGGTAGTCATGTTTAGTGGGACGAATAACGATGCACAATCTACCCAAATTTACCATGATTGGTTAGCACGCAATGCGGGGACGGAAAAAGTAACAGGATCTGTTGATGTAGATAAACGTTCCGCCTTGATTGCACATTTCTGCGAAAATGCACAGATTATGATTGCTACGGAAGCGGCAAGCGAAGGGGTAAACTTGCAATTTTGTTCGCTACTGATTAACTACGATTTGCCTTGGAATCCACAACGAGTAGAGCAACGGATTGGGCGTTGTCATCGTTATGGTCAAAAATTTGACGTAGTTGTGGTGAATTTTCTTAATAAACGTAATCTTGCCGATCAACGCGTGTTGGAGCTACTCACGGAGAAATTTAAGCTTTTCCAAGGTGTGTTAGGGGCTTCTGATGAAGTGCTGGGGCAGATTGAATCGGGCGTGGATATTGAAAATCAAATCGCCAACATTTATGCCACTTGTCGAACAGAAAAAGCAATTCAGCATGCCTTTGATGAACTGCAAGCGAAATTTGCCGATAGAATCAGCGACCGTATGAAAGAAACGCAAGAAGCCTTGATGGAACGGTTTGATCAATCAGTGCTTGATCGCTTAAAAGTGATGGCACGGGAGCGGTAAAGTGCAATGGAGCAGTGGTTCTGGGGGGTGACACAATTTGCGTTGGCGGATAAAGCTATTTTTAACCATTCTGATTGGTATTTCTTGCTGAATGATTCGCCTGTGGATGGGATTTCGCTCGGGCGTTATTTGTTGCCGAAGAAAAACCGTTCTCAACAGATTGCAGGGCAAGAATATCGCCTTCATCAACCGTTGGGGCAATATTGTGTTCAGACGGCACTCAATGCCCACACGCCTGATGTGGCTTTGGTGTTCGATTATGCCCATTATCCTGAAAAAATTAGTTTGTTAGAACGTTATCAAGGGCAATCTGGCTGGCTGAAATTAGATAAAATTTGCGTCACATCGCCTGTGGAAAAACAAGATGCGTTGGTGTTTAGTATTTGCGATCAAGATGGAAATGCGATTACCGATGGCGAATTTAGCCAACGTCTGTTTTCTCTTTCTGCAAAAGTGAAAAGTTTGACAGAAAATCCACCGCTTGCTTTTGCAGATTTAATCCATCAACAAATTGGGCATGCGAAGCAACAGATTCAGGTGGAAAATGATGCTTTATTGAAAGCGGAAATGTTGCGTATTCAGGCTTGGGCAAAAGATCAAATGCAAGCAGTGGAAGATTTGATTTTAGAGATTAAAGAGGAAATGCGAGCAAAAGAACGTGAGATGGTGACGGAAAATGACTTAGCACGCCAAATTGATTTGCAAGAATCCATTTCTAAATTACGCAAACAGCTTCGCAAAGCACGCAATGAACTTGATGATGTGCAAGATGAAATTCAAGATGAGGAAATGCACCTGCTGAAAGCATTATGTGCTAAAACGCAACAAACGATGGAAGAAGAGAAAGTCTTTTTGATTCAGTAGCGGATTATCTAACATAGTGGTTGCTGTGATTTTTCGTGCTAATTTCTGTAAACTCCAGTAAAATATCGCATTTTTACTATTGTATAGGATAAAGATAATGAGCAGAGAATTTAAACGTAGCGACCGTGTCGCGCAAGAGTTGAAAAAAGAAGTAGCGGTGATTTTACAACGTGAGGTGAAAGACCCGCGTATTGGGATGGTAACGGTGTCGGATGTGGAAGTATCGCGTGATTTGGCGTATGCCAAAATTTTTGTGACCTTCTTGTTTGATAACGATCAAGATGCGATTGTACAAGGCATGAAAGGCTTGGAGAAAGCTAGCCCATATATCCGTTCTTTAGTGGGTAAGGCGATGCGCTTGCGTATTGTGCCTGAATTGCGTTTTATTTACGATGAATCGTTGGTGGAAGGTATGCGTATGTCGAACCTTGTGTCTAACGTGATTCGTGAAGATAAAGCAAAACACAAAGAGGACTAATCGGTGGGCAGACCTCGTAAAAAATTCCGTGATGTTCATGGTGTTTTTCTATTAGATAAGCCACAGGGAATGTCATCTAACGATATTATGCAGAAGGTGAAACGCCTGTTTCAAGCCAATAAAGCGGGGCATACGGGGGCTCTTGATCCTTTAGCGACAGGGATGTTGCCGATATGTTTAGGTGAGGCAACCAAGTTTTCGCAGTTTTTGTTGGATTCGGACAAGCGTTATTTTGTGACGGCGAAATTGGGTGAACGTACAGATACTTCCGATGCCGAAGGGCAAGTGGTGGAAACCCGTGAAGTGAATGTGTTTGAAGAGGATATTTTGGCTGCATTGCCGCAATTCCGTGGCGATATTTTGCAAGTGCCGACGATGTTTTCTGCCCTTAAACATAATGGCAAGCCACTTTATGAATATGCACGCCAAGGTATTACGGTAGAGCGCGAAGCTCGTCCGATTACTATTTTTGAGCTGAAATTTGTTGAATATCAAGCCCCTTATTTGTCGCTTGAAGTGCATTGTTCGAAAGGGACTTATATCCGCACGTTGGTGGATGATTTGGGCGAAGTGCTTGGTTGTGGTGCACATGTGTCCGTACTACGCCGTTTGGCAGTGGGGGATTATCCTGTTGAAGAGATGATGCCGATTGAAGAATTGCAATTATTGGCAGAGAGCTTTCCACAACAAGAATTAGATCGCTTGTTATTACCGATGGATACTGCTGTAGCAAGTCTTCCGCAAATAAATTTAGATGAATCACAAACTAAAGCGGTTAAATTTGGTCAAAGAGTGAAATTTGAAAATGGCGAGCAAGTTTATGGACTTGTGCGACTCTTTTCAAACACACAGCAATTCTTGGGCGTGGCGGAAATTACCGCGGATAATGTGATTCGCCCTAATCGTATGGTCAATATTTAATTGAATAAAGATGAAATCTAAAAAATTTTTACTTTTCCCGCTGACATTTTTAACACTCACGTTGGTAAGCTGCTCAAGCAATAAGCAGAATTATACGCTCTATGCACCTTTGCCAATGGATGTGGCTTATAGCAAAGTACGTTCGGTAAGCAATTTTAATGATTATGTCTCTTTTCTAAAACAGAAAGCAGCAGGCGAGGGAGTTTCAGAACGTGTCTTAAATGCACAGAATTTGATTAACTACAACGTAAGAGCAGTGCAGTTAGATCAACAACAAGCGGCTCGAAAACACTCCCCAAATACGCCGCTACCTAATCCTAATGGCGTAACAAATTATCTAAATAAGGTACTGACGCAAGCTAAAGTCGATATGGCAGTAAAACGTTGGTACGATTATAACTTGCCCTTAACTAAAGCCAGTCAAAAATATGGCGTACAGAAAGAATATCTGTTGGCATTATGGGGAATGGAGAGCAGTTTTGGAAATTATCAAGGTAATTTCGATGTGCTTTCAGTATTAGCGACACTAGCATTTGATGGACGTCGCGATAAATTATTCACCCAAGAGTTTGTTAATGCGATGAAAATGTTGGATAACGGCACGCTTAAACGCTCGGAAATGAAAGGCTCTTGGGCAGGTGCAATGGGGCAAACTCAATTTATGCCAACCACTTATTTAGCTTATGCAGCCGATGGCGATAATGATGGTAAAAAAGATATTTGGAACAATGAATATGATGCTTTTGCTTCTATTGCCTCTTACCTTTCAACCGTCGGCTGGGATAATAAATTGCCATGGGGAGTGGAAGTAAAATTCAATAATCCTATTGATCTCTCTTTCTCAGGGCTTGAGGAGAATAAAGCTAAAAACTTAGGAGAGTGGCAGGCTTGGGGTATTTATCTTGCTTACCCAACTGACCAAGAGCTTGAAAAGCTAGATAAGATGAAAAATGCTAATCTCTGGCTCATTCGTCCTGATAAAGAAGCGGGTAGAGCATTTTTAGTGACTAACAACTTTCGCACTCTGATGAATTGGAATCGTTCAAATAATTTTGGTGTCAGCATCGGAAAATTCGCGGATCGGATTTTGATTGGAATTGGGCAGTAATAAGTTGACTAGTCTATTTTTAATTAGGTATAGTTATTAAGCAACTATACCTATTTTTTCATCTAAAAAATAAGTTTCTGATTGACAAAGGTATTTTTTTTTATTGAATAATAGGGTTTATTTTCTTTTTCAAGAGGTAGCATTAAGTGGACGCATTATTAGCTTTTTTTTCAAAATTCTTTCCGGGTCTGCCCTATTCAATTAACCCACAAACAGGAGAGTGGATTATAGATCAATCTGCTCAATCTAATCTTTTAACGTTAATTATCTTAATTATTCTTGTTATTTGTTTTTTTATATACTGGTGTAAAGTCCAATCCCAATATAAAGATTCTGTAAAAGGCATTCAATTTTACGAAAAGTATATTACTGGAGTTGAACAAGACAAAGAACAAAATCAGTTAGCTGAAAAACGAAGAGAATTATTAGAACAAGCAAAAGAGAGTAAAAAATTTGGTGCAATTTGGCAAGAATTTAATGAATCGCTTGTTGAAGTTGAAATTACGAAAGATAAACGAAAACTTTATAACACTGCGGATGCTGCTTATTTCTTTAATAATCATACTTTAGCAGGTGGTTTAACCGAAAATCGCCTATTTTCCGCTGTACCTGGTTTTCTAACTGCGATTGGTGTTTTAGGTACATTCTTAGGACTAACCTTTGGTTTGGGTGGCTTAAGTGAGCATTTTAAAGAAGGTGCTACTCCCAAAGAAATAATGGAAGGTATTAACTTAATGGTTAGTGGGGCTAGTACAGCATTTATTACCTCCCTTTATGGTGTTATCACAAGTTTAATTTTTAACTGGAAAGAAAAAGCCCTTGAACGCAAGGTAAAAAATCGAATCACTAAACTACAAGTACGCATTGATGCTATTTTCCCTCGAATTGTTGCGGAACAAACTTTAACCGAGATTAAAGCAATAAATCGTGACACGGAAACGCATTTGGCTAGCTTAAGTGAAAAAATTGGCGAGCAAATGCAAAAGGTAATGAAAGATATTTCCTCTGAAATTAGCAGAAGTATTACTGATAGCCTTAAAGAATCTCTTGCACCAGCGGTAACTAACATGATGGAAAATTCCCGTGAAGGTTCGGAAAAAATGGTGGAGGTTTTACTTCAGGAATTTATTAGCAAAATTGGCAATGCAGGCGAAATGCAAAAAAATGCAATGAACAATGCCAGCCAAGCATTTGCGGAAAGTTCAACCCAGATGATGTCTCGTCTTTCTATCTTTGTTGAACAATTAGATGCCAAAGTGACCGAAGTACGTGACGGTACTCGCCAAATGTTGGAACAAATGCAACAGCATTTCAGCACCCAAATTGGCGATATGCAATCGCAAACTCAACAGCAGAATGAACAAGCAGTGGAATTTATGCAAACCCTTTCAAGTTCGATGATTGAATTTAATCAGCATAACCAATCCATGTTTTCTTCTATGCAAACTATGTTAAGTGAAAAAGCTGAAGAACAATCTCTTCAGTTTGCAAAACGAGAACAAGATCTCACCGTTTCAACCAACAATTTTATGGAAAAATTGACTCAAGCGATTGAAACTTTGAACAATAACAATAGCCAGATGTTAAAAGCGATGGAGTCAGGATTAACTGAACGAATCAATACCCAAGCAGAGGCTGATAAAGCACGATCTGAAGATTTTATCCAACAAGCAGAAAAAGGGCGTCAAACACAACAAATCTTGACGGATAGCGTGAAAGAAGTGTTGGCAACACAAGGCAAACAAAATGATGAACTCTCTTTACAACTGACTACACTGGCAAATTCGTTTGAGCGTGTTGCTCAAGCTCATAAAGCAAGTTCAGAATCGATGGAAAATGCATCAGCCAAGATTAACAGTAGTGCGACAGGCTTTGATAATGTGGCAACCCGCTTAAAAGCAGCATTGACTGAGTTTGATACAAAACTAGCCACAATGCTTATTAATGTAGAAAAAGTTACGCGTGAAAATAGCAATACAGCCACTTTATTTAATGCCTCAACCAGTCGTTTAGAAACGTCAGGCGTATTCTTAGAAAAAACGGCGGATAATTTAAGTGACACAGCACACACGACTAAAGCCGCATTTGAAAGTATGCAAACCAACTTCAATCAATTTGCATTGCAATTAAGAACGCATATTGAAGCCTTAAATGCAGAGGTGAGTAAATTGCTTGTGGATTACAGTAAACAGGTTCAAAGCCAAACTAATAATCGTTTGAATGAGTGGAATAACCAAACTCGTGAATACACTACCAATATGGTGAATGCGGTGAAAGCCTTAAGCGATACAGTGGATGAAATTGAAACTAAACTACCACATAGAGGTGCATAATGAGATGGTGTAATCCAAACTCATCTGCTTCAACAGATGAAGAAAACCCGTATTGGATGTCATTCTCCGATATGATGGCAAGTTTATTGGTAATCTTTATGTTGGCAGCTGCAGCATTGATGTTGCAGTTGGTAATAAAAACCGAAGATTTAGAAAAGAAAAGCCAAAAGGTGGATAAACAGGTTGATGAAGTCGCAAGGGCTGAAAAAGTTCGAAAACAGATTATTGATGAAATTGTCGATGAATTAAAGCAAAAGCAAATTGTAGTTGAAAAGTCAGATAATGATACCGTGTTACATATTCCTGAGAGTTCGCTTCGGTTTGCATCGGGTAGCTCAGATATTCCAGAATCGTTGCAAGCTAATGTCCGAGAAATTGGCAATGTTTTGTATGAGGCTTTAAATAGAGATATTGAGAGTCAAAATAAAGAAAAACGGGCTCGTTTTACATTATTAGATACGGTCTTCATTGAAGGGCATACCGATAACAACTTCTATAAAAATCCAATGCTACGTGGAAACTGGGGGTTATCTGCAATGCGTGCTATTTCAGTTTGGCAATTTTGGGCTGATGATCCGAATCAAGTAAGCAATGGATTAAGTCAAATGATTAACCATGCTAATGAGGCATTATTTTCAGTCAGTGGATATGGCGATACTCGTCCACGTGATGATGCTAAACATTGTGAAAAAAATGATGATATTTGCCATAGCAAAAACCGCCGTATTGATATTCGGATTACTGTGAAAAAACCAAGCATCAAAGATTTAGAAGAGATTAAGGGAAAATAAGATGAGTGATGAACTAAAATTACCTTGTATTAGTTTACCTTCAATTACCTTTACTTTACCTGAACGAGAAATCAATCTTACTAAAGAAGTGAAAAAATTAGCCCAACTGACAAAAAGAGCAGGGATGGGATCCGATGTTTTTAAAACAAATTTTTTGCGGATCTCTAGTGCTTTAGAAAAAGGGGAATTTTCCCCTTTTATGCTACAAACACCTAACCAAGTGAGAGCTTATTTGACGATTGCAACATCAAATGAGGTCAAAGACGAGGTAAAAAAGCAGGTACATTTAAGTCCCGAATTGATTGATCAGTTTGCAGCCGTGCGTTCACCGATGAGCCGCCTTTCTTTGATGATGTTAATTCAGCTCTATTTTGATCGATTTGACACCTTAGAAAGCGGTGAAAATTTTGAAAATTTATGCAAATTTTTAAAAAACCAAGTCAATAAGCTAGATAAAATTCGTCAGAGAAAAGAAGCAGTTGATCTTGTTAAAAGTGATTTAGCTCGTTATACCGAATTTGCTTCTCAGCTTTTTAGCCCAACGGCTCCACATAAGATTGTAAAAATGGCCCGGCAGAATCAGCAGGATTTTACTCATACTTTGCAAGATATGGGGATAGTTGCATTTAAAAATGGGCGATTATTACAAATTAGTCAATCCATTTACTATATCGAAACTCTGAAAACCATTCCTTTGGGCGAATATCACCAGATTTTTGAAGAAGTAACCAAAGCCGATATTATTCAAGTGCAATACGATAAACATTATTGGATTGGACATAAAGTGGTGGAAATTTTGATTGATCGCACCGCAAAAGAGGGGGGAGAGATTTCCGAAGTATGGCAGAATGTGATTTTAGATATTGCCGATGATCCACGTATTGCCTCTGAAATTAACCTAAATCAATGGTGGCTGCCATTAGGTGAAAAACGCGTAGAACAAATGCGTTCTTGGTTAAGTCGCCACGATCTTAAATTATTCCTAAAATTATTGGAACAAAGTGCAATTGATCTCGGTAAAGCAAAAATGGAAAGGATGTTTGCGGACAGAAAACGTTTTTTAGAAGCGTTATTTGATAAAGATTTGATTCGACACTCTCGACTGTTCTTTACTCGAGAGGCTGCAAATTATTTACGTTACCATTATGCGGAACCACATCGCCTAGATGCCTATGCAAGGGTTTCGGGTGAAGCGTCTGTTATCTATTTACAGTTAAAAAATGGCTGGCATTTAGTAGAAGGCACACATAGCTTTAGAGTTCGCTATTTCCATCAAATTCCTAAACATTCTAGGATCGCCGATTATCAGCATCGTTTTTATGAACGAGATGAGTTATCAGGTGGCTTGGAAGGCTGGTATAGATTAAATTTTGGCAAACAGATGTATAGTACGGCTCATGATGTGCATTCCAGCTGGAAGTTTAAGTTATTAGATTGGTTTAAGAAAACAGGTATTAACCTACCTGCTGATGAAGTATTAGACTCTTGGGAATACTACCGTTATCGTGAGAAAAATGGAGCATAAAATGGGGTTATTAGATTTAATCAAATCGTTCATTTCAACGAGTAAAATTGAAGAGAAAATCCAGTGGAAAATCAATGCTTTTGAAGATATTGAGTTTATCTTTCCTCCACAAGCGGTTGAAAATCCAGAATCTTTTGCAAAAAACAATCCTTTTTTTGCGTTGCAATATGGCTATTTGAAGGCCTTGCAAGATAGCTATTCAATTAATCGAGTTTCAGATGGTTTTATTGTTCCTTCCATCATTTTGCCTGATTTAGGCGAAGATTTTATTCATCTTTTTGAAATGCCACCGCATTTTACAGGGAGTTATCAAATCGATATTCGAGGCAACACGACCAGAACCGATTTCTCCGTGAATCTTAAACTCCTTATGCCCGATGGTAGCACAGTGTTCCAACCTCAACGCTTGGGGGCTTTTTTATCTTTAACTAACAAAGAGAAGTATTCTTTAACACCTGCAGAATATCAGGCATTGAAAGCCTTAGAGCGCCATCAAGAACTAAGAGAAAAAGATCGTTCTGAATATGAAAATAATTGGTTGATGTTCCAACTACAAACGGCAAAAGTGGTTGGAATGCCTATTGATCTTGCTCATTTCAATCAAGGAAATTTGAATTTAGTTAAACCTGAAACGATCGGTGTGGCGGTAAATCAATTAGCGAATGGCGATATTGAGTTGATTCCTGCGATTAAAGGCGTTGCACCAGAGGATATTAGAGAGCGATTAGGGCAGTTAGATAAGCAAGATAAACGAATTTTGCGAGTAAAAAAACAGTTTGTCTTGTTTGATGAAAAGACTATCTCAGCTATTAACGAAATCTTCCCCGTAGATGAAAACGGAGAAAGTCGCCATATTCGCCGTATAAACAAAGCGGAAGTGGCAAATTTCTTGAAAAATCCTACCGCTTATTTGAATGGAGCAGTGGTAGATTTAGATACGGGCTTTTCTCTTCGCGTGGCAGGGGCTGAAAAATTCGTGTATAAATATTTTGGTGGTGAACAAGAGTCGGGTATTGATTGGCTTGGCGATCAGCATTTTATCAATTCGCCAATTGCCTTTGAGGAGATTATTCGTTCTGAGGCTGAGTTAGAAGAGGTTAAAGCACTGATTGAAAATGCTCGCAACGTAGGAGCTTCGGTTATCCAAGTCGGAGAAGCCTCCATTGATATTTCAGATACTGAAACGGTTGAAACCATTTTAGCGAAAATTACTCAATCTATTCAAAATCAGGATGAAGATGAAGAAAATGGCATTCCATCAGATACAGATAATGCAGAACAAAGTGAAAAAGCAGTTGTTGATATTGAAGATAATGATGAAGAAAACCGATTCAAGCGGTTTGTTTCTTTGTTAAATTTACAAGAAATTCCACCGCTTGATCAGGAAAATCTAAAACGGCTACCTTATCCTCATCAGCAAGAAGGCATCCATTGGATTCTTTCGCATCTAAAAACGATTGAACAGGAGCAAACTGAGAGTGGTGCATTGTTAGCTGATGATATGGGACTAGGTAAAACCTATATGACGTTAGTGTCGATTGCTGAATATTATCGTCGCCAGAATGAGCTTTCAAAAACACTGAAACCAATTTTAGTTGTTGCTCCTCTGAGTTTATTAGAAAACTGGCAAGCTGAGCTTGATGAAACCTTTAAACAACTGCCGTTTGATGATGTGATTGTTTTACAAGGGCAAGGATTGAAAAAGTATCGACTTAGTGGCAGTGAAATTAAACAACATCTTCATAACGATGTGGCTTCGGCAGATGAAATTCGGTACTCCTTGAAAGTGGGAAACAATTATAAGCAAGATCGTTTAGATATGCCTGCACGTTTGGTGTTAACCACCTATCAAACGTTGCGTGATTATCAATTCTCACTCTGTCGGATTGACTGGGGCATGGTTATTTTTGATGAGGCTCAGAACTTAAAAAATCCAAATACATTAGCAACTCGAGCAGCAAAAGGTTTAAAATCAGAGTTTAAACTGCTCGCAACAGGGACACCTGTGGAAAATAGCTTAAAAGATTTTTGGTGTTTAATGGATACCGCAACACCAGGTTTACTAGGTTCTTGGCGGGAATTTAGAGAAACCTATATTACGCCAATTCTTAAGGCAGATGAGTCAGAAACAGATGAGAAAAAATATGAAATAGGGCGTATTTTACGGGAAAAAGTCGATCGCTTTATGTTAAGACGCACCAAAGCTGAAAAATTGAAAGGCTTACCTGAAAAAGTTATTTATTCAGGATGTCGCTCCGATCAACATTATTTGCCTCAACTTGAAGCCTTGATGAAAGGTGTCCAGCTTCAAAGCTATAATGATGTTGTTACTCGGATACGTAATGCTACAAATAAACAGGGTTTGATGTTGGCGTCATTGCGAGATCTGAAGATGATTAGTATTCATCCTCAGATTCGAGATTTAGAAAGTAAAAATTATTTACCTGATGCCAATCTTTCCGCCAAAATTGGATCTTTACTCAGTATTATAAAAGAAATTAAACAACGACAAGAAAAGGTTATTATTTTTGCTGAGAGTAAGTTGGTTCAGTCCTATTTAATTGCATTGATGATGATCGATTATGGCATCAGTGTTGATGTGATCAATGGTGAAACGGCGGCGGTAGCGACCTCAAAAAATACACGTTCTCGCAAAAATATTATTGATGCATTTCAAGCTCAACAAGGATTTGGTGTACTGATTATGTCACCTGTTGCAGCTGGCGTTGGATTAACGGTAACAGGAGCGAATAATGTTATTCATTTAGAGCGTCATTGGAATCCAGCTAAAGAAGCCCAAGCAACAGATCGGGTGTATCGAATCGGTCAGCAAAAACAGGTTAATGTCTATTTACCGATGGCAGTTCATCCAGAAATTCGATCTTTTGATTTACAGCTACATCAATTGCTTAATAATAAGGTTGATTTAAGTGAAGCGGTTGTGGAAAACCCTGATATTGAGTCAGAACAGATGATGAGTATGTTTAATTACCAGTATTAGCAAACAAGCGGTCAAATTTGACCGCTTGTTTGCAATTTAGAAGATTATTCCGCCCAATATTTTTTCTTCGTGGTTTTACCAATACCAGGGTTGAAACTGTTAGTTGGATCTAATGCTTTATAGAATTTTTTAAGCGTTGGTTTAGCTTCATATAAATGCCCTACGTTATGTTCGGCAGGGTATTGTGCACCGCGTTTGTCGAGTAATTTCAACATTTCGTGCTCTAACTCTTCATAATCGTAACCTTTTTTTACTATGTAATCTTGGTGGAAAACGTGGCACATAAAGTGTCCGTAGTAAAGTTTATGGCTGATTTTGTTGTCAATTTCTGGCGGTAACACTTCAAACCAATTTTGGTCGTTGCGACGTAACGCTACATCTAAAGCAACGATTTCTTCTACTTCTTTTTCGTGAATCGCACGATAGCGAATTGCCGCACTAGCCACCGCAAAACGGTGGAGCATCGCCGCTTGAGTTTCGATTGCGTTACACTCAAAATATCCGCCTTTTGTATTATCCGCAAAGTAAGATTTTAAGTATTCACGAGCCTCTTGTACGCCTTTACCACCCATTTTTACAATAAGATGATGTTCATATTTATCGCGATAATCCCACAAACTTTTCGGCAAGTGTTCAGGAATAAATTTAGAGACAGTTTGCATAAATTTATCGCTTAAATGTTGCGGTAAGAAGGCGAATTTTTTACCTATGCGATCCACGTTGGCTTTTAAAGCAAAGAGTTTTGGTAGCCAATGCGTACCAAATTTTTTGATGACCCAGAAAGTATCTTTACCATATTTTGCAGCGATGTCGAATGCATCACGATGGATATATTCGCCTGAAATTGGCAAAACTTCAAAATTCGCTAACATATGGCGGCGAATATCGTTTAATACGGATGTTTGATTGGTACCGATATAGAAAACAGCGGTCTCTTTTTCAAGTTGGAAGGTATCTAAACGTACAGCAAAAATGGCAAGTTTACCCGCACTGCCAGAGGCTTCATAGTGGCGAGCTGGATCTGCATTGAAGCGAGCAGGGGAGTCCTCATCGACTTGGCGAACGTGGTTGCAGTAGTGATTGTCGTGTCCACGCCCACAATCTTGTTGGATATCTTTAACCTGATAACGTTTTTCTTGTAGGTTAGTTAAGATTTCTTCTGGTGTTTCACCTAAATCAATGCCTAAATGGTTTTTTAGTTCTAACTCGCCTTTTTCATTGAGCTGAGCGAAAAGTGCCATTTCGGTATAAGCAGGTCCGCGTTGGACTAGAGCTCCCCCTGAGTTGTTACAAATCCCGCCGATAACAGAAGCACCGATGCAAGATGAGCCGATAACGGAGTGTGGTTCACGACCAAATGGTTTAAGTTGATTTTCTAATTCATTGAGGGTGGAGCCAGGCAAGCAGACAACTTGGGAAGCATTATTGATGAGTTGAATGCCATCAATTCGCATTGCATTGATGATGACAATATCGCGGTCGTAATCATTGCCGTCTGGTGTAGAGCCGCCTGTCAAGCCTGTATTTGCCGCTTGGTTGATAACAATAACGTCATGTTCAACGCAGGCTTTTACGATATTCCAAAATTCAAGTAGCGTAGCAGGGCGAACTACAGCAATGGCGTTTCCAGTACCAAATCGGTAACCACTTCGATAAGCTTCTGTTTTCGTTGGGTCAGTAATAATATGATGTGCACCGACGATGTCGGTAAGTTGTGAAATGAGTTGTTGAACAGACATTTTGTTATCCTTGTGTGATAAGAATTAACAACATCATAACAGAATAATTCTTATTTGGATAAGGATATTTTAGGCTGCAAGCGGTGGTTTTTTAGAATTTTTTTGCATATAAAAACAGCCCCAAAGGGGCTGAATTATACCTAACCTAGGGTAACTTAGTTACCCTAGGAAAAAACGATTAAGCCTGTGTTGCTTGAATTGCAGTTAATGCGATAGTGTAAACAATGTCGTCTACTAATGCACCGCGAGATAAGTCATTTACTGGTTTACGCATACCTTGAAGCATAGGGCCGATTGAAACGAGATCTGCGGAGCGTTGTACTGCTTTATAAGTAGTGTTACCTGTATTCAGGTCTGGGAATACAAACACGGTTGCTTTACCTGCCACTGGTGAGTTAGGTGCTTTAGAGCGAGCTACATCTTCCATTACTGCTGCGTCGTATTGTAATGGACCGTCGATGATTAAGTCTGGGCGTTTTTCTTTCGCAATGCGAGTTGCTTCTTTTACTTTCTCAACGTCTGCACCAGAACCAGATGTACCTGTAGAGTAAGAGATCATCGCAACACGCGGGTCAATACCAAAGGCTTTTGCAGAATCTGCTGATTGGATTGCGATTTCTGCTAATTGTTCTGCATTTGGATCTGGGTTTACTGCACAGTCACCATACACCAATACTTGGTCTGGTAATAACATAAAGAAGATAGAAGAAACAATTGAGCTACCTGGTGCAGTTTTAATGATCTGCATTGGTGGGCGAATAGTGTTTGCGGTAGTGTGAACCGCACCTGATACTAAACCATCTACTTCATTTGCTTCTAACATCATTGTACCAAGTACAACGGTGTCTTCTAATTGCTCACGAGCAGACTCTTCGGTCATACCTTTCGCTTTACGTAACTCAACTAAACGAGCTACATAGTTTTCACGCACATCCGTAGGGTTGATGATAGTAATGCCTTTACCTAAGGTTACGCCTTGGGCTTCAGCCACACGTTGAACATCAGTTGGATTCGCAAGTAAGATACATTCTGCGATACCACGTTCTGCACATAATGCAGCAGCTTTAATTGTACGAGGTTCATCACCTTCTGGTAAGACGATACGTTTTTTCGCTGAACGTGCAAATTCAGTTAATTGATAACGGAATGCAGCAGGAGATAAGCGTCGTGCACGAGTTGCACCTTTCGCTACTTCTTCGATGAAGCCAGCATTTAATGAACTTGCTACGTATTCTTTAATTTCGTTGATACGCTCTTTGTCATCTGCAGGCACTTCTAAGCTGAAGCTTTGAAGATTAAGTGCTGTTTGCCAAGTGTTACTTTCAACGCGAAATACTGGCACACCTGTTTCGAACGCTTGTTGGCAAAGTTTTGCAATGTTATTCTCGATTTTGTAGCCACCAGTTAATAAGATTGCACCGATTTCTACGCCATTCATTACCGCTAATGATGCAGCCACTAATACTTCTGGACGGTCTGCAGAAGTCACTAATAAATTGCCCGCTTTGAAGTGGTCTACCATATGCGGTAAGCTACGTGCACAGAAACTTACACCACGGATACGACGAGTATTTAATTCACCTTCATTGATAATCGATGCATGTAAGTGTTTTGCAAGGTCAATTGCACGTGTTGCGATTAAGTCCGCTTTCCATTCAATACAGCCAAGCAGTTTGATTGGGCTTTTTGCGAATAAGGCTTCAACTTCAGCCACGTTTTGTGTACTGTGTTGGAAAGAGTCGAAGATTTCAGTTAAATCTGGGCGAGTGCGACCTGATTCATCTACAGGTGCGTTGAATTTATTGATGACTACACCTAAAAGGTTAGGGTTGTTACGGCCACCGAATTCTGATGCGGCTGCTTCAACACGCTCTTTTAATTGAGCTGGTTTATCTGAACCTGGTGCTGCGACTAATACGATTTCCGCATCTAATGCTTGAGCCACTTCGTAGTTTACGCTATTTGCGTATGCATTTTTACGTGTAGGAATTAAACCTTCTACCACGATCACTTCATTATTTTTTGATAATGCTTGGTGACGTTCTACGATTTTCTCTAACAATACATCCGTTTGGTTTTGACCGATTAGCGTTTCTGCCTCGCTTAACATAAACGGTTCGCCCACTTCAGTTGTGCGAGTTGCTTTGATAATTGAAGTAGAGCGGTCTAAGGTATCTTCACCTGTGATTGGTTGTGCAATCGGTTTTAAGAAACCCACTTTAGTACCTTTTTGTTCAAGTGCGTGAACAAGGCCTAAAGTCACACTTGTTAAACCTACACCAGTGGTAGTCGGGATTAAGATAATTGTTCTAGACATTTTATTTCTTCCAAGTTGATATAAAAATGAAAGGGCAGAGTAGTCTGCCCTTAGAGATTATAGTGCTAATTTAGCAGTATCTTGTGCAATCACTAATTCTTCATTTGTTGGGATTACCATAGCTTTAAATGCAGAATCATCAGCTGTAATTACACCTTCTTTACCGAAACGTGCTGCTAAGTTGCGTTCGTTGTCTAACTTAATACCGAATAGTTTTAAGTGATTTAATGCTAATTCACGAACATGTGCAGAGTTTTCACCGATACCACCTGTAAATGCGATAGCATCTAAGTGAGAATCACCTAAAATTGCCATATATGCACCGATGTATTTTGCTAAACGGTAGCTATAAACATCTAACGCACGTTTTGCTTCTGGTTTAGAAGTATCATCGTAGTTGTCTTCCGCATAACGGCAGTCACTAGTTACTTCAGTTAAACCTAAAAGACCTGATTTTTTCACTAAGGTATCTTCGATTTGCTCCATTGACATACCTAAGTTTTTGTATAGGTAGAATACGATGGCAGGGTCGATATCACCAGAACGTGTGCCCATTACTAAACCTTCTAATGGCGTTAATCCCATTGAAGTATCGATACATTTACCGTTACGAACTACAGATACAGAACCACCGTTACCTAAGTGACATACGATAACGTTTGTTTGGTCAACTGGTTTGCCAACGCGTTCTGCCACTTCACGTGAGATGAATAAATGGCTTGTACCATGTGCACCATAACGGCGAACGCCGTGTTCTTTATATAAAGCATATGGAAGAGCATATAGGTATGCTTCTTCTGGCATAGTTTGGTGGAATGCAGTGTCGAATACTGCAACGTTTTTCTCTTTTAATTCAGGGAAAATGCGGAATGCTTCTTTGATACCGATTAAGTGAGCAGGGTTGTGAAGCGGTGCGAATTGAATTGCTTCTTCAATACCTTTAACAACATCATCATTGATCACTACAGATGAAGTGAATTTTTCACCACCGTGAACGATACGGTGACCGATAGCACCAATGCTTGCTTTTAATTCTTCTGATAATAACTCATTTGCGATGAAAGAAAGCGCTTCGCTGTGAGCAGCTCCTGCACCTAACTCTGCATTACCTTTTTCACTGTGTAATTTCCATTTAATACGTGCATCTTTTAAATGGAATGCTTCTGCTAAACCAGATAATTTTTCATCACCTGTTTTAGGATCTAAGATAGCAAATTTTAAAGATGAGCTACCACAGTTAAGGATAAGAATTAAATTTTTAGACATGTCAAATACCTTAGTTTTTCGTTTTAAGAAAGATAAATTAGACACGCAAAGCGTGAACTATGGAGTATAGAATATCACGTTTCATTAGATGAATTAAAGCGTAAATGCAAAAAATTTGATTTAGATTAGCAAAATACAGTCAAAGAGTTATAAAAACAATTTTTGCAAAAACATCTGAAAATTTGACCGCTCTTTTTTCTCCGCCCCAAAAACTCAAACACCTAATTTTAGGTTCGGATTATTATTCAATTTCGTTATAACTAAAAATCAATATATATACTTAACAATTCTTTCGGTTTTGCTATGTACTTTGCTACATTTTTACCGTCTTATTTTCACTAGAGGTACAACTATGCAGCATCGCGATCTTTATCCCCACGAAATCTTACAAGATGTTATCGATAAAAGTTATGCTAAGTCGGAAGGACACCTAAAAACACTGGCTATTTTAAGTTTTTTAGGTGGCGGCTATGTGAGTTTTGGTTATATGGCTTATTTAAAAGTAGTGAGCGGTATTCCTCCAGAGTGGAGTGGGCTATCAACATTACTTGGTGCGGCCGTGTTTCCTATTTGTTTGATTTGTATTCTAATCGGTGGTGGTGAATTAGCCACGGGAAATATGATGATGGCATTAGGCCGTTTAACCAAAAGAGTAAGCCTTAAAAAATTATTTCGTAACTGGATTGTCGTGAGTTTGGGCAACCTGCTCGGTGCGCTGTTTATGGCCTATTTCTTAGGGCATTATGTCGGTTTATCAGAAGGTGCTGCTGCCGCTAAAACCATCGCGATTGCTGAGGCTAAAGTGCAAATGGATTTTGGTCGTGCCTTTATTTCTGCTATTGCCTGTAACTGGATGGTCTGCATGGGTATTTGGTTCTATTTTGGCGCCAAACAAACCTCCGGTCGTATCCTAGCCATATGGTTCCCAGTGATGATTTTTGTGCTTATCGGATTACAACACTTTGTCGCTAATATGTTTATTATTCCTGCCGGGATTTTTGCCGGTGCTAATGTGACTTGGAGCCAATTCTTCTTCAATATGATTCCTGTCTTTTTAGGCAATGTCACGGGTGGTGCAGCATTTGTCGGCGCATTTTATCTTTATGCCTATCGTCATTTATTAAAGGAAGATTATTGTATTTAGTAAACAAAACCTG
This sequence comes from Haemophilus paraphrohaemolyticus, assembly GCF_002015045.1. Taxonomy (GTDB): domain Bacteria; phylum Pseudomonadota; class Gammaproteobacteria; order Enterobacterales; family Pasteurellaceae; genus Haemophilus_A; species Haemophilus_A paraphrohaemolyticus. Next base: position 338,659 of record NZ_MUXX01000012.1, read on the forward strand.
ACCGCACTTTGTTATGAAAAAGGCCGTCTGAAATTTCAGACGGCTTTTACTTTTAACGCATCCACAATCAGCTTAAACACATTGGAATGCCCACGGCGGCTGGGGTAATAGAGGTAAAGCGGTTCGTAAGTCATAGCATACTCAGGCAACAGCTCTACCAGGCGTCCCGAATTGAGTGCATCTGCTACGCTCATATGTGGTATCCACGCAATGCCAAGGCCGTCTAAAACGGCTTGCAGACGCAGATGATTGTTGATGGAAAACTGCGATTTTGGCGTGAACGTAATTAGCTCTTTTTTGTATTTGAATTCCCACTGCATCTCCGTGCCGTGTTCAGCGGAGAGTTTTATGCCGATAAGGCGGTGTTGTTGCAGATCATCAATATTTTTCGGAGAACCGTGTTGTGCCAAATAATTAGGTGAGGCGAGCAACGCCATTTTGAACGGCGCAGAAATCTGTACGGCAATCATCTCTTTCGCTATCTCGTTGCCTAACCGAACGCCCATATCAAACCCTTCTTTCACAATGTCCGCCCAGCGGTCGTCCACCACGATCTCCAAACGGATTTTCGGGTATTGGTTCAAAATCGGCTTTAATTTCGGGTACAACACCGCTTCCGCCGCCACTGCAGAGGCATTGATACGAATCAATCCCGATGGCGTATTCAAAAAATCGTTTAATGCATCGACTTCTTGGTTTATGGCTTGATAAAGCGGGGAAAGCTGGTCGAAAAGCTGCTGCCCAGCTTCGGTTAGCGACACATTGCGTGTTGTGCGGTTGAACAAGCGCAGGTTCAGCCGCGTTTCTAAATTTTTCATGCTATGGCTCAACGCCGAAGAAGAAATCCCCAAAAGCTGTCCCGCTTTTACAAAACTCTGCGTTTGCGCGAGTGTCAAAAAATAATTTAGCTCGTTAAAGTTCTGCATTTTCCCGCCCCGTTTTGGCTGATTAGTGAATTTAATTCACGACATAATAAAATAAAACCTAATTTATCTCAATAAAAACGCGGGGTAAAATGGCTACACTTTCATGAGAACAAACAGGAGACAATATCATGCAAAATATCACATTAAACAATGGCGTAAAAATTCCTGTGCTCGGTTTCGGCGTATTGTTAGACAGTATGCCTAGAAATACTTTTTGGCGATACGAAAAAGACCTTATTGCGATTGGTTTAACGAAAGCCCAGTTGCAAAATCTGAAATCTTACGAACGTCATAACATCATTCCGCTGATGAAACTTGTTGAAATTGATTTTAGTTGTCAGCGTCCTGATTGGTACGTTGAGCCAACTTTGGAGAAATGGGGCATTGCCGCATAGTTAAATAAAAAAGAGGAAATTAAAATGAGTAATCAAAACATTAACCAATACTTACTAAAAGTACAGGTATTTGCAACATCACGTATTGATGAGCGTTCAGGCGTAAGCCAGAAAACGGGTAAAGATTGGTTTATTCGAACCCAAGAAGCATACATTGATTTAGGTGGTCAATTTCCTGTAATGGTAAAAATCCCATTACAGAAAGATCAAATTCCGTACGGTCCGGGTAATTATTACGTTCAGTCCGGGTAATTATTACGTTCATCTAAGTTCATTTAGAGTCAGTGGTTATTCTGATTTACAGGTTTCTGATATTGTCCTAGTACCTTCTGATGAAAAATAAACCTTTATATATATATCAATCACTTAGATTGTTTTACTTCGCATAATGTAGATTATGTTAAATATAGTGCAGAAGTAATCAAAATAACTATACTCCATTTGTTTCTATAACCTCTATAAAAGAAAAACCTAGCTGCATTTTTTGCAACTAGGTTTTTGTTCTTCTAGTTTTTATCATTTATTATTCGTGATGCTTATCTTTCGCTCGTTCCAAAATATGCTGGATTTCTACCATCATCTCTTGGTCTTCATCTAATGCAATTTTACGCATTGCTTCGTTTTTGAAGCTTTCTAATTTAGGGTCATAAACTTCAGCCATCAATTTTACGCGATGACGGTCTTTATCGAAGTAATATTTACAGATCTCATCTGCTACTTCATATTCAATGCCTAGTTCTTCTAGTGCTTTACGCCCCATACGAACGGATGAATCGAATAATTCACGCACTTGGACATCAGCCCCTGCTTTGTAAAGCTCAAACACGTGGCGACGGTCATACGCACGGGTTAAAATACGAATATTTGGATTTAATGCACGCACTGTTTCTACAATATGCAACGCTTGTTCTTTGTCATCAACAGCGACAATCATTAAATCAGCGGTTTCAATGCCTGCATTACGCAGTAATTCTGGACGTGTCGCATTGCCATAATAGCTTGTTACGCCCATTTTTTTCAGATCTTGAACTAATTTTGCATCCATATCGATCACAGTTGCGTGATAACCAGACATTGTCAAAATATGGTTCACTATTTGACCATAACGCCCAATTCCGACCAGAATAACAGAACGTTGTTCATCAATGTGATCTTCTAGCTGATTGTTTTTTTCCGCTAAACGAGGTGCTACAAATTTATTATGCAATAGGATTGTAATTGGGGCAAAAATCATCGAAAGTACCACAATAGCGGTTAAATTTGCTTGAATTTCTGCATTGATTACGCCTTTTGTCGTTGCTGCAGCAAATAATACGAAGGCAAACTCCCCGCCTTGTGCCATTACCACTGCTCTATCCATCGCATTTGTATTTGAACTTCCCGCCAGTTTTGCGATACCGAAAATCACCAACGATTTTACAAACATCATCGCAACAACTGCAGATAAAATTAGCAACCAGTTATTGAATACCACATTCAGATCTAACGCCATTCCTACACCGAGGAAAAATAACCCAAGTAATAAGCCTCTGAATGGTTCGATGTCCGCTTCTAATTGGTGACGGAAGCTTGATTCTGAAAGTAACACACCTGCAACGAACGCCCCCATTGCGGTCGATAAACCACCCTCTTCCATCAACCATGCTGAGCCAAGCACCACAAATAACGCCACAGCTGTCATCAATTCACGTATTTTGGTTTTCGCTAAAATGCGGAATAACGGGTTTAAAAGCCAAATACCTGCTACCACTAATGCTGTAACGGATAAGCCTGCAGTGCTGATTTTCTGCCAAATTGGTGTTGTATCTACCACTGCTGTTGCATCGGCTGGCGCTAAGAATGATACGACTGCAAGTAATGGCACGATGATTAAATCTTCAAAAAGCAAGATCGAAATCATTTTTTGACCACGGTAGCTTGCCATATCGCCGCGTTCGCTTAACACCTGCATAACGATTGCCGTTGAGGTTAAAACGAAACCGGCTCCCGCAATAAACGCCACTTGCCAAGGGAAACCAAATGCCATCGCCACGAAGGTTAATAAAATTGCACTTACGACAACCTGTGCACTACCCAAGCCGAAAATCTGATGGCGCAAGCCCCACAAATGCGAAGGCTTCATTTCCAAGCCAATAATAAAGAGGAACATTACCACACCGAGCTCAGCGATATGAATGATGGATTGCGGGTCAGAAAAAAGCCCAAATCCAAATGGCCCAATCGCTAAACCTGCAGCTAAATAACCTAAGACCGAACCTAAACCAATTTTTTTGAAAATTGGCACTGCAATAATTGCTGCACCTAATAAAGTAACGACACTTAATAATTGACCTGCACCTTCAGCTGCCATAACTCTCCTTAAAAAATGAAAACGAGAAGATGCCCTCATTATCAGCTAAAATCGCTTAAATTTCTAGCTAAAATCTTGACATTTGCCGAACTTTTACCGTTTTCTCTAATCGCCTTAAGAAATTTACCAAATAGTGATAAAATAATGAAAATTCTCTCTAATGATATTAGGAAAATCACGATGACTACCCCATTTATTGATTTGCAAATTGCTAGCGAAAACAAAGAAGGTTTACCGACCGTTGAACAATTTACCCACTGGGTGCAAACTACCCTTGCTTTCGAAGCTCAAACTGATAATTTCTCTGAAACAGAAATGACTATCCGCATCGTAGATGAAGAAGAAAGCCACCATTTGAACCTTACTTATCGTGGTAAAGATAAACCAACCAATGTACTTTCTTTCCCATTTGAAGTGCCTGATGAAGTGGAGCTTGCTTTATTAGGTGATTTAGTAATTTGCCGCCAAGTGGTTGAACGTGAAACTGAAGATCAACAAATCAGCCTCGAATCACATTGGGCACATTTAGCGGTACACGGTACGTTGCATCTACTGGGGTACGATCACATCGTAGATGCGGAAGCTGAAGAAATGGAAGGATTAGAAACAGAGATTATGCAAAAACTCGGTTTTGAGGATCCGTATCTTTCTGAAAAAACGATTGAAGAATAATTAGCAAGCTGTATGCGTAAACTGGTTATTCTTACTCAAATTCCTTCTTGGCTTTCCAAGCAACTTAATAAAAGCGTTACAATGCATCGAAATAACATCCTTCAAGAAGGAATTTTTTTACCTCACGAGGTAGAAACTCAATCCCATTGGCAATTTATTCCCTTTTCAAATGCCAAAAGCCTGCTTGGTTCAGAGTTTCCTACCGCGTTCTATTTTATGGGAAGCTGTCCCATTCAATTTAACCTAGAAGCCTTTGCTATTCTTGCAGGAACGATTCAACATCAAGGTTGTTTATATTTAATTTGCCCAAATTGGGAAAAGTTGGAAACTATTCCTGACCAAGATACGTTACGTTGGAACGAAAATCACTCTATTCTCTGTCCTACGTTTTACCAACATTTTAAAGATTTAGTCCACCAATTTGGTTTTTCTATCGACAACAGATTAGATACCCTCTCCATCACAAGCGGTCAAAATCAAGCAAATTTTTGCAAAAAAGTAGAAACAGACCTAACCGAAGAACAGCAAAACATTTTCAAAAATCTGCCGCTTGCAAACGAAGATATTCATCTGATTACAGCACCACGTGGACGAGGGAAATCTACCCTCGCTGGGGAATTGGCTACAAAAATTGCTCAACAAAATAGTGTTGCGATTACCGCCCGTAGTCGTAAAGCATTAACCAATTTCTGGAAACTTTCAGATAACACGCAAATGCCATTTTTTGCCCCAGATGCTTTATTACAACAAATTGAAGAAAAAAACATTTCACCAAATCAATGGCTTTTTGTCGATGAAGCGGCAAGCCTTCCCCTCCCATTTCTACAGCAATTTTGCAGCTATTTCGATAAAGTCGTTTTAACGACAACGACGCATAATTACGAAGGGACAGGCAGAGGCTTTTCTCTCAAACTGCCCAAACAAATTAACCGCCAAATAAAGCATTGGCAGCTTAGCCAACCGCTCCGTTGGCAAGCAAATGATGCACTGGAAGCCTTCGTAAATGCCCTTTTGCTACTTGATGAAGATCTTTCATACACCGAAAACAACGGAAGATCGCAAAAACACTATTACACCGCTGAAGAGATGAACTTAAGTGAGAAAAAAGCCTTTTACGCATTACTCTCTCAAGCCCATTACAAAACGACCCCTACGGATCTTCGGCGTTTATTGGATGGAGTAAACCAGCAATTTTTCCGTGTATTACATCAAGAACACACATTGCTTGGTGGTATTTGGGCAATCGATGAAGGTGGTTTAGATCCAGAACTTATCCAAGCGATTTGGCGAGGCTCTCGCCGTCCTCAAGGTAATTTAGTGGCTCAATATCTATGCTTTCAAGCTAATTTACCAGAGGCTTGCGAACTTCGTTCTAAGCGTATTTCTCGTATTGCAGTCGACCCAAATTATCAGAATCAAGGCGTAGGCAAGCGGTTAATTTCTGAGTTTATTTTGCAAATCCGCCAACAAAAACAATCGCTTGTCGATTTTGTTTCCGTCAGTTTTGGTATGACAGAAAATTTATTGCATTTTTGGAAGCAAGCAGGCTTTATATTAGTGCAAATCACACCGAATAAAGAAGCCAGCAGTGGCTACCCAAGTGCGATGATGCTCTACCCTATTACCGAACAAGGAAAAACGTTCTGCGAAAAAGCCAAAACGAAATTTGAACATGATCAAGCGGTGATTTTTAACCAAAAAAATGCAAATTTCAGCTTTCAAGCAGAAGATAGACAGAATCTTTTCGGCTTTGCAAATTATCACCGAACATTAACCGCTTGTTATGCGAGCCTAAAGCGGTTGTATTTTTCCGATACCTCGCAATTTGAGGAACTTGCCGAGATTTTATCAAGCCCTTGGAATGCAAAATATAGTAAATCACAAATTGAGCAATGGCGGAAAATTGTTCAACAAAAAATATTCTATGCAAACGTTTAATTTCACTTGCAAAAATACCTATTTAGTTTTATAAATCAGACACTCTAACTTTTGATCAAACACAACTTGAGAGGTAAGAAATGTCAATGTTTAACCATATCCAAGCAGCACCCGCTGACCCCATTTTAGGCTTAGGCGAAGCATTCAAAGCAGAAACCCGTGAAGGTAAAATTAACTTGGGGATCGGCGTTTATATGAATGCGGAAGGCAAAACCACAATCGTAAATGCGGTAAAAGAAGCCGAACGCCAATTATTAGCCAATGAAACAACCAAAAACTACTTAACCATTGACGGCGTGCAAGCTTACAACGCCTACACGCAAAAATTGCTTTTCGGTGAAAACTCGGAAGTGATTACCTCAGGTCGTGCAAAAACCGCACAAAGTTTAGGTGGTACAGGTGCATTACGTATTGCAGCAGAATTTATCAAACGCCATACTTCAGCCAAAAACGTTTGGATTTCAAACCCAACTTGGCCAAACCACAATGCGATTGTAAACGCTGTGGGTTTAACCGTAAAAAATTACCGATATTATAACGAAGCAACTAAACGTTTAGACTGGGATAATTTAATCGCAGATTTAAGCCAAGCAGAAGCAGGCGATGTCGTGTTATTCCACGGCTGCTGCCACAATCCAACAGGGATTGACCCAACCCACGAACAGTGGGAGCAACTTGCGAAAATGTCGGCTGAAAAAGGTTGGTTACCGTTATTTGACTTCGCTTATCAAGGTTTCGCAAATGGTTTAGAAGAAGACACCTACGGTTTACGTGCTTTCGTGAAAAATCACCGAGAATTATTAGTTGCAAGTTCTTATTCGAAAAACTTTGGTTTATACAACGAACGTGTAGGTGCTTTCACACTGATCGCAGACAATGCCGAAGTGGCAAATAAAGCCTTCACGCAAATTAAAGCGATTATCCGCACCCTCTACTCAAACCCTGCTTCACACGGGGCAAGTGCGGTTGCAACCGTATTGAGTAACCCAGCATTAAAAGCAGAATGGGAAGCAGAATTAACCGAAATGCGTAACCGTATCAAATCAATGCGTAGCCGTTTGGTGGAATTATTGAAAGAGAAAGGCGCAACACAAGATTTCTCATTTATTAACGAGCAAAACGGGATGTTTTCTTTCAGCGGTTTAACCCCAGAACAAGTTGATAAGCTCCGCGAAGATTTCGCCATTTACGCCGTTCGTTCAGGACGTATTAACGTGGCAGGTATTGTTGATAGCAACATTGACAAATTAGCAGAAGCGATTGTGAAGGTGTTGTAAGCTAAGTTTTAAAGGAATATAGAAAGAAGCCAGCAACCGCTGGCTTCTTTCTAGTATCTCCGTTTAACCTCTTCAACATTAAACATCTTCGGTTTATCTACTCCTTGCAATAACTGGTAGTAGTAATCATAAGTTAATACATTTTGCACATAGCCTCGAGTTTCCAAAAATGGAATAGATGCGATAAACTCATCCATTGCCAATCGTCCGCTTGCACGCTCTAACCAACGAGTAACACGGCTTGTACCCGCGTTATAGGCGGAAGCAATCAGAATACGGTTTTGTGGATATTTCTCATTTAATTCTGCCAAATGTGCAGTGCCGAGCATAATATTACGGAAAGGCTCGATTAAATCACCTTCTCCAGTGTAAACTAGCTCTCTTGCTTTTGCTGTGTTACTTGCTGTGCTTGGTAACATCTGCATTAAACCGATCGCATTGGCGTGTGAGCGTGCTTGCGGATTCCAAGCACTCTCTTGACGTGCAATTGCCATTGCAAACGTTTGAGTAATTGGTTTACCTTGTAAATTCATTGCAAACCAATCAGAGTAAGCATTTGGCAAGCGAAGCGAAATGTAATCCCATGCTTTGGCTTGAATGGTGCCTTCCACCGCTAAATCATACCAATTTTGTTCTAAAGCAAATTGGCTCAATGCTAATTTTTCCTCAAAATTGACCGCTTGTAATAGCTCAATCCAAGCCATTTTAGCTTGTGCTATACGGTTCAATTCGCGCAGTTCGGCAATGCGATCAAGCGGTTGTTTCCATTGTGATTTTTGCAAATCTGTCAGTGGGGCAACCGTTGGCATTTCAACTTGGTAAGCTTGTCCCAGTTGCTCGGCGGCTAACATCGGATAGAAGCCTCGCTCTTTAGCTAATGCAGCCAACCCCTTTTGTTGTTCTTCTTTTGGTAAGGTCTTTGCCTGCCAATAACGCCATTCCGCCTTATTTTTCCCTTCATCGCTAAGTAATGCCAGCCAAGGTTTGAGATCGCTTTGTTGCCAAATTGCCATTCGTAAACGACGCTCAGTGAGATTATCCGCCTTAAGTTCCTTTAATTGTGTATCTCGCCACAGTTGGAAACTCGGATCTGAATGGTCAAACAGACGGCTAATAAAACCGATTTTCCAATCCCGAATTTCATCTGCTGACAGTTGCCATTTATCCGCCCATTGCTGATAAAGTGTAAAACTTGGATTTTGCATTTGCTCACTTAAAGTATTTACCCATTTGGGGAAAGCGGCTAGCACAATGCGTTTGTTTTCAGGGGTAAGCGGTTGATTTTCGATAAAATTCTGCAAGCTGTTTGGATTGTTCTGTAATGTTTGAACCGCGGTTAACCAAGTTTGCAATTCAGGATCTTGAGTTTGAGTGAGTAAATTGGCTAAACCTTGTTTTGCTTCTAAATGGAAAAAATTGACCGCTTTCTGTCTGATTTTCTCAGGCGTTCGCAAGCCTTGATCTCGCCAATAAGCCTCAATCCCCGCACATTCTGACGGCAATTGTCCATTGGTTTTCCAGTAATTCGGTTCTACATTGCCTGGCATCAGCCAAAAATCGTTATTTTCAGGGTTATTGCCTTGCCAAAATTGATCAAATTTCGTCAGTAATTTACCCATCTCCTCTGAATTTGGCTCTGCGGTTTGGTTGGCTTGAGCCGCTTCAGGATTGATCTGTAACTGCTCGGCTAACAATTGAAATTGAGCAGAAAATAGGCGACATTGATTAAGTACGCTTGTTGCACTTACCGTTCGTCCATAAGCCAACAATTCTGCCCATTTTTGTTGTTGATAAAGCGTTTCAAACGGGCGTTGTGCAAGCTGATTACGTTTCGCCATGTTCGGATATTGTGCAATAAACTGCTGCAATTCCTCATCAGTCAGTATATTTGCCTTCATTTTGGCTCTTACCAATGCCCATTGAGCATCTTCATATAATGGATATCCAACCAAAGTCATCTGAAGTTGCTGAACCAATGCCAAAATATTTGGCGATAAATACTTTTGTTGTTCACTGGCTTTAAGTAATCCTTCAAGTTGTAGAAAATTATTACGTTGCATCAGTCGTGTTTGTTGCTCGGATTGTTGAGCCTGCTTCCAGCCTTTTTCCCAATCCGCAATATTGATGGTCGCGATATTTTGTGTTTCAGTTGAAGAGTGAGGTTTGGGATTATTTGCCCAAACCAAGGGGGTTGCCAAGCAAAGGGCAAGATAGCTTTTTTTCCACATTTTATCTCTTTCCTTAAAAATAATTCCTTTTCTTTGAATACAAAAAACGCTTGAAGTTGCAAGCTCCAAGCGTTTTCTTTGGTAGAATAGATTAATCTTCAATAACCACTTTACCAATATAATCTAAATTGCGGTAATGCTGTGCGTAATCGATGCCAAAGCCAACCACAAATTCATCAGGAATAGCGAATCCAACCCATTCCACAGGCACTTCTACTTCTCGGCGAGATGGTTTGTCTAAAAGAGTACAAATAGCAATTGAACGTGGCTCACGAAGTTTTAAGATTTCACGAACTTTATTAAGCGTAAAGCCTGTATCAATAATATCTTCCACGATTAATACATCTTTACCTTGAATTTCGCTGTCTAAATCTTTTAAGATTTTGACATCACGACTTGATTCTGTGCTTAATCCATAGCTAGAAGCGGTTAAAAAATCAACCTCAACAGGCAAGTCGAGATAACGAACTAAATCTGCCATAAACATAAAAGAACCGCGCAATAAACCGACAACCACCAAGTTTTGGCAATGTTCAAATTGTTGATAATGACGGTTAATTTCTTGTGCCAACTCTTTTATGCGAGATTGAATATCTTCACGAGAAATTAGCGTTTCAATGTGATGTTTTTTCATAAAATGCTCTCTTTAAAAATTTTTGCTACTCTAGCAAAATTCAATTCATTTTACTAGCTGTTTGCAAACGTTTGCAATTTTATTTAGGCTACAGCCATTATCTCTTCAATATCCTCAATCTCTTTCGGGCAACCGCTGGTCAGGTTTTTATTTCCGTACTCGGTCATCAATAAATTATCTTCAATGCGAATGCCAATGCCTTTATATTGCTCTGGCACATCTGCATCACTGGCGATATATAAACCAGGTTCGACGGTAATTACCATACCGATTTCTAATGGGCGACTGCGTTCGTTGCTGTAATCGCCGACATCGTGTACATCCAAACCAAGCCAATGACCTAAACCGTGCATATAAAATTGGCGATACGCTTTTTGTTCAATCAAGGTGTGTACATCGCCTTTTAAAATACCGAGTGCGACCAAGCCTTCAGTAAAAATCTCAATTACTCGATCATTTGCCATTTTGATAGAATTACTCGGCACTAATAGTTTAATTGCCTCTTTTTGGGCTTTTAAAACCAATTCATAAATCGCTTTTTGTGGCTCGCTAAATTTCCCATTTACAGGGAAAGTGCGGGTAATATCACCTGCATAATAAGCAAACTCTGCCCCTGCATCAATCAACAACAAATCCCCGTCTTTCATTACCGCACTATTCTCATCATAGTGAAGCACGCACGCATTTTCACCGCTTGCTACAATTGAATTATAAGAAGGAAAACGTGCTCCAAAGCGGTTAAATTCGTGCTGAATTTCGCCTTCAATTTCCATCTCGTAACGATTTGGACGCGTTTGTTTCATTGCACGAATATGAGCTAATCCTGAAATATGGCAAGCCTGTTGAATAAGTGCAATTTCCGCGGTAGATTTAATTAAACGCATCTCTGAAAGCATTGGTCGCCAGTCAATAACTTCTTTAAACTGAGCAGAAACAACCTTATCGCCCCACACTTGATACCCTTGGGCATAGTAGCAAGCGGTCAAATTTTGTGTTTTTTCTGCAAAAGTTTTGTCAAGATGTTCAATTTCAAATGCGGCATCAACTTTTAAGATTTCTGGTGCAGCTTCCACACCTAAGCGACGACCTGTCCAAATTTCTTTTTCACGATCTTTTTTGCGTAAGAAAATAGTACTTTCATATTCTCCATTTCGCTTAATTAACAACAACGCTGACTCTGGCTCGGCAAAACCTGTGAGATACCAGAAATAGCTATCTGGACGGAAGTGGTAATTGCAGTCATTATTACGGCGTTTTTCGGTTTCTGTAAAAATAATAAAGGCGGAATTGTCTTGCATTTGAGCAAAAACTTTTTTGCGGCGGGTAATGAATTCTTCTCGTGGAAGTTCAGCAAGATAGGCGAGATCCATAGTTCCTCTCTTAGCCCTATTAGGCTTTTAACTGTTCAATTTCTTTAATAAATTCGTCAATATCTTCAAAACTGAGATAGACAGAAGCAAAGCGGATATAAGCTACTTTATCCAACTCTTTTAATACATTCATCGCTAACGTGCCCACCAATTTACTTGGCACTTCACGTTCGCCAGTAGCTCGCAGTTGCACAATAATCTGGTTAATCGCACGCTCTTGGTCATCCGCACTTACTGGGCGTTTTTCCAATGCTTTTATTAAACTGATGCGTAATTTATTGGCATCAAAAGGTTCGCGATTCCCATTATTTTTCACAATATAGGGAATAAAAAGCTCTGCCGACTCAAAGGTGGTAAAACGCTCTTTACAACTTGTGCATTCACGACGGCGGCGGATTTGATAACCATCTGCCGCCAAGCGTGAATCAATCACTTTAGTTTCTTCTTTACTACAAAATGGACAACGCATAATACTCTCTCGTGTTCTAAGATGTGATTTTATTTCGTGTAAAAAACGATCAAAAAAATAAAAAAAGCCCCTTGCAAAGGGGCTACTCGGAAAGCAAATTTATGAAATCGGTTGTTGAACACAACTCTAGTTTTTGTTACTCGCAAAGATACTCGAAAATTTTTACTTTTTCAAACGCATTTTACAAAAACAGAAAACCAATGTTTAAATTTGTGATCGAGTTCAAATTTCCACTATGAGTGCGATCATTTTTTAATCAAATTAAACACTATAAACGGCGTGCTTGCCAATAGGCTTTTGTCCAAAATGGCGTATTCATACTGGAATAAATAACCCCACCTTTGGTTGAAGCGTGCAAGAATTGCCCATTTTTCACATAAACTCCAACGTGCTTACCATTTGGTCCTCGCCCCGTATTGAAGAAAACCAAATCGCCCGTTCTGATTTCGTGCTTCTCGATTTTTCTGCCCACCTTAGCTTGATCAACCGTCATTCTTGGTAAATCAATACCAAACAAGTCTCTAAACGTGATTTGCATAAACCCAGAGCAATCAACCCCACTACGAGAATTTCCGCCAAGCTTATAACGTGTGCCTTTCCATTCTTGCTGATGCTCGCTTAAATTCGCAATCACCGAAATGGGATCGCCTAAACTGGTTTTGTTTGTGCGATAAATTTTGCTTGCTTGCGATTGAGATGATGGACCTGAAGAACAAGCGGTCAAAATGGCAGCTAAACTTACCATCATCACTTTCGATAAATGTTTTCTTAAAAATGCTTTCATAGCTCCACCCAATGAAATGCCCAAAAACGTTTGAGCACCTTTTAGTTTTGGCTCTCTACTTACTCTTTTTTGCTGAACTAACACGATCACGCATTTTTTGCCCTGCTTTAAAAACCACCACGCGACGAGCAGAAATTGTGACACTTTCACCCGTTTTAGGGTTGCGTCCTGGGCGTGCTTTTTTCTCACGCAAGGTAAAATTACCAAAACCAGATAATTTTACTTCTTCACCTGAAGCCAATGTTTTTCTGATTTCGTCAAAAAATTGATCAATAAACAATTTTGCGGCTTGCTTTTCAAATCCTTTTGCAATCAATTCGTTCGCAAGTTCAATTTTAGTGAGAGCCATAGAATATCCTTTTACGAATTAGTCACGAAGTACTGCATTAAAACGTTCTGCAAGCGCTACTAAAACTGCTTGCATTACCGCAGTAATTTCGTCTTCTTCTAAAGTTTTTTCGGTATCTTGAATTGTTAAGCTAATCGCTAAACTTTTCTTGCCTTCTGAAAGATTTGTACCTTGGTAAACGTCGAATAAATTTACGCCAACCAATTTTGCACCACCCGCTTTACGGCAAGTTTCAAGCACTTCACCCGCTGCAACAGTTTCATCAACTACTACCGCAATGTCTCGATTATTCGCAGGGAATTTAGAAATCTCTTTCGCTGCTGGCACAGGGCGCTCTGAAATCGCTGAAGCTAATAATTCAAACACCACTGGCTTGCCTTTAATACCGAGTTTTTGCACGATTGAAGGGTGAACCGTACCGATAAAACCAATTTCTTTACCGTCAAGCATAATTGCCGCAGATTGTCCTGGGTGTAAGGCTGGGAATGGTTTTGCTACAAATTGCAGATCTTGACGTACTGCTGTTAAAGAAAGTACGCGTTCTAAATCGCCTTTTAAGTCGAAGAAATCTACCGCTTCAGTTTTATTTTCCCAATGGATTGCACGTTTATCACCTACGATTACTGCTGCAAATACAGGTTCTTGACGCACGCCTAATTCTGCATTTGCATCAGGAATAAAACGTAATCCTGCTTCAAAAATACGCACGCGGTTTTGTTGGCGGTTTTGGTTGTAAACGATCGTTTCAAGCAGGCCTGTTAAAAGTGACACACGCATTGCTGACATTTCGCTTGAAATTGGATTCGGCAGAATTAATGCTTCTTGGTCTGGGTGCAATAATTGTTGTACTTTCGGATCAACGAAGCTATAAGTAATTACCTCTTGATAATCGCTATCCACTAACGCCGTACGCACACGAATAGCCTCCAATAATTTCTCTGGCGTGCCTTTCATTTTAAGATGAGCTAATGGCGAATTATTTGGGATGTTGTTGTAGCCATAAATACGTGCCACTTCTTCGATCAAATCTTCTTCAATTTCAATATCAAAACGCCAGCTTGGTGCAACTGCTGTCCAAGTGTCATTTTCAAAGGTAACATTTAAGCCTAAACGAGTGAGAATATCAGTCACGATTTCATCTTCGATATGGTATCCGATCACCGCATCTAATTTGCTACGGCGTAAGCTCACAGTCTGGCGAGTTGGTAAATGTTCTTTTGCAACTGCCTCCACAATTTCGCCCGCTTCACCGCCACAAATTTCTAATAATAATGCGGTAGCACGTTCCATTGCTTGACGAGTTAATTCAGGATCAACTCCACGCTCAAAACGGTGTGAAGCATCGGTGTGTAAGCCGTATTGACGTGCACGCCCAGTGATTGCAAGTGGTGCAAAAAATGCCGCTTCTAATACCACATCTTTAGTTTCTTCATTCACGCCACTGGCTTTACCACCAAAAATCCCTGCCATTGCTAATGCACCTTTGCTATCCGCAATTACCAGCGTATTCGGCTGTAATTTTGCCGTTGTGCCGTCTAATAACACAAGTTCTTCATCAGCTTTTGCCATACGTACTTGAATTGCACCATTAATTTTTGCTGCATCAAATGCGTGCATTGGCTGACCTAACTCAAGCAAGCTCAGGTTAGTAATATCCACGATAGGATCGATAGAACGAATACCACAACGGCGCAATTTTTCCTGTAACCATAATGGCGATGCTGCTTTCACGTTCACATTTTTTACCACACGAGCTAAATAACGTGGGCAAGCCTCTGGTGCTTGTAATTCAACGGCCACTTTATCAGCAATGCTTGCAGGCACTGCTTCAATTGCTGGTGCTTTTACTGCTGCACGGTTAATCACGCCTACTTCACGTGCAATACCTGCAATGCTTAAGCAGTCTGCACGGTTTGGGGTTAAGCTAATTTCGATTGCCACATCGTTTAAGTTTAAGTATTCACGGAAATCTGTGCCGATTGGTGCATCTGCTGGTAACTCAATAATACCACTATGATCTTCTTTAATACCTAATTCAGAGAATGAGCAAAGCATTCCTTCCGATGGCTGACCGCGTAATTTGGTTTTTTTAATTTTGAAATCACCAGGTAACACCGCACCCTCTGTCGCACACGCCACTTTTAAGCCTAAACGGCAATTTGGTGCACCACACACGATATCTAATAAACGATCACCGCCCACGTTCACTTTTGTTACGCGTAATTTATCTGCATCAGGGTGTTGTGCACATTCCACTACTTCGCCAATCACCACACCTGTGAACTCACCTGCTACAGGCTCGACGCCATCTACTTCTAAACCTAACATCGTAATTTGGTCGCACAGCTGTTCCGTTGAAATTGCAGGGTCCACCCACTCACGCAACCAAGATTCATTGAATTTCATTTTATATCCTTTCCAATTTTGTAAAATCTTTGCGGAATTTTACCGCTTGTATATGATAAACATCGTTATCAAATCTCCACTACCCCCTCTTTGAAAAAGAGGGATTGGGGGAAATTTTAGTGAAGCGTTATTTAAACTGTTTCAAGAAACGCAGCTCGTTCTCAAAGAATGAGCGTAAATCAGTCACGTTATAACGTAACATAGTTAAACGCTCAACGCCCATACCGACGGCGAAACCGCTGTATTCTTCAGGGTCGATACCCACGTTGCGTAACACGCTTGGATGAACCATACCGCAACCTAACACCTCTAACCATTTACCATTTTGACGCATTACATCAACTTCGGCTGAAGGCTCTGTGAATGGGAAGAATGAGGGACGGAAACGCACTTGTAAATCTTCTTCAAAAAACGCTTTTAAGAAATCGTGGATTAAACCTTTTAACTCAGTAAAGTTCGCTTTTTTATCTACATAAAGCAATTCGATTTGGTGGAACATTGGCGTATGAGTTTGGTCGTAGTCGTTACGATACACACGACCTGGAGCAACAATGCGCAAAGGCGGTTGCACTTTTTCCATCGTACGAATTTGCACGCCCGATGTTTGAGTGCGTAATAGACGGTTTGCATCAAACCAGAAAGTATCGTGATCAGCACGTGCTGGGTGGTGTGCAGGAATATTTAACGCATCAAAGTTATAGTAATCGCTTTCTACTTCGGGACCGTTCGCCACGGTAAAACCTAATTCAGAGAAGAATTTCACTACACGCTCAATCGTAATGGAAACTGGGTGTAAACCGCCCAATTCAGTTTTACGACCAGGCAATGAAACATCAATGCTTTCGTTCGCTAATTTTGCGTTTAATTCTGCTGTTTCTAACGCTTCTTTTTTCGCATTTAACGCATTTTGCGCAATTTGTTTCGCATCATTGATTTTTTGCCCTACCGCAGGACGCTCTTCTGCTGGCACATCACGCAAGCCTTGCATTAACGCCGTGAAATGACCTTTTTTGCCAAAATATTCTACTTTTAATGCTTCAAGTGCAGCCACATCAGAAGCAGCATTTACCGCTTCAACCGCCTGTGCTACCAAACTTTCTAAGTTTTGCATTCTATCCTCTAAAATTACTGATGAAAAATTGTAGAGATAATAATACTTTGCAGGCGGAATGTAAACGTGAAGATAAGTTCAAGAAAAAAATTTTCCTTTTAAATCAAGGGGTCTTTGCTTTTAAGCGAACCTTCAAGCGGCCAACTTTTTAACAAAATTTGTAAATGCTAAAAGTCGATAGAGTTAAATACTCTACCGACTTTATTGTTATTGTTGAACATAAGGATAATACGGCTTACCCCAAGTAGGCTCATCATCATTACGCAGCATAATTTTCACCATTGCAGGCACAAATAAGGAAAGCAATGCACAGGCATCTTCCAATTGCTTGCGGTTCGCACTGCTATCATAAGTTGAACCTCCATGGATAAGCTGATTTCTGAGCGTATATAAATGCCCAAAGACAACTTCTAACACCTCTGCTGTTTCTTGCTCTTCAAATGCAAAATTCGCTTTTTTCTTTGCAGCTGCAAACATTGTTTTCCACTCTTTGCCTGCTAGCAAGCTATTATGTGCATCCCAAAATGGCTGGAATGTGTAAGGCGTATCCAACAATGTTCTCACTGCACCGGGGAATTCATCCCAAATAATCCCATAAAGCAAACGTTCGGTATCCAATTCGCAAAGGCGTGTAATAAACTGATGGAACACTTTACGCTCAACCTCTTCTTTGTTTAACTCATCAGCATACGCTGCATTAAAGGCAATCCAAAGTGCGATAAATTTGAAATCCAAATTCTCTTCTTCACTGGCTTTCTTCAACCAGCTCAACGTGCGGTGCATTTTTAAGCGAAAGTTATCATTAAAATCAGCACGATTTTCTTTATAATAAGCGGTCAGATTTTCAAGTTGTTCTGCAAGTAACATAATAGGCTCCGATCTAGTCAAAATTGGGCTATTATGGTATAGATTGGCAAGTTTGTAAATTTTAAAAGAAAACCGACCGCTTGGGTCGGTTTTGGGGGCATGATTTTATAGCTTTTGGCAGATTTCTAAATTAAGTTTAACAAATTCTTCCCATTCATAGATTTCTTTTAAATAGGTTTGATAATACTGCTCTACTCGACAAACAAGCGGTCGATTTTCGTAGATTAAACATAATTTAGTGTTCTCATCAAAATGGTAACAAGTGCCATCTCCGCGATCTAAAAATTTTGTTTGCTCACTTTTATCTACGTTTTGACAGCATTTGCCGCAGGCTGTGCAGGGGAAAGGCGAAAGTATTTTCTCACATTTTGAGATTTCTGCTACCATTGAATTGCCAACATTGCTGTTTGACTTTGTGTAACAGTTTTAAATGCTTCATCTAAAGCATTATTTTCTGATTTCAACGCATTTAACTGATGTTGTACTTTGGCAATTTGCTGATCAAAGAATGGATTAATTGCCTCTCCTACTGATTGATAAGCGTCATTAATAAAATCAGTAGTAATATTTTCAACAGACTGATTTAATTCAAGTATTGCTCTGCGTTGTTGAGCATTTCTTTCTTCCTCTTCTTTTTGTGATGAGTAAATGTCCCAAATAGCAGAAGCAACTTGCAATACTACAGCCGCCTTTCCAGCCCAATTACCTAAAGTTTTTTCCCAGCGTCCTTTCAATGGTGGAATTTTTAACTTACGACCGATGAGCAATCCTTCTTTAAGCATATTTTTATCGGTCAATAAATTTTTTCCCATATCTTTCATTTTATCTGCAAGTGCATGGCTAGGTACTAAATCACTAGTAGGTACAGAATAATTAGCGTTAAAGTTAAAATTAAAATCTGGTAATTCCTTTTGCATTGCTTGCTCAATTGCTGAGCTCATTCGTTGGAAAATATGGCTCATTTCAGATCGTACCTGAGATTCACTACTACAACTTTGCAATATCCCAGATATTGTTTCTCTATTTGATGTAGCTTGTACACGAATAGCATCTGAAACACGATTAAAAATGATATTTTTACGTTCGTTTAATTCGTTTTTTCGCTCGATTAACTCTCTAGATTTTTCCTGATCTTGAGCTGATTTCAAGTTAGTGAGCTTTTCAATAAGAGGAGAATACCAACGCTCATTAACAAAATTCTTAAATCCATTAAAACGTTGACGTTCACTATTTTGTTGTACTGTCCAAGCATTAAAACGCTCAATAAATTCGATATAACCTGAATGTGCTAATAACGGCTCCTTATTAAGCTCTCTTCCTTTTAAGGCGGTTCGCAAATTCATTGGTAAAATTTCAACTTCACCTAATTTATCTAGATTAATTTGATGATTTGGAGCAAATTTTGCTAAAAGATCACGAATATGCTGAGTGGCTTGATATTTATCTTCTGCATTACTTAACTGATTATTTAATACAATAAAGATTTTTTTATCTTTACGTAATAAATCAAATAAACGCTCGTAAACATCTTTTGAATCCATATCACCATCGCGAATAACAAAAAGAATAACGGAACAACGAGTAAGTTGCTTAAGGGTAACATCTTCGTGTTGAATTGGAGCATTTACGCCTGGAGTGTCTAGTAGTACATAATCACCCCACGGATAACGATCCACTTTATCGGTTTTAGGAATATCTGCAACAGGGGCAACTTCTTTACCAGAAAGCACATTAACTAATGTACTTTTACCGGCATTATATGCCCCATAAAGCATAATATTTAACACGCTGTTATCCATTTCTTTCTGAATTTCGCTTAACGAGGCTGAGGAAAATTGATATGAATTTGCTATTTGTTTAGTTTGCGTTACCAACTCAAATACTTGTGAATATTGATTCGACATATAAATTCCTTATCTTTGAAATTCTTTAATAAGTTTATTTACTTCGCTTTCTAAGCCGTTACAGGTTTCTTGAAGCGGTCGAATTTGAGCGATGATATGATCAAGTTGACGATCAACTGTTTGCTTGATGCTACTTGAAATCTGTGCTTTTAGGCTCTTCTCCATTTGCTCGGTATCAACTCCCACAACCTCTGTAACGGTTTCTATATCGAGCATTGCGGAACCAGCAGCACCACCAAGTAGACCACCAATCAATCCTCCGGCAAGACCACCAATCGCTGTTCCAACACCTGGTAAAATCGCCGTTCCAAGAGCCGCACCAGCTGCCCCGCCAGCTACTCCGCCAGCTTGAGCAAGTGATTTTTTACCAGCACCACGTTCTTGCTGATAGGAGATCTTACGATCTTCAAAATCTTTAATGTTAGAACTATCAAGCTGTACAGAAAATTGACTTAATGAAGAAACAAAACCGTCTAAACACTTAGCAATTTCTTGACCAAGTGCCTGTGAAATAAGGCTATTTATATCTTGTACAATCGCATTCTTATTCCGTGATTTTCTGTGTTTATTCACAATTTCATAAGTATGTTTATGTGCATTACTTTCTACAAGATCGGTAATCCTTTTTCGATCTTTTTCTAACTTGCTAAGTACGTTAGCTGTCTGAGTAGAAATTGATGAGATCTGTGTTTTAATTTCACCATGTAAAAATGAAAGTACGTTCTCATTGATAAAGTTTTTGATTTGTTTATCAGCTTTTCTACCTTTATAGCCCGTAGCTTTTGTTACCAATTTTGCCATTTCGTTAAATAAACGAGCTAAACCTGCTTTATTTAAATCTTGGTGTGATTTAAAAGTATAAACTGAAATAGAAATAGGCTTTCTCGTCTCTTTTATCGCACCTTCACTTTTCTGCTTTTGTTCAAGACGTCCATACACATCCTCTTCTTGTAACTTGCGATTATCAGGTGTTTTATCTTTAACAACAGCAATAATATCCTGAGCAACTTCATCCCAATCTTCCTCTGTTTCATCAGATCGAGTAATTATAGGTAATAATGGCTTACCTTTTTCAAGTTCATACTTAAGCTCATCTAACTCTTGAACTTGCCCTGGAGAGCTTGAAGGTGTAAGCCATAACACAGCATCGGCACTATCCACAAATTGCTTAGTTAAATTTCCGTTTTTTTCCTCGGTGGAATGTAATCCTGGAGAATCTAACAATACAAAGTATTTGCCCAATTCTACACCTTGAATTTGAGCTGTAGTTTCAGTAAAGCCTTCAACAAAATCGCCCTCAATAGTTACTATCTTATTATCTTTTAATGCAAAGCGGCGAATATCATCATTAGGGAAAAGAGAGCGATATAAGTCTACGACTTGATTACTAAAAGAACTTTTTCCTGCATTGACTTTACCAAATACTAAGAAAATAATCTTATCTTCAAAGGTTTTAGATAAATTTTGCATTGGTGAAGCCGCTACAATTTTTTTATCCCATTCGGTAAATTTAACTTTTAAACTATTTGTCAATTCGGCAATTAATGCTGTTAACTGATGTTCATTTGTTAATGCTTTATTATCGAAATGACTTGAATTGCTTAATAAATTTTTGATGTACTCAACCTTTTGCTTCAATTCACCTTCTTTTTGGTGATTTTTATCCATTGTATTTGCAAAGAGGTTAAGCTCATCAAAAAATTGTTTTAATGAGCTTTGTTGCATACAGCCCCCTATAATTCTGATTGAAGTTGACGTAATCTATAAACATTCTTGGTAAGATTTTCTATTTTTTGATGATCTTGCTTTTTATCCCAAATCTCTAAAATTTGTCTTTTAGCATCATCTACACCAATGTTCTTGATTATAGAAATAATTCTAGAGTCCAAATCATTAACCCCATATTCATTACATAAACTATTCAAACGATTAAGAATATCCTCTTCTTTTGCTTTTTGAGCGGCTTCTTGACGTTGTCTTTCTATTTCTCTAGCACGTCTAGCTTCTGTCTCGCGTTTTTCAGCTTGTTCTTTTTCTAATCGAGCTCTCTCTTTCTCTCTGCGTCGACGCTCCTCTTCTTCACTATCATCACTAATTGATGTTGCGATAGCTGTTACAGCTGCTACAACTCCAATACCAATAATCCAAGGTAATGCCATAATTTAATTCCTCTCTGTTAGATTGATTTTAAAATTTGATCAAGTTGATGTGAAAATGCTTGGCGTTTTGCTTTTCTCTCATTTTTTATTGATGAGATCTCGCTATTTATTTCTGAAATACGATTATTTAATAAAACATCTAATTCAGTTTTAAGTTTATTTATTTCGGTTTCTCGTTGTTTCTGTACCGTTTTTTTTAAACCCAAAATCTTTTGATTTAATTCAGGTATTCCACTTCGCTCCATTAATTGGGGCTGTTTTTTCTCTATGCCTGTCAGATAACGTTTCGCAGATACCAAAATTGGTTCAAATAGAGGTAATTGCTCTCTAATACGCTTAACAGCCTGCTCTTGCTGTTCTGTATTTGTTTCATCGATTTGGGTAAGTACCAATAATTTATTATCATTTTTAGAAGTATTTAATAGACGTTTAATGTGTGCAACTTCATCCTTATCTAACTCACCTGCTTTCAATGTATGAATAATTAACACAATATCCGCAGAAACAAAGGCCCCTTTATTTGCTTCGAAATCATCTTTTCCGTGAACATCAGCATCTAAACCTGGTGTATCAAGCCACGCTAAATTATTCTTTTGATCTAAGAATACTTTATTAACTTGTGTTTCTCGTTTATCAGATACTTTAAAATAATTATTTTGATTGATTAAAGCATTGAGCAATGTGCTCTTGCCGTGGTTATATTTACCAAAGACCGCAACACAAGGTTTATCACTTGTCGATATCAAGTGAATATACCGCTCAATTTTTTCCCGATAATTTGGGAATTGATTAATGAATACTTGAGTTTCTTTCTTGCTAAAAGCCATTTTTATTTTCCTTATTAAAGAGTAGATAAAATTTATTTAAATTTAGTTATATATTGCTGCAAACTAACAATTATCTTTTCTTGTAACTCTGCAGGACTCACAATCGTCAAATGGGGTATCCAATACTGAACCACTGGCACAATATCCAGCTCGTTTACGTTCTTGCAAGAAAGTAATAATTCACCGTTTTCGAGTTTTCGAACCAGATCTTGATTTGGCAATAGATTTCGACGTGTAAAATACAGTGCCGCAAAACTTGATACTTTAATCACAACTTCGCTAAGCTGATTGCCGTGCGAAATGCTATCATTAGTTTTAATCTCTTCGATAAATTGTTGGTTTGGTTCGAAAGTTTCATTTAACGTTTTGAGCATTCGCATTTGTGTGAAACAGAAGGTCTTTTTCTTGCCTTCATCTGTACCGATGAGATACCACACGCCGTTTTTATTAATCAGGCTGTAAGGTGCAATTTTGTAAAACTTTCCTTCTTTTTGACCGCTTTTAGTGTAGTTAAAATCGATCATTTTATGGTCGTCAATCGCTTTTTTCAGCAAGTCGAACTCTTTTTTAAGTTGGCTAATATCTTCATATTGCACACCTTTCACTTGCACGCTTTCAGTAAGCTTTTCTTGGTAAAACTCGCGGTCAATTTTGGGGAAAAGGTCAGAAATGCTAGCGAAAAGGGCAAAACGTTCAATGTCTTGCTGATTTAATAAACCTGACTTCGTGCGGTTAATTTTGTAATACCGCGGCCCTTTTTCTTCCCAATCGAGGAAATCAAGGCGTTCATTAAAATCGCGTTGTAATGTGCGTAGCGACATTCCGAATTTTTCTGCCATTTTTTGTAAATCGACCCGTTCGCCTTCATTCAAAATAAATAGAATTTCGACAAACCGTTGCTTTGAGCTTATACTGTTTTTCATTAGATTCTCCTATTTGATGAGGCGAATTATAAGAGTGCAGAACGACAAAGTTTGTCGTGTTGGAATTTATTTGAAAACTTTGGCAAGAAAAAAGTCATAAAATTGATATATTGGCAATACGTCAATTTTATGGTTTTTATTTGGAAAGCAAAAAATAAAGGACTACAATATTGATTGGTTGATTGAGTAGCATTATATCTTCCGAGGTTTAGATGCAACTGAATAAAGTCTATCGAATTTATGATACAACCTCAATAGACAAGCGGTTAAAATTCGGAAATTTTTTGCAAATCAACAATATGCGTGTATGATACGCCTACGCTTTGATAATAAAGGAATTGATACGATGAACAAACAACAAGTTTTAGATGCTTTTCATTTTCGTGCAGCGTGCCGTGCTTACGATCCTACACGCAAAATTAGCCGTGAAGACATGGATTATATTTTAGAGCTTGGGCGCCTTTCGCCAAGTTCGGTAGGTTCTGAACCATGGAAATTTTTGGTACTACAAAATGAGACAATTCGAGAGAAAATCGCACCTGTTTCATGGGGCATTAAGCATACAATGAATGAAATGAGCCATTTAGTCGTGATTTTGGCGAAGAAAAAAGCCCGTTTTGATAGCGAGTTTTTCCGCGCTTCACTTGAAAAACGAGGCTTAACGCCTGAGCAGATGAATGCGACCATTGCTCGTTATAAAACGTTTCAAACTGATGATATTCAAGTGTTAGAAAGCGAACGTACTTTGTTTGATTGGTGTAGCAAACAGACCTATATTGCGTTGGGCAATATGATGACAGGAGCCGCGCTGATTGGTATCGATTCCTGCCCAATTGAAGGATTTAGTTACCCTGACGTGAATCGTATTCTAGCTGAAGAAGGCTTGTTCGATCCGAATGAATGGGGCGTTTCTTGTATGGTTACTTTTGGTTATCGCGCCAAAGAGATTAAGAAGAAATATCGCAAGCCTACTGAAGAAGTGATTGAATGGGTTGAGTAAAACAAAGGTGGGATCTCCCACCTTATTTTTTACATATAGACAACTAATTCTTGTTTCCTAAAATTGTTACGTGCACCGTAATCTCCTCACGGTCGTGATAAAGATGCTTCGCCTGAATCTTAAACCAGAACCCTTGTTTAGTGAGCTCTTCTTCCAAGTAATTCAAGCAAAGTTGTACTTCTTGATAACGTTTTTTCATCGGCAATTTGAGGTTAAAAATCGTCTCACGACACCAACCACTAATAAGCCATTTCGCCATCAACTTGCTAATACGAATCGGCTGCTCCACCATATCGCACACCAGCCAATCGATTTGCTTGCGTTTTGGTGGTTGGAACTTAAAGCCATCTTCCGCACAATGCTCAATCCGCCCTGTATCGTGCAGGCTTGCCGCCATTTTACCGTGATCGACTGCATAAACAAACAAGCCTCGCTTGACAAGCTGATACGTCCAACCACCTGGGCAAGCACCTAAATCGACACCCGTCATCTCTTCAGTAAAACGCTTTTTCTCTTCTGCTTGTGGCACAAAAGTTAAAATCGCCTCTTCTAATTTCAACGTGGAACGGCTTGGTGCATCAGCTGGGAATTTCAAACGCGGAATACCCATGAAAAACGGTGAACGGTTATTATTATAGGCATAGCCCACATAACAACAACCCGAACGCACAAACAGGATATGCAAGCTCATGCTACCCTTTGCCTGTTCCGATTTTCCTAACCAGCCTTGTTTTTTGAGCTGATTACGCAGCGGCACAGTAAATTTTCGGCAGAAGGTGAGAAGCTCTTTCGCTTCGTTTGTGTCTGGCGTTTCCACGAAAATATCGCTACTGTTGCGAGGGTTTAACGCCTGATATTGCTCAAGAATGGGGGAAATGCGGTCATTCTCGGGTAAGTTTTGCAACAAATTACCCACGACAATCATTTGGCGAGCGAAAATGAGTTGATTGAATTTTAGTTCACGTGCTAACCTATCAGCATCGCCTGCTTGATAGCATTCGAAGATCACATAACCACTATTCTCTTTCAAATTGGCGAAACCAAACACGCCTAATTCCGCCGCTTTTTCGGTAATTTCGCCCGCCACCTCTTTTTCAAAGCCAGCACGGCAATATAACGCAAGCTTGTTCATTATTTTCGAGTTCTCACGCTAATGTAAAAAAGAGCCGCCCAACCGATCATAAAGAAAATACCACCAATTGGGGTTGACCACGCAAAAACTTTTACGCCAGTAAATGCAAGGCTGTAAAGGCTACCACTGAAAAGCAAAATGCCTAAAATCCAACTTCCGCCAATGATATTAAAGGCTTTCGCTCGACAAGCGGGTGGATTTTGCACGTGATTTGCAATTTGGAATAAGCCTAATGCTAACAAAGCAAGAGTGTGGAAAATTTGATATTGGATGCCTGTTTGAATCCAAGCGAGTGCTTGGGGTTCAAGCACATTTTGTAAGCCGTGGGCAGCAAATGCACCCAGTGCGATACAGAAAAAGCCACTAAAGGCACTAAAAGCTAAGAATTTGTTTTTCATAAAGTTCTCGTTAAGTTTTGTTAAGCAAACAGACGCCCGTATTATAAAACGCTTTTTCTTTACGAATCTACCTTTTGCAGAAAACTTTTCCAAATCTACCGCTTGCTGGCTATTGCGTTATTTCTCAACTCCATTACAATATGGGCAATTTTTATTTTTTATTGACTCCGAGCTTGCTTGCCTAAGTTCTATACCTAATATTGGATATGGCAAACTCGCCAGTAGCAAGAAATTGCTCAATGGTTCGCGAAGAAATGAACGAGCCACTCGTGTTTAGAAAGGTGTCTTTTTTATGCAAAGTCCGATTATTCCTATTAAAAATGTAGGTAATGACGGCGAAAATGTGATTTCTGGCTTAGTTGATCGCTTCCAGCGTCAATATACCTATCTGCGACTTTCGATTACGGATGTTTGCAATTTTCGTTGTACCTACTGCTTGCCTGATGGCTATCAGCCCCCTGCTCATAAGCAAACGTTTTTAACGCTACCCGAAATTCAGCGGATTGCGAATGCTTTTGCTTCACTTGGCGCAGAGAAAATCCGCATTACAGGCGGCGAACCAACCTTACGCAAAGATTTCCTCGAAATTGCCCATACTATCGCCCAAACACAAGGCATCCGTAAAGTAGCACTAACCACTAACGGCTACCGTATGGAAAAGGATGTTTCCTTTTGGCGAGAAGCGGGCATAACCGACATTAATGTGAGCGTAGATAGCCTCGATCCGCGTCAATTCCAACTGATTACCGGCGAAAAAAAGTTGCAATCAATCTTAACAGGGATCAATAAAGCCTTTGCCGTAGGCTACAAAAAAGTCAAAGTGAACGCGGTGCTGATGAAGCAATATACCTTGCCTGAGTTGGACAAATTCCTTGCTTGGATCAAATATCAACCTATTCAAATGCGATTTATCGAGTTGATGGAAACGGGCGAAATGGATGATTTCTTCAAAACACAACATCTTTCGGGGCAATCTATTCTGCAACGTCTGTTGCAAGAAGGCTGGACATTACAACCGAAATCACTTTCTGATGGGCCTGCGAAAGTTTTATCGCATCCAGATTATTTAGGCGAAATCGGCTTGATTATGCCTTATGAAAAATCGTTTTGTGCCAGCTGTAACCGCCTACGCATCTCTGCGACAGGAAAATTGCATCTCTGTCTATTTGGTGAAGAGGGCGTAGATATTCGCGATTTATTGCAATCTGATGAGCAACAATTGCAGCTTGAAATGCGTTTAAAATCTGCCTTGCAAGGTAAGCGAGAACATCACTACTTGCACATTGGCGATAGTGGTATTCGCAATAATTTAGCCTCGATTGGCGGTTGATTCCCTTGTAGGGACGTATTACTACGCCCTTACGACAGCTATATTATTTTTAAATAAAATTCTTACTATGACACAATTTACTCATATCAATCAAAACGGCGAAGCCAATATGGTTGATGTTTCAATGAAACAAGAAACCGTACGCGAAGCCCGTGCCGAAGCGTTCATTCGAATGAACCCTGAAACATTACAGATGATTATCTCTGGCAACCACCATAAAGGCGATGTTTTTGCCACGGCTCGTATTGCAGGCATTCAAGCAGCAAAACGCACTTGGGATTTAATTCCGCTCTGCCATCCATTGATGCTTTCAAAGGTAGAAATTCAGCTTGAAGCGTTGCCAGAAACCAACCAAGTTCGCATTGAATCGCTCTGCAAACTCACAGGCAAAACAGGCGTAGAAATGGAAGCCTTAACTGCAGCAAGCGTGGCGGCGCTGACTATTTACGATATGTGTAAAGCGGTGCAAAAAGATATGGTGATTGAGCAAGTTCGCCTGCTCAGTAAAAGCGGTGGCAAATCAGGCGATTTTGTCGCGAAATAGGAGAAACAGATGATTACCGTACTTTTTTTCGCCCAAACTCGTGAACTGGTAGGCGTAGATAAATTAGAAGTAGACGCACAATTTGAGACCGCAGAAGCGTTACGACATCACTTAGCCGAACAAGGCGGCAAATGGGCGTTAGCCTTAAAAGCAGGCAAATTATTGGTTGCAATCAACCAAAGCATTGCCCCACTTTCTGCAAGTATTAAAGATGGCGATGAAGTGGCATTCTTCCCACCTGTGACTGGAGGCTAAAATGAACAGTACACTCGTAAAAGTACAAACTGAACCTTTCGATCAGAACGAAGTTTACCATTGGCTAAGCGAACATCATTCAGTGGGAGCAACTACCATTTTTGTCGGAAAAGTGCGAGAAATGAATTTAGGCGATGATGTGTCAGGCTTATATCTGGAACACTACCCTGCAATGACCGAAAAATCCTTGCACGAAATTGTCGAAGAAGCGCGTAGCCGTTGGGAATTACAACGAATTGCAGTAATTCATCGTATCGGACAACTTTATACAGGCGATGAAATTGTGCTTGTGGGTGTGAGTTCCGCCCATCGTGGCAATGCTTACGCGGCCAACGAATTTATTATGGACTACCTCAAAACCAAAGCCCCATTCTGGAAGCGTGAAACTACCAATCACGGCGAACGCTGGATTGAAGGGCGTGATAGCGACCAACAAGCGGCTGTAAAGTGGCTGTAATTTGCAAATAATGTATATGGTAAGAAACATATCTTAAGAAAAGATACACCTCATTATCGTTTAATTGGCTTCCCCTTCTATACCAAAGATCGATCTGATTTTGCTCATCATTTTCAAAATGTGATGAGCTAACGCATAAAGATAAAGGCAGATTATGATGATCTGCCTTTTTATCTAAAACACCCCCAAATCGGCTTGCATTCTTGCGGGAGTGTTAATCCTCTTCCTAACTCAATCCAACCTGTTGGATAATGAAAGTCTGAGCCACCAGAGGCATACAAATCAAACTCTTTCGCCCAGCGGGTAATCAATTGGCGTTGGTCTGGTGTTTGTCCACAGCCTGCGACCTCAATACCATCGCCGCCTGCTTGTTTGAAATCTTCAATCAAACGACGCACCCAACGCCCCGTCATTTTATAGCGAAGTGGGTGCGCAATCGAAATCACACCGCCTGCTTGGTGTACGACATCAATTGCCTCTTGCATCTCGCACCACATCGGCTTTACATAAGCGGGTTTGCCTTGCCCCAAATATTTTTTGAAGGCGTGTTCGATATTGCGCACATATTCTTGCTCAAGCAAAAAACGCCCATAATGTGCACGCGTCACTTCACCGCTGGCTAATTTTTTAGCCCCTTCATAGGCATCTGGAATGCCCGCCTTTGCAAGTTTTTCGCCAATTTCGACCGCTCGTTGCTCGCGCAATACCGCCTGATTATCCAATAACGCTACTAATGCAGAATGTGTTTCATCCACATTCAGTGCGGCAAGATGAATGCTCTTCTCTTGCCAAACAATCGAAACTTCCACACCGCTGATAAAACGAATCGGCTGATTTTGAGCTGCAAGCTTAGCTTCAGCAATACCTGCTACGGTATCGTGGTCGGTTAAAGCCAGCATTTCTACACCTTGCTCAACGGCTCGATTGACCAATTCGGTGGGCGTTAATAAGCCATCTGAAGCGGTGCTGTGTGAGTGTAAATCGTATTTCATTAAATCAGTCCCACCATTTTGAAAAAGGTTTGATAAGCCTCCACTTTTTTCTCAAATTTGAGCGGATAAGCCCGAGAAGTGGACGGCAAGCGGTATAATTTGAGTGGACGATTTGCAGAATAAGGGTAATCAATCCACTCATTCGTTTTCGGTGGTTTTACTTTTTCTGGCAATAAACCGAGCAAGGTTTCCGTCGCTAATCCGCCTGTGGTAAAAAGCCATTCCACTTTAGGCAAATCAATCAGAAGCTCGGCCATATCAACAGGCTCAACAATTTTCAAATCTTTATCTGCCGCATTACCCCGCAACCGAATTGCCGTTTTCGCCGAAGAACAAAGTGCAATCCCCTTCTCTCGCAAAAATGCCTCAATTCGCACGGGGTCGAACCGCTTTTCATCACCTACGCGAAAATGATCTTTATCGCCATAAAACACCTCGCCCATAATTCGCCACATATCATTTTGAAAATTTGGATAATGAAATTCCATACAACGTTTCTCATCGGTAGGCGGAAACGTGCCCATCATCACTACTTTTGCTTGTGACGGCAAGATTGGGTTAAAAGGATGGTGTTCTAAAGGTTGGTTGATTTCGGGTTGCATAAAAATTGTGTCATCATAAAAAAATGGCTCGATCCTAGCGAGGAAGGATAGATTTGTCTAGTAAATTCCAAGTAAAATATCCCTATTTATCCCAACCAACACAACATGATGACTCAAACCCTACTTACCCAAGAGCAACTCGCCCATCTGCAACAACAAGCGGACGAATTTTCCAAAACATTTGCAAATGCCCAATATGAAATGGGCGAAGCGCAGAAATTTATCAACGCACTCTGTATGGTTTACGGCGTGAACTGGCTGCACTCGGTCGATTTTGAACGCTGCGTCAAAAAAGCCAATTTGCATTACACCAAAAGAATTTTCATTCGCCCATTGTATTACTCACCTGAAATCTTCATTTTCTCAATCAAAATCGAGCCTGTTTGGATGTTGGAGCGATGCTCTACATCATCTGCCACGGCAATAATTTGATTGAACATCTCTTGCAACTGCCCTGCAACGGTGATTTCTGCCACGGGGTATTGAATTTCTCCCTTCTCTACCCAAAAACCTGCCGCGCCACGCGAATATTCGCCAGTAACGGGGTTAATTGCCGAGCCTAAAAATTCGGTTAAAAGCAAGCCCGTATCCATCTCTTTTAAAAGCGTATCCAAGCCACCTGTGCGGTTTGGTTTAACAAGCCAGTTGTGAATGCCGCCCGCGTGCCCTGTGCTTTTAAAGCCCATTTTGCGGGCTGAATAGCTGGTCATTAAATAGGTTTGCAACACACCATCTCTAATAATTTCGCGGTTTTGCGTTCTTACCCCTTCGCTGTCGAATGCGGTTGAAGCAAGCTGACGCAATAAATGAGGACGCTCAGAAATTTCGAACCAATCAGGTAATACTTGTTTGCCTAAGTGATCGAGTAAGAAACTCGATTTGCGATATAACGCCCCACCACTGATTGCTCCCGCCAAATGCCCGATTAAGCCGGTCGCAACATCGTTGTAATAAACCACAGGCACTTCGCACGTTTTGATCTTTTGCGGATTAAGGCGATCAACCGCTTTAAATGCCGCTTGCTGCCCCACCCATTGTGGCGCTTGTAACTTATCAAACTCACGTGAAATGGTGTATTCATAATCACGCTCAAGCTGTTCGTCGTGGGCGGCAATCACGCTACAAGAAAGCGAATAACGGCTGGAGAGGTTGCTTTGCAACATTCCGTGCGTATTGCCATACATGCGAACGCCGCTGTGTGAATTGAAAGTTGCGCCTTCGCTATTGACGATTTGTTCATCCGCATTAAGTGCGGCATTTTCCGCTTCAATCGCTAAGGCTAGTGCTTGGTCTACCGATAAATCTGCTTGGTGATAGAGCTCTAAATCAGGTGCATCAAACGCCATCAATTCTTTATCTGCCAAGCCTGCACACTCATCTTCTGAAGTGTATTTTGCAATCGCTAATGCGGATTCGACCGCTCGTTGAATAGATTGGGGTTGTAAATCTGAAGTCGAAGCATTGCCCTTGCGTTTGCCTAAATAGACCGAAATGCCAAGCGAACCATCGTTGTTAAATTCGATATTTTCAACCTGTTCCAAACGGCTAGAAACAGAAAGCCCTGCCACTTTGGTGACACCGACTTCGGCTTCTGCCCCTGCTTTTTTCGCAAAATTTAAGGCAAATTCGACCGCTTGACGGAGTTCTTGTTCTTGGGTTTGTAATTCTTGTTTGGTGATAAAAGACATAGTTTTACCTTGTATGAATGGAATGGCGTATATTCTACCTGAAAACTCTGATAAAATAACGCCATTTTAACTGCCCGAACGGGCGATAATGGAGATGTAATGGCTAAAAAACGTCATAATGAAATCGACTGGACGGATGAAGAAGAGGAAATCATCTGGGTCAGCAAAAGTGAAATTAAACGCGATTCAGAGCAATTGAAAAAATTAGGTGCGGAATTGATTGAACTCACCCCGCAAAATTTAGAAAAAATCCCACTTGATGAAGATTTAAAAGACGCTGTTCGCCAAGCGCAAAGTTTTAGGCTGGAAGCACGCCGCCGCCAAATTCAGTTTATCGGCAAACTTTTACGCAACCGCGATCCTGAGCCAATCCAAGAAGCGTTGGATAAAGTTAAAAATCGCCACAATCAACAGCAGGCGTTATTACACAAACTAGAACTTGTGCGTGACCAACTTATTGCGATGGGCGACAGCTCGTTAAATCATTTAATGGATGAATACCCTCATTTGGATCGCCAACATTTACGCAACCTGATCCGCTCAGCGCAAAAAGAGAAAGAGGCGAATAAACCGCCCAAAGCGTATCGTGATATTTTCCAATACTTAAAAACTGAAATTGCGGAGGCATAATGCTCGACATCTTACCAAAACTTGTTCACAGCCACGCTGGCTTTGCTTATTTAAGCCTAATTTTGCTTTTAACGCGTGGGGCGTTAAGCGCAAGACAAATCGACTGGCGACAATATAAAATCTTAAAAATCGCCCCACATATTATCGACACGTTGTTGTTGTTAAGTGGTGCAACGGTGGTTTATGCCTACACTTCTGAAGGCGTTTACACCTTCTCTGAATTAAGTTGGCTGCTTGGCAAATTCTTATTTGTCCTGCTTTATATCATTTTTGCAGCAAAAGCCTTTAAGAAAGGTCAGCCATATTCCATCAAATTCTACTTGCTTTCTGTTGTGAGTTTTATGATCGCGATGTTTATTGCGGTGCATCATTAAAAGAAAGGGCGTGAAATCAAATTCACGCCCTTGCTATTTTGCTACTTAATCAACGCCTTAAGCTGCTTTAACTTCTCTTCTTTACTCATTGCCTGTTCAGCAACTTTATTTAAATCATCCACCAAATGCGGTTGGATTGTTTCTCTCTGTGCATAAACAGGTTTCGCTTCTGAAATTTCTTCAGCATAAGCCATCAGTTGCTCAAGCAATTGCAATTTTTCAGGATCATCGTGGTAAGTTTGCGAAAGCGTTTCGATCGATTGGGCGAACTGCTCCACTTTGACATCAATCTGCTGATTGCAATATTTCTGCCATTTAACTTGCTCTGCTCGGGTTAAGGTTTCAGGATAATGGCGAGCACGATAATGGAATAACAATTGTTCCACACGCGGATCGGCAAATTTCAAACCGTGATGTGCTAACTCTTCAGGCTTAAGTGTACGTAAAATTGCCATATTATTTTTATCTGCTGGCGAGAAAAAACCATCATAAAGTGTGATTTCCACATTCTCACTTGGTGCAAAAGTGCGTTCATCGCTAAAAATTTCGCTCACTTTTTGGCGTAATAAACTTTTATGCTGTTTTAATGCTTTTAAATTTTGCAAACAAAGTTCACGATCGATGCCTAAACGTTCGGCATTTTCAGGTAAAAGTACTTTTGCAGGAGCTAAAATCGGGCATTTGTTGATATGCACTAATTTCAACGGTACAGGCAATTCGCGTTCGGCTAAATTTTCACGCTTAGTATAAAGGCGAGTTTTGAGGGCTTCGGCATCATCATTCAGTAAGCCTTGAATATCGCCCGATAAATCACACACAATGACGGCATTTTTATTAGTTGGATGCCACTCAATCGGCACAACCCACGCGGTATTGCCACGATAATTGCCAAGCATACCAGAAACGTGTACAAGCGGTGTCATTTCACCTGTATCTATCAAACTTTCCACTTCTTTTTTGCCACGATGTTCAAAGAAATAATCAAACAATTTTGGCTGTTTCTCTTTGAGCAATTTCGTCATTGCGATGGTTGCATACACATCCGCCATCGCATCGTGGGCATTTTCGTGCTCAATCCCATTCGCTTTGGTAAGATTTTCCAATTTGAAATTAGGAATGCCTTCTTCATCTGTTACCCAATTGATTCCATCTGGGCGTAACGCATAACAAGCACGTACCACATCTAACAAATCCCAACGCGAATTGCCGTTTTTATAGCTGTATTCATAAGGATCAAAAAAATTGCGAAAGAAGGTATAACGCGTCATTTCATCATCATAACGGATATTGTTATACCCGATTACGCAAGTACTAGGTTTGCTAAATTCAGCGTGAATTTTTGCCGAAAATTCAGGCTCAGATAAACCTTCAGCATTGCATTGTTGAGGCAAAATCCCCGTTACCATTACCGCTTCAGGGGCAGGCAGATAATCAGGTGTTTGTTTACAATAGAACATCACAGGTTCTCCAATGATGTTGAAATCGCTATCGGTGCGAATACCTGCAAATTGGGCGGGACGATCCGAGGCAGGATTAACGCCAAAACTCTCGTAATCGTAGAAAAAGAAGGTTTGGTTTTTGTTCATAGAATGTAACTTGCTTAAAATAATTGGCATTATTGTAACATATTGAAATCACGATGAAATACGCAAAAAAAAGCCCGTAATCAAAAATTGAAAACGGGCGGAGGTCTTATTAAGAAAATGAAAAAAACTTTGCTGATAATTTCAATCAGTTAGCGATTTATCTGACTAAGTCATTTTTATAAAGTTCACTCTTTTTTCAAAAAATGTAAAAATTTTTTAAATACGGCATACTTAGTTGTTTCATCAACAATATTTTTGTTCTTTTGCCTCTTCTTGCACGCGTTGACGAAAACGTCCTGCGGCAAAGTGATAGAACGGTTTCGGGCAGAAATAACGAGAGACCATTGAAGCGATGAGGCTACCAACCAATACCCAAAACAATACGGGCTGACTTCCTGTCATTTCCATCACAACGACACTGGCGGTAATTGGGGATTGCGTTCCGCCTGCAAGAAAAGCTGCCATACAGAGCAACACCAGCAAACGCTGATCGACTATCCCGCCTGTTAACATCGCAATTTCTGCCCCGATACCTGCACCAACGGTCAATGATGGCGTGAAAATCCCGCCAGCAATGCCTGTCCAGTAAGTGGTTACCGTTGCAAAAAGTTTGGCAATTCCGACCGCATGTGGTTCGATAGTTTCGCCACTTAATGCTCTGCTCACGACTTCATAGCCTGTGCCATAGGTTTGCCCGTTGGTGTAACTGCCAAGCCCTGCCAATACCAAGCCTAAAATTAACGCCATATAAATAGGATGACGACGAACCCAGCCGCGAATTTTCGCAGGTGAAACGCCTGCTACACCTTTTGCCAACAAGCGGGCAAATAATCCCCCTAAAATGCCACAAATTACACCGCACAATGCAACCCATAAAATCATTTTAGGCACGGTTGTCGCCCCTTGATATTGTGGAAAATAGGGATTATTTCCTTCAATCGCCACCAAAATAAAACCCGACGCCAGCACGCCAAGTACAACACGTCTACCCCAGCGGAGCACCATTCCTCGACCTAATTCTTCAATCGCAAAAATCACACCTGCAAGCGGTGCATTAAATGCCGCTGCCAAACCACCACCCGCGCCCGCAGCCATCAGCTCGTTTGCCGTTAAACCTTTGAATGCGTAGCCGTGCTTATGGCAAAAATTCCCCCAAGCCAGCATTACTGCAGCGCCCACTTGTACTGAAGGGCCTTCACGCCCCACCGATGCCCCAATTAACATTGCCAGAAAAGTGAGCGGAATTTTCCAAATCGTCTGCCCCAAAGTCACTAATCGACTTTTAAGTGAACCGTGCGGCAGGCTCATTGAGGCAATCACTTGCGGAATACCGCTGCCCGATACATAAGGTGTATATTTTGCGGTAAACCACGTCAGTAACGCCATTCCAAGCGGTAAAACAAACCAAGCCGCCAGCGGATATTTTGCTGTCCAAACGCTATTCCAATGCAAACCAAGTTCGGCTAATTTGGCAAAACCTAATGCCGAAAGTGAAACAAAACTCGCCCCGATAAGCAGGCAAGCAAACTCAATACTTTTGCGTGAAATACGGTTCGTCTGACGAAGTTTTTTATGCAATCTCCGACGAAATTTTGTGATAAAGGATTTTAGATGCTGGGTCATCATATTCGTGACTACCATAATGAGAAGAATTTAGGCTTTAGCATAAAACGAATAGCGAAATTTTCTATCTGATTCGATCAAATTTCTAGCATTTTTGTAAGAAAATGTAAAAAATCCCCCATTCATTGCGGAATTTCTTGTAAAATAGGCAACGATTTCTTATTAAAAATTGATCAAAATAATTTTGAGGTATTCAATGTCTAAATTTCCATCAATTTCAGAAATTCTTTCAGGCAAAGTTGCCGTAGGAGAAGAAGTTTCTGTACGCGGTTGGGTGCGTACCCGTCGCGATTCAAAAGCAGGTTTATCATTCTTAGCCGTATATGACGGCTCTTGTTTCGATCCAATCCAAGCGATCATCAATAACGATTTACCAAATTATCAAGATGAAGTGTTACGCTTAACTGCAGGTTGTTCTGTGATTGTGACAGGTAAAATTGTGGAATCTCCAGCTGAAGGGCAAGCAGTTGAATTACAAGCAACCAATGTTGAAGTGGTTGGTTGGGTTGAAGATCCAGATACTTACCCAATGGCAGCAAAACGCCACTCTATCGAATACTTACGTGAAGTGGCTCATCTTCGCCCACGCACAAACTTAATCGGTGCAGTGGCACGTGTTCGTCACTGCTTAGCACAAGCGATTCACCGTTTCTTCCACGAACAAGGTTTCTACTGGGTGGCAACTCCGTTAATTACGGCATCTGATACAGAAGGTGCGGGCGAAATGTTCCGCGTTTCTACCCTTGATTTAGAAAACTTACCACGCACAGAAGAAGGCAAAGTAGATTTTAGCCAAGATTTCTTCGGTAAAGAATCTTTCTTAACTGTATCAGGTCAATTAAACGGCGAAACTTATGCATGTGCATTGAGTAAAGTTTATACATTTGGCCCAACTTTCCGTGCAGAAAATTCAAACACAACTCGCCACTTAGCAGAATTTTGGATGGTTGAGCCTGAATTTGCGTTCGCCACCTTAGCAGATAACGCAAAATTAGCGGAAGATATGTTGAAATATGTGTTTAAAGCCGTATTAACAGAACGTCCTGACGATATGGCATTCTTCGCAAAACATATCGACAAAGATGTGATTACTCGTCTTGAAAACTTCATCGCTTCACCATTTGCACAAGTAGATTATACCGATGCGATTGAGATCTTATTAAAATCAGGCAAAGAGTTTGAATTCCCAGTTTCTTGGGGTATCGACCTCTCTTCTGAACACGAACGTTTCTTGGCGGAAGAATATTTCAAGTCGCCAGTAGTGGTGAAAAACTATCCAAAAGACATCAAAGCATTCTATATGCGTTTAAATGATGATGGCAAAACTGTGGCAGCCATGGACGTATTAGCTCCTGGAATCGGTGAAATCATCGGTGGTTCACAACGTGAAGAGCGTTTAGACGTGTTAGATAAACGTATGGTTGAAATGGGCTTAAATCCTGAAGACTACTGGTGGTATCGTGATCTTCGCAAATACGGCACCGTACCACACTCTGGCTTCGGTTTAGGTTTCGAGCGTTTAATTGTGTACGTAACAGGCTTACAAAACATTCGTGAAGTGATTCCATTCCCTCGTGCACCGCGTAATGCGAACTTCTAATTGTTTGACTTCATTCAAGCGGTAAAAATTTAGGCGAACTTTGTAATTTCCAAAGTTCGTCTTTTTTACGTACTAGCCATAGAGGAGCCTTAATACCATGAAAAAAAGCAGGCATAAAGCCTGCTTTTTTAGTTCTCATAAGAGAAAGAATTAAGCGTTACCGCCAGTGATTTTCGCCACTTCAGCTGCG
The DNA here is from genome assembly GCF_002015045.1 of Haemophilus paraphrohaemolyticus. Lineage (GTDB taxonomy): Bacteria > Pseudomonadota > Gammaproteobacteria > Enterobacterales > Pasteurellaceae > Haemophilus_A > Haemophilus_A paraphrohaemolyticus. The sequence continues at coordinate 376,649 of NZ_MUXX01000012.1, forward strand.
AAATCTTCTTCTTTTTTCTCGATACCTTCACCTACTTCTAAACGGATGAAGTTAGTTACCTTAGTATTCACTGATTTTAAATAGTCGCCTACAGTTTGTGAAGGATCCATTACGAATGCTTGACCAGTTAATGAAACTTCACCAGTGAATTTCTTCATACGGCCTTCAACCATTTTCTCAGCAATTTCTTTTGGTTTACCTGAGTTGATTGCGATGTCAATTTGGATTTGACGTTCGTGTTCAACCACATCTGCTGAAACATCTTCTGGGTTTACAAATTCAGGTTTAGAAGCTGCAACGTGCATTGCTACTTTACGTAATTCTTCTTCAGAGCCTTCACCAGCCACTAATACACCGATTTTCGCACCGTGTAAGTATTGAGCAATTACTTGACCATCTAAGTATTGAACACGACGGATAGTCATGTTTTCACCAATTTTAGCTACTAATGCAACACGTTGTTCTTCGAACTTCGCTGCTAATTCTTCGATTGAGATACCTTTGTTTGCTACTGCGTAGTCTGCAACTTCGTTCGCTAAACCTACGAAACCTGCATCTTTTGCTACGAAGTCAGTTTGGCAGTTCATTTCAACTAAAACACCGAAACCGTTAGCAACGCGTGCTAAGATAACGCCTTCAGCTGCAGTGTTACCTGCTTTTTTAGCTGCTTTAGCTTGACCAGATTTACGCATGTTGTCGATCGCTAATTCAATATCACCGTTCGCTTCAACTAACGCTTTTTTACATTCCATCATACCTGCACCAGTACGTTCACGAAGTTCTTTTACTAATGATGCTGTGATCTCAGCCATTTTACTATTCCTCAGAAATGAATTTTAGATAAGAGAAAGCAGGGATTACTTTTCAGCCCCTGCTCTCAGATGATTTAAGGGCTATGCCTTATTTCAAAATAACGATTATTCTGCGTCTGCTGCTAATTCAGCTTCAACGTTTGAACCTTTGCCTTCTTTGATTGCAGCTACTGCTGAATCTAAGTAAAGTTGGATCGCACGAGTTGCGTCATCGTTACCTGGGATGATGTAGTTTACGCCATCTGGTGTAGAGTTAGTATCAACGATAGCAAATACAGGGATACCTAAGTTGTTTGCTTCTTTAATAGCGATGTGTTCATGGTCAGCACCGATTACGAAAATCGCATCTGGTAAGCCGTTCATGTTTTTGATACCGCCTAAGCTTAACTCTAATTTTTCTAACTCACGAGTACGCATTAACGCTTCTTTTTTAGTGATTTTGTCAAAAGTACCGTCTTGAGTTTGAGCTTCTAAATCTTTTAAACGTTTGATTGATTGACGTACTGTTTTCCAGTTAGTCAACATACCACCTAACCAACGGTGGTTTACGTAGAATTGTTGGCAATCTACTGCTGCGGCTTTAACTGCTTCAGACGCTGCACGTTTTGTACCTACGAATAATACTTTACCGTTGTTGCTTGCAATGCGAGTTAATTCTGCTAATGCTTCGTTGAATAATGGTAATGTTTTTTCAAGGTTTACGATATGAACACCATTACGAGCACCGAAAATGAATGGTTTCATTTTTGGATTCCAGTAACGAGTTTGGTGACCGTAGTGAACGCCTGCGTTAAGCATATCGCGCATAGAAACTTGTGCCATAAGAATTTTCCTTTAAAGTTGTTTGCCTTGCCACTTATGAAAGACAAGACGGGGTTTAGCCTCCATCTATCCTAGAAAACCGACCACAAAGTAGCACCCCAATTTCCAGTTTGATGATAGATGTGTGTTTTAGTGTTAAAAATAAAATCCGTTTTCCATCTAAAAATAGACAAAAAACGGGGAGTATTATGTCAAAAAAAACGGCGAAAATCTAGCATAATTTGCAAGCGGTCGAAAAAATTTAACCGCTTGCAGATAAATTAGCTATACGCACATTCAAAGCGTGGTTTACCTAAGGTTATCTGCTTATTATGGAACTGCTGAAGCGTGCAACGATGCCCCACGCTGATAATAATACTCTCTGGCAACCAATGTTTAATAGTGAGATATAACATTTCCTCCGTTGGTTCATCTAATGCTGATGTCGTTTCATCTAAGAAAATCAATTGTGGTTTTGCCAACACGATACGAACAAAAGCAACACGTTGTAACTCCCCTGGTGAGAGCGTAGCTTGCCAATCCATATCCACATCTAATGCATTAGTATATTTATCCAATGAACAGACTTCCATTGCCTGACGAATTTCAAAATCAGTGACCTTCAAATTTGGATAACAAATTGCCTCACGCAATGTTCCCTCTGGCATATAAGGGCGTTGCGGTAAAAACAGCGGCTTATCTAAACAAGCCTGCTCTGCCACACCAAAAGTCTCAAATGGATAAATTCCCGCTAAGGCTTTTAACAATGTGGTTTTTCCTGCACCAGAAGCCCCTTGAATTAACAACGCATCGCCTGCCTGCAGTTCAATATTGATATTTGAAAGCAAAATTTGACCGCTTGCATCCTTGATTCCAAAGTCACGTAAGTAAAACCCTTTTGTACAAGGATAAGTTGGCTGGCTCGGAAGGCTATCCAAATGATCAAGTGTGGTAAAGAAACCGTAAAGGCGGTTCAATCTTGCCTGATACAGCGTAAATTCTTCATAAAACAAACGGAAGAACGACAAGGCGCGCATCAAACGGTTAAACGATTGAACGGTTTGATGCATATCGCCAAGTGTTGCCTGCCCAGCGAAGAAGCGAGGTGCTTGCAACATAAGCGGTAAAATCATCGCTGTTTGGGTTACGCCCGTGTTAAAGCCGTCTAACCCTAACATTCTTCGTACAATCTCCCAGCGATTTTGAATGATAAAGTTGAACTGCTCGTGCAAATGGCTTCGCTCTTTTTCTTCGCCCGAATAAAAAGCGATACTTTCCGCATTTTCACGCACGCGAATAAGCGAATAACGGTAATCCCCTTGCAACTTCTCTTTATTAAAATTCAAACGAATCAGTGGACGACCGATCCAAACTGAAAAAGCGGTTGCAACAAGAATAAAAATATAGATAAAAAAGACAACACCTTTTGAAATTTCCAAGCCAAACAGCATCAATACCCCTGACAATCCCCATAAAATAATGGTAAATTCAATGGTCGCAACAATCGCATTGAGAACGCCTTTTACCGCTGAAACCGTACCAGAAATAAAGGCTGAAGTATCTTGTTCGATACGTTGGTCGATATTATCGGGCAGATCTTTCTGGTAACGAAGGAGATAGTAATTTTTATGATCGAGCCAACGATTAAGCATTTCGGCATTCAATTTTTCAAGCCATTTAATTTCAAAGGCTTGCGTGATCAGATAGTTCACGATGGAATGGGTAATTTTAACCAATACAAGTAAAGCATTAATGCCTGCAAAAAACCAGAACGCATCGACCGCTTTATCTTGTAAAGATTTATATAAGCCGTTGTAGAAATAGGTATTTAGCACGCTAATCCGCACTTCTAACAGTACAAAAAGTAAGAGCAAAATAATCAGCCCTAACGTTTTCCCTTTATGACTTGCCACCCAAGCAGGCTGTGCTACTCGCCAAAATTGCTTGCCAAATTTTGTTTTACGCAAAAAAGAGAGTGCGATGGATAATCCTACTAAAAGGAAAACCAACGCACTCATTAACCAAGAAAAACTGTTATTTAATTCTGTTTGCCAATTCATTCTACTTCCTAAATAAAAGAACGGAATTGCGAATAATTCACAATTCCGAGCAGCTTATTTTAGAGAGTAAAAATTTATTGTCAATTATTCGGCAAAAGAAAAGCCAGAAGTATCACTCTTCTGGCTTGCTAAATGTAAGGAATAATTATGAATTATCCGCTATATCGCCCTCTTTTGGCTCACAATCTAAGTCGGAACGAACAGGTTTTTCCGTCGCTTCTATTTTATCATTTTGTGATGAACCTTGCGTTGGTTTATCGTTCCAACCAGACGGTTCTCCCACGGGACGGCGAGCCATTAAGTCATCAATCTGTTTGCGATCAAGGGTTTCATATTTCAATAACGCATCTTTCATTGCATGTAAGATGTCCATATTATCTTCCAGTGTTTGTTTCGCACGGTTGTAGTTACGGTCAATGATCTTACGCATTTCCGTATCAATCAATTTTTGCGACTCTTCTGAAACACCTTTGATTGCGCCCATACCATCTTCATTTTGATAGAAGATTGGACCAAGCTCTTTCGAGAAACCCCATTGCGTTACCATCGCACGTGCAATTTGGGTTGCACGATGAATATCAGACGAAGCCCCTGTGGTAATTTTATCTTCACCGAAAATCAAACCTTCTGCAATACGCCCTGCAAATAAGGTAGAAAGCTGGCTTTCTAACTTAGTGAACGTTTCACTTACGCGGTCTCCTTCTGGTAAAAATTGGGCAAAGCCTAATGCTTGACCACGCGGCACAATGGTAACTTTGTTCAGCGGATCGTGTTCTGGCATTAAATAACCCACGATAACGTGCCCTGCTTCGTGGTATGCGGTGTTGATGATCTCTTTTTCTGTCATCGTATTAGAACGACGTTCAGGCCCCATATTGATTTTATCACGGGCTTGCTCAAAATCTTCCATGGTCACCACACGGCGATTTTTACGTGCGGCAAATAACGCAGCTTCGTTTACTAAGTTCGCTAATTGTGCCCCTGAATAACCTGGGGTACCACGCGCAATTTGCATTGCGTCTACACCCTCTGCAAGCGGTACTTTTTTCAAGTGAACTTGCAAAATCTGCTCACGCCCTTTCACGTTTGGCAAATCAACGGTTACTTGGCGGTCGAAACGACCAGGACGGGTTAATGCGTCATCTAATACATCAGCACGGTTAGTTGCTGCAATAATAATCACACCTTCCGAACCTTCAAAACCGTCCATTTCCACTAACATTTGGTTTAAGGTTTGTTCGCGTTCATCGTGTCCACCGCTGAAGCCTGCACCACCACGCTTACGACCGACCGCATCAATTTCATCAATAAAGATGATACAAGGGGCGTTTTTCTTCGCTTGCTCGAAAAGATCACGCACACGAGAAGCTCCTACACCGACAAACATTTCCACAAAGTCTGAACCAGCCATTGTAAAAAATGGCACTTTGGCTTCGCCCGCAATCGCTTTCGCTAGCAGGGTTTTACCTGTTCCTGGTGGACCAACCATCAAGATCCCTTTTGGAATACGCCCGCCCAATTTTTGGAATTTGCTTGGATCACGCAAGAAATCGACTACTTCACCTACTTCTTCTTTCGCTTCATCACAACCGGCAACATCTGCAAAAGTGGTTTTAACTTGATCTGCAGTCAGCATTTTCGCCTTGCTCTTACCAAAGCTAAATGCACCTTTACCGCCACCGCCTTGCATTTGACGCATATAGAACGCATAGAAGCCAATTAAAAGCAACATTGGGAACCACGAAATTAAGATTTGCGTTAATAATCCGCGGCGTTCTTCTGGCTGACCTGTTACCGTTGCATCTGTTTTAGATAAATCAGCTAACAAATCACGGTCATACATTGGCATCACAGTTTGATATTTTGTGCCATCTTTTTTGGTCACGTTAATCGTTTCACTGTTGTTCGTCATATCTACATCTTTTAATGTATTCGTACGAATATCATTTAAGAAAGTCGAATATGCCACCGAGTTATTGGCATTATTGCCAAAGTTTGAATTGAAACCTTCAAAGGCAGTCATCAATACAATTGCAACCACTACCCAAAGGATGATATTTTTCACAAAATCGTTCAAGATTAAGCCCCTACACTACTAGAAATAACTAGAAAAATAAAAAATGAAGATTAGCCTTTATAGCCCGTCGCCACAATATAAACTTCTCGTGAACGATCACGCGAAGCCTCTGGTTTACGGACTTTTACGGTGCTAAACATCGCTCGAATTTCACGCAAATACTCGTCAAAACCTTCACCTTGGAATACTTTGACCACAAAACTGCCTTTGGGTGCCAATACTTGACGGCACATATCTAACGCTAATTCCACTAAATACATTGCACGTGGAATATCCACCGATGGCATTCCACTAAAATTCGGTGCCATATCCGACATTACCACATTCACCATATCATCACCTACACGCTCAAGCAGTGCATTTAACACGCTCTCTTCACGGAAATCACCTTGTAAGAAATCTACCCCAACAATTGGATTCATATCTAAAATATCACAGGCAATAATACGCCCTTTTTCGCCAATCTGCGTAACAGCGTATTGAGACCACCCGCCTGGTGCTGCGCCTAAATCCACCACGGTCATTCCTGGTTTAAACAAGCGGTCTGTTTTTTGAATTTCGTCTAATTTGAAATACGCCCGAGAGCGCAGTTTCTGCTTATGTGCCTTCTGCACGAATTGATCTTTAAAGTGCTCCGCCAACCAACGTGACGAGCTGGCACTACGTTTTCTTCCCATTCTGCCTTATTCTCTATAAAACGCTGTCTGTTAATTTCTTAGTGTACCATAATAAGGACTATTTATCGCTATTCAAGTAAATAAGTTGATTTCTTTAATAGTTATTACATTCTTTAAACAATTTTTCTACGCATTTTCCCTAAGCATTTGAGAACCAGCAAACGATTGCTTAATTCTGCATTTTTATGATTTACAGGAGCAGAAAAGCCCTGTATAATTCGCCCGCAATAATTTCTGGCACAATTTTTATTTTATTAAGGAACTATTGCAAATGTCTTTACGAATCAAACAAGAAGCCCTTACTTTTGACGATGTTCTACTCGTCCCTGCACACTCTACCGTGCTTCCAAACACTGCCAACCTTTCCACTCAACTCACTAAAGAAATTCGCTTAAATATCCCAATGCTTTCTGCGGCAATGGATACCGTAACGGAAACCAAACTTGCGATCTCTTTGGCGCAAGAAGGTGGCATTGGATTTATTCATAAAAATATGACGATCGAACGCCAAGCAGATCGTGTTCGTAAAGTGAAAAAATTTGAAAGCGGTATTGTTTCTGAACCTGTGACTGTTTCTCCCGATTTAACCCTTGCGGCACTTGCCGAAATGGTGAAGAAAAATGGCTTTGCTGGCTACCCTGTTGTTGATGCTGAAAATAACTTAATCGGTATCATCACTGGTCGTGACACGCGTTTCGTAAAAGATTTAAGTAAAACTGTTTCACAATTAATGACGAAAAAAGAAGACTTAGTCACCGTAAAAGAAGGTGCAAGCCGTGAAACGATTTTAGAATTAATGCACAAAAACCGCGTAGAGAAAGTACTTGTAGTAGATGATGCTTTCAAATTAAAAGGCATGATCACCGTTAAAGACTTCCAAAAAGCGGAACAAAAACCAAACGCATGTAAAGATGAATTCGGTCGTTTACGTGTCGGTGCGGCTGTAGGTGCTGGTCCTGGTAACGAAGAACGTATTGATGCATTAGTAAAAGCTGGCGTAGATGTATTGTTAATTGACTCTTCTCACGGTCATTCAGAAGGCGTATTACAACGCGTTCGTGAAACTCGAGCAAAATATCCAAACTTACCTATCGTTGCGGGTAACGTAGCGACTGCTGAAGGTGCTATCGCACTTGTAGACGCAGGCGCAAGCGCAGTGAAAGTAGGCATCGGCCCTGGTTCAATTTGTACAACTCGTATCGTAACTGGCGTAGGTGTTCCACAAATCACCGCTATCGCAGATGCAGCAGCAGCATTAAAAGAGCGTGGCATTCCAGTTATCGCTGACGGTGGTATCCGTTTCTCTGGCGATATTGCAAAAGCCATCGCTGCTGGTGCGAGCTGTGTAATGGTTGGTTCTATGTTCGCAGGTACTGAAGAAGCACCAGGTGAAATCGAACTTTACCAAGGTCGTGCATTTAAATCTTACCGTGGTATGGGCTCATTAGGTGCTATGGCGAAAGGTTCATCAGACCGTTACTTCCAATCAGATAACGCGGCAGACAAACTGGTACCAGAAGGTATCGAAGGCCGTATTCCATACAAAGGTTACTTAAAAGAAATCATTCACCAACAAATGGGTGGCTTACGTTCTTGCATGGGCTTAACTGGCTGCGCAACCATCGAAGAATTACGCACGAAAGCGGAATTCGTTCGTATCAGTGGTGCAGGTATTAAAGAAAGCCATGTTCACGATGTAACGATTACTAAAGAAGCACCAAACTATCGTATGGGCTAATCCGTAAGGTGGGCTTTAGTCCACCTTTTGTTGTTTAAAGTGCGGTTGATTTTGCAAAAGTTTTGGGAAAATTGACCGCTCTTTTTTAATATATGTAGTAGCTAAGAGCATAATTTATGAAAAAACTATCTTTTCTTTTACTATTATTCCTACTGGGTTGTGAAGATGCAGAAATTGCTAAAATTCGTAAAGAGGCTGAAAATGGTAATGCTGTCGCTCAATTTAACTTAGGAGAACAATATTACAATGGCGGAAAGTTGAAGCAAGATTATGGCGTAGGAATAGAATGGTATGAAAAATCAGCTAAACAAGGAAATGTAGATGCAACTATAAAGCTAGCTAAGATATATACCGATAAAAAAGAATATGAAAAAGCCATATCATATATTGAAAAAATTTGTAGTTTTAATCGTAAAGAAAACCTGTGTAAAGACAAAGAAAATATAGAAAAAGATCACCATCTTTATCAATTAGAAGAATACTTAATGAAAAATGATATGGATAATCTACGTAAGCAAGGAGCGGATTATCTAAATAAATATAAACATATGAATAGCAATGATAAACATGAAAAGAAACTATATCAAATCATAGAAAAAGCCAGTAAACAAAAAGATCCAAGAATGCTAAATTTCTTAGGGTGGCTTTATGAACATGCCTATGGAGTAAACCTAAATTATAGTTTAGCAAGAAAATATTATGGAGAGTCTGCTGAAGGAGGCTTTACTCTGGCTTATTATAATCTGGGACGATTATATCAATATGGTAAAGGAGTATTAAAAGATAGCTCAAAGGCTAAAGCACTATATGAAAAAGTATCAGACGAGAAGAAAGGGCAGGCTTTATATCAAATAGGTATTATGGAAGTTTGTGATTCTCCTAGCTGGCGCAATAATTCATCGCATAAAATATTTATATATATTAGTGCTAGTAAATATATAGTTGATAGCTGTAATTTAGGATATGAACCAGCTTGCAATTTAAATAATAACTGGGAGTTTTTCAAAAAAAATCCTGAAAAGCTATGTGATTAGATTATTAATCTTTTTAATTTTAGAAGGATAAACAATGCAACAAGCCATCATCTTCGATATGGACGGTGTAATCGTCGATACTGAATTTTTAGAATACGACTTGCAAGCCCAGTTTATTGAAAACATCAAAGAATACGATCGCACTTTAACGCCCTTTGAGCGTTCAGAAGTGGTGGGCAAAGGCTTGAGCGAAATTCCTGAAATCGTGAAAAAATTAATCGGTTCATCGTTGCCGTTGGAAGAAATCAAACAACGTTATTTTGATTTCTTCAAACAACTTTTCAGCACCGTAGATTAGCGTTCTATTTTCCGTGCGGATATTTTGGAAATCATCGAGTTCGCCAAGCAAAACCAAATTAAATTAGCCGTGGCGTCCTCTTCTCGCTTGGAGCATATTCAAAACATTCTGACGGAATGTGGTATTATTCAGCACTTTGATTTTATCGTCAGCGGTGAGCAGTTTAAACGTAGTAAACCTGATCCAACGATTTACAATTACACGTTGGAAAAACTAGGCGTGCAGGCTAAAAGTGCGGTTGCCATTGAAGATTCTTTTTTCGGCATTCAAGCCGCCCAAGCAGCCGGCATTCCCGTGATTGCTTATGAAGAAAAACGTATGCATATTGACCAATCCCGCGCGGAATATTGCGGTAAAAATATGCTGGAAATTTTAGCGATTATTAAACAATTACACGCTCATTAAAAAATAATGGAAATGAAATGATTACAAATTGTAACCACTTAAAAATGCTAAATTTAACAAATTAAAATAACCTTACTTAAAGAGAAAACCATGACAAACATTCACAACCATAAAATCCTGATCCTCGACTTTGGGTCACAATATACTCAACTGATTGCACGTCGCGTACGTGAAATTGGCGTGTACTGCGAACTTTGGGCTTGGGATGTAACCGAACAACAAATTCGTGAATTTGCCCCAACGGGTATTATTCTTTCTGGTGGCCCAGAAAGTACCACTGAAGCAAATAGCCCTCGTGCACCTGAATATGTATTTAATGCTGGTGTACCAGTATTAGGCGTTTGCTATGGAATGCAAACTATGGCAATGCAACTTGGAGGTTTAACTGAAACATCAAACCATCGTGAATTTGGCTATGCCTCTGTAAACTTACAAGCAAACGACAGCTTATTTGCAAATTTAAACGATAATTCGACCGCTTCTGAGCCAAAATTAGACGTTTGGATGAGCCACGGTGATAAAGTGACTCGTTTACCTCAAAATTTCCAAGTAACAGGGACTACCCCAACCTGCCCAATTGCCGCAATGTCAGACGAAAGCCGTCGTTTCTACGGTGTACAGTTCCACCCAGAAGTGACCCACACGAAAAGTGGTTTGGCATTATTAACTAACTTCGTGGTGAACATCTGTGGTTGCGAAACCAAATGGACGGCAGAAAATATCATTGAAGATGCCGTCGCACGTATTAAAGCACAAGTGGGCAACGACGAAGTAATTTTAGGCTTATCAGGCGGTGTAGATTCTTCTGTTGTAGCGTTGTTATTACACAAAGCTATTGGCAAAAACTTGCACTGTGTCTTCGTAGATAACGGTTTACTTCGCTTAAACGAAGGCGATCAAGTGATGGAAATGTTCGGCAATAAATTTGGCTTGAATATTACTCGAGTAAATGCAGAAGATCGCTTCTTAAGCGAATTGGCAGGTGTGGATGAACCGGAAGTGAAACGCAAAATCATCGGTAAAGTGTTCGTAGACGTGTTCGACGATGTGTCGAAAAAACACCCTAACGTAAAATGGTTGGCTCAAGGCACGATCTACCCAGACGTGATCGAATCTGCCGCTAGCAAAACCGGCAAAGCCCACGTGATTAAATCGCACCACAACGTGGGTGGCTTACCAGACTATATGAAACTTGGCTTAGTTGAACCTTTACGTGAATTGTTCAAAGACGAAGTACGCAAAATCGGCTTGGCATTAGGCTTACCGGCTGAAATGATCAACCGCCACCCATTCCCAGGCCCAGGCTTAGGTGTGCGTGTATTAGGCGAAGTGAAAAAAGAATACTGCGATTTATTACGCCGTGCAGATGCTATCTTCATTGAAGAATTACACAATGCGGATTGGTATTACAAAGTCAGCCAAGCCTTCACCGTGTTCCTACCGGTGAAATCCGTAGGCGTAATGGGCGACGGTCGTAAATATGACTGGGTGGTTTCCCTCCGTGCTGTCGAAACTATCGACTTTATGACTGCACATTGGGCTCATCTGCCGTATGACTTACTCGGCAAAATCTCCAACCGCATCATCAACGAAGTGAATGGTATTTCTCGCGTGGTGTATGACATAAGTGGAAAACCGCCAGCGACGATTGAGTGGGAATAAAAACCCAGCTTTTCATCCTATTTCAATTCATTTCAAAATGACCTCAAAGCCTTGTGAAAGCAAGGCTTTTTTGTTATCAAGATCACAGACAAAGAAGATCACATCCGATAGAACCCGGCTAAATTTATTACATTTGGAGAAACATAATGAAAAAACAGCTGATTTTGCCAATAAAAACGTAGAAGGTTGTTTATATGACCGCACAACATTAAAAGATAAAAAAGTCCTTCCTGAAATTACACTTAAAAAAGAACGATAATGTCCGTAGATAGCATCGCAAGTTTTGGTGATGTGGCTCATGCAAATATTGATGGAGTACAAGTGTGCACACCTTATGCAGGTACGTTTATGGGGACATAATGTCGAAGAGGTAGACGGATTTGTTTTAGATGATCGTCATAACCTTTATGAAGCCTTTGCAGGTAAAAAATAACGCCTATAAACTTAAAAAAACCACCGCTAAACGGTGGTTTTTTGTGAGAAAACAACATTACCTTTTTTAAATCGTTAGACGTATCATATAGTAGTAATTTTCATTGAAATAGCCTACTAACCAAAGCCGACAAACTCAATAATGAGTTTCTTACCAACTAAAGCCCACTTTTACCACACCAAATTTTTGCGGTGCGACATCAGAACCTTTAAGCATTCCGAGGTAAGTGCTGAAATTCCATTGGTTGAACTGTGCGCTTAAGCCAAGTTCGTGGGTGAAATAACGTCCGAATTGTTGTTTCATTGCCACATCGTTTACGCTTAACGTTCCATCAATCGCAAGTTTGCGTTGGGTCGCATCATAATAGTTAGTCGTGAAACTTGGGATCACTTTCATATCGTTCAGATCGAAAGTTTTATCAAGTTTAATGCCTACACGGTAAGCGGTTAAGTGTAAGGCTTTACTGTCAATTTTCGCTTCGGAAAGATTATAATTTGCCCCAGATAAACGATAGTAACGTACACCCATAGAAGGTTGTACATTCATCCAACCGCTAAGATCCCAACTTGCTCCAAGGTTTCCGCCTACATTGAAGATATTGCGATGAAATGCGTTATCCACACCGTCAAATTTCATCGTATTGCGGCTGCGACCATAACCTAAATCCATACTTGCGAAAATGCCGTTGTCCCAGTTGCCTTTCACAAATGCATTGACCGAGGTTAAATGATTTTTGCCTGAAACATTCTCATCAAACTCATTGTTTGCACGAGAATCGGAAAGTATAGCCCCGATTTTCACGTTGTCCGTCACATCTTGAGCTACGCCGATTTGCGTCAATGTTATCGTTTGTTTATAAGGGCGGTAATAATCGGAACGATAAGTCTGTTTAGTCGATTCCGTATTCACCCACACATTAGATGGATCTTGGCTCAATAAATGGCGGTCAAGATTATGCCCAATTTGCAATGCGCCGTTTACATTCGCTGACAACTCCGATAGTGCTGTATTCGAATAACGGCTGATCAACTGTGATTGAACTGGTATGGACACTGTTCCTGATTGCGTGCTTAAAAAGTGTTGAACTTCTTGCTCAGTTTGGTAAGCCTTATTAAGGCTATCTAATAATGCTAATACAGCCTTATTTAAGGAAGACTGTGCAATATCCGTCTTACCTTGGTTACCTTGAGCATTAGCTAATGCTTGTTGTGCCAACTCTATACGTTCAATACTTGCATCAATTTCCTCTTCAAATAAAGTAACATTACCTTCATTCGCTACTTTAGCCACTTTCCGACATATATCAGAAGATAAATTCTGAGCTTCGCAAAGCTGTTGAGCTCGAGCTATACTACTAGACAAACCAGCCTGTAAACGATTCATTTCCTCCAATACATTATCTTGGCGAGATTCAATTGAATGTAAATCTGTTTTTGTTTGATTAACTAGATTCAATAACTTTTGAACTTCCTGTTGGCTACGAGTCTCTTGCTCGCTCAAACTACGATATTCATTGCGTTGTCTTTCTAATAAAACTTTTAATTGAGTAAATTGTTTATATAGTTTACCACGTTTAATAAAACGAATACGAGCTGTTTGATTATACTCTGAGTTAGCTTGATTGTAGCTATTAGTTGTATTGCGCATATCCTCTAATAGGCGAGCTGCACGATTCCGATCAATTTTATTCAGACCTTCCGCTTTTGCATGTGAGCTTCGTAAACGTACTAACTCATTCTCTTTATCTGCTAAAGCTTGATGTACAACATTAAACTCACGCTGACTATTTGCTACTAACTCAGGATTAATACCGAAATGTAATTCAGCATCACGCAATGGATTATATAAACGGTAATCATTGTTGAAGTTAGCTAAAATATAGCGATATGCACCTAAATCCACAAAACCATTTTCCAAAGCAAAATGTGCATTTTGACGATGCTGATTAGGATGATTCAATTTGACCAAACTCAATGGGTTTACGCTTTTCGGCTCTTCCCCTGTATTTTTCAGTGATAGCAAATAATTACCTGAGGCTAACCCATTGATAACCACATTGTCACCACGGCTTTCCGCTACATTCGTTAAGAAACGGAAATGTCCATTACCTGTTAATTGCCCATCCACTACCAACTGGTTGAATTTCACCCATCCTTTGTAAGTAGAACTCATCTCATCATATAAACTATTGAGCGTTATCTGGCTATTAGGTGCAAGAAACAAATTTCCAACAACACTATTATTGTTTAATGTCCATTCACTATGTGGTAACAAATTAACTTGTGTTTCTGCACCTACTGAATTAATACGCCCCATTAAATGAGCCTTGCCTAAACTAAACTGGCTCTGATGTTCTAACGAAACATCACCATATACACTTGTTACAGGTACGCTATTAAATGCAGCTTGAGAAATAACGGCCTTTTCTGAACATTTTGTTGTACCACTATAACTTTCTCGAATACATTCATCAGATTTACCTTGTGCAAATCCAAGTTGAATTTGAGCTTTATGGCGTGCATTAAAGTTACCTTCTAATACACTAACATTACGACTGCTCTCAAGAGTCGCATTACCTGCCACATCAAATTCATTTGCTTTGAACTGTCGGTTAATCCAATTTTTTTCTTCAATTACCTCTTTTTTATTAAGATGGTCATAGGCGTGTGGAACGGGAACACCTGACAATAGCAACTTCCCATTTTCTACATAAATATTACCATTAAGATTCGTTCCTCCTGTTAAAGCCCAAATACTATTTGCAACTTGAGGACGATAAGCAATTGATAATCTTCCATTGTGATATCGCTGATCAGTTTCCCCCAAAAATCCGCTATACGTATCTAGATGTTTTCGGGCATTAGCTTCTGTTAATACTTTCTGAATAACCTCAGATTTATTATTTCCTAAAAATTCCCAGTCATTTGTGGTTTCCATATCCCAAGGGAAATAGGCTCTAGGATTTTTTCCTTCTTTTAAACGAAAATAATCTAATCGGTTATTCCTATGATTATTTTTGTATTCATAAATCGCTAATGATGTCGTCGGCTGTTGCCCCCAATTTACCCATTCAATATCTTGTTGAGCAAAATTATCACGCCCAATAACGTTAATTTCGGCTGCTTGGGTACGACTATTATTAACAATTTTTGCACCATCATCCGA
Source organism: Haemophilus paraphrohaemolyticus (assembly GCF_002015045.1). Taxonomy (GTDB): domain Bacteria; phylum Pseudomonadota; class Gammaproteobacteria; order Enterobacterales; family Pasteurellaceae; genus Haemophilus_A; species Haemophilus_A paraphrohaemolyticus. Next base: position 391,811 of record NZ_MUXX01000012.1, read on the forward strand.
ATTTTGAATTCTATGGAAAGTAAGATTGTGGCCATTTACATCTAAACGTCCACCACGAAAACCGAAATAGATATTATCAGGATTTACTTGTTTATCGTTTGCTAAAACTACCGTGCCACGCCCACTAGTAATCCCCACTTGGTTAAAGGCTTGTTGCTGACCATTTAACGATTTTTGGTCAAGAACAACTGTGCCCTCGCCTACACTAATATCCCCTAAATTTTTGCCTTGACCATCAACATAAAGCGTACCTGTTCCAAGTTTTGACAAGCGATCATTTTTAGGATTTTTTACATGCCAATTAACCGTTTTATTGCCATTAACTACAACCCCAGCCCCAAGCCAAGTCACATCATTACTATCAGTTCTAACTATCGCATTTTGGTTAAAATGTAAGGCACCTGCACCTTGGTTAATACTCTCTTTTAACACAAGAGTTGAACCATCACGTCCAGTAAAATGCACCGTTTTTCCATTATCTAACGACGGACGTTGGCGACTTTCATCTTTAGACGCCACATTTAAATTTGTAACAGGAATTTCGACTGCTTGATTGCCACTTTGTAGTACACTCTTACCCACACCTCGATTTTGCCATGAGTAAGTTGAGCCATTTAGACTTACTGTCATTTCATCATTTTCAAATGCACGATGAATAGAATCAGGCTGTATAATTGTATAAATATTATTTTTACCATCATAGCCATTGAAAGTAGAAAGCACGCCCGCTAATACCCAACGCTGCTCTTTAGCATCATAAGCAAGTAAAGCTGAACCACTATCACCTGGTAAGCCATAGGTGCCCAACATTTCATAAAGATCACCACTAAATAGTACCCAATTATCCATTGAACTATTTGGTTTAAGCGGGGTACCACCTGTAAGATAATTATAAGCGGAAGTAAGAGATGTCTTTTCTTTACTATCTTTATTACGTAAATATTGACGCCCAGATCCCACTCGTACAAAATACGGGTAACGCTCTTTATCTAAAAACGCACCATTTTTTGGTCCTGTTTTTCTATTGTTATCAAAAGCGATATTATTCAATGGAATTGGGGTAACTTCAGTAACCAGTTTATGCAAACGAGGGGAATGGAAGTCGTATTTATCGTGATTATTACGATCAGTAATCAAATAATCAAAGTGATGGTTATCTGTATTATTACTATTTTCACCGAATTGCACAGAACCATAGCCACTATTGTGTTTAACACTAGCGATATATTGAGGATTAAACAAGGTTGCTACACCACTTACTCGGCTAGCCACATGTAAATCTGGCATTGGTAAATTCGGTAACATTGTACCTACTGATTTACCTTGTTTATCCAGGATAGGAATATTTTTTGCACCGACAAAGAATTGCCCTTTATTCTCAGCAAAATCGCGGAAATATTGATAGTCCACATCATTGCGAACCATTGAGGCTTGCATCCCTGCACACATCACAGCAACATTTAACGCAATAAAAGTTGGACGAAAAATGTTTGATTTAGACATAAAAAACCCTCAGAATCTGGTTATTACTGAGGGTGATTTTAAATTTAGTGTAAAGATTTGTCAATTTTCTCAAATAGGTCACGAGCCAAGTTATCAAGCCCTTTCAAGCGTTCTAAACCTCGACGCATCAAGGTTTGACGCTGACCATCATAGCGAGAAAGTTTGATCAACGGCTCAATTAAGCGAGAAGCTACTTGTGGATTGCTATCGTTTAATTTAATCAACATATCCACCAAGAAGCGGTAACCTGAACCATCAATATTATGGAAGGCTTTCGGATTTTGACTTGCGAATGCACCCACGACTGCACGCACGCGGTTTGGATTGTTGAAGTTAAAACTTCTGTGATGTAACAAGCCCTGCACAACATCCAATACATCTTCATCTGGACGGGTGGCTTGCAATGCAAACCATTTATCCATCACCAAGCCATCTTGATACCATTGTGCTTCAAAGTCTGCTAACAATTCATCACGGCACTCTAATTCCGCTTTAGTTGCAGCTGAAAGTGCAGCAAGCGTATCGGTCATATTATTTGCCTGCTCATAGTGAGTTTTAACCAATTTCTCACCTAAATCGGTAAAGGCAAGGTAAGACAAGCAGACATTACGCAATGCACGTTTTGCGATATCTTGTTCGCAAACAAGATATGTACCGCATTTATTCGCATTATAAAGTTTGTATAAACGGTCTTCAAAATAAGCCGCAATTGACTCAATGAGAAACTCACGTACTTTCGCAATACCCACAGGATCAATCGTGTCGAATAACTCGGCAAAATCGGTTTCTTTCGGCATCGTCAACATTAATGCGGTAAGTTGCGGATCTTCCACATTATCAAGCAACATCTCAATCGCAGAACCAAACTCGTGCGAGAATTGCATCATTCCGCCTTGTTGCAAGCGGGTTAAATTTTCTTTTAATTCGCCATTAAAGAGAGATTGAATCGCATCCCAACGTACAAAATCATTTTTCACAAATTTCAATAAACTAATCAATTGGGATTTACTATAACTGAAATCTAACTTCACAGGGGCAGAAAAATCGCACAATAACGCAGGCACAGACTGAGCTTTCACGCCAAAAAATTCAAATGTTTGCTGGCTTTCCGTCACATTTAACACATCTGACATCTCCGATGCTTCGTTTCTTAGCGGTAAATTTTGACCGCTTGTAGGATCAACCAACGCCACTTTAAGCGGAATATGCAAGCTGAGTTTCTCGACTTGATCTGCCGTTGCTGGAGTTTGCTGACTCACATGCAGACGATAAATATGGCGAGCTTCATTATACTCATCAGTAACCGTGAGAATTGGCGTACCTGATTGGCTATACCAACGACGGAATTGGGTTAAATCCACGCCAGAGGCACGTTCCATTGCGGAAACAAAGTCTTCGCAAGTCGCTGCCGTGCCATCATTTTCTGCCACATAAAGTTGCATTCCTTTTTGGAATTTCTCTTCACCTAAAAGCGTATGAATCATTCTAATAACTTCCGCCCCTTTCTCGTAAACGGTCACAGTGTAGAAGTTATTCATCTCAATCACTTTTTCAGGACGAATTGGGTGTGCCATTGGGCTCGCATCTTCGGCAAATTGTACGGTGCGTAACAACCGTACATCTTCAATACGTTTTGCAGGACGAGACCATAAATCCGAGGTAAATTCTTGATCGCGGAAGACCGTCAAGCCCTCTTTTAAGCTTAACTGGAACCAATCTCGACAAGTAATGCGGTTACCCGTCCAATTATGGAAATATTCGTGTGCGATCACACTTTCGATATTGATGTAATCTTCATCAGTTGCAGTTTCTGGTTTTGCCAATACGAACTTAGAGTTAAAGACATTCAAGCCTTTATTCTCCATCGCGCCCATATTGAAGAAATCAACTGCGACGATCATATAGATATCCAAATCGTATTCTAAACCGAAACGATCTTCGTCCCATTTCATCGCACGTTTTAAGCTCTCCATTGCCCAGCCTGCACGGTCTAGATTGCCCTTATCAACATAGATCTCAAGAGCCACTTCACGCCCACTTTTCGTGATGAATTTGTCTTGTAATAAATCAAAATCGCCCGCTACCAATGCAAACAGATAGCTTGGTTTAAAGAACGGATCTTCCCACTCTACCCAATGGCGACCATCTGCCAATTCGCCTTGTGCAATACGGTTACCGTTCGATAGTAAGAACGGATATTTTTCCTTACTCGCGGTGATTTTTGTGCGATATTTTGCAAGCACATCAGGTCTGTCCAACATATAAGTGATTTGACGGAAACCTTCCGCTTCGCACTGCGTACAAATTCCATCGCCCGACTGATACAAGCCTTGTAATGAGGTGTTCTGTGCTGGATTTAAGGCAGTTTCAATTTGCAATTGGAATTTATCCGCTTGCGCTGCCACATTCACTGTTAATGACTCCGTATCTCGCTCAAATTCAACGTGCTCTTGCCCATTCAATTTTAACGAGAGGAAATCAAAGCTATGCCCATCTAATTTAAGATGAGTCGCCCCTTCAGTTTTACGCTCAACATTGAGCACAGAAGTCACAAATGTTCTCTCTGCATCAAGTTGAATGTCTAAATAAATCTCCGTGATCGTGAAATCAGGAGCACGATAGTCCTTACGGAATTTTGCTTTTGGTTGCATAGTATCGTCCTTTAGTTTTTAATTCTTTATCAGTTTATCATTAAAAAATAGAAAAATAGAAATATTCTCTTCTCAATTGTTAATAACATAAAATGCCAAGCAACATCTTGGCAAGATTTTTTAAAGAAAAATTAAGCTAAATCAAATTTTCTTACGCCTATAGCGGTATAATTTAATTTATTTTTTACAAATCATAAAAAAATTCAATTGTGATTTGCAAAAAGTAAGTGAATTTATACCGTTTTTTTAGGAGGATATGTGATTTTCAAAGTCATTCGCCTTTTACTCTCGCTTGCTTTGCTCTTTGGTATGCTTTATCTAGGGAAATTGATTGCTTATTTCATTCCTATCGGTATCTCAGATAGCATCTGGGGTATGTTATTGCTCTTCACTTGCCTTGTGATTGGCATAGTTAAAGTGGAATGGGTTACGCCGAGTGCACGCCCATTAACGCGTTATATGACCGTGTTTTTCATCCCGGTCTGTGCAGAAATTATTGAACACGTGGATGTTTTATATTCGCACGCGGTCTCATTCCTACTCGCGAATGTCCTCAGCTCCACTTTATCGCTCATGTTAATCGGTTTATTCGCACAAAAAATGTTCCATCGATATAAATAGAGGCAGCTATGATTTATCTCTTTTCTATCCTAACCATTTTCGCTTTTCTCGCAGGGCAACAAGTCAGCAAAAAACTACGTTCCAATGTGCTAAATCCATTCCTGATTGCCTTGGTAATTGTGGTGGCATTACTCTATTTTGTCGATATTCCCTATCAATCATATTATCAAGGCAACTTTCCGCTAAATAATTTACTTGGCATCTCTGTTGTTGCTTTAGCTTTACCCTTTTATGAACAGCTCCCGCAAATCCGTAAAAAATGGAAACCTATTGTCGCGGTATTACTTTTCAGTACCTTTGTTACAATGTTCACTGGCGTATTCTTTGCCGTGATTTTAGGAGCACATCAAGATATTTTAGCGACCATTATTCCCAAATCAGTCTCTACCCCGATTGCGATTGCTATTGCTGGACAAATTGGCGGAAGCTCTGCGATTACTGCCGTAGGCGTAATGATTGCAGGTTTACTTGGTTCTGTTTTTGGCTTCTCAATTTTACACTGGTTGGGTGTACGAAATGTACGTGCGATAGGTTTAACGATGGGTTCTGTTTCCCACGCATTAGGTACTGGACGTTGTATGGAATATAGCGTGAAAACGGGCAGTTATAGCTCAATTGCACTGGTTGCCTGTGGCGTGCTTTCTTCTATTTTTGCTCCCGTTATGTATAAACTAGCGGTAATGCTTTTCTACTAAAATACCTAAATAAAAAGCTGAAATAACCAATATTTTAAATATCTAATATGGTTATTTCAGCTTACAAATTTTTTTACTGCTTATGCGGCAACTTCTTCCAAGTCACTTCATTGCGTAAATAAACAGGTTCAATTTCATCAACCGATTTTACATTGCCTTTCGCAATTTCTTGCTCAGCTAAGGCAAGCATATATTTTGCCGAAGGTAAGGTAATTTCACTTATCGCAAGCAGTAGATTTTGCTCAGAAAATTGCGGATAAGCAGCCCAGCCTGTGCCCACCACGGTAATCTTATCGGTATCTAATTGAAACTGTACTAATGCGCGTTCTGGCGAGCAAACTTGCTCTTTCACTTTCTCAATCCAACCGTTTTCGGTGCGAACTAATTGCGAAAAATAGACCTCATTCATTCTGGCATCAATCAAGGCAATCACTTCTGTTGCACCTAATTCTTGATAAGCCTGTTCTGCCATTGTGGTGAGGTTTGAAATTGGTACGACTTTTAGTTCCGCTCCTAACGCTAAACCTTGAGCGACACCCACGCCTACCCGTACGCCCGTAAAACTGCCAGGTCCTCGGCCAAAAGCTAAGTAATCAACCTCCTTGATGGAAAGATTAGCATTTTTTAATAAGCCATCGACCATCGGTAAAATGCGTTGCGTGTGCGTTCTTGGGCTAAGTTCATCTTCAAAAGTGATGTTGCCTTGATGCAACAAAGCCACCGAACAAGCTTCAGTGGCAGTATCTAAGGCGAGAATGGTATGATTCATTCTAAACTCTCTAATTTGTACGTAGAGGCAGGGTTTATTCCTGCCCTTATAAAATGAAAATAGGACGGGGATAAACTCCGCCCCTACGATTTGATACTTTAAAGATTATTTTTGATGTTTACGACGACGCTCCTCGACCGCTTCTGCTAAAGCGAATAGTGCTTTTTCGCTATCTTCCCAGCCAATACAACCGTCGGTGATACTTTGGCCGTAAACTAAATCTTCAAGCGTTTGACCTGATTTCAGATCTTGGCGACCTTCGACTAAATGACTTTCGATCATCACGCCAGAAATTAAATCCGAACCGCCAGCAATTTGTTTGCAAACATCTTCACATACATCCATTTGGCGCTTGAACTGCTTACTGCTGTTAGCGTGGCTGAAATCCACCATTACGTGTGGACGATGACCTGATTTTTCGATCTCTGCACACACTGCCGCAACTGATTCTGCATCATAATTTGTACCTTTATCGCCGCCACGTAAAATGATATGGCAATCTTGGTTGCCTTCAGTTGAGACGATTGCTGAATGGCCAAATTTGGTTACCGACAAGAAATGGTGCGGTGATTCTGCTGAAGCAATTGCATCTAGCGCAATTTTTACGCTGCCATTGGTACCATTTTTAAAACCTACTGCGCAAGATAGTCCTGAAGCTAATTCACGGTGTACTTGTGATTCGGTCGTACGAGCACCAATCGCACCCCAGCTCATAAAATCTGCCATATATTGTGGCGTGATCATATCCAAAAATTCACCCGCTGCTGGCACGCCTAAATCGTTAATATCTGAAAGTACTTTACGACCTAAACGTAAACCATCGTTTAATGCGTAAGTTTCATTCAAATATGGGTCATTGATTAAGCCTTTCCAGCCCACAGTTGTACGTGGTTTTTCGAAATATACACGCATAACCACTTCAAGATTTTGGTTAATTTTTGGATTTGCACGCATGACTTTAATTCGATTAGCATATTCAAGTGCAGCTTTTGGATCGTGGATCGAGCAAGGCCCAATCACCACTAATAAACGATCATCTGCACCATGAATAATTTTATGAATCGCTTGGCGTGCTTTTTCCACCGTTTCTGCTGCAACATCGCTTGCAGGAAAACGCTCTAATAAAGCAATCGGTGGTAAAAGTTGTTCAATATTTTTAATACGAAGGTCATCATTTTTGTAAGACATTGTGTTCTCTCTTATTGTGTTATGAGTAAGTGGCTATAAAGGTAGTGCAATCAAATTAAAATGTCAAACACTTTGTACTACTACAATAGTACAAAATTACTTTAATTAGTAAAATTTATACAAGTGGCATAAATAAGCGGTGATTCTAACAAGATTTTTTGCAAAATACTCATCAAAAACCACCGCTTGCTTATTTAAATAATTTCTCGTCTACCTCGATGATCTGGTGCTGAAAGAATTCCTTCTTGCTCCATTTGATCTAAGATGCGAGCCGCTCGCGGAAAACCTAAATTTAGCTTACGCTGAATACCACTTGCCGTTGTAATGCCTGTTTCTAATACGAATGCCACCACTTCATCAAAACGCGCGTCAAGCTCTCCAGTACCTCCTTCACTCCGTTCTTCAGGCTCTTGAAGCGATTCCAAAATGCTCTCAATATATTCTGGTTTGCCACGAGCTTTCCAATTATCCGCCACATTCATGACATCATCATCACTCATATAAGCCCCGTGCACACGCACCAACTCTGGGCTACCCGCTTTGGAATAAAGCATATCGCCACGACCAAGTAAGTTTTCCGCACCAATGCTATCTAAAATAGTACGAGAATCGTAAGGACTTGCTACCGTAAACGCAATACGGCTTGGAATATTCGCTTTAATTACGCCTGTAATGACATCGGTTGATGGGCGCTGCGTTGCCAAAATCAGATGAATCCCCACCGCACGGGCTTTTTGTGAAATACGCATAATATATTCCTCCACCTCTTTGCCTGCAGTCATCATCAGATCGGCGAATTCATCCACCACCAAAACAATGTAGCTGAGTTTACCCAACGCAGGCGGCATTTTGTCCATTGAATCGCCCTCTTTCCAACTTGGATCTGCAATTGGCATACCCATTGCTTCAGCTTCATCAATTTTATTATTGTAGCCTGTAATATTACGCACGTTTAAATGAGTCAGTAAGGTGTAGCGACGCTCCATCTCATCCACAGCCCAACGTAAGGCATTTGCCGCCTTTTTCATATCAATCACGACAGGCGTAAGCAGGTGCGGAATATCGTTATACACCGAAAGTTCAACCTGTTTCGGGTCAATCATAATCAAGCGAACTTGTTCAGGCGTAAGTTTATAGAGCAAACTCAAAATCATGGTGTTGATCCCAACCGATTTACCGCCCCCCGTTTGACCTGCAACAAGCAGATGCGGCGTTTCTACCATATCCATAATCACGGGTTTATTCGCCAAATCTTTCCCCAAAATCATTGGTAGTTTGGCTTTGGTATAACGGAACTCATCGCTTGCAATTAAATCGCGTAACCACACAATTTCACGATGCGGATTCGGCACCTCAATGCCCATATAAGGCTTACCAGGCACCACATCAGTAATTCGAATGGTAGACATCATTTCGCGGGCTAAATCACTCGCCAACGAGGTAATTTTTGCCGCTTTCACCCCCACTGCGGGTTTAATTTCGTAACGGGTTACCACAGGCCCTACTAATACATCTTCAACCGTCGCTTTTACACCATAGTTTGCCAATGCAGTTTCAATACGACGAGAAGTGGCAATAATTTCGCCCTCGGTCATCTGCTGACCGCTTGGATGATGCTCTTCCAATAAATCCAATGTGGGTAAGGGAGTAGTCGGTTTTTCTAATTTTTTACTCCCTTGCAACAACGGATGAATTAAGGTTTCACCGTAGCCTCCTCGGGGATAGTCGGGGGGGAGATGCCCTTCCGCACCCACGGCTGCTTTTAACGGTGTAGTGAATTTTGACGGCGTAGGTTCAGTACGAATTTGCACATTGGTTGGCAAGTCCGTTTCAAAATGGCTTGAACCTTCGGTAATCTTATTAAAAGTATGCTCTAAGCCCGCCGCTTTTGCTCGTGCCTCAATTTCTGCCAAACGCTTGCGTTCCATTTCCGCAAACTCACGTTCACGAATCGCATCAAAATCCTCCTCTTGCTCTTCTCTCTCTTCATCCTCTGCCCTTAATTTAATCACAGGCGAAGGGGATTGCATAAAATGAAGCACTTCATTCTCAGATGCTGCTTGTTCAATCGCATCAACCCCAGAATCCTCATTCGTTAAACGCACACTAATTTTCGGTTGAGTGTGCTGATTTGCACTATTTTCTGTAAAATCCACCGCTTGTTCCATAGGCTCTGCTTGTGGTTCAACAGGGTTTAAACGTACTTTTGGTAGTTCCACATTCAACCCAATGTTATTTTCAGTTTGAGTCGGTTGCACTTCCGTTTCAAGTTCAGGCAATCTAATTTTCGGCAGCTCGGTATGCATATCTGCAGGATTAAACAAATTCATCTCTGCTGTTTTTGCCACCGTCGTAGGCTTAATATCAGAAGCTATCTCAGAAGAAGAGGTTTCAGCCGAATAAATTTCAGCAGGAGAAGCTTGCTGCAAACCGCTGATATTAGGACGTTTAAAGAGTGTCAGATCAGTCAGCTGTTCATCCATTGAAATAACAGCTTCCGCACGCTCTTCAGACTGCCCTTCTAGCTGTGTTTCACTCGTAAGCGGTGAATTTTCACTATCAACTTGCAAATCATCTTCGGTTGGCTCAACTTCTGCTACAGGTCTCACTTGCAACGGTTTTTCTTCCACTTTAGTATCTTTCGCACTTACCCAATCATAGAAATTCATCAATAATGGAATAAGCGTTTGACCTGAGCAAAAATAGAACCCGATTGCGGTCAGTAGCATTGCCACAAATAAACTACCAAATTGCCCGATATGCTCGCTCATCAAGCCTTGACTCATCGCCCCGACAAAACCGCCTGACAGATAATTCGGCGAGTTCGATAAAATGGTATTCGCTAAGCCAGCCAAGCCAATCATCAGCACAAAGAAGCTCAAACTACGGAGTAAAATGCCTTTAAACGTTGCATTTTCTGCCCCTCGCGTAAGCAACATATAAGCGGAAAATCCCGTTAAACTAAATGGCAGGAGAAAGGCGACTTTGCCAAAAAAGGCATAAAGTAAATCGATCATCCACGCCCCAAACATACCCGTTTTGTTTAATGGCTCACTTGTGGCGGTACTCGCCACTGACCATGCATTATCTAACGGGCTATAGCTTGCCCACGCGAGAATAAGATAAATCCCAAACAAGCCACAAAGGGCAAAAAGAAAATTAAAGGCAGTTTCTTTTCCTTTAAGTCGTCTAATCACAATATTTCCTTTTATTTAAGCAACAAATAATTCGTCTGTTTCACTTCTTCCATCACCACATAAGTGCGGGTATCGTTCACACCAGGTAAACGCAAAAGTGTGGTACCGAGTAATTTACGATAAGCCGCCATATCGGCAACCCTTGTTTTGAGTAAATAGTCAAAATCGCCTGATACCAAATGACACTCTTGGATTTCATCTAATTGTTGCACCGCTTGGTTGAATTCCTCAAACACATCAGGTTTACCTCGCACAAGCGTAATTTCTACGATAACTAAAAGAGGGGCTTCCAACAATTCAGGGTTAAGCAAGGCACGGTAGCCCATAATCACGTTCTGTTTTTCCAGACGCTTAACGCGTTCAAGGCAGGGCGTTGGGGAAAGTCCTACGCGTTTAGAAAGTTCGATGTTAGAAATTTTGCCGTTGCGTTGAAGTTCGTTCAGGATTTTTAAATCAATTGCATCTAATGCACGGGGTAATTTTTTTGCTTCCATAGTGTTTATCTCATTTTAATTAAATACATTCACCAATTGCTCACCATATTCTTTTCGCCAACCGCATAATAATTCTGGTAAACGATCACAAGATCGACCTTTAATATACCAATTAAATAGCTGATTTAACTGACGCTTACTTGCTACCAGTTCAGCAGGCAGATCAAGCGGTCGAATTTCGGTAAGCTTTTGCTGCAAGGCTTTTAAGCTATGTTTGTAATTAGGCTCATCCACTAAACGTACAATTTTGGCAGGATAAAGTTCCGCTGGGGTATTCATCCCTTGTTCTACTAAACGTAAGATTTTTTTACCGTGCCGGCGGACTTCATTTGGGTGCATAAAATCTAACAATTGCGAAGGATTTTTTGGCAAAATGCGGGCAATTTCATATAAACTTGCCTCTTTTACCACAAAATTCAAGGCTAAATTGCGACTCCTCGCCTCTTCCACTCGCCATTTTGCGAGTAATTTTAACACAGCCAACTGCTGTGGTTCTAACCGCCACGCATTTGAAATTTTGATGTAAGCCTTGTCTAAATCATCCTCGCGTTCACGTTTCGTTAAAAAAGCAGAACACTCTTCATTCACGGCATTCTGCCAGTTTGTTTGAGCTAATTCTGTCTGCATTTTCTGATAAATTGGCAACAAATACCACACATCGGCTGTGGCATATTGCAACTGGGTTTCGCTTAATGGACGCGCAAGCCAATCTGTACGCGAAGCTCCTTTATCGAGCTCAATATCTAAATAATGTAACACCAATTTTGCAAAGCCAACGGATATGCCTAAGTTTAAGAAATTCGCCATCACTTGCGTATCTACCAACGGCGTAGGTAATTGGTTAAAAGAACATTCAAACACTTCCAAATCTTCACTACAAGCGTGCAATACTTTAATGACGTTTTGATCGGCAAGTAATGCAATAAAAGGGCTGAAATCTTCAATCGTAGTTGGATCTATCAAACTCACTTGTTTACCATCAAATAGCTGAATTAGCCCCAGTTTCGGGTAGAAAGTCCGCTCGCGGATAAACTCTGTATCTAACGCCACAGCAGGCACTTGACGAGCATTTTGACAAACTTCAGCTAATTGCTGTTCATTTTCCACCCAAAGGTAGTGAATTGATGAATTCATTTCGGCTTTTCTCGTGATTTTCTTTAAATTTAAAAATAAATATGTGAACTAGATCACATTATGCGTATAAATTGGTTGTACTTCTACAAAATTACCGCAAAATATAAAAACAAATGGAGCAAATAACAAATAAATTATGGAGAACGTCAATTAATGATTACTGGCAATAAAATTCAAAATATCGGCAATATTTACCGCCTAACCGAACAATTTGAGCTCATTTCACGTACTGATCTTGCTAAACTTTCAGGACTTGCCCCCGCTTCAATTACCAACATTACAAAACAGTTGATTGATAAACAATTTATTTTAGAACGTAGCGTGCAAGATTGTAACTCTCGCGGCAGACCTGCTGTCGGGCTTTCTGTTTCTACTTTTTTCTGGAAACAGCTCTGTCTAACGATTTTTGCAGACCATCTTACCATTTCGCTTTGTAAATTAGATGGCTCTGTGATTCACAGCCAAGATTATACCTTTTCTTTAAGCGATTATCCTAACTTAGATGAGATTATTGCTGAAAACTTGCAAAATTTCCGTCAAAATCAACCGCTTAATGATGCACAAATTCTCGCACTTTCCATTGCTGTCGTTGGACGCATTAACGCTGAGAAAAATACCATCATTCAACTTGGGCAGCATTTGTTGAAATGTCGCATCGTAGAGAAATTACAAGCAATTTATTCTCAACCGATTTTACTCAATGAACATTTCCATCTCTGGCTATTGGCGGAATCTACGCTAGGCAGTTTAATTGGCGATGATAATGTGATCTTCTTACAAGTCGATGATGCGATTCGTCTTAGCATTCTGTTGCGCGGTGCGTTATTACACGAGCAGAATATGAATGTAGATCATATGCTTATGCCTCATTTTAGTACATTAAGTGATGAGATTTACCCTGAATTAGACAGCATTGAACGCTATCAACTCAACAATCAAGCGAGCTTACAAGCGTTAATTCAATTGATCGATAAACATCTACCCAAAAACTTTGAGATGGATGACGAGCATTTAAAAGAGGCAAAAATTAGCCATTTCTGCGAACAAGTGGAAGCAAAAAATCCAACAGCACTGGCAATTTTAGAGCATATTAGTAGCAACTTGGCCTATATGTTGATGAACTTAGTCAATATTTTCTCTACTGAGAAAATTTTATTCGATTCGCCACTGCTACGTATTAAAGCTCCTCTCTTTGAGCAAATTACACAAAAATTGAATGAAAAAATGATCAATCGCGATCTCAATGTGCAATTAGTGACAAGCCATTTCAATAAAAATAGCACGTTAATCCCGTGTGCGATGATAAAACAGGGAATTTATGAAGGAAGTTTGATCAAGAACATAATTCCTGATTAAAAATTTCGATAGACTAAAGGGCATTCATCAGGTGGGTCTTAAGCCCACCATTTTCTATTTTATTTCTTGGTAAATTAAAAACCAGCTAATCAAAGGATACCCTATGCCCTCTTTATTTATTACAGGGACAGACACCGATGTGGGCAAAACGATTGTAACCCGTGCATTATTGCAAGTTTTAACTGCAAACAATATCGTGGCTGTGCCTTATAAACCAATCGCCTGTGGGGGAGCAGAAGAATTACCTACAGAGCCAAATTTGGATGACTATGCCAGCGAAGATAATGGCGATGTTGTCACGCTTTTAAATAGTACGACAGTGCCTGTTGGCTATCGCGAAATTAACAGCTACACCTTTATTCATTCCAGCACACCTGTTTTTGCCGCTCTTGATGCGGTTCGAAATATTCACGTGGAAAAATTGGATGCCGATCTCGCACGTCTACAAAATAGCTACCCTAATATATTAGTGGAAGGTACTTACGGCTGGCTTACTCCGATTAACAAAGATTTGAGTTTTGCTGACTGGGTACAGAAAAATAATATGCCCGTGATTTTAGTCGTCGGCATCAAGGAAGGCTGTGCCAACCACGCTTTACTAACCGCTCAAGCAATTAAAGATAGCGGCGTTCCACTTTTAGGCTGGGTCGCAAACCGCATCAACCCTGGATTGCGACACTATATGGAATTAATTGAAATGCTTAAGCAAAAAATTCACGCTCCTCTTCTCGGACAAATTCCGTATATCGGACACCCTGAGCAAAAAGATCTGGTGCAATACATTCAACATCCAGAACCGTTGTTGGAGTTTTTCAAAGCATAAGAAAAAGAGCGTTTTAAATGGAGTTAAACGCTCTTTTACATTGGTTTCTCTTTAAATTTGCAACTCAATTACAGTGCTTCAAACGGCACTTTTACCACCAATTTCTTCACGGTTTGGCATTTACCATTTACGGCATTACCTGGTTTATGGGGTTCATAGGGTAGGAAGATCGCGAACATATTTGGTTTTAACACCACTTCATTTTTGCCTTCTAACACTTCGGTCAAAGTGAGTTGGTAATCGTCTTCATCTCGGTATTCATCATATTGGGCTAAATCAGGTTGTGCCACGCTATATTCAATCATCTCTTCGCCTGAAATAAGCAACTGAATATCAATAAATTTACGGTGCATTTCTGCTTTTTTGGTTTCGGGTAATACCGTGTCGAATGACATTACATTCATTTTAATGCCGTCGATAAGATCTTGTGAGCCCTCTTCTAAATTAGCTAAATCTAAGGTTTTTAATTTCTCACAGCACTTCACAAACACTGGAGCTAGTGATTTTGCGTAATCTGCACGTGATAAATCGCCGTATAACATAGTAAATCCTCTTTATTTTAAACTTTTGGTAAAAATAGACCGCTTGTGAGAGAACTCTCTTAGTTCGCTTTCCATTCACCATTCACGACTGTGCCGATCACTTTGTAATCTGGGGTAAACACCGCCAAGTTTGCGACTTTGCCTTTGTCGACAGAACCTAAACGGTCATCCACACCAATTGCACGTGCTGGGTAGAGATTACTCATTCGGATCGCTTCAGCAAGCGGAATTTCTACATATTCTACCGCATTTTTGATGGATTCCATCATTGTAATAGAAGCCCCTGCGATTGTGCCATTAGCATCGAAACAACGTCCTTCTTTGATGTAAATGGTTTTACCCACGAAGGTGAAACTTTCTAATTCTGGCGGTGCACCTGCTGCAGCAAGTGAGTCGGTCACGATGCAAAGTTTATCGCCTTTGATTTTTTTATCAATTCGAACATTGCCATAATTCACATGAACACCATCGACAATAATACCTGTATAAACATCAGAATCTAACACTGCTCCGACAACACCCATCGCGCGCCCAGAACTGATTGGTGACATGGCGTTGTGTAAGTGGGTCGCAAAACTTGCGCCTTTATGGAATGCGGATTTAGCGACTTCATAAGTTGCATTCGAGTGCCCTACAGAAACGATAATGCCGGCTTTCACAAAATCAGGCGTGTAGTTGATGGTTGGGTTTTCTGCTGCGATGGTTACTTTAGTGATCACATCTGCATTTTTGCAGAAAAACTCTTTCATTTCAGGCGAAATTTCGCGGATATATTCTGGGCGATGTACGCCTTTTTTCTCGATACTGAGGTAAGGTCCTTCAATGTGCAAGCCTAATGCTTGGTTTTTATGGCGGTTGAGGTATTCACGCATTACGCCTACTGCCATTTTGATGTTTTCATCAGGGGCAGTAATAAAGGTTGGCAGGAAGCTGGTGCAACCCGATTTCAAGTTGGTTGCTTGCATAATTTCAAGCGTTTCAACGGTGGTTTGGTCGTTAAACATCACGCCGCCACAACCATTTAATTGCAGGTCGATAAATCCTGCGGTTAAATTATTGCCTTGTAAATCAATGGTTTTGATGTCCTCGTCTAATTCAGTTTGCGGGATCACTGCTTCAATAGTTTCGCCATCAATTACTACTGCATAATCTCGTAGAATTTCGTATTTAGTGTAGATCACACTGTTAGTTAATGCGTATCTCATATTCTGTTCCTAATATCAACATCAGTTTAACGTAGCAACTATATTGCTCTTAAACGTAAGGGCGATTTGCCTTATGATTGTTTGTGATTATAGGGCGAATGTAATTCGCCTCTACATAAAGATGAAGAATAGATCTCTATTTATCCTGATAATCCGTACCGGCTACCGCACCTTCTAATTCGGTAAAGTATTTCACAGTTTTCACTTTTAACTCTTGTTGCGCAGGTTCATCACAGACTAGCAGGAAATGGCGGTGCATCTGTAACGCACTCACGGTCCATAAATGGTTTACACTACCCTCCACTGCCGCTTGTACGGCAAGCGCTTTTTGATGACCTGTCGCTAAAATCATTACTTCTTCGGCATCTAATAGCGTACCCACGCCAATCGTAAGTGCATATTTTGGCACTTTGTTCACATCATTATCGAAAAAACGAGAGTTCGCAATTAAGGTATCTTGGGTTAAGGTTTTAATACGAGTGCGAGAGCTTAATGAGGAAGCAGGTTCGTTAAATGCGATGTGTCCATCCACGCCAACCCCCCCCATAAAGAGATGAATTTTACCGTAAGATTTAATTTTTTCTTCGTAGCGACGACATTCTGCATTATGGTCATCAGTATTACCGTTTAGAATGTTGATATTTTCAGGCAGAATGTCGATGTGATTGAAGAAGTTGTTATACATAAAGCTATGATAGCTTTCAGGGTGTTCCACAGGCAAACTGACGTATTCGTCCATATTAAAAGTAACGACGTGTTTGAAGCTTACTTTGCCTGCTTGATGAAGTCGGATAAGTTCTTGGTAAGTTTTTAATGGGGTACCACCAGTGGGTAAACCCAATACGAAAAGTCGTTCGGCTGTGGGTTTGAAATCATTGATGCGATTTACAATATGTTGTGCTGCCCAACAGCTAACTTGTTGTTCTGTTTTTAAAGGAATAAAACGCATATTACCCTCCAGTGGTAAAAAATAGGCTGGTAGGGCGTGTGGCGGATGCCACGCACGTATATTGAAGATTGGTGCGTGAAATGTACCATTTCACACACCCTACAAGCGGTCTATTTTTTATAGAAAATTACAAATATTTCGCTTTCAACTCTTTTGCTCGTGCAATTTGTGCATCGGTTGCTTTTGCGGTCATTGGTTCACGGCAATAACCTGCATCCACGCCTTCAAGTTTGAGCAATTCTTTGATGGTTAAATATAAACCGTTCGCTAAAATACCTTCAATTAAATCGTTGGTGACGTGTTGGATTTCTAACGCTTCTTTGAGTTTACCCGCTTTGGTTAATTCAAAGATTTGACGAGCACGCACGCCGTTTACGTTGAAGGTTGAACCGATTGCACCATCCACACCTAAAGATGCCGCTGGTAACATCATTTCATCAAAACCTGCCCAAATTAAATAGTTTGGATAAGCTTTTTTCAAGCGTTCTAATAAGTAGAAATCGCCCGCAGTAAATTTCACACCTAATACTTTCGGGTTTTTGTAAAGTTCGCCGAATTGTTCAATGCCCATATTTACGCCTGTTAAGAACGGGATTGAGTACACGATCATATTGTTGCCCGTTTCAGCGATAATGGTGTCGTAGTAGTGTTTAATTTCAGGGAAGCTGAATTTGTAGTAGAACGGCGTTACCGCAGATAAGCTATCGTAGCCTAATTCTGTCGCATATTTACCTAATTCGACCGCTTCTTTTAAGTTTACGCTACCCACTTGGGCGATTAGTGCAATCTCATCTTTCGCTTCATCTTTTGCAATACGGAAAATTTCTTTTTTTTCTTCAGTCGAAAGCATAAAGTTCTCGCCAGTTGAACCGCCTACATATAAGCCATCTACTTTCATTTTGTCGATGTTGTGGCGAATAATTTGGCGTAAACCTTTTTCATTAATTGAGCCATCTTCGTTGAATGACACTAATAATGCACTGAAAATACCTTTTAAATCACGCATAATGTTCTCCTAAATTTTTTACTTTACACGTTGTTCAAGAATGACATTGAGGGTTTTTTGCTTAATCTTAGCAGCCTGTTCTTCTTCGCTCTGCACCAATAAAGCGTAAATTAAATCTAATACAAAGAGTTGGGCGATTTTGGTTCTAATCGAATCGCCTTGTAGTTTACCTTGTTTGTTACCATTGACTAACACATAGTCGGCATATTCAGTCACAGGCGAACGTAAACTGTGCGTAATTGCCACAGTTTTCGCCCCATTTTGTTGAGCTATTTTTAATGCATGAGCTGTTTCCTGTGAATAACCTGAATGGCTAATCCCAATCGCCACATCGTTTTCTTTCAACAATGCTGCTTGCATATACATAAAGTGATTATTGCCCGTTGCATCCACAGGAATACCAATTCGCATCAATTTATTTTTGGCATCTTCTGCGGTAACACCTGAAGATCCTGCCCCGAAAATAAATACTCTGCCTGCTTTTTTAATCTCTTCCACCACTCTATCGAGTTGTTTTAAATCCAACAGATTGATGGTTTCATTCACCACGCTCGTAATTGAAGCTTGTAATTTTTGTGCAATGGTAAAAGTATCGTCTGATGCTAGAATTTCAGTGTCTAACATCATCTCATCTTGGCTCTCTTTTGTTGCCAATTCGATGGATAACTCCAATTTAAAGTCGCTAAATCCTTTAAATCCAACAGTTCGACAAAAACGTACTAAAGTTGCCTCTCCTACATCCAAATGTTTAGCAATTTCAGAAAGCGGACTTTGCACGACTAAATCAGGTGAAAGCAAAATCGTATCTGCAATTTTTTTCTCTGATTTTGTTAAGCTATGATAGAGCGAACTAATGGTGCTCAATACACTAGATGTTTTTGTCATCGTTTTCTCTCCCCTGTTAATTGTGCGAAATAGGCTCTTTCAAAAGTAACACATCTTTCACCCAATATGCGACACCTACTAATCCCGCATCTTGTCCAAATTTTGCCGCTTCTAATTCACAACGATAGACTGCTGGGAGCTCTTGTAAGTATTTTTCCACTAAAGGCAAATACCCCTCAGCTAACCCTACACTACCGCCAATTGCGATTTTTTGAATATCTAAGCCAATCACTAAATCTGCGACTAAATTGGCGATTGCTTTCGCAGAACGCCCCACTAAAGCGGTCGATTTTGCATCGCCTTTTCTAAAACGCTCAAAAACCTCTTTAGGCTCGCATGGATTATCCCATTGCGAAGCAACTGCCTCAATTGCACGCCCAGCAGCAATTGCTTCGACACAACCTCGACGACCACAACCGCACATTGGGCCACTTGGATCAGCCAACATATGCCCAATATGCCCCGCAATACCGTGAGAGCCTGTCTGTAAGGATTGGCTTAACACAATGCCTCCGCCAACACCTGTTGAAACGGTAATAAATGCGAAGTTCGACACTTGTTCATGATTCTGCAATTGATATTCTGCGTAAGTCGCTGCTTGTGCATCATTTAACAAGCCAATTGGCTTATCGGTATGTTTTGCAATGCTCGCTTTAAGCGGAAATTCCGCCAAACCGCCCAAATTCTTTGGATTTAATGCGGTTAATACACCATTATTGATAATGCCCGTTGAAGCGACCGCAACATAATCAAACAGCCCTGCATAATCGGCAAGCAGTTTTGCTAACGCTTGGTGCATTCCCTCCACCACATTTTCACGCGGTGTATGAATTTGTTGGCGTTGCTCAATCACACCATTTTTTACAATTGCTGCGGCAATTTTCGTCCCGCCAATGTCTAGTGCTAAACATCGCATAGTTTTGTCCTTTATTTTCTTGCCGATTTAATTGCTGTTGCAAACCAACTCACAATATGTTCCAAACGAGTTAATGCTGAACCTACAGTCACACAATCTGCACCAATTTCAATCGCCACTTTAGTAAGTTCTGGTGTATTATAACGCCCTTCCGCCATCACAAAACAACCCGCAGATTTCAAATCACGCACTAATTGATAATCCGGCTCTTCAGGCACTTTACCACCTGTGTAACCTGACATCGTACTACCGATAATATCAAAACCAAGTTCTTTACAATATAAGCCTTCTTCTAAATTTGAGCAGTCTGCCATTGCTAAACAGCCCATCTCATGAATTTTTTTCACCGCACTAGCAATATCCACAGGGCGCGGACGGTTCGTTCCATCTACCGCAATAATATCTGCGCCCGCATTGGCTAAATCTTCAATATCTTGTAAGAATGGAGTAATACGCACGGGGCTATCAGGCAAATCACGTTTGACAATCCCAATAATTGGAATATTCACAAAAGGGCGGGTTGCTTTAAGGTTATCAACCCCTTCAATACGCAAACCAGATGCACCGCCCACAACAGAAGCCTGTGCCATTGCAGAAACGATTTCAGGTTTATCCATCGGACCATCATCGACAGGTTGGCAAGAAGAAATAAGACCATATTGAATTTGAGAAAGCACTTCTTGATGAGATAATTTCGACATATAAAACTCCTTGAGATAAGAACCATTTTGGAATAAGGAATGCCTAAAATTTTGATTTCCCGTATTATATGAAAAGAAAACTCCATTTTAAACAGATTTTTGAAGTGTATTTTTAAAAGTGTGATCTAGGTCTCATTTTTGAAGTAAATAAATAGGAAGTTTTACTCGACTACGACTAAAACTCCCTACTTTGTCAAAGTAATTACTAACTACTCTACTTCATCAAATCAATAAACTCTTGTTCAGATAACACTTTCACCCCCAACTCTTGTGCTTTGGTCAATTTCGAACCTGCTTTTTCACCTGCAATCAGGTAATCCGTTTTACTTGAAACTGAACTAGAAACCTTACAACCTAAGCCTTGCAATAACGCTTTGGCTTGATCACGGGTTAATTGACTTAATGTGCCAGTCAAAACCACATTTTTATCTTTCAGTGGATTGTCAGCAATTTCGACTTTTTCAACTGTTTGCCAATGAATACCTTGTGCTTGCAAATCTTCTACGACGGCGACATTATGCGGCTCTTTCCAGAATGAAACGATACGATTTGCCACCACTTCGCCCACATCTTGCACCGCTTGCAATTGCTCAAAGGTTGCCACTTGGATTGCCTCAAGCGTGCCAAAATGGTTAGCCAAATTCAACGCAGTTGATTCACCTACATCACGAATACCCAATGCAAAAAGGAAACGAGGCAAGGTGGTTTGTTTCGCTTTTTCTAAGCTATTTAGGACATTTTGAGCCGATTTTTCTCCCATTCGCTCTAATCGCATCAAGATCGTTTTATTGAGCTTAAACAGATCTGCTGGCGTTTTAATGAGTTCGCTTGCCATCAATTGCTCGATCAACTTCTCTCCCACGCCTTCAATATCCATTGCTTTGCGAGAAACAAAGTGTTTTAACGCCTCTTTGCGTTGGGCTTCGCAGAACAGCCCACCTGTACAACGAGCTACCGCTTCGCCATCTACGCGAACCACTGCCGATTCACACACAGGACAAGCGGTCGGAAATACGATTTTTTTTGCATTAGTAGGGCGACGTTCTGTCACCACGCCAATAATTTGTGGAATCACATCTCCCGCACGACGAATAATCACGGTATCCCCAATCGCAATACCAAGACGATCAATTTCATCGCCATTGTGTAACGTCGCATTGCTGACCGTAACCCCTGCCACAAATACAGGTTCAAGCTTCGCTACAGGCGTAATCGCCCCTGTTCGTCCCACTTGAAATTCCACATCATTAAGCACGGTCATCTCTTCTTGTGCAGGGAATTTATAGGCAATCGCCCAGCGTGGCGAACGAGAGATAAAGCCAAGCTGCTCTTGTAAGGCGATGTCGTTAACTTTTAACACCGTACCATCAATGTCGTAGCCCAAATTTGGGCGTTTGGTTTGAATATCCGTATAAAATTCAGCTAACTGTTCTACTCCTTTGGCAAGGCAAATTTCGTTATTAACAGGAATACCAATCGATTTTAACCACTGCAGACGATCGAAATGCGTGTTTGGTAAAGGCTGCTCTGCCTCATAAATACCGATACCGTACGCATTCAGTGTAAGTGGGCGTTGTGCAGTAATTTTAGGATCTAACTGTCGAAGCGATCCCGCCGCCGCATTACGTGGGTTTGCAAAGGTTTTCTCGCCGTGCTCTAAAGCTCTTTCGTTTAACGCATTAAAGCCTTTTTGAGGCATAAACACCTCACCACGTACTTCAAGGCGAGCTGGCGGATTATCCGTATTCAAACGTAGCGGTACATTGCGAATAGTGCGAACGTTGGCGGTAATATCTTCGCCCGTGGTGCCATCACCTCGTGTTGCGGCTTGAGTAAGCACGCCATTGACATACAAAATACTGACAGCCAAACCGTCTAACTTAGGCTCGCAGCAAAACTCTATCGTTTCAGGGTTGCGATGAATTTGCCCTTCAATGCGGCGTAAAAAGCCTAATAATTCGTCATTTGAGAAGGCATTATCAAGAGAAAGCATTGGCAATTCATGGGTAATTTGCGTAAAGCCTGAAAGCGGTTTTGCACCAACTCGTTGTGTTGGCGAATCGGCGGTAATAAATTCGGGATGAGCTTTTTCAATCGCTTTGAGTTCGTTCATTAAGCGGTCATATTCCGCATCTGGCACAAGAGGATTATCTAACACGTGGTAGTGATATTCATATTTACGCAATGTTTGGCGAAGTTGTTCCAACTCTGTTGCTGAAATTACTTGTTGATTTGAAGTGTTTGCAAATAAAGGCATAGTAAACTCGAATTTAGTAAAAGGGTCGATAAAAAAGACCGCTTGCAAGCGGTCCATTTTCTAAAAAGTTTGCAGATGATTAGCTCACGCGTTTTAAATATTCAATGCGAGAATTTTCATCAAAGATTTCGCGACGATCGTTTAATACAAAGCCGTTTAATGCGCTTGCCAAACGCTCTGTGCTTTGCAGCATCAATCTTAAATTGGTTTGTGGATTGCCATCGGTTGGTAGATGCATAAAAATCACTAAACCAATGGTTGAAAAATCTTTTAAATTGTTAAGATCAAACACGCCAGGTTGCATCATATTCGCAACACTAAAAATCACAGGCGAATTGTTATTCCCCAAATGTTTATGACGATGGAAAATATTATATTCACCATATTCAAAGCCTAATGCTTCTAAGCATTGCACTACATGCTCACCTTCAAATTGATAACCTTCCGCAGACACTACATAAAGCGTAATAATATCAGCAGGGATTTCTGGCTCAGATTGTGTAGGGGCTTCCACCACAACTGCTTGAACTGATTGTTCGTAAATAGGAGAGGTGGCTACGCTATTATCTACATAATCATTTTCATACTTCTGCGTTATTTCTGTTGTATTCACAAAAATTGGACGTTCAGGTTGTGGCTCATAAACCGTTTGTTGTGATTGACCATAAGTTGATACCTCTGAGCGAATAAATTCTGGAGTAGTGTTATTATTAGCCTCTTGTCCAGGTATGCGAATTTTAATTTCACTAAGCGAGTTTTCTACATCACGTTGAATTTCTACTGAGGAGGGAATATCAATTTCAGTCTGATTAACTCTCTCTTGTGTTTGCTCTTGCAAATCAAAATGACGGTCATCAGATGGCATATGCTGAGAATGTATAGGGCTTGATGGTGGTCGTTGAGAAAATGTATTCGAAAAAATACGTGATTTTTCACGGCGATTAGACAGAATACTCGAGCCAATAAGTACTGCAATAAGTAATCCAGCCAAAATAAAGAAAATAATATGAAGTTCCATAAGTCCTCTCAGAAAATCATCTAAAAATTTAAGATTCACTATTTGCGAAAAAAGATGGTATAGCTTACCATATTTCAAACAAAATTTTGAGCATTTAAGGTTTTTATGTCATTGTTATTTTCATCTCCACAAAATCAAATTTCCGCAGGTTTTCATTATTTCATCAAAGGCTGGAGCTTACTGGCACAGAAAAAATTCTTACCATTTGTCATCATCCCCTTAATCATTAACGTATTGCTGATTATCGGGCTCTCTTGGTTTTTCTTAAGTAGCATGAACCATTGGTTCGAACTTCTGCTTCCTTCTTGGCTAGATTGGCTTTCGTTTATCCTTATCCCTCTGATTTTCGTATTATTGTTGGTCGGTTTTTACTTTGCCTTTACTACACTGGCAAATTTTATTGCCGCCCCATTTAATGCACTATTATCCGAAAAAGTGGAATTGCAGCTTACGAATCAACCGCTTGGCGACACCTCACTATTTGGTATGCTTAAAGATATTCCACGTATGTTAAAACGCGAATGGCAAAAAATGATGTATAGCGTGCCACGTTTAATTGCTTTGTTTTTCCTTGGTTTTGTGCCCGTTTTAGGGCAAACAGCTGTGCCTGTGCTTGCCTTTATTTTCGGGGCTTGGATGATTGCTATTCAATATTGCGACTACCCGTTTGATAATCATAAAATCAGCTTCCCACGTATGCGTAATGCCTTAAGTCAGAATAAATGGATGAATTACACATTTGGCACTTTAGTGAGCCTGTTTACTATGATTCCGTTTGTGAATTTTGTAGTTATGCCTGTCGCTGTTTGTGGCGCAACAGCAATGTGGGTGGAAGAGTATCGCCAGTTCTTTTTAGATAATGCAGCAGGTGAGTTTGAACGAGCAAATTATACTTTCCGTACATCAACAGGAAAGGATATAACTACTCATTCTGAAAATTATGAGGTGAAATAACAAACCAAAGAAAAAGCCCATTTAAAATAATCGGTTTATTTTAAATGGGCTTTCGCCTCGGTTTGCACCTTTATGTTTTTCGTGACGCTGGTAGCTACCTTTGCCTTTTTTATTGCGTTCCACTCGCGTGCGAAAAAGTGGATCCGTCACTAATGCTTTAACTGCACTATCGTTAATTTTGCCCCGTTGATGGGCATACTGATTTTTTGTCATATTAGTTTCCTTATTGAGTTAATTTCTTTTGCGTCCTACGCAGTTGCTATTGTGACAAATTTGATACAGTTTGTACATAAGGCAGACTTTATCAGTCTGCCTTGATTTAACATGAAATTAACGCGTTACCCACTTTCCATCAACATAATCCATAATCCATTTCGTTTTCTTTCCGTTCTTTTCAGATGTCACATATTGACGTTTCTCTTTACGGCTGAAACTAATAATTGCTGGATTACCTTCAGGATCAGTTAATGGTGCATCTGCCAAATATTGCAGTTTTTCTGGTAAGCGGTCGCGATATTGGGCTAATTCGCTCACTTTTGCAGGTCGGCTTTCACGGACTTTCGGGAAATTATGTGCCGACATAAACACTCCAACTGCACTATCACGCAATACAAAATAGGCATCTGCTTTTTCACATCTTAATTCTGGGAATGGAATTGGCTCTTCACGCGGTGGTGCAACTTCACCGTTTTTCAGAATTTTACGGGTGTTATCACAGTTGGTACAGCCCATATATTTGCCGAAACGCCCCAGTTTTAAGTGCATATCCGCACCACATTTATCACATTCCACGATAGGACCATCATAGCCTTTAATTTTGAATGTACCTTCTTCCACCAAATAACCATCACAGTTTGGGTTATTACCGCACACGTGTAATTTACGATGAGGATCGATAATGTAGCTATCCATCGCCGAATCACATTTCGGACAACGTTTACGTGCCATTAACGCCTTAGTTTCTGAATCTTCGTCTAATACGTTAATCAATTCCTCTTCAGGAATTAAATTCATTGTAGTTTTGCAACGCTCTTTCGGTGGTAATGCATAACCAGTACAACCCAAGAATACCCCTGTTGAGGCGGTGCGAATTGCCATTTTGCGTCCACAAGTTGGACAATCAATATTGGTTGGCACAATGCTGTTCGGCTTCATTCCGCCTTGTAATTCGTCCAATTCAGCTTGGGTTAATTGCTCGGAGAAGTCTTTAAAGAAGGCATTTAACGCATCAATCCAGTTTTTATTGCCTTCTGCGATTTGGTCGAGAGTCTCTTCCATATTCGCTGTGAAATCATAGTTCATTAAATCACCGAATGATTCATTTAAACGATCAGTTACGATCTCACCCATTTTTTCTGCATAGAAACGGCGGTTTTCTACGTGCACATAACCACGCTCTTGAATGGTAGAAATAATCGAGGCATAAGTTGAAGGGCGACCAATACCACGTTTTTCCAACTCACGCACTAATGCTGCTTCTGAATAACGTGCAGGCGGTTTGGTAAAATGTTGGCTAGGATTAACCGCTTGTAACGTCAATTCTTCATTTAAAGCAACATTTGGTAACTCTTGGTCTTCTGCCGTTTTACCTTGTACAGGCAAGACTTTTGTCCAACCATCAAAACGTAATACACGACCTTTCGCTTTTAATTCGTAATTGCCAGCAGTCACAGTCAAGTTGGTTGAATCATATTGGGCAGGTAACATTTGGCACGCTAAGAAACGACGCCAAATCAAGTCGTATAAACGTTCAGCATCTTTATCCATACCCGATAAATCCCCCATTGTGACATTTACATCTGATGGGCGAATTGCTTCGTGAGCCTCTTGAGCATTTTCACGGCTAGAGTAGAAATTCGGTTTTTCGGGTAAATATTGCGAGCCAAGCTGTTTGTCGATATAACCACGAGCCATATTTAACGCATCTTGGCTGAGGTTAGTCGAGTCTGTACGCATATAGGTAATATAACCCGCTTCGTATAAGCGTTGAGCCAACATCATCGTTTTTTTCACGCCAAATCCCAAACGAGTGCTTGCCGTTTGTTGAAGCGTTGAAGTGATGAATGGCGGACTTGCTTTTGAGCTGGTCGGTTTTTTCTCAATATCGGTAACGATAAACGCAGATTGTTGCAAGTTTTTAACCGCTTGCATGGCCTCTTTTTCGTTCTTCACTTGCCATTTTTTGCCAAGATAATTTGTCAGATCAAGCGGTAATTTTTTGCCATTCGCTTGCGTATCCGCCACAATTTCCCAAAACTCTTCAGGTTGGAAGGCTTTAATCTCACGTTCACGTTCCACCAATAATTTTACCGCAACAGATTGCACTCGACCTGCCGATAAACCTCGCGCCACTTTTTTCCAAAGTAACGGCGAGACCATAAAGCCCACCACGCGATCTAAAAAGCGGCGAGTTTGTTGTGCGTTTACACGGTCGATATTCAGATGCTCTGGCTTTTCAAACGCTTTTCTAATCGCATTTTTGGTAATTTCGTTAAACACTACGCGGCTAAAACGGCTCTCATCACCACCAATCACCTCACGTAAATGCCACGCAATCGCCTCCCCTTCTCTATCCAAGTCAGTTGCGAGATAAATATGCTCGGCTTTTTTCGCTAAAGTTTTGAGCTCTGAAACCACTTTCAGTTTATCAGGCATAATTTGGTAATTCGCTTTCCAACCGTGATAAGGATCGATCCCCATCCGTTTTACCAAGGCATTACGCTCTTTTTCCGCTTTTACTTTTGCCTTTTCTTCGGCACTCATTCCTTTGGTTGAAACCGGTTTCGCTCGTTCCGTTTTTTCTTCTGAGCCACTTTTTGGCAAATCCCGAATATGCCCGACACTTGATTTCACCACATAGTCACTGCCTAAGTATTTATTGATTGTTTTCGCTTTGGCTGGTGACTCAACAATAACTAATGATTTACCCATTGCTATTTCCTAATATAAAAAATAAAAATGCTTTTCCGCTTACTATTTTTACAATAACAAGGCTACAAGTAAATTACAACATAAAGATCTAAATTAAGTGGTAATTGCATAAAACAAGCTCAACAAAACTATTCTTAAAAATGTGATTCATCTCACAAAACTAATATTTCACTCTGGAGCAATATGCCAAATTCATTATAATCATTGAGTGTATATTTTTAGGTATATGCCTATTTTTTAGGAGAAAGCTATGCTGACCGATCAAGATATTTTCAATCGTTATCAAACCAAACAAATTGAGTTTGAAAAACGAGCCAATGTCACGTTAATGGGGCATTCGTTGTTTGACATGTGGGAAGGTTTTGAGAAAACTTTAACCCTAAAAGGACAGAGTGTGGCGAATTTAGGGCTTTCTGGCACCAGCACACGCCAATACTTAGATGTGATCGCCAAACCGCAACATATTCAGCATCTAGGCAAAACGGTGTTTATCTTTTTGGGCGTAAATGATATCGTGAAAGAGCCTAATTATTCGCCTCAACAAGTACTAGATTGGATTTCGCAAATAATCCAAGAAACACAACCGCTTGCAGAGTTTAATACACGTTATTTCTTGTTGGAAGCAACGCCAGTAAACCGTATCGAAACCGTGACTAATGCAGAAATTCAAGCGATGAATGCTTATTTCAACGCACATTGTTTCGCACCTTTAGTCTTTATTCCGACTTATGACAAATTCTTGGATAACGAGGGAAATTTAGATCGTAGTTTGACAGTAGATGGATTGCATTATAACGAGAAAGGGTATGCAATTTTAAGAGAGATTTTAGAGGCGTATTTGTAACCTCTCTCCCTCAAAAAATCTTATAGATTTTTTTTCAAAACTCTCCCACAAGGGGAGAGAGATAAATTTATTTCTTCGAAAATAACTTCATCGCAGGTAAAATTACTGCACAAGCGATAGCACCAACGATAACTCCTACTACGAAATCAAGTGCAGAGGAGAATGAAGTTGGAATAGCGAAATGTCCTACCCAGTGATGAATGGCTGGTACGTTATGAGAGAAAATACCTCCACCAACCAAGAACATTGCAATGGTACCAATAACGGATAATGATTTCATAAACCAAGGCATAATAAAGAGCAGGCTGCGTCCTATGAATTGCAAGAATGTGCCTTTCTTTTTCATCATCCATAAGCCGATATCATCTAATTTCACGATTAACCCCACCAAGCCATAAACAAATACGGTAATACCAATCCCGACCGCAGAGAGTGAGAGAATTTTGGTCATCGTACTGCTTTCTTGCAACACACCAAGTGCGATGATAATAATTTCCGCAGAAAGAATAAAATCGGTGCGAATTGCTCCTTTGATTTTGACCTCTTTTGAAACGCTATTTTCATCTTCAGTGTTTTCTGCGTGGTGTAAGAATTTATGCAATAATTTTTCTACACCTTCGAAACAGAGATAAGCACCACCGATAATCAATAATACCGTAATGGCTTGCGGTAAATAGATGGAGAGAAGAAGGGCAAGAGGAATTAAAATCACCTTGTTAAGCAGCGATCCTTTCGCCACAGCCCAAACAATCGGTAATTCTTGCTCAGGAGAGATGTCTTTACCGCTAGCCTGGTTGGCATTTAAGGCCAAATCATCACCAATCACACCTGCTGTTTTCTTAGCAGCCATTTTGGTCATTATAGAAACATCGTCCAACACCGCTGCGATATCATCTAATAAGGTAAAGAGAGAGCTAAAAGCCATAGTTTTTCCTTGAATATAATCTATAAAAAAACCGAGCAAAACTGCTCGGTCTTCAAATTCCAAATTTCGGAAATTAGCGACGTAAACCTAAACGTGCGATGATTTCTGAATATTTAGCAAGATCAGTTCGTTTTAAGTAGTCTAATAATTTACGACGACGTGAAACCATACGTAATAAACCGCGACGACCGTGGTGATCTTTTTTATGTGTAGCAAAGTGAGCTTGTAAATGGTTGATTTGAGCTGTTAATAATGCAATTTGAACTTCTGAAGAACCAGTATCTTTTGCATCACGACCAAATTCAGCAACGATTTGTGCTTTTGCTTCTACGCTTAGAGACATCTTAATTTTCCTTTTTGTTAAGGGTTGAACATACATCAATAGCCGATCTCTAACTCAGCTACGACAAGAGGTGTGGATTTTAATGTGAAATACCTAGCAATGCAAGCTTAAATTAAGGTAAATGCAAGAAAGTAGGCGTTGCGATTTTATTTTACAAGCGGTAAATTATGGCACGAACTTGACCAAATTTCGGAGATTTTATGCCACTTTCCACTTTCCCCCCAACACTTTCGCAAAAAATCGCTGAAAATCCATCGCTTGTAAATGCGATTTCAATGTCTAGTTTTATAAAACGCACACTTTTATCTCAGCCTGAATTGCTAAACCAATGGCTTAAGAACCTACCTAGTTCGCAAGATTGTACGCATTATGCTGAGCGCTTAGCCAAAATACTGCAAAATGTGCAAGATGAAGAGCAATTGGGTAGAGAACTTCGCTTGTTTCGCCATCGAGAGATGGCAACGCTTAGTTTTATTCAATCGAATAAATTAGCCAGCGTCGAGTTTGTCTTCCAAGCCCTTTCTGATTTAGCGGAAACGATTATTTTGCAAGCCCGCGATTGGCTCTATCAGCATTGTTGTGCGGAATACGGCGTGCCGATGAATAGCCTCAATGAACCGCAAGAGTTACTGATTTTAGGAATGGGCAAATTAGGCGGACGGGAGCTTAATTTCTCGTCAGATATTGATCTGATTTTTGTCTACCCTGATGCAGGCGAAACGGTTGGCGGGCGGAAAGCGGTCGAAAATAGCAAATTTTTTACCAGACTTGGGCAGCGTTTAATTCGTGCGTTAGATGAAGTGACCGCAGAGGGTTTCGCGTATCGCACCGATATGCGATTGCGCCCTTTTGGTGATAGCGGCTCATTGGTGCTCAGTTTTGCTTCAATGGAAGATTATTACCAAGAACAAGGGCGAGATTGGGAACGCTATGCGATGATTAAAGCAAAAATCTTGGGGGAAGATTTGAGCAATCTCAACCACCGCTATTTGAAACAGATGTTGCGCCCGTTCGTTTATCGCCGCTATTTAGATTTCAGTGCGATCCAATCGTTGCGGGAAATGAAAGAGAAGATCAGCCGTGAGGTAGTACGCCGTAATTTGGTAGATAACATTAAGCTCGGTGCGGGCGGTATTCGCGAAGTTGAATTTATCGTGCAAACCTTTCAAATGATGCGAGGTGGTCGTGATAAAATTCTACAAGAGAGAAGCCTGCTTACGGTGCTTCCGCGTTTGGCAGAGCTAGGATTACTGAGTAAAGATCAAATTCAAGATCTGCGTTCGGCTTATCTCTTGTTCCGTCAAGTGGAAAATGTGTTGCAGGCGATTGATGACAAACAAACCCAAACCTTGCCAACGGACGAGCAGGCTCAGCAATGTCTGATTTTAGCCACGCAAAAATATCTGATTGAAGCTGAGCAGGGCGAAACGTGGATTGAACATTCAATCCAAACTTGGGCAGATTTCTTACTAGTGTTGGAGGAATATCAGAAAAAAGTGCGAGCCGTATTCAGTGAATTGATTGGTCAAGATGAAACGGAAAATGAACCACTTGTAAATGGAAAAATCGCCCTATGGAAAGATATTTTAAGCCATGAAATGAGCGAGGAAGATTTGGCAAGCGTGTTGAAAGAATATGCGGTAGCTGAAAGTGATTATGCCGAAATTTTTCGCTGGCTTGCTACAACGCTGCAAGATTGGGTGCGTAAACCCATTGGTGTGCGTGGGCGTGAAGTATTACGAACGCTATTGCCAACGGTGCTTGACCAAATTTTCAACCAACCGAATTACCTGATTTTATTGCCTCGTTTGCTCAATATTTTGGACAAAATCACTACCCGAACTACCTATTTGGAATTGCTTGCTGAAAAAGAGCAGATTTTGCCACAGCTGATTACACTGTGTGGCCAGTCGATTATGATTGCTGAGCAGATTGCCCGTTATCCAATGTTGCTGGATGAATTGATGAGCAATAAAGGTTTAACGCAAGTGATTAATTTTCACGATTATCAAGCTGCCTTAACCGATTACTTGGTGCGAATCCCAGAAGAGGATGAAGAAGCATTGATTGATGCGTTGCGGCAATTTAAGCAGAGCCAGATTTTGCACATTACCTCTGCTGATATTATGGGCGTACTACCTGTGATGAAAATTAGCGATCATCTTACCTACCTTGCCGAAGCAATTATCGGCGCGGTAGTGAATATGGCGTGGAAAGCGGTCAGCCAACGTTTTGGCGTGCCCAAGCATCTAAGCGAAAATGAGAAAGGTTTTGCGGTGATAGGTTACGGAAAATTAGGCGGTATTGAGTTAGGCTACAATTCCGATTTAGACTTGGTTTTCCTCCATAATGCACCTGAAAATAGCGAAACGGTTGGCGGACGGAAATCGGTTTCTAGCCATCAGTTCTACTTAAAACTCGCCCAAAAAATAAACTCAATTTTTAACCTCAACACCAGTGCTGGCGTGTTATATGAAGTGGATATGCGATTACGACCATCGGGCGAAGCGGGGCTTTTAGTCAGCACTTTCAATGCCTATGATTTCTACCAAAAAAACGAAGCGTGGACGTGGGAAAGCCAAGCGCTTGTGCGAGCAAGATGCGTTTATGGTACAGAAATTTTAAAAGCTGAATTTGATCAAATTCGTCAATCAACTTTAGCGAAAAAACGTGATGAGGTAATGCTTAAAGCAGAAATTACAGGAATGAGAGCCAAAATGTATCAGCATTTAACCCAACCGCAAGCGGTCGAATTTAACTTAAAAACCGACAAAGGTGGGATTACTGATATTGAATTTATCGCCCAATATTTGGTGTTGGCGAATGCAGAAACTTCGCCAGAGATGGCTGTTTGGTCGGATAATGTCCGCATTTTCGACACGGCAATGGCGTGTGGCATTCTAACCGAACACGCAGGCGAACAGCTCAAATATTGCTACACTGCAATGCGAAACCGCATTCATCACTTGAATTTATTGCGCCAACCAAGTTGCGTGCCGATGAGTGAATTTGAAACGGAACGGGATTTTGTTGGGCAAATGTGGTTGCAAATTTTTCAGTAAAAACAACCGCTTGAAACAGATAAGTAGCATATAATAAGCTGATTTTAAACGGAGGAAAGATGGAATATCAATTTAACCATACAATGCACGGTGTGATTACCCGTTGCTCAATGGATCACGAAGCGTTTGCCCGTTGGCTAAACAATGAAATTGCGGGCGATCATAAAGCTTTAAATACCATTTTAGCCGAGATCGAACGTTGCAAGGCCGCTTACCCAAATCAATATGAATTTGTTGTCGAGGGCAAGGAGTACAGCCTCTATTTCATCAGTGATGAAGTGATGGTGAAAGCGAATAATTTAGAAGATGATTTTGATGAGTCTATGATGGAAGAGGGGTTTAATTTCTATAACGAAGAGAGTATTGCTTTTTGTGGGGTAGATGATTTTGAGACTTTTTTGAAAGCGTATCAGAAATTTATGAAGACCTATCATTAAAAACTTAAGGAGCATATAATACCCCTGTAATACCAAAAACGGATTTCTAAACTAGACATCCGTTTTTCCGTTAGTAATTAAGAACAGCAAGCATCATCAACATTCTTCACTGTAATTTGATTTTTTGTGCCAGCTGCCATTTCAGCTAATACATCCATCTGATTGATCGTAATGTATTTTCCTTGCACGGTAATCATACCTGATTTTTGGAAACGACCAAGTAAACGACTAATAGTCTCAATAGTTAAGCCAAGATAATTGCCAATATCACCACGAGTCATTGTTAAACGAAACTCACGAGCTGAAAAACCACGAGCAGCATAGCGTTGGGAAAGATTATATAAAAATGCTGCTAGTTTTTCTTCTGCACTCATTTTTGAAAGTAATAAAATCATTTCTTGATCGCTTTTGATTTCATTACTCATTAAACGCATAATTTGATGACGAATTTTAGGCATTTTACCAGCAAGATCATCTAGAATATCAAACGGAATTTCGCAGATCATAGCCGTTTCTAAAGCCTGTGCGAAACCTACGTGTTTCATATTCATAATAGCATCAAAGCCAATCAGATCACCTGGAAGATGAAAAGCTGTGATTTGTTCTTCGCCATTTTCGCTTAATGTGTAGCTTTTTAATGTGCCAGAACGAAGAGCATAAATTGAGCGAAGTTCATCACCAGATTGGAAAATAATTTGAGATTTTTGTACAGGTTTTTTACGCTCAATGATGTTATCAAGCTGAGTTAATTCATGTTCGCTTAACGTAAAAGGGAGGCAAAGTTGGCTAATACTACAATTTTGGCAGTGGATCGTACAGCCGGTTCTTCCTTGTGGTTTTGCCTCTGGCACAATTTTCATAACCATTTCCGCATAAATTCTATAAAAGTTTGATTTCGAGCAAAGTTTACCATTTATTTTTGAATGAAGAAAGTATAACTTTTACCTCAAGATAGTTAATTTTTTTAGTGAATTTATTCCAAGAAATTTCAAAAATGAGAAGTATATCTCATTTTTCTTCGCAATTATTTGCTAGTATAGAAACGAAAAAGACCAAAGCAGAGACAATAAGGAGTCTATTATGTACAAACACATCTTGGTTGCAGTCGATCTTTCTGAAGAGAGTCTTATTTTATTACGTAAAGGTGCTGGACTTGCAGAAAAATGTGGAGCGAAATTATCGGTTATCCATGTTGATGTCAATTTTTCCGATTTATATACGGGTTTAATTGATATCAATATGTCTGCCGTACAAGATAACGTTTCAGTTGAAACAACGAAAGCATTAGATGAACTTGCGAGCAAAATAGATTACCCAGTTTCGGAAAAACTCAATGGCACAGGCGATTTCTCTCAAGTTATTGAAGAAGCCGTGGCTAAATATGGTGTTGACTTACTCATCACTGGACACCACCAAGATTTCTGGAGCAAATTTATGTCTTCAACTCGCCAAGTAATGAATAGCGTGACCGTGGATATGTTAGTTGTTCCATTAGATGATGAATAGAAAACAAGCATATTTGTAGCGTTTAAGAATAACCGCTTGTGCAATAAAAGAGCTCAAGCGGTTATTTTTTGCTAAAAATTTGACAAATAAATAACAGTATAAATAAAATTCATTGCTTTTCTTATATTATTTTCACAATTTCACCTGAAAAATGTGTAGAATAGTACAGTTATACATAACGATTGAATCAATCTTTTTATTTTAAAACGAGCGTTATTAGAATGAAAACAACATCGCAAATTAGACAGTCCTTCTTGGATTTTTTCCATAGTAAAGGACACACTGTGGTAGAAAGTAGTTCGTTAGTTCCCGAAAATGACCCTACTCTACTCTTTACCAATGCTGGTATGAACCAATTTAAAGATGTTTTTCTTGGCCTAGAAAAACGTCCTTACACTAGAGCTACAACGGCACAACGCTGTGTACGTGCGGGTGGTAAACACAACGACTTAGAAAACGTAGGCTATACAGCTCGCCATCATACTTTCTTTGAAATGATGGGGAATTTTAGCTTTGGTGATTATTTTAAACGTGATGCAATCCAATTTGGTTGGGAGTTTTTAACTTCACCAGAATGGTTAGGTTTGCCGAAAGAAAAACTCTACGTCACTGTTTATGAAACAGACGATGAAGCTTACGATATTTGGCATACTCTTGTAGGCGTGCCAGCTGAGCACATTATTCGTATCGGCGACAATAAAGGTGCACCATATGCATCCGATAACTTCTGGGCAATGGGTGACACAGGCCCTTGCGGTCCTTGTACTGAAATTTTCTACGACCACGGTGAAAAATACTGGGGTGGTCTACCGGGTACACCTGAAGAAGATGGCGACCGTTATATCGAAGTTTGGAACATTGTGTTTATGCAATTCAACCGCTTAGCCGATGGCACAATGGAAAAATTACCAAAACCATCTGTTGATACAGGTATGGGTTTAGAACGTATGACAGCAGTTATGCAGCACGTAAACTCAAACTACGAAACAGATATTTTCCAAACACTCATCAAAACAACAGCAGAATTATTAGACGTTAAAGATTTAGATAACAAATCATTACGCGTAATCGCAGACCACATTCGTTCTTGCTCATATTTAATTGCTGACGGTGTTGTGCCTTCAAATGAAGGGCGTGGCTATGTTCTTCGCCGTATTATTCGTCGTGCAGTGCGCCACGGTAACTTATTAGGTGCAAAAGAAGCATTCTTCTATAAATTAGTACCAACACTTGCAGAAGTAATGGGGCACGCTGGTGAAATCGTTGCACAGAAACAAGCTTTCATTCAACAAACATTAAAATCAGAAGAAGAGCAATTTGCTCGTACACTGGAACGTGGTTTAGCACTGCTTGAAGATGCATTAACGAAAGTGGAAAACAAAACCCTTTCAGGTAAAGTAGCATTCAAACTTTATGATACTTATGGCTTCCCGCTTGATTTAACCGCTGACGTTTGTCGTGAGCGTGATATTTTAATTGACGAAGCAGGCTTTGATGATGAAATGACAGCTCAACGTGAGCGTGCAAAAGCGAGCAGTAACTTTAGTGCAGATTACAGCAATGTCATCAAAGTAGACAGCATAACCAAATTTGTTGGTTACGATCATTTAACAACTGAGGCAACTGTGGTTGGATTATTCAGCCAAGGTAAAGGGGTTGATACAATTCAATCTGGCGAAACAGCCATTATCATCTTAGACAAAACGCCATTCTACGCAGAAATGGGGGGGCAAGTAGGTGATAGCGGTCTAATTTCATCAGAAATTTGCCAATTTAACGTAATTGATACACAAAAATATGGTCAAGTGTTTGGTCATTATGGTCAAGTGGAATCAGGCGAATTACGCGTAGGCGATAAAATTTATGCCGAAGTGAATGCAACTCGTCGTCACAACATTGAGCTAAACCACTCTGCAACCCACTTATTACACTCTGCATTACGTGAAGTATTGGGTGAACACGTTGCTCAAAAAGGGTCATTAGTAAACGAAAACGGCTTACGTTTTGACTTCTCTCAACCAGAAGCGATTACTAAAGCTCAACTTGAGGAAATCGAACGTATCGTAAACTGTAAAATTCGTGAGAATATTCCTGTTATCATTGAAGAGATGGGCATTGATGCTGCAAAAGCAAAAGGTGCAATGGCTCTCTTCGGTGAAAAATATGGTGATGTGGTACGTGTTGTTGAAATGAGTACATTTTCGATCGAACTTTGTGGTGGTACACACGTCCAACGTACAGGAGAGATTGGTTTCTTTAAACTCACCTCTGAGAGTGCAGTTGCGGCAGGTGTTCGCCGTGTTGAAGCAATCACGGGCGAAACAACAGTTGCTTGGATCCATCAATTACAACAAGTATTACAGCATTCTGCAGAATTATTAAAAGCAGATAACGCCTCACTTGTGGAGAAAATCCAGCAATTACAAGACAAATCAAAACGCACTGAAAAAGAGTTACAACAACTTAAAGATAAACAAGCTGCTCTTGCAGGTTCTGAACTTGTAAAACAAGCTCAACAAATCAATGGCGTAAATGTAGTGGTAACTCAATTAGATAATGCGGAAGCGAAAACCCTAAGAACAATGGTTGATGACTTGAAAAATCAACTCGGAAGTGCCATAGTAGTTATAGGATCAGTAGCTGATGAAAAAGTGAACTTGATTGTAGGAGTAACCACCGATTTAACCTCAAAAGTGAAAGCTGGCGAGTTAGTCGGTGAAATGGCAAAACAAGTCGGTGGTAAGGGTGGTGGTCGTCCAGATATGGCAATGGCCGGTGGCTCTGAACCACAAAATTTATTACAAGCACTGAACTTTGCACAAGAATGGATTCAAGCAAAATTATAATTTAATACCTAGGCAAGGAAGAATGAATCAGCCTTGCCTTGACCTTAAAAATTTTATTGGGTCTTTTATCTTGGAGGTAGCAATGCTTATTTTAACTCGGAAAACAGGAGAAAGTTTACTCGTAGGAGATGATGTAGAAATTACCGTACTTAGTGTACGAGGAAGTCAAGTAAAGCTAGGTGTAAATGCACCTAAGGATATTGGAGTTCATAGACAGGAAATCTATCAAAAAATTAAAGATGCTGAGACTCAAAAATCTGAGTAGCTAGTTTCATAAGAAAGAAAATATTGATAGTAGCGAACTTTCTCAGTAGACATTCAATCTGTGTTTTAAGTGTTTAGTAAATTTTATAAATTTATATTATCGGATCATTTTAGCTCTATATTTTGAATGTAAATAATCTCTGTAATTTTAATAAAAGGTCACTTATTTATAGTAAGTGGCCTTTTATATTTAGCTATTAACATCAAACTAGCTATTTTAATATACTTTTTTTTATAAAAAGCATTAAAAAAAGTTTTCAAAATCTAAAAAAAGGTTACAATGCAATCGTTTACTTTTTAATTTGAGAGGTCTTATGGATTTTATTGTTTCAGGCTTTGAGGCCGTATTAAACTGGATCGTTAATACTTTAGATGGACCAATTTGGGATATCACGATTCTCTTGCTTTTAGGCACAGGGCTATTTTTTACTATTACAACAGGCTTAGTACAATTACGTTTACTCCCACAAAGTTTACGAGAAATGTGGGGAGGACGTTCCGCTGATGGTAATTCTTTAACTCCATTCCAAGCTTTCACTACTGGCTTAGCTAGCCGCGTGGGTGTAGGTAATATTGGTGGTGTCGCAACTGCAATTGCCTTAGGTGGACCTGGTGCTGTATTCTGGATGTGGCTTACCGCTTTGATGGGGATGAGCTCGGCTTTTGCGGAATCTTCACTCGCTCAGCTTTATAAAACCCGTGATCCAAACGGTATGTTCCGTGGTGGCCCAGCTTACTACATCACTCGAGGGTTGAAATGTAAACCGCTTGCGATTGCGTTTGCGATTACCCTGATCTTTACATTTGGTTTTGCATTTAACGCCGTTCAATCTAACTCTATTGTTGCGGCAACGAGTAAAGCATGGGCTTGGGATGCTAAATCAGTGGGTGTTGTGCTTGTAATCTTAACCGCTGTTATTATCGCTGGCGGAATTAAACGTATCGGACAAGTTTCCGCAAAAGTAGTGCCAACAATGGCGTTATTCTATTTGATCATTGCAGTTATTATTCTTGGAATGAATATCAGCAAAGTGCCTGCTATTTTATCAATGATCATCTCAAGTGCCTTTGATTTCTCCGCCGTTGCGGGGGGGATGTTTGGTAGTATTGTGTCAAAAACGATGTTAATGGGGATTAAACGTGGCTTATTCTCAAACGAAGCGGGGATGGGATCTGCACCAAACTCAGCAGCAACATCCGATGCAAAACACCCCGCAAGCCAAGGTTTAATCCAAATGCTTGGTGTATTTGTGGATACCATTGTAGTTTGTACTTGTACAGCCGTTATCATCTTAATGTCTGACAACTATGGCAACGAAACCTTAAAAGGCGTGGAACTTACCCAAATCGCACTGCAATATCACTTGGGCGAATTTGGCGTGCATTTCTTAGCGTTTATCTTGTTACTATTCTGCTACACCTCAATTATCGGTAACTACGCTTACGCAGAAACGAATATTCGCTACATCAAAAACAAAGCATGGTTTGTATGGGGCTTCCGCGCAATCGTATTGTTCTTCGTTTATTTTGGTGCAGTGCGTGATGGTGGGATTGTTTGGGCATTTGCTGACACAGTAATGGCAACCATGGCAATCATCAACTTGATTGCAATTTTAATTCTTTCCCCACTAGTATGGCGAATTTTAAAAGACTATGTTCGTCAGCTAAAAGCGAAACAAGAACCTGTGTTCCGTATTGAAGAACATCAAGATCTCATTCACAGAGGTGTTGATCCGTTAATTTGGAAATCGAAAGAATAGTTAAAACATCAATAAAATGCGTGGTATTTGTTTGATCAAATCCACGCATTTTTATTTTTCTTAGAATCTCCTACTTTAATCTCTCTTGCGTAAAAGTCTGCTTATCTTCCCATCTCATCATCGTAAGATGATTACCCCACGCACAACCCGTATCTAACGCATAAATATTCGGGCGAGTACATTTTCCCATTAGACTTGCCCAATGCCCGAAAATGATTTCTTGGTCATTAAAGAGTGGATTATCTAATTCAAACCACGCTTTTAATTCAGTTGGAGCTTCTTCGATTGGCAATTTACAAGCAAAATCTAACCGCTTGTCTAAATAGCAAAAACGCATTCGGGTGAAAATATTCACGATGTAACGCCAACGCTCAATGCCTTGTAAATTGTCATCCCAATGGTCGGGATAATTTTCATACATTTTCGCGATATAATCAGCATAACTCTCGCTTTTTAGCACGGTTTCTGCTTCTCTTGCACATTGAATTGCGGTAGTTAAATCCCATTCAGGGCTAATGCCAGCGTGCACAAGTAGAAATTTATGCTTTGGATGTTGAGCCATAATCGGTTGATTTCTCAGCCAATTTTGTAATTCTTCACGATCTGGTGCTTCAAAAATTGGTTCCACTTTATCAGAGGGTTTTACTCGTTTGATGCCTAACAAAGTAGAAAGAAGATGCAGATCGTGGTTACCTAGCACAGTTTGGGCTTTTTCGCCTAAATCTTTGACAAAACGTAAACAAGCTAACGAATCATCGCCTCGAGCCACCAAATCGCCCGTAAGCCAAATTTCATCTTGTTTTTCATCGAACTGAGTTTTTTCTAACAGCAGTTGAAATTCTTTAAAACAGCCGTGTAAGTCGCCTACGATATAAGTTGCCATATTACTCTTCCTTCTTTGTTTCTTTTGATTGCTTCTGCTCTAATCGTCTCTTTTTGAAAAACGCACTCATTTTTTGGCTACATTTTTCTCGTAACACGCCACCGCAAATTTCAAGCAAATGGTTCATTTTGAAATCTTCAAACAGATGAAAACGTGAGCCTATCGCCCCTGTTTTGTAATCACTTGCACCAAAGACTAATCGCCCGATACGGCTATGCAGAATCGCACCCGCGCACATTGTACACGGCTCAAGTGTAACATAAAGCGTACAATCGATCAGACGGTAATTTTGAAGATGCTCTCCTGCTTGGCGGATTGCCAGCATTTCTGCGTGAGCGGTGGGATCGTTGAGCAAAATAGATTGGTTCCAGCCCTCGCCAATTTTATTGCCGTCTTTATCAATGACCACTGCGCCAACAGGAATTTCACCTATGGTTTCGGCTTTTTCAGCAAGCGTGAGCGCGTATTTAAGCCAATATAAGTCTTGTTCGGAGTAATCGAGTGTGCAATGGGTTTGAATGGATTGGATGAACATAATATAAAATAAATTATTGTTCTTGGTGTAGGGGCGTGTTGCACACGCCCTTTGACATTGCTGGAATATCCGGCGGTGCAACACGCCCCTACACTAAGAGCAGCACAGTTACTAAATTAAAACAGCCCCAAAGGGGCTGGTTTATGCGTAACCTATGGCAAGAGCCATAGGTACAAGGCTTAATTAACGACGACCACGCTCGTTAAAACGTTTCTCTTTAAAACCACCTTTTTTACGATCGTTGAAACCACGATCATCACGGCGGTCATCTCTGCGGTCAAAACCACGTCCACCACGTTCAGGGCGACGGTCATTACGTTCTCCACGACCTCTACCTTCAAATGGTTGACTGTTTGCACCATCAACAGGACCTAACAGCGACATCTGCATTTGCTTGTTCAACACGCGTGCTTTTTGGGCAAAGTGTTGCACCAAGTGGTTTGGCATACCTTGCGGAAGTTCGATGGTTGAATAAGTATCGTGCAATTTAATATGCCCAATGAAACGGCTACTAATATCGCCTTCGTTAGCAATTGCACCCACGATATGACGCACTTCTACACCATCTTCACGACCTAATTCGATACGATATAAATCCATTGCAACGCCTGTGCCTTCGCGTTGCTCACGTCCACTACGGCGATCATCGCGACGGTCTACACGTTCGTTACGGTCACGACGACCACGCTCACGGCTTGGTTTCACGACTGGATCTGGCGGAAGAATCAGTTTTTGTTTCTCTTGCAATAACATCATCATTGCCGCAGCAAGTTCTTCGTGATCTTGGTCTGCAGTGAATAAATCTTCCAACAATGCACGGTATTTTTCTAAATCGTGATGTTCTAATTGCGCTTCAATACGGGCCTTGAATTTCTCACGGCGTTTTGCCATTAAAATTTCGTGGTTTGGAATCGCCACTTCATCAATTGGTTTCTTGATAAGATGCTCAATGTTGCGTAATAAACGGCGCTCACGTGGTTCAACAAATAACAATGCACGACCAGAACGACCTGCACGACCTGTACGACCAATACGGTGCACGTAAGACTCCGCATCAAGTGGAATATCATAGTTCACCACAAGGCTGATACGTTCAATATCAATACCACGAGCCGCCACATCGGTTGCCACTAAAATATCTAAACGTCCAGATTTAAGTTTATCTAACGTTTGCTCACGCGCTTGTTGAGTCATATCGCCATTGAGTGCAGCAGTACGGTAGCCATTTCGCTCACAAAGTTCCGTAATATCAATAGTGCCTGTTTTGGTACGAGTAAAAATAATCGCTGCATCAAACTCTTCCACTTCTAAGAAACGTAGTAATGCATCATTTTTACGGAAGCCGTTTACCATCCAATAGCTTTGGGTAATATCAGGGGCAGAACGTTGCGTTGCTTTGATTTTCACCTCTTGCGGATCGTTCATAAAACGTTTAGTAATACGACGAATTGGCTCTGGCATCGTTGCAGAGAAAAGTGCGGTTTGGTGCTGTTCTGGCAATTCCGCCATCACCGTTTCTACATCGTCAATAAAGCCCATTCGCAACATTTCATCCGCTTCATCTAATACGATGAATTTAAGTTGCGATAAATCTAATGTACCACGGTTAATGTGATCCAAAATACGACCAGGTGTACCTACAACCACTTGAGAACCTTGTTTTAACGCACGTAATTGAATGTCGTAACGCTGTCCGCCATAAACGGTTACTACACGCACGCCACGCATATTTCTCGTAAATTGTTCACACGCATCTGCTACTTGGATGGCAAGTTCACGGGTTGGTGCCATCACCAACATTTGTGGATGACGAGCTTCAGAATCAATTTGAGCAAGAAGCGGGAGAGAGAATGCCGCCGTTTTACCACTACCCGTTTGTGCCATACCTAGTACATCGCGACCATTTAATAAGTGGGGAATACACTCTTGTTGGATTGGCGATGGGGTTACAAAACCCATATCGTTTACAGCATCAAGAATAGATTGTGGTAAGCCTAAATCGGCGAAAGTCATAGTTGTTTCAGTCATAAAATTCCAAATAAAAGGAAGTTTCTTTGCCGTAAATGCAAAGAAACGAGTCAAAATATATTGTTGAGCGTTTAGGTAAGAAAAATAAATAGAAAGCAATCAGTGCTTTTTATAACTTGTCATATGAGTATAGCGGTAAGATCTGCAAGATTTTTTGCAAAATCGACCGCTTGCGTCCCTAATTATCCCCAACAATGGTGGGTGTTTGAACATTATTAATGCTTTCGTTATTACGAAGCTGTGAGAGTTCAAACAAGGCAAAACGATACTCAACAAAGTTAAACACTTGGTTTGCTAAAGCAAGGCGGAAGAGGCTGATTGCCTCATCTTTTTGATTCAATTTGAGTTTTTGTTTTGCTAAATAAAAGTAAGTTTCGGTAAGCATTTCCGCATAAGCAGCTGTATTTGACTGAGCTTGCGCTTCCATTTTTTTCCGAAGTTGTTTCAATGAGATATTACCTAAGAAATAATCCACCACATTTTTACCCCAAAATTCATCAGAGATTTTTTTAGCACGAGTAATTAAATTATTTTTGGCCTCTTGCGGGGTTAATTCTAACTCATTGAAATAGAGCCATAAAACACGGTATGGATCAGCAGGATTTTCATTATAAAAATGCAATAAATCGCGCTGAGCTTCTGAATATCGACCACTGTAATAAAATGCTAAACCACGATTGAGGTAGGTATAAGCATAATCAGGATCTAAATCTAATACCGCATTAAAGGCATCAACCGAGCTGTCATAATCATCTTCTAACAACAAATATAAGCCCATATAGTTATAGGCAGCGGTCATCTTTTGATTAAGCGAAATAGCTTGGTTAAAGTCGTAACGTGCAAGCGACCACAATCCTAAGCTATCGTAAATTACACCACGCTCAAAATAGAGATTTGCACGGTCATCATCCGTTAATTTTGCTTCTTGCAACACTTGAGTTAAACGCACAATCATCACTTCTTGATCAAAACGAAGTTGCGGATTTAACTCTGCTAATGCCAATTTATCTGTTGAAATCATTTCTGATGAACGGTTAGCACAACCTGCCAGAAATAAAATTATAAATAAACCGAGTGAAAAAAAACGAAACATTTTAGTCTGTTGTAACATAAGTAATAAACAGCCTTAAAGTCACTACCCTAGAAAGAACTCCTAGAAAATAGCTAAAAAGGATCAACCTCTTGTTGCCAAGAGGCTGAACGATAAGCCGATTATTCAGCTTGTTCTTCAACTGGCGTTGCAACTTCTGCTTCCGCGTTGTTTACATCTTTCATTGTTAAACGAATGCGGTTTTGTCGGTCAATTTCAACCACCTTCACCATCACTTCTTGTCCTACTGAAAGGTAATCTGCAACGCGTTCAACACGTTCGTCTGTAATTTGTGAAATATGAACTAAACCTTCTTTACCGCCTAAGATTGAAACGAATGCACCAAAATCAACCACGCGAGTTACTTTACCTTTGTAAACTGCATTCACTTCTACTTCCGCAACGATTTCTTCTATACGTGCCATTACTGCTTTCGCTGCATTGTTGTCAGTTGCTGCAATTTTCACTGTACCATCATCGTCGATGTCGATTGATGTGCCAGTTTCTTCTGTTAATGCACGAATAGTTGCACCACCTTTACCAATCACATCCTTGATTTTCTTCGGATCAATTTTCATCGTATGAATACGTGGTGCGTAGTCTGAAATATCCGCACGCGGTGCTGGGAT
Organism: Haemophilus paraphrohaemolyticus; assembly: GCF_002015045.1. Taxonomy (GTDB): domain Bacteria; phylum Pseudomonadota; class Gammaproteobacteria; order Enterobacterales; family Pasteurellaceae; genus Haemophilus_A; species Haemophilus_A paraphrohaemolyticus. The sequence continues at coordinate 436,758 of NZ_MUXX01000012.1, forward strand.
TGCTTGTTCCATCACGTTTAAGATATGCATACGTGCACCTTTCGCTTGATTTAAGGCAATTTGCATAATTTCAGGGGTTATACCTTCAATTTTGATGTCCATTTGAAGTGCTGTCACACCTTCACGCGTACCTGCTACTTTAAAGTCCATATCGCCTAAGTGGTCTTCATCGCCCAAAATGTCTGAAAGCACCACGAACTTCTCTTCTTCTTTTACCAAACCCATTGCGATACCTGCAACTGCCGCTTTAATTGGCACACCTGCATCCATTAACGCAAGAGACGCACCACACACAGAAGCCATTGAAGAAGAACCGTTTGATTCTGTGATTTCAGATACCACACGCACCACATACGGGAACTCTTCCGCGCTTGGCATTACCGCTAATACACCACGTTTAGCTAAACGACCGTGACCGATTTCACGACGTTTTGGCGAACCGATACGACCTGTTTCACCTACAGAGTATGGAGGGAAGTTGTAGTGGAATAAGAAGCGATCTGATTTTTCGCCTGTTAATTCATCAATAATTTGTGCGTCGCGTTCTGTACCTAAAGTTGCCACCGCTAATGCTTGAGTTTCACCACGAGTAAAGATTGCTGAACCGTGAGTGCGTGGTAATACACCTGTGCAAATATCTAAAGCACGCACGGTGTCTACTGTACGTCCATCAATACGTGGTTCACCTGCAATAATACGGCTACGTACGATTTGGCTTTCCAATGCAGTAATAATATCAATAATTGCACCTTCAGAAACGGTTTCATCTTCTGCAGTTAAAGTAGCAATTACTTCTGCTTTGATAGTGTCGATTTGTTCGTAACGTGCTTGTTTTTCAGTGATACGATAAGCATCACCAATACGGCTTTCTGCCAACGCTTTCACTTTGTTGATCAAATCTGTGTTTGGCTCTGGTGCAACCCAATCCCAGCGTGGTTTGCCTGCTTCTTTTACAAATTCTTTGATGTTCTCAATCACCACTTGTTGTTGTTGATGACCGAATACCACCGCTGAAAGCATTTGCTCTTCCGTTAAAATATCAGCTTCAGATTCCACCATTAAAACCGCTTTGTCTGTACCTGCCACAACTAAGTCTAAACGGCTTAATTTTTGTTCTGAAGTGGTTGGATTTAATACGAATTGATCGTTAATGAAGCCAACGCGAGCTGCACCGATAGGGCCATTGAAAGGTACGCCAGAAAGTGAAAGTGCTGCTGATGCACCAATCATTGCGACTAAGTCTGGGCTGATTTGTGGGTTTACGGAAACCACCGTTGCAATCACTTGAATTTCGTTGAAGAACCCTTCTGGGAAAAGTGGACGAACAGGACGGTCTATTAGACGAGCTACTAATGTTTCGCTTTCAGATGGACGACCTTCACGTTTGAAGAAACCACCAGGAATACGACCTGCTGCGTAAGTACGCTCTTGGTAATCAACGGTTAAAGGGAAGAAATCTTGACCTTCTTTAACGTCTTTTTTTGCTACAACGGTTACGAAAACAGTTGTGTCGTCCATACTCGCCATTACAGCTGCAGTTGCTTGGCGTGCGATTGCACCTGTTTCTAAGGTCACAGTGTGCTGACCATATTTAAATTGTCTAACAATTGGAGTCATAACTAAATCCTTACATTTTGATTAAAATTTAGTTTTATTTCTTACAAATTGCGACTAGCAAAAACGATTTCGTCCATTTTTAAATAAACGCTAAACAAATCGCTTTTGATAGCCGCCTCTACAAATCGGAAATAAAACGTTCGCATTATACAGCCTTTTTCACACAAAATCGCCTACTATTTTTGCTTTTTATAAAATTCCTCAGCATCTCATCATTTCGCAAAGGGGAATGAAAAAACGAGCGCTTGTTTATTTTAAGTGGACAAATATCCACAGATCATAGAAAATAAAACGTTTTTTGTAATCAATCATAAAAGTTATGAGCAATACCATTATCAATTACGAAGGCGTTGAACAAATGCCAATTAAGCGTTTTACTGAAGACGCTTACCTCAATTATTCAATGTATGTGATTATGGACAGGGCGTTGCCATTTATTGGCGATGGTTTAAAACCCGTACAACGTCGCATTATCTATGCTATGTCTGAATTAGGCTTAAATGCCAATGCAAAATATGCCAAAGCAGCTCGCACCGTGGGTGATGTATTAGGTAAATTCCACCCACACGGTGACTCTGCTTGCTATGGTGCAATGGTGGGAATGGCTCAAGATTTCACCTTCCGCTATCCGCTAATTGATGGTCAAGGAAACTGGGGTAGCTTAGAAGACGATGCCGCAGCATATCGTTATACAGAAGCACGCTTAACCAAATTCTCGTCCATTTTACTTTCTGAAATTGATCAAGGCACGGTAGATTTCAAACCGAATTTTGACGGTTCAAAAATCGAACCTGTAACCTTCCCTTCTCGCTTGCCACATATTTTATTGAATGGCTCAACAGGGATTGCCGTTGGGATGGCAACCGACATTCCTCCTCACAATATTAATGAATTGGCGAATGCCTGTGTGATGTTGTTGGATAATCCAAATGCAACATTAGCGGATATCTTAAGTGTGGTGCGAGGTCCTGACTACCCAACGCTAGCAGAAATTATCACGCCGAAGGCGGAAATAGCAAAAATCTACGAACAAGGACGTGGCTCAATCAAAGCCCGTGCGGTTTGGCAAAAAGAAGATGGCAAAATTGTAATTAACGCACTGCCATATCAAACCTCGCCATCAAAAATCATTGAGCAAATTGCTGCTCAAATGAAGAACAAAAAACTGCCAATGGTGGATGATGTTCGTGATGAATCAAACCATGAAAACCCAATTCGGATTGTGATTATCCCTCGCTCAAATCGCATTGATTTTAATGCATTGATGGATCACCTTTTTGCGACAACTGAGCTCGAAAAAAGCTTCCGTATCAATATGAATATGATTGGTTTAGATGGAAAACCTGCAGTGAAAAATCTGCACACTATTCTGACCGAATGGCTGAGCTTCCGCCGTGCAACGGTCACCCGTCGTCTAAATTACCGATTAGATAAAATTTTAGACCGCTTGCATATCATTGAAGGCTTAATTATAGCGTTCTTAAACATTAACGAAGTGATTGAGATTATCCGCAATGAAGATGAACCTAAAGCCATATTAATGGCTCGTTTTGGGTTAAGCGAAATTCAAACTGATGCGATTTTAAATCTACGCTTACGTAACTTATCCAAACTGGAAGAAACCACGCTTAAAGCAGAACAAAATGAACTAGAAAAAGAGCGGGATGAATTGCAAGTTTTATTAGGTTCAGAACGTCGCTTAAATACACTTATTAAAAAAGAAATTCAAACTGATGCAAAAACATTCGCTTCACCACGCAGTTCAATTTTTGTAGAGCGTGCGGAAGCAAAAGCGATTTCAGAGGCTGATCTCACACCAACCGAAGATGTTACCGTCATTTTATCGGAAAAAGGTTGGGTACGCTGTGCGAAAGGGCACGACATTGATGTAAAAAGCTTGGCATACCGTGCAGGCGACCAATATCTGGCTCACGCAAGAGGTAGAAGCAATCAACCTGTGGTGTTCTTAGATAGCACAGGACGAGCTTATACGATTGACCCAACCTCACTGCCCTCTGCACGCTCACAAGGCGAGCCACTTACAAGTAAGATTACCTTGCCAGAAGGTGCAGAAATTCAGCAAGTCTTAATGGGACAACCTACCGAAAATGTCCTGATGGCATCCAACTCGGGCTATGGTTTTATTTGTACTTTTGAAGATTTAATCTCTCGTAACAAGGCTGGTAAAGCGGTCATTTCTTTAACCGAAAATGCAAAAACGCTCCCACCACAACTTGTCTCTCTGGAAGAAAAATGCTCTCTTGTGGCGATCAGTAATGTAGGTAGAATGTTGGTATTCCCATTAAGCGAACTACCGACTCTTTCCAAAGGCAAAGGAAACAAAATTATCAATATTTCAGCGCAAGCAGCAAAAGCTAGCGAAGAATATTTGGCTCATTTATTATTGCTTAAACCTAATCAATCGCTTGTGTTTGTTTCAGGCAAACGCAAAATTACGTTAAAACCTTCAGATATTGAAAAATATCGCGGAGAACGAGCGAGAAAAGGCTCGCAACTTGTTCGGGGATTGAGTGCGAACTCCACCATTGAAGTAGTCAGTTAGATAACAAAAAGTGGAATTATAAAAATTCCACTTTTTCATTTATTTATAATGTTTTCACTAAATCTTTAAGATATTTTTTGAACGCTTCACCGAATTTATTATGACGCAAGCTATATTCTACAAATGCTTCCATATAGCCAAGTTTATCACCACAATCGAAGGTTTTACCTGTCATATGGAACGCTTCTACGGTTTCTTGTTCAATTAACATATCAATTGCATCGGTTAATTGAATTTCATCGCCTACACCCGCAGGGGTTTTTTCTAATAAATCCCAAATACCAGATGAGAATACATAACGACCTACAACAGCTAAGTTAGAAGGTGCATCTTCTTTTGCGGGTTTTTCTACCATTTTTACAATTTCTGCTGAACCGCCCGCTGGGATATCAACCCCGTTACAATCAGCCACACCATAGCTGCTCACCTCATCCATTGGCACAGGTGCTACCATTATTTGGCTATGCCCTGTTTCATTAAAACGTTTGATCATCGCTGCTAAGTTTTCAGTTTTTTGATTGGCGCTAAACTCAGCCAAAATTACGTCAGGTAGCACTACTGCAAAAGGTTCGTTTCCTACCACTGCTCTACCACATAAAACAGCGTGTCCTAGCCCTTTCGCATTCCCCTGACGAACATGCATAATAGTTACATCTTTCGGACAGATAGAACGTACTTCTTCAAGTAATTGACGCTTAACACGTTTTTCTAGCATCGTTTCTAATTCAAACGATGTATCAAAATGGTTTTCGATGGCATTTTTTGAAGAGTGAGTCACTAATACAATCTCTTTAATGCCTGCAGCAACACACTCATTAACGATATATTGAATTAACGGTTTATCTGCAATAGTAAGCATTTCTTTTGGAATTGCTTTTGTTGCAGGTAACATTCGAGTACCTAAACCAGCGACAGGGATAACAACTTTCATTTTTATTCCTTATAAAATACAGAAAAAATCCTAAGTAAACTTAATTTACACCTAAGCATAAGATTGTTTTATCTTAGCATATTATTAAACAGTTCTAAAATTCATTTTTACACTGACAAGCGGTACTTTTTAGTCTATTTTTCACAATTTAACTGAATTTCTGATATAATTCCCCGCAATTTTTAGCTGATTTTTATATCGCTACTCACTTTTTAATTTAGGAATACAGAATGTCTGAACAAAACCAACAAACTTATGATTCTTCAAGCATTAGAGTATTGCGTGGCTTGGAAGCTGTACGTACTCGCCCAGGGATGTATATCGGTGATACAGATGATGGTACAGGTTTGCACCATATGGTTTTTGAGGTGGTGGATAATGCCATTGATGAAGCATTAGCGGGTTATTGTAAAGATATTATCGTGACCATTCATTCCGACAACTCAGTTTCGGTGCAAGATGATGGTCGTGGTATTCCTGTCGGCATTCACCCTGAAGAAGGGGTATCAGCTGCAGAAGTGATTATGACAGTACTTCACGCAGGTGGTAAATTTGATGATAACTCTTATAAAGTATCAGGTGGTTTGCACGGTGTAGGCGTTTCGGTTGTAAATGCTCTTTCTTCAAAATTACAGCTTACGATTCGCCGTGAAGGTCACGTTCACGAACAATTTTATAGCTTAGGCGAACCTGATGCGCCTCTTGCGGTAATTGGTGAAACAGACAAAACAGGCACCATGGTTCGTTTCTGGCCAAGTTTCGATATCTTCAAAAACAAAACTGAATTTGAATACAAAATTCTTTCCAAACGTTTACGCGAGCTTTCATTCTTAAACTCTGGCGTGTCTATTCGCTTAATTGATGAGCGCGAGGGCAAAGAAGAACATTTCCACTATGAAGGCGGCATTAAAGCCTATGTAGAATATTTGAACGAAGGCAAAACGTCTATTCACAAAACGCCATTTTATATCTCAACTGAAAAAGATGATATTGGTGTAGAAATTTCTCTTCAATGGAACGACTCCTACAACGAGAATGTTTACTGCTTTACCAACAACATTCCACAACGTGATGGTGGTACACACTTAGCGGGCTTCCGTGGTGCATTAACACGTGCATTAAAAAACTACATGGATAACAGCGGCGTGTTAAAAAAAGCAGATGCCAATATTGATGCCTCTGGTGATGATGCACGTGAAGGTTTAGTTGCCGTTATCTCTGTAAAAGTGCCAGATCCAAAATTCTCTTCACAAACGAAGGATAAATTAGTTTCATCCGAAGTGCGCTCTGCGGTTGAAAGCTCAATGTATGAGGCATTAACAGATTACTTAAACGAAAACCCAGATGATGCGAAAAACATTGTAGGTAAAATCGTGGAAGCGGCTCGTGCACGTGAAGCAGCTCGTAAAGCACGTGAATTAACACGCCGCAAAAGTGCAACCGATTTAGGTGGTTTACCCGGTAAACTTGCTGACTGCCAAGAAAAAGATCCAGCGCATTCAGAACTTTACTTGGTGGAGGGGGACTCCGCTGGTGGTTCTGCAAAACAAGGGCGTGACCGTAAAAACCAAGCCATTTTGCCTCTGAAAGGTAAAATCCTTAACGTAGAAAAGGCCCGTTTTGACAAAATGCTCTCTTCACAAGAAGTTGCAACCTTAATTACTGCACTTGGCACAGGGATTGGTCGTGAAGATTACAATGTTGAAAAATTACGTTATCACAAAATCATTATTATGACCGATGCGGACGTGGATGGCGCTCACATTCGTACGCTCTTATTGACGTTCTTCTATCGTCAAATGCCAGAGCTTATCGAAAACGGCTACATCTACATTGCTCAACCACCGCTTTACAAAGTGAAAAAAGGTAAGCAAGAACGCTACATTCAAGATAACGATGAAATGATGCAATATGAAATTGATATTGCACTTGAAGATGCACGCTTATTTGTAAGCCAAGATGCGCCAGCATTAAGTGGTGTAGCACTTGAAAAATTAATTTCACATTACAACCAAGTACAAAAACTCTTCAACCGCTTAACACATCGTTATCCGTTAGCGATTCTAAATGAATTGATCTACAGCACAGCGCTTTCAACTGAATTTGCAAAAGAGAAAGCAAATATTACCGCTTGGAACGAGCAATTTGTTAATCAATTGATGGCAAAAGAAGTGGATGGTAGTTTTTATCGCACAAACGTGTTCTTCAACACCGAACGCCATATTTATGAGCCTGAAATCATTGTTACCACACACGGTATGGACACCACCTACCGTTTAGATTTCAACTTTATGACCAGCAATGAGTATGCTCGTATTGTGGAATTGATGCTTGAGTTAAAAGATTTACTTACCGCAACCGCTTATGTACAACGTGGCGAACGCCAACAACCAGTAACTAGTTTCGCAGAGGCATTAGATTGGTTAGTGAAAGAATCTCGTAAAGGCTTAACAATCCAACGCTATAAAGGATTAGGCGAGATGAATCCAGAGCAATTATGGGAAACTACAATGGACCCTGTTGCGCGAAAAATGCTTCAAGTAACAATTACTGATGCCATTGCCGCGGATAAACTTTTCAGTACGCTAATGGGTGATGAAGTTGAACCACGTCGTGACTTCATTGAAGCGAATGCATTATATGCAGAACTAGATATCTAATAGGCAGTAAAAGAAAAGCTCATTTCAAAGGAAATGAGCTTTTGCCTATTATGCTAAGAATAAAGAAACATGGTAAATCAAATCATCTTCAGCGTTATTTTTGCCATTATTAATGTAATAAAACATTTACCTTCAAAAATAAATTAAATCTGGTCTGATTACACTTCTGGAAAATAAACCTATCAACCGTTTACCATTGTCCAACATTACCTTGAGTTCGCCCATTGTAACCCCTAAACTACGGGTAATCGCTTGCATCAGGGTAGGGGGGCATAACTGAGTTATATTCTTAGGTGCGGAACTTACCCATCAGTAACACTTGGCTAAATTGGGTAAGTACATTTTATGCTTCTGAGGCACCTGCACCAGAAATAGAAACGGCTTTAGAAATGATCTCCGTCATTTCCGCCACTTGGTACTGGTTAATACCAAGTTCTTTGGCATTTTGAGCAAGAGTCTAATAAACAGAAGAAACGGCTTGGGTCGATTGTGCTGTTTTCATTGAAATGCTGTACACATCAGACATCGCTTGAGCGTGTTGCAATTCATTCTTGCTCACTAATTTAAGTTTATTACTTAATTCAGTATGAGATTCTGCAAGTTTAATAAATTTTTTTGCAGCAGATTTTACGCGGTCAATGTTGTCAAATCGAAAATCCCATTTAGCTGCTTTATTGATATTATTTGCAGCTTTTTCGATATTGCCTAGATATGCCGTGGTTCTATCTGCGAATTGGCGGGCAGATCTTTGTGCTTTATCCATATCCAAGACAAAATTTTTAGTAAAATGTTGTGTCTGTGTAGTTGATTTAGATAAACTTTGCTGGAATTGCGCAGTTTCTAATGATAACTGGATATTTAATGAACCTAATGAACTTATATTTTCCCCACAAAAAAGCCGCTAGGTTGAAATCCTAACGGCTCTTAATCTTTAAATTTTATACAGATTTGCTTTTTCTCTTTGCTTCATCAAAGAGTTCTTTATATATGTCATTGGTTGATTTGACTTTCTCTTCATAGGAAATTTCACGTCCATTCATCAAAGCCCATTTTTGCGAACGTGTTAAATTTGGATTTTTCCATATTCTATAAATCCAATAGCCACACAACAGAATGCCGATACCACATACTATTGCTCCCATAAGGTTCACATTCACACCTAAAAGGTTAGCAAAATAATAAACTAATCCAAATGGTAGGCAGATTAAAACAATGAAAAGCACCAATTTAGCTAAAAATTTTAGTGTATCGCCAAAAATGCCGAAAAACTCATATACCTCTTTAAACATATCTTCCTCCCAATTTTCCTTATATATAAGGTAATAAAGAGAAAAGATCAACTATCTTTTCGCCAAATAATCCGCCACGCCATCACCTTCCTCTTCTTGAGCAAAAAAACGGCATAAATTCGGTGAGTTTTGGTGGCGATTTTTTCGGTTCGCTATTCACGGCTGCCAATAAATAGGCAATTTGTGCTGCACGATAATCTTCGCGCCAAAGCCCGAAGGGTTGTTCTTGATAAAATAGTTGATATTCCGTCAAGTGTTCTTCGGGCATTTGTTCAATTTCTGCCAGCGTTTTCCTAGTGCGAGCGAAAGGGTTAGTTGGAATTTTCTTCGCTCGCTAAGGCTTTTGGGAGTTCTGTAGCCATTGCTTGATTAAAATCTGAAATCAATTTTGCATCAAGCTCAGATAATGCTTTCAAGTCATCTAAATTATCCGCATCAAATAACAACACACCTTTTTCATCGCATAAGCGTGAAACCATTACAGCTCTAAATCCTTGCGGTGTAAGGTTCTAGCGTATGTTGGCGTAAGAAAAAACAAGAAATAAAAAAGCCGCTAAAAAGCGGCTTTCTTTGTTTTTGGTGCTCTGGGCGAGACTCGAACTCGCACATCCTATGGACACTACCCCCTCAAGATAGCGTGTCTACCAATTCCACCACCAGAGCGAAATTTGTATTTTATTGCGGAATATCATTATTTTGTGTTTTAACTTCCGCTGGTTGTGTAATGTTTTGTTTTACATCACTTAAGTCATCAAATTGACTTGTTGGTTTAGCTTGATGAGTGTTGATATTGCCAATAATCAAGCTAATAGCAAAGAAAATTGTTGCTAATACTGCTGTTGTTCTTGATAAGAAGTTTGCAGAGCCAGCTGAACCAAATACTGTTCCTGCTGCACCAGCACCAAATGATGCTCCTGCGTCCGCTCCCTTACCTTGTTGCATTAAGATAAAACCAACTAATACAATCGCAACAACAAGATAAATAACTGTAAGAATATTTAACATTGATACTTCTCTAAATTCCGACGCTAATAAATTGCGATGGCGTGAATATTACTGATTATTCGAATGCTTTGCAATAAGAAATTTCACATTGAATTGTCATTTGTTCTATTTTTCAACACTTTGCATTTTTTTATTAAAATTCGACCGTTTGTTGCTGTTCGTTTTAGCATATTGATAACGCACAGGCGGTGTGATTTTACATAAATCTTGCAATTTATCTCGCTCTGTATGCAATAACGATGGCAATTGTGTCACTAATTCGTGCATAAATTGCTGGTAGCTTGCCTGTTTTTTGCTAATATCTGTCAGTTGCATTTCCCAATGAGCGGTCATATCAGGAAGTGTGGCTGTTTCAGGCAACGCAAAAATTAAAATCCGCCCAGCTTCCGTACTATGTATATTTCGTCCACGTTTAATCAGAAAACCGCGTTTAAACAGCAATTCAATAATGCTGGCTCGGGTTGCTTCTGTACCCAATCCATCAGTTTCACGAAGCACTTTTTTCAACTGCTTATCTTGTACAAAACGAGCTATTCCCGTCATTGCTGAAAGCAGAGTCGCGTCTGTAAAATAGCGAGGTGGTTGCGTTTTTTTACTCACAATCTCACCGCTATCACAATGCAAAACTTGCCCTTTTTTCACCACAGGCAGAAGCGGCAACATTACTTCATCGCTATCTTCTTTGCCAAGCAAACTTTTCCAGCCTGCAGTTAATAGACTGCGTGATGAAGTGCTAAATTTTCCGCCTGCAATTTCAAGCTGAATCTGCCCTTTGCGATATTCAGCATCTGGGCAAAATTGCATCAAATATTGGCGTGCAATTAGTTGATAAATCCGTTTTTCATTTTCGGTCAGTTGCACATTGCCTTGTCGAGCAGTCGGAATAATCGCGTGGTGTGCCTCAACTTTCTTATCATTCCAGCAACGATTGCGAATATTAGGTTCAACAGCTTCGGGTTTCTCCGCATATTCAGGCAGATGATGAGCTATCGCACTCATTACTTTAAAACGATCATTATAATGTTCATTCGGCAAATAACGATTATCAGAACGCGGATAAGTAATCAACTTATGCGTTTCGTACAATTTCTGACAAATATCCAAAACAGCTTGAGCCGATAAACCAAAACGACGTGCCGCATCAATTTGCAACACGGAAAGCGAATAAGGTAGCGGAGCGGTTTCTGTTTCGATTTTATCTTGATAATCGGTGACAGTCGCTGGCTGGTCAGTAATGCGTTTGACCACATTTTCAGCTAATCCACGTGAAAGCACACGTCCATCTTCGTCTTGATAATCTTCACATGCTTTACTCGGCTGCCATTGGGCTTGAAAGGCTTCACCCGTTTCTGACACTCGAACATTCGCCATCACCTCGAAATAATCTTTTGGCACAAAATTTTCGATCTCAAGATCGCGTCGCACAATCAGCCCCAAAACTGGCGTTTGTACTCGCCCGACTGAAAGCACACCTTTATAGCCTGCCCATCTGCCTTGTAGCGTGTAAGCTCGCGTCATATTGATTCCATAAAGCCAATCTGCACGAGCACGAGCTAGTGCCGAGGTTGCAAGCGGTATAAAATCGCAGTTATTTTGCAATTTTTCGAGTGCCTTTTTTACCGCATTAGGGTTGAGGTCGCTGACCAAACAACGTTGGATCTGACTACGTTTTTCTGGCAGAACATTAAGATAGCTAAACACTTCATCTACCAACAGCTGCCCTTCGCGATCGGGGTCTCCCGCGTTCACAAGAACATCTGCTTTTTTGACTAGTTTTTCGACCACTGTAAGCTGTTTTAATGTTTCCTTTTTCGGCACGAGTTTCCATTGCGTAGGCACAATCGGCAGATGCTCCATCCGCCACATTTTAAACCGCTCGTCATAGACATCGGGTTCTGCCTGTTCGAGCAAATGACCAATACACCAAGTTACGACATCATTGTCACCACATTGAATATAACCATCACCTCGTTGATGCGGTTTAGGCAACACATCAGCAATGGCTCGGGCAAGGCTGGGTTTTTCTGCAAGGAATAATCTCAAGGGAAAGTCCGTGTTAATTTGAGTTTTCTGTTTGTTTCTCCGCCAAAAATGCCTTCAATAAATTCTCTGGCGGTGGTGGCATTTGTAGATAAAAACCTTGTTGTTCAATGGCTTGTAAAACGTCTTCGTTTTTCACCCGCTTGAGAGGCTTTTCGCCTGCAAGATTAAATAGCATTACAAATTGTGGCTTGCCGAATTGTTGCATCAAAACCTCAGGCACGGCATCAAATTGGTCGCGTTTTGCGACATAGAGGAACATTCCATCTTTACGAGAACTGCGATAAATCGCACATAAATTCGCTCTGCTCATTTTATCCTCGCTCATCCTAATCTTCCTCATTCCAGTCGCCGCCCGTGTAATTATCGAAGCGAGAGAATTGCCCTTGGAAGGTTAAACGCACCTTACCAATCGGTCCATTACGCTGTTTACCGATAATAATTTCGGCAATGCCTTTAAGATCGGAATTGTCGTTGTAAACCTCATCGCGGTAGATAAACATAATCAAATCCGCATCTTGCTCAATGGAGCCCGATTCACGTAAATCTGAGTTCACTGGGCGTTTATCAGAACGTTGTTCTAAGCTACGGTTGAGCTGAGAAAGCGCAACCACTGGCACTTGTAATTCTTTTGCTAATGCTTTGAGTGAGCGAGAAATCTCGGCTATTTCAAGGGTTCGGTTATCAGAGAACGCTGGTGCACGCATTAACTGCAAGTAATCCACCATAATCAAGCTCAAACCGCCATTCTCTTTATAGACACGTCTTGCACGAGAGCGAACTTCAGTTGGGGTTAAGCCTGAACTGTCATCAATAAAGATATTTTTGCGATCTTGCAAAATTGAAATTGTGGTCGAAAGTTTTGCCCAGTCTTCATCATCGTGTAGCTGACCTGTACGAATTTTAGTCTGATCGACACGAGAAAGCGAGGCAAGCATACGCATCATAATTTGATCGCGAGGCATCTCAAGGCTGAAAATCAACACAGGTTTGGCTGGTTTTTTCTTAGGAATGCCGTTTTCATCCAAATCATTAGGATCTTCAATATCTGACAAGGCAGCATTTTCGCACAGATTCATTGCGAAAGTGGTTTTACCCATTGATGGGCGAGCAGCGATAATAATTAAGTCTGATGGCTGAAGACCTGCAGTTTTTTTGTTGAGATCGATAAAGCCTGTGGTCACCCCTGTTAAACCACCGTTGTGGCGGTTTTTCGAGAGTAACTCAATTTTTGAAAGTGTCGTCATCAACACATCATCAATATTTTGCGGCCCTTCATTGGCACTATTGCGTTTTTCAGCAATTTCAAAAACGATGCGTTCAGCTTCATCCAGCACCTCTTTTGAATCTCGACCTTTGGTATGATATGCCATTTCTGCGATTTGGTTACTCGCACTAATCACACTACGTAAATCGGAACGATCGCGAACGATATCCGCATATGCCAGTATGTTCGCCGCACTTGGCGTATTTTTCGAGAGCTCAGCTAAATAGGCAAAGCCACCTACATCTTGAGCTACTCCCTTATCTTTTAAGGCTTGTTCAAGAGTGATAATATCAATGGGACTATTGGCTCGCACCAAGGCTTCCATTTGCTCAAAAATAACACGATGGGCGTGGGTGTAAAAATCGCTTGCTTGAATACGCTCAACCACATTATCCCATTGATCGTTACTGAGCATAATCCCGCCGAGCACTGCTTGTTCCGCTTCAATCGAATGAGGGGCAATGTTGATCTGTTCTACTTGTTTATCTTGTTTTTTCTCGTTTGAACGTGGATTGTAATCAGCCATAATTTCCTGCTTTTTTAATTATCCCATCAAGGTCTTATTCGGCTCACGTGCGATTTCGCGCACCAATTTCGGCACTAAATAACCCGAACTGATTTTTTGAAATGCTTGATAAATTTCAAAGGCTTGCTCATCTGATATCCAGAAATGGCTTGCACCTTCAACCTTATCTAATAGATGTAGATAATAAGGCAAAACACCAACAGAAAAAAGTTTATCGCTCAAGGCTTTTAAAATTTGCGCATTATCATTAATACCTTTAAGCAACACCGATTGGTTTAACAAAGTAACGCCAATTCGTTTTAAATCAGCCAGTTTTTTAGCCAAAATATCATCAATCTCATTAGCGTGATTGATGTGTGAAACCAGTACAATATTTAAGCGAGATGCTTGTAATCTCTGACAAAGCGTTTCGGTTATGCGGTTTGGAATCACCACGTGAAAACGGCTGTGAATACGCAAGGTTTTAAGATGCGGAATTGCTTCTAAACGAGTCAGCAACCAATCAAGCTCTTCATCTTTTGCCATCAGAGGATCACCGCCCGACAAAATAATCTCTTCCAGTTCAGTATGTTGTTCAATATACGACAAACCTTCTTGCCAAATTTGCTTATTGCTTTTGACTTCGTGATAAGGAAAATGGCGACGGAAGCAGTAACGACAATTCACCGCACAACTATTCTTGAGCATAAATAACAAACGGTTATGGTATTTATGCAAAATATTCGGTGCAGGGCTATGTTGCTCTTCAAGCGGATCTTTCGTAAACCCTTCTGCTTGTAAAAACTCTTGCTCTGCCGACATCACTTGCAAAAACAGTGGATCTTGCGGATTGCCCTTTTCCATTCGTTCTGCAAAACTTCTTGGTACTCGTAATGGAAACAGCTTGCGAGCTAAAATTGCTTGTTCAAAATCTGCAGGATTGAGCTCAAGAAAAGTCAGCAATTTAACAGGCTCATTAAAAGCCTCGGCTAAATCTGTTAGCCATTGCGGCTTGGTTTGAACGGTATGAATTGAAATTGATTGCATAGCAATAAATAAGTAAAACGGGCGTACTTAACACGCCCTAATATCGGAGTTTTTTGATTTTATGGAACTAAACGGCATTCAAGTGGGCTGCCATTTGGTTTAACCATCACGACGGGTGATGCCTGTACGGTTTGTCCTGCCAATGCTGGAATTAAATATTGCACACCTTCAATGCAGTAGCGACGGTAACCATCCGTTTTCTCAATTAAGAATGGATCAATTTGACCACCAATGCTCTTAAATTGAGTCACTTGAGCGTTTGCAACATCTGCTGTTTTTTCTACCGCTTGTGTAGTGCCCGCGGTTGGCTGAGCAACCTGCTGAGTGGTTTGATTCGCTTGTGCCGCTGATGGCGTAAGCATTTCACTTAACACATAACCTGCTGCTGCCCCTGTTGCAAAGCTCGCTAAACGATTGCCACCTGCTTGCTGTGCTTGAGCGGTTTGAGCAGCACGCGTGTTATCGAAAGTCGCATCGCGTTGTGTTTGTTGCTGCGTATTTGTTCTTTGTTGTGAGTTCATTTTCATTGGCTGTGTAGGTGCACTAATCGTGCGACCAGAAACAGAGCGAGAAGAACGCATCCCTTTTGCTTCGACAACAGATGCTACAGATAACGCTAAAATTGTTGAAAGAGTAATAAGTTTTTTCATTTTCCATCCTTTTTTAAAGAATTTTGGATTATACCGTAAAAAAATTTAGAGATCTTCGAATATTTGCGGTATTATATGGGGTCTTTTTGACAAACCCAATAGCGGGTTGTTCAATTTTGTTAACTTTTTGTAAACATTGAGGAAACCATGGCTAACTATAGCACTACTGATTTCAAACCAGGTTTAAAATTTATCCAAGATGGCGAACCTTGCGTAATCGTTGAAAATGAATTCGTAAAACCAGGTAAAGGTCAAGCCTTTACACGTACTAAAATCCGTAAATTGATTTCAGGCAAAGTATTAGAAATCAACTTCAAATCAGGTTCAACTGTTGAAGCTGCAGACGTTGTTGATTACAACTACACATACTCTTATAAAGATGAAGATTTCTGGTACTTTATGCACCCAGAAACTTTCGAGCAAATTTCTGTAGATGCAAAAGCATTAGGTGACAACGACAAATGGTTAGTTGACCAAGCAGAATGTATCATCACATTATGGAACGGCTCTGCGATCTCTGTAACTCCGCCAAACTTCGTAGAATTAGAAGTAACAGACACAGACCCAGGCTTAAAAGGTGATACAGCAGGTACTGGCGGTAAACCAGCAACATTAAGCACAGGTGCGGTTGTTCGTGTGCCATTATTCGTTCAAATCGGTGAAGTTATCCGCGTAGATACTCGCTCTGGCGAATACGTTTCACGTGTAAAATAATTGACACCACTATTTAGGTAATCCCTTTTCAAGCGGTAAGATTTCTTGCAAATTTTGCAAAAATCTTGCCGTTTTTTCATTTCTTATCTTCCTATTTCAACTATTCTCAGGTAAGATTAGCACGCTTTTGAGAATTATTTTCAATAAATCTTCTGTTCCATTGATTAGCTTTTAATAGGAATTTCTTATGTTCAAAAAAACACTCCTTACTTTAGCCCTTGCGGTATCATGCTCTTCAGTTTCATTTGCAAAAGATGTGACCATTCCGACCGCTCGTGGTGATGTTACTTTCACTCAAACACCAACCAAACTTGCCGTATTTGAAGCCGCAGCAATTGATACGCTTGCACATTTAGGCGTACCTGTTGCAGGTAGTCCTGATGTGGCTCGTACCTTACCATATTTAAAACCAGCGACAGAAAAAGCGGTAAATATCGGTACTGTTTTTGAGCCAAATTACGAAGCATTAAACGGCTTAAAACCTGATTTAATTATCGTCGGTAGTCGTGCGGCGAAAAAAGTGGATGAGTTGAAAAATATTGCAACGACGATTGATGTCACTACACCGAAAGAAGTGAACACTTTACAAGGTGGTTTAAACAACATCGAAAACTACGGTAAATTATTCAATAAAGAAGCTGAAGCGGCAAAATTAAAAGCGGAGCTTGAAACCTTAATCGCTGAAACCAAAGAAGCGGTAAAAGGTAAAGGAAATGGCTTAATTGTGCTTGTTAACGGCGGCAAAATGTCTGCATTTGGTCCTGTAGGTCGCTTAGGTTGGGTTCACTCTGCCCTTGATATTCCTGAAGCAAAATTTGAAGTGAACACCAAAGGGGCAAATCACGGTACGCCAATTTCATTTGAATACTTACAAAAAGTAAACCCAGATTGGTTATTCGTGTTAGACCGCACCGCAGCAATTGGTGAAGAAGGCAAAACAGCCCAAG
This sequence comes from Haemophilus paraphrohaemolyticus, assembly GCF_002015045.1. Lineage (GTDB taxonomy): Bacteria > Pseudomonadota > Gammaproteobacteria > Enterobacterales > Pasteurellaceae > Haemophilus_A > Haemophilus_A paraphrohaemolyticus. Next base: position 453,993 of record NZ_MUXX01000012.1, read on the forward strand.
AAGTGCTAGATAACGAATTAGTTCACCAAACTAAAGCGTGGAAAAACGGGCACATTATTTATCTCAGCAGCTCTGCTTATCTTGCTGCAGGCAGCGTAGAGCAAATGCGTTTAGACCTTAACAATATCAAACAAGCCTTCTCTAAATAATGCAGAAGCTCACATTTTTTAATCTTTTCTTACTTTTAATCCTCTGCCCCCTCAGCATGTCCGTGGGGGTAGCGGATTTTCATTGGGGCGAATTGTTTAGCCAGCCTGAGCAATCACAACTTTTCTTTATTAGCCGCCTTCCTCGCACTCTTGCAGTCATCCTTGTTGGAGCAACATTAAGCGTAGCAGGAATGGTATTGCAAATTGTGCTTAAGAATCGTTTTATCGAACCAAGCATGATTGGGGCAAGTCAAAGTGCAGCCGTTGGCATTTTGATCGCAACCCTGCTTTTCCCTGCGACTCCATTGCTGTTTAAGATGTCTTTTGCCACCGTTACTGCTCTCATTGGTATGGCAATTTTTATGCTGTTGATGCGTAACCTTCCGCCTCATCAAAAACTGATGTTGCCACTAGTTGGGATTATTTTCGGTAATATTATTGAAGCGGTAACGACTTTTATTGCCTACGAAACCGACAGTTTGCAACTTCTTTCTGTCTGGTTTGCGGGGGATTTTTCTGGCATACTCGCAGGACGCTATGAGTTACTTTGGCTTACAGCGGGCTTAGCCATAATCATCTATATTCTTGCAGATCAACTAAGTATTGCAGGGCTTGGGCAGAATATCAGTACTAGTCTTGGGATTAATTACCACCAAATGACATGGATAGCTCTAATTATCGTGGCAATGATTACCGCAGTGATTGTCGTTACAGTTGGGCAAATTCCGTTTATTGGTTTGGTCGTACCGAATATCGTTTCTCGTCTAGCAGGCGATCGCCTTCGTCAAAACTTGCCAGCGGTGGTATTGCTTGGAGCGAATTTGATCTTAGTCTGTGATATTTTAGGTCGCGTGGTAAATGAGCCGTTTGAAGTACCGATTTCAACCATTTTCGGTATTGTCGGTACGGTGCTTTTCCTCTATCTACTTTTTAAGGGGAAAAAATGATGAAGTCTTCTCGTATTTTGCTCATCTCAAGCCTGATTTTGCTTGCAAGCGGTCTATTTTTTATGCTGTTTAACAGCAATGGCAATTGGGATTTTATTCTGCCATTTCGTGGCAAAAAATTGTTGTTGTTACTCACCATCGCTTACACGATCGGCGTTTCAACATTACTTTTCCAAACCTTAACGAACAACCCAATTTTAACACCGAGTATTTTAGGTTTTGACTCACTCTATCTGCTGATTCAAACCTTGCTTGTCTTTTTAATTGGCGGTGTGGGATTTACTCAATTAAACATCAGCGGAAAATTTGCCTTTGAAACACTATTGATGCTCGGAGCGGCATTGTTGCTATTCCGCACGCTTACCCGAGATAATGCCGACATCGCACGCATGTTACTCATCGGTGTCATATTTGGCGTGTTCTTCCGCAGTGCCAATAATTTATTGCAGCGTATGATCGATCCTGAAGAATTTGCCGTTGCACAAAGCTCCTCATTTGCGAGCTTTAATAATGCTAACCCAACACTTCTTACGATTGGCATTGCAATTGCTGTGATTACGGCTACCTGGATCTGGACACAACGCCATAAACTTGATGTCTTAATGCTCGGCAAACACAAGGCTATCGGCTTAGGCATCAACTACAACCGCTTTTCACATCAACTATTAATTTGCTGTGCCTTGCTGGTTTCTGTTTCAACAGCTTTGGTGGGACCAATCCTTTTCTTGGGATTATTGGTTTGTGCTATAGTAAATGCCGTTAGTCCAACCATGCAACATTCCGTCCGCATTCCGCTCACGTTCATCATCTCCGCTATCACGCTGGTATTAGGGCAAGCTGTGTTTGAACAACTCTTCAAACTACAAGGCGTGTTAAGTGTCGTAATAGAATTTACTGGCGGAATTGTATTTATCTATTTAATGTTAAAAAAACAAAAATGATCGAAGTTAAAAATCTTTCCCATCATATCGGACAAAGTCCGATTTTAAAAAACATTAACCTCACCATTCCGAACGGGGGCATTACTGCTCTTGTGGGGGCAAATGGCGCGGGGAAATCTACCCTGCTTTCACTCATAGCCCGTTTGAACCCTATTCAACACGGTCAAATTTTGTTAGACAGTTACGATATTGCTACAACTCATTCTCGCACCATCGCCCAAAATTTGGCGATTCTTACGCAAGATAACGTGATCCACAGCCGTATCACCGTGCAAGATTTGTTGATGTTTGGGCGCTACCCGCATCATCAAGGCAAAATTCGACCGCTTGATCAAGAGATTGTTGATGAAGCCTTAGTGCGTTTTGAGCTTAAACCTCTGGCAAATCGTTTTCTAAACGAACTTTCTGGCGGGCAACGCCAGCGAGCGTTGATTGCGATGACATTTTGCCAGAAAACTAATCACGTCCTGCTGGACGAACCACTTAATAATCTGGATATGTTTCACGCCCGTGAGTTGATGCGATTGTTGAGAAAACTAACCGATGAGTTAGCTCTCACCACCGTGATGGTGGTGCATGACATCAATATGGCAGCGGCTTATGCTGACACAATTGTAGCGATGAAAAACGGAGAAATTGTGATGACAGGCACGCCTGAAGAAATAATAATAACCGAGCATTTAAAAAGCGTATTTGGTTTAGATGCTGAAGTCTTGGAACATCAAGGGAAAAGGTTAGTGGTTCATCATATTTGATGCATTTAACCTTCTTATCTCAATTTTGATCTGCCCCTAAAAAGTTGGACAGGTTAGTTAACTTAAATATTGAGCTCGGTATTGTACTGGGCTCAATCCTTTTAAACCAAGTTTAATTCGTTTTTGGTTGTAATAATGATGAGAGCGTGGGAAATTTGATGAAGTTTAGCCACCTCACGGATACCATAATCCTGTTCAGTGACGAGTTTGATAATTTTCAAACGAAATTGATAAGAGTAGGACATAATCTGCACCTCAAATTAGGTGTCCAGGTTTTGGGGTGCAGATCACTTTAAAAGTGCGGTCTTTTACTATAAATTTCATCTACTTCTCTATCAAAATAACCTTTCAAATACTTTCTCATTGGGACGAATGTAGATTAGCAAGTATTGGCGCTCATCGCGGAGGAAAACAAGGGCAATGTGTAGCAGAAAAGCTTTCCTTTATTCTTAAAGAAATGTGAATTTCGGTTTAACTTTAGAGCAGTAAAAGAACAACTTAAAACGTGGCTAAGATGGTATGGTATTTAGGATAAATCTACGTCCTCCCTAAATAAAAAAAACACCGCAAAGTGCGGTGTTTTTTCATTATGTTTTTGCTATCAGCTGATTACCATTGGTAACCCACGCCAGCTGCAACGCCAGTTTTACCTTGGCTATTTGCCGTACCAGATAAACGAATGATGATCTTACCATTATCAGAGATACGAGACATACCTACTGCAAGACCATTTTGACCTTGGTAGCTACCCGCTGCAATACCAACTAAGCTCTTACCTGGTATATAAGCCTGCGGAATATTCGCCGCTGCCAATGCACTTGCAGTACCTGCATCACCACGTTTTCCAACTTTGTTGATCTTGTTGTTCAAGTTTGAAGCAACTGCATGTAACTGGCTACCATTTATAGCATCTTTAGAAGTTGCTGAAATTTCACCTGGTGCTACGCCTGTAATCTTAGTCGGTGCGCCTGTCGCTGTACCAACATTGATATTTCCACCATTGTTAGTAATCTTAGGACCATTATCACCGAATTGAACACTGTCAAAGGTTACATTAGAAGCAGTTGCGTAAGTCACTTTACCATTAGACTCTTGTTTCACGGTCATATTTTTACCTGCAACCATTTCAACTTTTTTGCCTGGATTGATCTTTTCTGGCGTACCTGAAATTTTCTCACCACCATTTGCTGAAGTGGTTAATGTAAAGCCTGACTTGTTAATTGCATTTGCTACATCTTGTACAGTCGCCACTTTATTTGCAACATTTGCAATATTATTTGCCGCATCTGCAACTGCTTGTTCAGCAGCCTTACGAACCGAAGCCGGAGCACTCGCCGGTAAGCTATTTAATGCATTTGTAGCATCTTCTAACGCTTTAGTCATTTCTGGTGTCACAACTGGGCCTTGAACGCTACCATCATCATTATTGGTAATCTTACCAGTATCAATGTCAAACTTCACGTTACTTGTTGTACCGTTTGGTGTGGTTTCTACCACAGCTTTGGTACCTTTGCCATCTACAAAGTTTACAGTGTCATAAGGTTTTACAAAATCCTTCGCTTCACCATTGTTTTGTAAATTCCAACCTGCATTCAACACATCAGATACGGTCGCTGCATTATTTCCTGCATTTTTTACCATATCCGCTGCTTCTTCTGCTGTCATTGGTGCTTTAGTCACATTTTCCGGTGCGGCATCAACCACTGTTCCATCTGGCATGGTAACTGTTCTATCTTCATCATTTACAGATGGAAGATTAGATTTCACATTACCTAATGTCGTTGGTCCACCAATTTCATTCGGTGCAGCTGCAGGATTAACCATATTCGTTGTTAAGTCCGCAGGGGCTACTTCTGTTGTAGTTGGGTTACCTTTATCATCAACCGTGAAGTATTTATCACCCACTTTAGTCACTGGTGTACCATTCTTATCAGTATATTGAACTGGTAAGCCTGTTACATCCACTTTTACTGTTGTCGTGGTTACTTTATTGCCATCTTTATCAATAGACTCTTTCGTTGCTAACTTCACTTTTGTGTTGTTGCCGTCTGCAAAACGAAGTTCATCATTAGGATTCACTTTTTCATCTTTATCTTTGAAGTCTGCAGCAGATAATGTTTCTGTTTGCTTACCGACAACAAAACCAGATTTTTGAATCGCGGTTGCAACTTTATTACCTGTTACATAGCCATCACCTGCATTAGTCGGTGTAGTTCCTGCATCAGGAGTCACTGGGTTTACACCAGCTTTCGCTTTTCCTGTTTTTGGATCGATATCAGCTGTATTGTAATATTCATCTCCTACTTTGGTTACTGGTGTATCTACTCCATTTACTTTAGCTGTAAATTGATTTGGTTTAACTACTTCACCATCTTTAACACCAATAGTAATTTCGCGAATACCATCGTCAGTTGTTTTACCTGTTACAGAAATACCTGGACCAGCTTTAAAATCAACATGATTTGCGTTCTTCACATCAGCAATATACCCATTGCCATCTTTAGTTGAAACAACCCAGCCCATATTTTGTAAATCACCCACTGTCGCAGCAGCATTTGAATTCACATTCGGAGAATTTAAGTCAACTAAATTAACATTTGGTGCAGTTGTTACTGGCGCTTTATTTAATGATGAAGCAACACCTGTAATTTGAGTAGGTTTACCATCAGCAGAGGTTACATTTAACGCAGTTGTTGGTTGTTTTCCAGCAACATTGTTAGTCGCTGGCTTAGCCGCTTCTGTTTTAAACTCAACTGGTGATTTACCATCTTTATTATCACCAACTTTTACTGTATTAAATTCAACATCGTCTTTTGTTGCATAGGTAATATTGCCGTTTGCTTCATGCTTAACGGTCATGTTTTTACCCGCTTTCATCGTTACTGTTGAACCTGGTTTAATTAACTCTCCATCTTTCTTAAGAGTTGCATCAGTGGTTTCATTTTTACCATCTGTTTCATCTGCTTTTAATGTAAAGCCTGAGTTGTTAATCATGTTAGCGACGTTTTGTGCCGTTGCAATTTTGTTGCCACCTGCTTTATTTACAGCATCTTCCGCATCTTTAAGTTTTGCTTTTGCTGCTTCATCATCAGGATTGTCTGCTACTGCTTTTTTCGCTGCTGCTAAATCGTCTAATAACTGTTTAGCATTATCACCCATCGGGTTCTCAACTGTACCATTTGGGTTTGAAGTCATGTCAACAGTATCAACATTAAACGTTACATTGCTGGTTTCATTATCTGATTCAACAACTGCTTTAGTACCTTTGCCATCTACAAAGTTTACAGTGTCATAAGGTTTTACAAAATCCTTCGCTTCACCATTGTTTTGTAAATTCCAACCTGCATTCAACACATCAGATACGGTCGCTGCATTATTTCCTGCATTTTTTACCATATCCGCTGCATCATCTGCTGTCATTGGTGCTTTAGTCACATTTTCCGGTGCTGCATCAACCACAGTTCCATCTGGCATGGTAACTGTTCTATCTTCATCATTTACCTTAGGTAAGTTAGGTTTTAAATCAGTAATACTGCTTCCGCCTAAGCTGACACCTTCAGGTTTAAAAGTCATAGTGGTTCCATTTCCACCAATGCTTGTAATATCGGTTAGCTCAGGGTTTAAAGAATAAGTAAAGTTTTTACCATCTTGTTTTAACTTGATGTTTTTACCAGCTTTAAATGTGACTTTATCGCCAGCTTTTACAGCTTCTTCTGTTGTTTTATTGCCGTCAGCGAATTCGCCGCCATCCGTAGCACCAGTTGCTTTCCAGAATGCATTATTAATTGCATTTGCAACATCGCCTACACTTGCAACTTTATTTTCATCACCTTTATTAGGGGCGACCTGACCAGACTTTTTATCACCCTCATCTTTGGTTACAGGTGTTATACTACCTGTGTTTACTTTAATACCATTATCATCCACAGTAATACTATTGTCTGCTGCTTTAACGTCATATTTAATATGACTTACTTTACCATCAGTATCTGTAGTGACATTAACGCTAGTGCCTTTACCATCAATAAAATCTACGGTGTCATAAGGTTTAACAAAATCACGTGCTTTATTGTTTTCTGTTAAGTTCCAACCGGCATTCAACACGTCGCCCACAGTTGCCGCATTTGAGGTATTAGGTGCATCGGCTCCCTCTGGTAATTTACCTGAAGTTGTAGGGGCAGTAGAGCCTTTTTTTGCACCAGGTAAGTTACCAGCGATATTAGCCAATGCCATAGGGGTTGTAGTGTTATTACCAGCATTATTCATTGAGGCAATTACATCATCATTTGGCACGTTTTGATTTACATTGTTTGGTTGACCTTTATCATTTAAGTCAGTTGTTTTATAGAATTTATCGCCAACTTTAACCAACTTGTCACCAGCTTTATTGGTATAAACCACTGGCTCTTGTTTATTTTCAACACGAGCCATCAACGCATATAACTGAGAACCATTGATTGCATCTGTAGAATTTTCGTCAACAGCACCTGCGGCTAAATTTTTAATTTGGCGCTCTTTACCTGCTTGACCAATACTTACATAGTGACCAACATCAGCAGGTTTCCCAACAAAACCAGAATAAGTAAAGTTAGGACCAGCAATAGTACGAACTGTTGCATCATTTACAGTTTGAACTGCATGAGATGCACCTGTTGCTCCAACAACTTCTGTTGAGTTAGCACCCAATACAACTGAATTTTCTGTTGTTAATTTAGTAATATTCGCACCCAATGCTACGGAGTTTGCACCGCTTACATTTGAGCTAGTACCCACTGCGATAGCGTTTTCAGCCGTTGCTTGTGTCTCTTTACCTTGCGCAATAGATGCCTTACCTGTTGCGTTAGCTCTATTACCAAACGCAAGAGCACTTTCGTTTGTTGCTTTTGACGCATTACCAATGGCAATTGCGTCGGTAGTAGCGTCTTTTCCTGAGGCAGAGTATCCTAGATCTTTTTCCAAACGTTTTATAGCTAAATTCAAACGAGCAACCGCTGCAGTTGCACTAGCGACTCTAAATTTCTGCTCTGGAGTATCTGTTGTTTTTAGATTCTCCTCCTCTTTAGTTAAGGTTGTTTCAGCTTTAGCAAGATCACTTTTAAGATTATTCAATTTAGAATTGATACCGGTTTTATCAGAGTCTAAATATCCACCTGCAACTGCATTATTACCTAATGCTATTGAATTGTTCTTAATTGCAACGCTGTTTGTACCAAATGCAATCGTATTCGAACCTATAGTAGAAGTAGTAGCGCCATGACCTAAAGCAATGCTACTTGTTGCTCGAGCACCAGCCTCTTTACCAATAGAAATTGTCGAGTCAGCATTTGACTCAGAATTTCTATAAACAGTTCCTAGCTTTTGCGATGTAGCATCACGATCAAAAAACTCGCGATATGCACCTGATAATTGTCCGATAGCAATTGACCCATGAGTATCAGCCTGAGCAATAGCTCCTATTGCAACCCCACCATCTCTATTACCCCCGATTGAAGAAAAAGCACCTATAGCAACACCACTATTATGTACAGCCTTCCAACCTTTATTATCATTAATATCAGCTCGTGCACCAATACCTAAAGATACAGCCGGCCCTGCTACTTGAGCACCATAACCAACAGCGGTAGCCATTGAGTCTTTACCACCCTGTCCACCAGCAGAGATACGGTTACCAATTAACGTATCTCCAGTATTACCATCTTGATTATCAGCAATATCAAAACCAATCTTCACAGAACCTGCGCGAACAAGAGGATTATTACTAATAAGGATAGTACTGTCTGAATTTTTCGCAGCCTGAGAAGATCCTTGCAATATTGCAATTTGTTTAATTGGATCCGCAATTGTAGTGCTAACTTTATCTTGATTAATATAAGTAGCAGCCATCGCATGTTCAGCCATAAGAGAAGAACAGGTTACTAACGAAACTGCTACTAATTTTGAAATTGTTTTTGATTTAGTTTTGCCCTTTGCTGAAGCAAGTTCAGAAACCGCTACCCAAGATTGCGTTGCGTGATTCCAGATCACACGGAAAATTTTGTTCATAAAATTTTTCCTTATATTAAAAGGTTGTAAAAAAAATCAAAGCTGTACATTTACAATAAACAGCTTTGAAGATAAAAAATCCTGCGCCGATAGTATCAATAGAATGCGTATAAGTCGAGCAATTTTACAGATGTTTACAATTCTTTATATATGACATCCTATCTTTAAAAAACTACCTATATAAATGCAAAAAAGCTCGCCAAATTTGACGAGCTTTTTTAACTTACGTAAACCGTATTAATACAAATTACACACGTTTGAAGTCAATGTGAACCAATTTTGGTTTGAATCTCAAAGCCGGTGTCCAGATTTTGGGGTGCAGATCATTTAGCGGTTAAATTCACCAAAACTTTTGCAAAATTTAACCGCTTGCATACCCCCCTACCACAATTACCCCGTGATCTTTCCAATAAAATTAAGTAAAATATAGGCGATTTTGTCTACTTTTCATAGCAAGATCATTTTAAATTCATTCTAATGGAGAAATTTTATGGCAATGAATAACATTTTAGGTTTATTCGCACAATCGCCACTCAAACCTCTCAAACAGCTCTCTGTAAAAGTAACTGAATGCAGCGAGCAGTTAGAACCCTTCTTTGAAGCTTCTTTCAATCATGATTGGGATACGGCAGAAGACATTCGAAACCACATTGTGGAATTAGAACGTGATGCCGATTTGCTCAAACGTGAAATTCGCTTGAAATTACCTCGCGGATTATTCCTCCCTGTTGAACGCTCGGATCTATTAGAAATAGTTACACAACTGGATAAATTAGCAAACTACTCAAAAGATATCGCAACCCGAGTTATTGGCCGTCACTTGGAAGTGCCAGAAATTATGCAGCCTGCATTCCGCCAATTTATCTTCCGTAGTCTCGATTCTTGTCGCCAAGTACGTAAAGTATTAGGCGAACTGGATGAGTTACTTGAAACGGGCTTCCGTGGCCGTGAGCGTCGTTTCGTGAACGAAATGATCTTAGAGCTAGACAAAATTGAAGATGATACTGATCAACTTCAAATCGCACTACGTCGTACACTTTTCGGCTTAGAGTCGGAATTAAACCCAATTGATGTAATGTTTTTATATAAATGTATTGAGCGAATCAGCATCTTAGCAGATCAAGCTCAGCGTATTGGTTCGAGAATCGAACTGATGCTTGCAAAAGCGTAGGAGACAGCTGATGGAACTTTTACAAGAATACGGCTCAATTTTAGTGATTGTTACAGCTGTTTTAGGATTCTTAATGGCGTTTGGTATTGGTGCAAATGATGTATCAAATGCAATGGGAACTTCAGTAGGTTCAGGTACAATCACCATAAAACAAGCAATTATTATCGCAATGGTTTTCGAACTTGCAGGGGCTTATCTTGCAGGTGGTGAAGTAGCTGATACCATTAAAAGTGGTATTATTCAAGCAGATGCTTTTACGGATACGCCAGAAATTTTAGTTCTAGGGATGATGTCTTCTCTTTGTGCAGCAGGTGTTTGGCTAATTGTTGCAACTAAAATGGGCTGGCCTGTTTCAGGCACGCACACTATTATTGGTGCTGTAATTGGTTTTGCTTTAGTTACCGTTGGCGCTAGCTCAATTCAATGGGGACAACTAACCGGGATTGTAGGTAGTTGGTTCATTACTCCTGTTCTCGCTGGAATTATCGCTTTCGTGATTTTCGTGAACTCACAAAAATTGATTTTTAACCGCTCAGAACCGTTCAAACAAGCGAAGAAATATGGTCCATTCTATATGGCTGTTACCATTTTTATTCTTTGTATTGTAACGATCTCAAAAGGTTTAAAACACGTTGGTCTTAACTTAACTAACTGGCAAACTTTTGGTATTTCACTGGGCTTATCGCTTATTGCGGGTTTAATCGGTGCTGTTTATTTCCGCAGCCAAGCTTTTGAGAATAAAGTGAAAGATAAAAGCGGATTCGGTGGCGTTGAAAAAATATTTAGTATTTTGATGCTTTTAACCGCTTGTGCAATGGCTTTCGCACACGGTTCAAACGATGTAGCTAACGCAATTGGTCCATTAGCGGCAGTTGAATCTATCGTAACAAGTGGCGGACAACTTCAAAGCTCTGTTGGTATGGCGCCTTGGGTATTACCACTCGGTGCTGTTGGTATGGGCATAGGTTTGGCGGTAATGGGTAAATCGGTTATGGCAACAGTGGGAACAGGTATTACTGAACTTACGCCAAGCCGTGGTTTCGCAGCTCAATTTGCTTGTGCTGTTACCGTAGTTCTTGCATCTGGTACGGGTTTACCAATTTCAACGACACAAACCTTAGTAGGTGCAATTCTAGGTGTTGGCTTCGCTCGTGGTATTGCGGCAATCAACTTAGGTATTATCCGTAATATCGTTGCGTCGTGGTTTGTTACCTTGCCAGCAGGTGCGGTACTTTCAATTATTATTTACTACCTCTTGCACACAATTTTCCATTAATTTTATTAGGGTGGAATTCAATTTCGCCCTTTTAATTTTATTTCTAAACCATTTCCGAAAATGGAAGTCGAACAGAAATAGTTTAGAAATAAAAATTTTCTATAAGGATTTTCTATGTCAAAAAAATTACACAAAGCACTTCTCTCTTCACTACTACTAAGCTGCTCGCTTCCTGCCTTTTCTTCAGATTACATCACCGAAAACCTCAGTACTTATATGCGTAAAGGTGCTGGAGATCAATTCAAAATTTCAGGCAGTATTCAAGCAGGAGAGAAAATCACGGTGCTAGATCGCAAGGAACGCTTTGTGTTAATTCGTGACAGCCGTAATCGTGAAGGCTGGGTACTTGCATCTGAAGTTTCACAAACCGCAAGCCCGAAAGAGTTAATCCCTCAACTACAACAACAAGTTCAAGATTTAAACGGCAGACTGGCTAAAATTGATAGTGACTGGCAACAACGCACAGTTGAAATACAACGCCGTAGCAACGAATCGCAAAAGCAGACAAGTGATTTACTTGCTGAAAATGCACAACTTAAACGTGAAATGGAAATTCTAAAAAATAAAAATCGTAGTTTAGAAACCATGCAAGATAGCGAGAAACGCACTATCGCCATTCAATATTTTATTTATGGTGGCTCTGTTTTAGTGGTAGGCTTAATTTTAGGTTTAATATTGCCATATCTTGCACCACGTCGTAAACGTGGAGGGTGGGCATAAAAATCTCTTTGATAATTAAAACGGTAAATTGCTTTCAAAAGTTTGTAAATTAAAACTACGAAAGCAATTGACCTCTTTATAATTTAGAGTATTACGCTATTTTCACCGCTTTATACTGGCTTTTCGGACTCACAATCCACTCTCTTGCTGCAATAATTTGTAACTCATATTTTCCGCTTTGTTGTGTAACACTCATTACATCATTTACCGCATTTGCCGTATGCTCGAAGGCCTCTAAATCTGATTTACCATTGAGCAAATTTGCTAAAAATAGACCGCTTGTTAAATCTCCTACGCCTACAGGATCACGACCAACAAATTCGTGCAATGGTCGGCGGATATGCCAAATCCCTGCTTCAGTTGCGAGTAACATTTCAAACTGGTTAGGGTCTTGCCCTACTTTGCTTAAGTGTTTCACCAACACACGTTTCGGCCCTTTTGTTAAAATCGCTTTGGTTGCTTCAACTGCTTGAGCAAAGTTTTCTACAGGTAAGCCCGTAAGCTCTCGCAATTCCACCAAGTTTGGGGCAATTAAATCGGCTTTTGCCATCGCTTCATCACGCAAAAATTCCGCCACACCAGGGGCAACAATGCAACCTTTGTCAGGATGCCCCATCACAGGATCGCAAAAATACACCGCATTCGAATTTTTCGCTTTAATTTTCTCAACCGCTTTTAAGATTTCAGCACCCTGCTCTGCTGCACCAATATAGCCCGATAAAATCGCATCACATTCGTGCAGTGCATCAATCTCATCAATCCCTTTCGTAATTTCGCCAATTTGTTCTTTAGGAATCACCATTCCTTTCCATTTACCATATTGAGTGTGGTTGGAAAATTGCACCGTGTTCAACGCCCAAACATCCACCCCAAGCAACTGCATCGGAAACACCGCGGCTTTATTGCCTGCATAACCATAAACAACGTGCGATTGAATAGACAATACGTTTTTCATTATTTTCTCCTTTAAGAACGATATTGTTTGCATAGATAGATCTAGGACAATAGCACGCTTGGAGCAAAATTTCATCTGCTTTCAAAATGAAAGTTGGTCGGATTTCTTTGCTATTTGCAAAAAATAAGAGAAATCGACTGCTTGAAAAGCAAAAATGAGCTAAACCTCTAACAAATGCCCCTTCAACTGCCCAATCTTATCCCTCACCGCTGCCGCTTTTTCAAATTCCAGATCCTTCGCGAAATCTCGCATTTGTTGTTCGAGATGTTTAAGTTCTTTTTCCAGTTCCTTACGCGATTTAGGTGTGTAGGAAGCGGTGGAATTTTCGGAAACTTTTGCAGATTTTTTGCCGCGTTTTGGTTTGTCGGTTTGACCGATGTCGAGCAATTCTCCAACTTTTTTGTTTAATGCTTGTGGAACGATGCCACGTTCTTCGTTGTATTTCATCTGTTTCTCACGGCGGCGTTCAGTTTCGGTAATCGCTTTTTGCATTGAATTGGTGATGCGGTCGCCGTAGAGAATCGCTTTGCCGTTGAGGTTACGTGCGGCACGTCCGATGGTTTGGATAAGCGAACGTTCGGAGCGTAAGAAGCCCTCTTTGTCGGCATCTAAAATCGCCACCAGCGAGACTTCGGGCATATCCAAGCCTTCGCGCAATAAGTTGATGCCGACCAACACGTCGAACATCCCCATTCGCAAATCGTGAATAATTTCTACCCGCTCAACGGTGTCGATATCGCTATGCAAATAACGCACACGTACGCCGTGTTCGTCTAAATAATCGGTTAAATCTTCCGCCATTTTTTTGGTGAGCGTGGTAACCAAAACTCGTTCGTCCACCGCTACTCGTTTGTGAATTTCGGAAAGTAAATCGTCTACTTGGGTTGCTACTGGGCGCACTTCAATAATCGGGTCTAGTAAGCCTGTTGGACGCACCACTTGATCCACCACATCAGGGTTTTTCTCTAATTCATAAGCCCCTGGAGTCGCAGAAACGTAAATAGTTTGTGGAGACAGCTGTTCAAACTCTTCAAATTTGAGCGGGCGGTTATCCAGTGCCGAAGGTAAGCGGAAACCGTATTGCACAAGCGTCTCTTTTCGTGCTCGGTCGCCACGATACATACCGCCAATTTGTGGCACAGTAACGTGCGATTCATCAATCACCAAAATACCATCTGCTGGCATATAATCAAACAAGGTCGGTGGTGGTTCGCCCTCTTTTCTACCCGAGAGATATCGGGAGTAGTTTTCAATACCTGAGCAATAACCGAGTTCATTCATCATTTCGATATCAAACTGGGTGCGCTGGGTAATGCGCTGCTCTTCCAGCAATTTATTCTCTTTGATGAAATATTCGCGACGTTCCACTAACTCTACTTTGATCTGCTCAATCGCTTCTAAAATGCGCTCTCGAGGCGTTACATAGTGAGTTTTCGGGTAGATGGTGTAACGCGGCACACGCCCCAAGCTATGCCCCGTGAGCGGATCGAACAGGGAAAGATTTTCGATCTCGTCGTCAAACAGCTCCACGCGTAAAGCGACTTCGTCTGATTCCGCAGGGAAAATATCAATTACCTCACCACGAACGCGGAAGGTAGAACGCTGGAACGCTTGGTCATTGCGAGTATATTGCAACTCAGCAAGACGAGAAAGAATAGTGCGTTGGTCGATAATATCGCCCACTTGCAGATGCAGCATCATCTGCATATAAGCTCCTACATCTCCCAAGCCGTAAATAGCGGAAACGGAAGCCACTACAATAGTATCGCGACGTTCAAGGAAAGATTTGGTTGCAGAAAGTCGCATCTGCTCAATCTGTTCGTTGATCGAAGCATCTTTTTCGATAAAAGTATCGCTGCTTGGGACATAAGCTTCTGGCTGGTAATAATCGTAGTAAGAAACAAAGTATTCCACCGCATTTTCGGGGAAAAAGGCTTTCATTTCTGCATAAAGCTGAGCGGCAAGGGTTTTATTCGGTGCAAGCAACATTGCGGGGCGGTTCAACTGGGCAATTACGTTGGCAATAGTAAAGGTTTTGCCTGAACCCGTTACACCTAATAAGGTTTGATGTGCCAAGCCATCATTTAGCCCTTCGGTTAATTTTTCAATTGCAGAAGGCTGATCGCCAGAGGGGCTAAATGGACTATGCAGAATAAAAGGTTTGCCTTGTTTGCTCATACGTTTCCTTTTTTAATACTGTAAAAATGTGAGGTATCTTACCACAATCAAGCGGGCAATTTATCGGGATTTTTTGCTTTACAACCCATTTTTACAAAATGCTCGGAACGCTTTATAATGGCGACTTCTTTTACTTTATAGGCGGTCTTATGAAAAAAATAGTATTACTTTTAGTAAGCGTGTTGGCAATCACAGCTTGCTCTCAATCGAAAAATATCTATTTTAACGGTGCGGAAGGCTCACATTCAGGCATTCGTTATAGCACAACAGATAAATCTTTTTCGCTTAATCCATAGAAAAAACCTCGCAATCTAAATGATTTGCGAGGTTTTCTTTTTTCCTATATGCCTTTTAGTTTAGATAAGCAACTTCCTTACGCCCCAAATTGCAATTTATGAAGTTGCTTATAAGCACCATCAAGTGCCATCAATTCGCTATGCGAGCCACGTTCGACAATCTTACCCTGATCGACCACCAAAATTTCATCCGCTTTTTCAATTGTTGATAAACGGTGTGCAATCACAAGCACGGTTTTGTCTTTTTGCAACTCAGCCAAGGCAGATTGAATTGCGCGTTCTGATTCGGTATCTAATGCAGAAGTCGCTTCATCCAATACTAATACTGGCGAATTACGCAATAAAGCACGAGCAATTGCTAAACGCTGGCGTTGTCCGCCTGAAAGACTCGCCCCATTTTCGCCAATAACGGTATCTAAACCATCATCCAATTTTTCGATAAACTCCATTGCGTGTGCCGCTTTGGCTGCCTGAATAATCTCTTCACGAGAGAATTTGTCGGTTGCCGCATAGGCAATATTATTAGCAATCGTGTCGTTAAATAGATGCACCTGTTGCGAGACAATCGAACATTGTTCACGTAAATTCGCTAACGTGTAATCTTGAATATTCACACCATCAAGCAAAATCTCGCCTGAATCAACGTTATAAAAACGGGTTAAAAGGTTGGCAATCGTCGATTTACCTGAACCAGAACGCCCTACCAATGCCACGGTTTTACCTTTAGGAATGCTAAATGAGACCTGATTTAATGCTGGAGTCTCTTTACCTTCATAAGTGAAAGAAACATTTTTAAACTCAACATTGCCTTTGGCACGCTCAATTTTAACCTTGCCTTTATCTTCTTCTGTCGGTAAATCTAAAAATTCAAACAGCGTTTGACACGCCGCCATTCCTCGTTGGAACTGTGAGTTCACATTCGTCAGTGATTTCAGCGGACGCAACATTGCCATCATTGAAGAGAACACTACCGTGAATGAACCGGCAGTTAAATCCTCAATATCTAAGCCTTTTACAGTCGAAAGATAAAGCACTGCCGACAATGCAAAAGAAGCAATAAGCTGCACTAAACCATCTGAAATCCCATCAGAAGAGATCACTTTCATCCCTTTCAAACGCATATCGTTACTCACGCGTTCAAAACGTTCTTTTTCAACTTGCTGCCCACCAAAAGAGATAACCTCTTTGTGCCCTTTGAGCATCTGTTCTGTGGTTACAGTCAGATCGCCCATCGAACTTTGAATGTTGCGGCTTAACTGACGGAAACGGCGAGAAACAATGGCAATTAACGTACCAATAATTGGTGCAAGCACGAAAAGTACAACCGAAAGTTGCCAACTAGTATAGATCATCACCACAAAAAGCGAGATCAAATAAACGCCTTCGCGCACAATCGTAACTAATACGTGTGAAGACGAATTTGCCACCATTTCCGTATCATAAGTGACACGTGAAAGTGAACGACCAACAGGATTTTGGTCAAAATAGCTCACAGGCATATACATCAAATGCTGGAAAATATTGCGGCGAAGCGTCATCACCACTTTGCCCGACACCCAAGCCAAACAATAACTCGCAAGATAGTTTGTGATACCACGCACGAGAATGAACAGCACCACTAACACCGCCATCAATTTTAAAAAGCCGTGATCTGCTTGACCAAAGCCCTCATCCAGTAACGGTTTAAGCAGATAAATCAGTCCTGAATCGACCAAAGCATTGAGCACCAACGCTATAGCCCCAACAATTAAGCCCCATTTATATTGGCTAATGGTTGGGAATAAACGCTTAAACGTCTTGAATGTTGAAAGATCTTTTTCTTGCATAATTCTCTATTTAGTAAGGAAAATCGGGCGTATTGTACTCTGAATTTGCGTTTTCACCAAACTGCCCCTATTTTTCATCTAAAGTTTCACTCTCTACCAAACAATTCTCTTACTTTTTCTGGATAATTCTCCCGATAATACGCCCCGCTGCTCTCTTTGCGATCCAACATGACTTACGCCATAATTTGCACAGTTTTTAGAGCGTAGTGGATTTCGATACCTTGAAAATCGGCATAGATGAGCGGAGCAAACTCTTATTGCAAACGGTCTGATTCTACAAAAGTTCTGCTAAATCAGACCGCTATACTGCTCAAACACTCAACTCATCCGCAATCTCTTCCGCTTGCTTCAACACATACTCCACCGCACCTTCTGCCTGATCAGGTGGGTATTTGTAGCGTTGTAGGGCGCGTTTAACGAGAATACGCATTTTTGCCCGTACCGCTTCTTTGTATTGCCAGTCGATTGTGACCGATTTTCTAAGTGTTTCCGTGATTTCTTTCGCCAGTTTAGAAAGCACTTCATCCCCCATCAAATCTTTTGCACTTTGATTTTGAGATAGGGCTTCATAGAAGGCAAGTTCTTCCTTGGTTAATCCTAGTTTTTTCCCTAATGCTAAACGTTCTTGGAAATCTTGGCTCATTTTAAAGAGTTCGTCCAAAATCTCTACCACAGTCAAATTGTGATTGTGGTATTGATTCAATGCTTCTTTCAAACGCTGTTCAAAATCTTTTTGCAATGTTAGGTTTGTGCCTGATCTAACTTTAATTTCACTTGCTAAATAACGTTCCATTGCCGTAACCCATAAATTTTTAGTTGGGCTATTTTTAACAGTTTGTAAAAATTCTTCGGAAAGCAAACTGATTTGAGGTTGTGGTTTTTCTAGCAGATCAAATAAATCAATCACGCCTTCAGAATAGACGGCTTGATTGACCAGTTTTTTTAATAAAATCTGTCTTTCATTTGTACCTGTGCCTTTTTGTTCACGTTTAGTTAAAATTGCCCGTACGGCATCATAAAAAGCAATTTCTTGGTTATATGGCTCAACTTCAGCCAATGAGCCGCATAGCATATAGCCTTTTTTCACCAATCCCGCCGCTTTCAAAAAGGCTTTTTTGCGTGGCTCGGTTTCTTTTTTATTAAACCAATGTTGCTCGTGTGCTTTGCCATCAAACGGTAATTGATCGAGGCTTAAAATATGGTTAGCAGCAAAACGAATCGCCATCAAAAGATCATTCGGATTATCTTTTTCTAAGGCAATCTGAACATCAAAGGTTTTCCCTTCAACCGGCGTTGCAAACAGGATGCGGACAAACTCTAAATGCTCTTTCATTTTAAAGAACACTTCAATCACGCTATCCGTCAGCTTGCCCTTGCCTTGCGAGTTAGTATATTGTTTGGTGGCTTCTTTGAGCTTGTCAGCAATACCGACATAATCCACAATCAAGCCGCCATTTTCTCGGCTTTTATTGCGGAATACACGGTTTACTCGGGCGATGGCTTGCATCAGGTTGTGCCCTTGCATCGGCTTGTCGATATACATCGTATTACAGCAAGGCGCATCAAAGCCTGTCAGCCACATATCGCGCACAATCACCACTTTCAGCGGGTCGTTTGGGTCTTTAAAACGGCGTTCCAGCGTTTGTTTTTCCTGTTTGCTGTAAACGTGTTTCTGCATTTCCGGCGCATCGGAAGCAGAACCCGTCATCACAATTTTAATCGCCCCTTCGTTAATATTGTCCGAATGCCATTCAGGGCGCAGTTTGATGATTTCATTGTATAAGTCCACGCAAATCTGACGGCTGGAAACCACCATCATTGCTTTGCTGTCGACGACTTCATTGCGTTTGGCAAAATGTTGCACAAAATCTGCGGCTAAATCGGCCAGGCGGGCTTGCGAACCCAGCAATTTTTCCTGTAAACGCAGGGCAGGGGATTGCTCCTCTTCCAGCAAATCATCAATTTCTTTGAATAGCTCACCGTGTTCTTTTTCGTTTAAGCGGATTTGGCGCGCTTCATACACAATCGGCACCGTTGCGCCATCTTCTACCGCATCTTGCAAGTCATAAATGGACACATAACGTCCGAACACATCTTGCGTGTCCTTATCTTCTAGGCTAATCGGCGTACCGGTAAAACCGATAAACGAAGCATTGGGCAGCGCATCGCGCAAATGGCGGGCGTAGCCTGCCTGAAACTTGCCGTTATGCAGCTTTTGCGTAAAGCCATATTGGCTGCGGTGAGCCTCATCGCTGATCACAATAATATTGCTGCGCTCATTTAAAACAGGGAAGCGGCTTTCTTCCTCATTGAGGGCGAATTTCTGAATCGTCGTAAAAAACACGCCGCCGACTTCATTTTGTGCGAGCAGTTGGCGCAGTTGATCACGGTCTTCCACTTGTTGCGGTGTTTGTTTGATTAAATCTTTGCCTGAAGAAAAAGTTTGGAAAAGCTGACCGTCTAAATCGTTGCGGTCGGTAACCACCACAATAGTGGGATTTTTCAATTCAGGCTGGGCGAGTAGTTTACCCGCGTAAAACAACATGGAAATTGATTTACCCGAGCCCTGCGTATGCCACATCACCCCAATGCGGCGGTCGCCTTTTTCTGAAGTCGCCCAAATGGTGGAATCTACCGCTTCATTTACGCCGTAATATTGATGGTACGCCGCGATTTTTTTAATGGTTTTGCCAACGGAATCCCGTTCAAACAAGACGAAATAGCAGATATAGTCGAGTAAATCCTTAGGCTGCAACAAGCCATTGAGCAGGCTTTGCAATTCATCATCAAAATATAAGCGCGCGCTTTTATTTTTTTCATCCACCACTTTCCACGGCGTAAAGCGTTGGAAATCTGCCGAAAGCGAGCCCAAACGTGCGGCAATGCCGTCTGAAATAATCAGGGCTTGGTTGTAAACAAACAGCTCGGCAATCTCATCTTTATAGGTTTCAAACTGATTAAACGCCTGCAATAAATCCGCCGATTCGCGCAACGGATTTTTGAGCTCAAACACCACCAAGGGCAGACCATTGACAAAGCCGATAATATCGGGAATCCGCTTGCCCCCTTTACGGCTACGGATTTCCAGCTGATTGACGGCAACAAAGCGATTGTTTCCCCAATGCTCAAAATCCACCAAGCGCGCCATCTCGATTTTCTGCTCACCATCAGCCTGATATTCCACCCGCACGCCATCACGCAACAGCTTATAAAACGCCTGATTGCGTACCACCAAGTCGCCAATATCGCTTTTCGTTGCCGATTTGACCACAGAATCAACCGCACTTTCAGGCAGCTGCGGATTAAGTTTACGCACCGCCTCACGCAGTTGCTCAATAAAAACTACACCGCTCAAATCGCCACGGGCAAACTCGCCCTCATGAACAGGCAAGTCTTTACCATAGCGATATTCCCAATCGAGGGATTGCAGGCGTTGAAGGGTGAGTTGTTCGATGTCGTTTTCGTTTATCATTGTCATTTTTCTAAAGTAAGATTACTGTTCTTCAGGATCTTTTATTCCTAAAAATTTATTGAGTATAAGTTTTGGCGGTAAGATAATTTTCTTTTCTTTTAATAGTTCCTTATCAAAACTTTGACCCTCTCTGGAGCTTGGTTTAATTAAGTCATTAAAGTACTCAAACTTATATTCCATCACCATTTTTAAATATGATGAATTAACAATTTTATTATTTATGGAATAAACATGGTATGCCGAACTGACAGAACCTATATCATCCTCCATTATTCCCCAATTTAGAATTTCTCTACTCATACCAAATACTAAATCTGTTTTGTGTAATAGTTTATTATTTCCTGGATTTTTTGATAATTGTTTATTGAATTTCTGACTTCTAGGAACAATTCCATTATTTGTAACGGAATATTCTGGAATATTTTTTAAATTCTTTACTTTTTCTTTTTTCTCTTCAATAAATTCATCAAACGCTAAAATCTTCCAACCACTAGGAACATCAATGTTCTCAAAAACATCAAATTTATTTGGAAATTCAGCTGTGATCTTTGTTAGTTCAGCTAGTTTTTCATTTGGCATTTGTAATAATTCTTTTACTGTTTTTCCGCTAATTACAGACATAGCCTCCAGTTCAGATTCAGCTTGCGTTTTTCCTTTAGCAAGAGCAGTTGCCTTAGCTATAACTGGATCAAAGTCAATAAACCAGCTTTTAAAAATTGCTTTGAAGATTTGGTTTAGAGTTTGGTTGATTTTTGTGCTGAGTAAGAGCTTTTCATTCAAAATAAAGGATTGACATACATTAGTCTGTTTTTTTACTGAGGGGGTGAAATTATCATATCCTAATTCACCCAAATTCTTCTTAATCTCCGCTTCCAATTCTGCACTTTTCGCAAATTGCTCCTTTAAAAGAGCGGTCAGATTTTGCATTTTTTCTGCAAATGGTACGCCGTCGTCTTCTTGTTCTGCGGTGCCGACATAGCGTCCCGGTGTGAGGACGAAGTCGTTGTCTTTAATTGCTTCTAACGTAGCGGATTTGCAGAAAGCGGCTTGGTCTTCATAGCCGTCTGATTTTTGCCAAGCGTGGAGGGTATTGGCGATTTTGGCGATGTCGTCAGCGGTGAAATCACGCAATACACGGTCTTTCATATAGCCGATTTGGCGAGCATCGATAAACAATACTTCGCCTTGACGCTTTTTGTTGCGGTTTAAGAACCAAATGCAGGCGGGGATTTGGGTGTTGGTGAAGAGCTGGCCGGGCAGGGCAACCATACATTCGACCAAGTCGGCATTGATGATGGCTTTGCGGATTTCGCCTTCGTTATTGGTTTGACTGCTCATGGAGCCGTTGGCAAGCAACAATGCCATTTTGCCGTTGGGCGATAGGTGGTAAATCATGTGTTGCAGCCAAGCGAAGTTGGCGTTGCCTTTGGGCGGCGTGCCGTATGCCCAACGTGGGTCGTCGGCAAGGGATTCACTCCACCAATCGCTGATATTGAAGGGCGGGTTTGCCATGATGAAATCCATCTTTTTGTCGATGTGTTGCGGCTGGGTAAAGCTGTCGGCGTTGTGTTTGCCGAAGTCGTAATCAATGCCACGAATCGCCATATTCATCGCCGCGAGTTTCCAAGTGGTTGGGTTGAATTCTTGCCCGTAGATGGAAACGTTGTTGATGTTGCCTTGATGGGCGGTAATAAAGCGTTCGGTTTGCACGAAAAAGCCGCCGCTTCCCATAGCCGGGTCATACACGCGGCCGGAGTATGGCTCGAGCATTTCGACAATCAGGGAAACAATGGATTTCGGCGTGAAATATTGTCCGCCGCGTTTGCCTTCTGCTTGGGCAAAGCGACCGAGGAAGTATTCGTAAACGTGGCCGAGAATGTCTTTTGCGCCTAAATGAACGGGCTCGCCGTTGTAAGTCGGACGGGTAAAGTTGGTATCGGAAAAGAGGATAATCAGCCCGCGCAGGGTGTCTTCGTTTACCGCATAGCCGCTGATGCGTTGGAGTACGCCTTTGAGTTTTTCGTTATCTTTTTCAATAGCATCAAAGGCATCATCAATCAGTTTGGCTACGCCAGAAAATTTCCCACCCCAAGGTAGTTCAGCCCCGATGTTTAAGATGGAAACGGCTTTAATTTCGTCCCAACGGGCTTGCTGCGGCACCCAGAATACATTGTCGGCGGTATAGTAGTCGCGGTTTTCCAGTTCGGCGGTTAAGGCGTCTTGATACTCTTCTTCAGTATCAAAAAAAGTGCGGTCAAGATATAGGGGATTTTCAGGTGTGGAGAGTTCCGCCTGAATTTTTTCCTGTTGATGAGTGAAATTATCAGAAATGTATTTTAAAAAGATAAGACCAAGAACGATATGTTTATAGTTAGCGGCGTCAAGTTGTTGGCGGAGTTTATCCGCAGATGCCCAAAGTTTTTCGTCTAAATCGTTTAAAAATGACTGAGCGAGGATCTGGTCACCAGATTTGTCGTTTGTCGTTTGTCGTTTGTCGTTTGTCGTTTGTCGTTTGTCGTTTGTCGTTTGTCATTATACTACAAATCCCTAAAAAAGATGAATAAAAACAATAATTTATGGTTTAATTGATTAAAATTTGTAAGGTGTTTCCACCCTACAAAAATGTGCTATTTTACCCGAAATTCTTGGGTAGATATAGACTATTACTCACTTTAGCCTATTGTTTGATTTTTCGCCTAATCTATCATTTTACTCATCATTTGGCGATAAATTCTCTCACTTTTTTCGGGATAATCCGCCCGATAATGAGACCCTCTACTCTCTTTCCGCGCTAACATCGCATTCACCACTGCTTGAGCCGTTTTTAAGCCGTAGAAAATTTCAATACCTTGAAAATCAGCGTTTTCGATCGGGTCAAAATCCTGCTCCAAGCGGTCTAATTTTTCTTGTAATTTGCAAAGGTTCTCTTCAGTACGGTAAACGTTGGCGAATTTAGTCATTGCTTGACGAATTTCACTGAGCACTTGCGAAGCCGTGAGCGTGTTATCTGCATTTTCATTATGTAAACGGTTTAACGCCTGTTCTGCAAGATTTTTGGCATTTTCGACCGCTTGTTCGTTTATTGCAGAGGCTGAACAAGCGGTTAAATCTTGCTGGATTTTTGCCATTGCACGTTTGGCGAATACTAAACTTCCACCGACAGAATTGCCGCCCAAGCGATTTGCGCCTTCAATGCAAGAAGAAACTTCGCCCACCGCAAACAAACCTTGCACTGCACTTTCTGCATTAGTGTCAATTTCAATGCCTCCGTTACAGCTATGGGCGAATGGTGCAATCGACACACGATCAGTTAATAAATCGATTCCCGCATCGGCTTTCAGCCAATCTAAATAAACGCGGTAGAACTCTGTTTGATCTTGATAAAGTTTTGGCGAATAGTGCAAATAAACGCCCTGCTCTTCTGGGGTTTCGAGCAGATATTGCATAATGCGTAAGTCGAATTTTACGCAATCAAAATCGACCGAAAATGGCGCATAGGCACTACGTTCTGCTACCATTTGAGTAAATTCTTCTGCCGATAAATCAGGGAATAATGAGTTGCCGTTTTTATCCGTTACTGCAGTGCAATATTTCAGCGTATGTTCGCCAAACAGCACTTTGTATTTCGGGGCAATAAACGAAGGAATAAACTGAATAAACTCTAAATTAGTCAGTCTAGCTCCTGCTTGCAAGGCAAGAAAATGGGTAGAACCAATCACATCAGCAGGGTAAAGATTATCTTTATAAAGCCCTGCAATTCCACCACTGGCAAGAATAATGGTGGAAGTTTGCACGTAAAAATAAACGATTTTTCGACCGTTCTTTTCTGGGTTTTGGTAAGCAAAAACTGCCCCCACTACGTGATGATTTTCAGTTGCAATATATACAAGGCTAGCATTTTCAAACAACGTCGTCGTATTTTGTTGAGCAATAATCACCTCCGCATTTTTACGTGCTTTTTGCCATTCGTTAATCAGATAAATCGGGCGGGCGTGTTTGGCAAAACAAGCAGGGCGGTTATCGTTACGTTTCCACGGGTAGAAACCAATTTCATTCAATAATTCAACCGCTTGCGGTGAGTCTTCAATATAGGCTTTGACGATTTCAGGGTTGTTCATTCCTTGTGCCACACGCTCAATATCTTGCTGGAATAAGTCCTTATCGTGCTCCTCGCCTGTTACTTGAATGCCCAAGCTTGCTTTCAGTGGAAAAAAACTTGCCCCAGAACCAAGTTGGGTTTTAGTGATAAGAATGTGATTGATGCCTTTTTTGTGGGCTTCAACGGAACAGCTCAAGCCACCAATGCCTGAGCCTACGATAAGGAGATCGGTTTTAAGGGTTTGGGTAATTTGGATGTTGGGCATTGTAGATTTATCCTCTTACTAGCCCCCTCTTTAGAAAAGAGGGGGTATTCTTTAAACATCAACATCTTGCAAAAAACTCAGGCGAGTTTCCTCGCCTGTTATTCACTCTAAAGAGCGGTCAAATTTGCAAAAATTTTTGCAATCAATTACAACAATGATGGGGCTGCACCGAGCAATTTTTTGGTGTAGTCAATCGTTGGGTTTTCAAAAATTTCTGCGGTGGTGCCTGTTTCCATAATTTTACCGCCGTTCATTACTACAATGCGGTCAGATACTTGGCGGACAGTTTGGATGTCGTGTGAGATGAACACCATGGCAAGGTTGAGTTCTTTTTTCAAGTCTGCCAATAAGTTTAGCACTTGAGCACGAACAGAAACATCGAGTGCAGACGTCGGTTCATCAGCCACAATCAGGCTTGGATTTAACGCTAAGGCACGAGCGATCGCCACACGTTGCTTTTGACCACCAGATAAGCGCGTTGGCTCAACCGCTGCAGCAGAGCGTGGAAGCCCTACGCGAGAAAGCAGTTCATACACGCGTTTTTCGCGTTCGTGTGGTTGCAGAATATTATGAATATCCATCGGATCTTTCAAAATATCCAACACTTTCATCCGTGGGTTTAACGCAGTGGCTGGATCTTGGAAAATCACAGAGACTTGTCGACCAAAACGTTTGCGTGCTTCTGAGCTGCCATATTCCATTTGTAAGCCGTTAAATTTTACCGTGCCTGAAGTCGGTTTTAAAAGACCGATCATCACATTCGCCAGCGTTGATTTACCGCAACCAGACTCGCCCACCAAGCCGATGGTTTCGCCTGCTTTAATACCTAAAGAAACGTTATTCACGGCGGTGAATTTTTTGCGGTTAAATAACGAGCCGTCGCGAGAAGGGAATTGCACCACAATGTTCTCTAAATCGATGATGTTTTGTTCTTTGATTACTTTGATACTGCTCATCTTATGCCTCACTTGCGACTTTAGTTTCAGCTGCTTTGCCTGCTAAATGCGAAGCCCATAGGTGTTGTGCATCGCCTTCGATTGGCGTTAATACGAGTTTTTGGTTCGGATCAGCTTCTGGGCGTAATGAACGGCTTGCGAAGCGGTCGCCAGTGGCGAAGTCGTATGGAGATGGTACGCTACCAGGGATTTGGTATAAGCGTTCCGCACGCACTTCAGTTGAAAGCACAGAACCTAATAAACCTTGGGTATATTCGTGGGTTGGATGTGCCAATAAGGATGATGTCGGCGCAGTTTCCACCACTTGACCTGCATACATTACGGTGATGGAGTGTGCAAGTTGTGCGACAAGTGCCAAGTCGTGGCTCACGAATACCATCGCAAAGCCGAGTTTTTCACGCAATTCATTGAGCAATTTCACCACTTCTGCTTGAACAGTTACGTCTAATGCGGTAGTTGGTTCGTCCGCAATTAAGAGTTTCGGTTCGCGGGTTAATGCCATTGCGATTACCACACGTTGGCGTTGACCACCTGATAACTCGTGCGGATAGCGGTTCAACACTTTGCTTGGATCTAAGTGTACCCATTCCAACAATTTTTCAGCGGTGTGTTTGCTACCACGTTTAATCAGTTGGTTCATTTGATCTTTGATACGCATTGATGGGTTTAATGCACTCAAGGAGTCTTGGTAGATCATCGCGATTTCTGTACCACGTAGCTCAGCTAAATGGTTAGAGTTCAACAAGCTGTGTTGTTTGCCGCTGCGGTCAGTAAAGAGAATTTCACCCGTGATTTTCGCAGTTTTCGGCAATAAGCCCATAATGGAGAACGCTGTAATCGATTTACCACAACCAGATTCGCCCACCAATCCCATCGTTTCACCTTCGTTTACAGTGAAGCTGATATTATCCACAAGAGGAATGTCACCATAACGATTTGGGAAACGAATCGACAAGTTTTTCACTTGTAAAATTGGTTTCGCATTGCTGTTAAGTTGCATACGGTCAGTGCGAGTAACTTCTTTATCGTGTAAGCGTAAGAGATAGCGTTTCAGTGCCAAACCTTCGCCCAATGCTTCTTGCACGTCAGTTGATAAACGTTCATCTGATTTATGTTCAGATTTTTTGCTTGCTTTCAAACGTGGGTTCACTAATGCATCAGTTAAGCCTTCTGCAAGAATATTTAACGCTAATACGGTGAGTAAAATCATCACGCCCGCAAAGGTTGTTGCCCACCACGCACCGTTTAACACGATGTTACGACCTTCCGACAACACGTTACCCCAAGATGGATGTGGTGGTTGTACGCCTGCACCTAAGAAAGAGAGTGAGGCTTCAAACACAATCGCATCTGCTACCATTACGGTTGCAAAAACCAATACAGGTGCCGCGGTGTTGCGAACTACATGTTTGAGTAAGATATAAGTGCGGCTACCGCCGATTACGCGCTCTGCACGCACATAGTCTTCATCCCATTGAGATACCACATTTGCACGCACTACACGAGCAAGTTGAGGTGTATAAACCACAGCAATGGTGAAGATAATTACTGGCACAGTGTTACCGAATGTAGCAAGTAATACAGCCGCTAATGCGATACCTGGGAATGCCATCAAGATATCCATCAATCGCATAATGATCTCATTACCCCAGCGGTCTGCGGTTGCGGCGGTTGCCCCGAGAATGCCCCCAAAGAGAATCGCACAGCCCACAGCACCTAAACCGATAAAGAGTGATGTTTGTGCACCATAAACAATACGAGAGAAAATATCGCGACCCAAGCGGTCTGTTCCGAATAAGAAATCACCACTTGGTGGACGCATACGGGCAATTGCCGCTAATGGATCGTGCGTTGCTACCACAGGTGCAAAAACTGCCACTAATGCCACTAAAACTAAGAAAACTAAAGCGATTTTTGAAGCGGGTGAGAGTGCTTTGAAACGTGCTCCGCCCATCGATAAACGCTGTGCTAAACCTTGACGAAACATTATAGACTCCGAATTTTAGGGTTGATTAGAACATACAAGACATCCACGATGATATTCACAATCACGAATGTAAATGCGATAGTTAATACCACACCTTGCACCAAGTTTAAGTCGTGGTTCACGATACCGTTGAAGATCAATTTACCCATACCTGGTAAGTCGAAGATTTGTTCGATAACCACTGCACCACCTAATAAATAGCCCACGCGTAAACCAAGCACAGTCACAGGCGTAATTAAAGCGTTGCGTAACACGTTATAGCGAATCACGGTCGGATATGGTACACCGTTACCAATTGCAGTACGCACATAGTCTTTATCCATTTCTTCAACCATTGTAGTACGCACCACGCGGATTAAAGACGCACATACAGGCACAGCTAATGCAAGCGAAGGTAAGATCATTGATTGCACATAACCGCTTGGATCTTCACTAAATGGTACAAAACCACCAGAAGGTAACCAGTCAAGTTCAAGCGAGAACCATTGAATAAGTAAAATACCGAGCCAGAAAGATGGTGTTGCGACTGCCGCCACAGAGATTAAACGAATTACTTGGTCTACCCAGCTGTCACGATAAAGTGCCGCTAACACACCAAGTGTAAATGAAACCACCGCAGCAAATACTACACCAATTAAAGTAAGTTGGAGGGTAATTGGGAACGATTTTGCAATCATACCGCTAATTGGAAGCTCTGGCGGCATTGTCATCCCAAAATCAAAGAAGAATAAATTGCCGAGAAAGCGGAAATATTGTACGAAAAGTGGATCATTTAAGCCGTGGCTTTCACGATAAAGTTCTTTTGCCGCTTCTGATGCACTTTCACCCAATGCAACAGTGGCGGGATCGCCAGGAGTGAATTGAAGTACCACAAATACAAGTGCGGTTACCCCCAAAATCATCACGGGCAATGCCATCAATCGGCGAAAAAGTAAGCGAAGTATAATTTCCATGTTGTTCCCCAGTTATCACTGCGAATATAGAGAATATATGGCAGAGTTGTGTTTAAGAATAGAATGTGGGTTGTTTATTTTCCTCTCCCATAAAGGGAGAGAGTGAATTAACAACCCAACATTTTAAAGAGCGGTTGATTTTGCCGAATTATTTACGACCAACACCTAAGAAAGATACCCCTGTTGTTGCCAATGGTTGGTAGCCTTCAAGTTTGCTTTCATCCCACGCAGATGGAAGTTTACGGTGAACGATTGGATAAAGTGGCACTTCAGCCGCGATAAGATCGAACGCTTCTTTCCAAAGTTTGCGTGCTTCTTCGTGGTTTGCCGCACGCACTGCGCCATCTAAGAAGCCTTGAAGTTTCGCAAATTCAGGCGTGTTGCTCCAACGGAAACGGCGTTTCGGCCATACATCACCACGGTACCACCAGCTTAATAATAAGTCTAAGTCATCACCGAATACAGACGGATCCCCTGGTGCGATCCCCACACTAAATGAGCCCACGTCCACGTTGTTTGCATAGAATGCACCAGATTGTAAGTGTTGAAGTGTCACTTTCACGCCTGGGATGTTATTCCAAGATTCTAAAATTAACGGCGCACACTCTTTCACCCAGTCGTGGTCGGTTGAAAGTAATTCAAATTTAAGCTCGGTTAAACCTGCTTCTTTTAACAATGCCGCCGCTTTTTCTGGATTATATTCATATTGCGTTGCCGCTTTCATATAATCTGGGTGAGTGCTTTGTACATAGCAAGTTGATGCTTCTGCATTACCATCGAATACGAAGTCTACTAATTTTTGTCTGTCTAAACCGTAGTGTAACGCTTGACGCACTTTTGGATTGTCAAATGGTGCTTTTTCGCAGTTAAACATTAAGAATAATAAGCCGAATGATTGCACTGATTTAACGGTTTGTTTTTTTGCTTTTAAGCGTGGAATATCAAGATATGGCACACTTTCCATCGCTTGTGTACGTTTAGATTCTTGTGCAGTAACACGTGCTGCCGCATCAGATAACAAGAACCATGACATTTTTTCCACTAATGCTGGATATTTACCGTTATAAGGCTCATAAGCTTCAAAGACGATTTTGTCATCTTTGACAGCTGAAACGAATTTATATGGGCCAGAACCGATTGGGTGAGCATCAAATTTAGATTGACCTACCTCTTCAATCACGTGTTTCGGTACAATTTTCACGATAGTTAAGCGTTTAGCAAATAACGCAAATGGATATTTGAGTTTGAACTCAACGGTTTTATCATCCACCGCTTTCACGCTTTCAACGAAGTCAATGAACATCACGAATAAAGATTTATTCGCAGGATCCATAATACGATTGTATGAATAAACCACATCTTCTACGGTAACTGGTTTACCATCGTGGAAGGTTGCACCTTCACGAAGGGTTACGCGCCAAGTGGTATCATCAATTTGTTCTGGCTCTTTCGCTGCTAATGCAAGATAAGGCTCACGAGTTGCAGGGTGTAAATCCACCAAACCTTCAAAAATATGCAAGTTCGCTGCAAATGGTGAAGCACCACTTGATGTCATTGGGTCAAAACCTGTTGAAAGCGGGTATGCAATCCCTGCTTCAATGGTTTTACCTTTAATACCACTTGCCACTGCATTTGGCACGAATGTACCTAATGAACCGCTAAATGCCAAACCTGCAGTAACACCCGCTGCAACTTTAAGGAAATGACGACGAGATTCATTATTGAGGGAAGAACAATATTTAGTCATATTAGACTCCTTGTTTGTGATGAAAAACTCATTGTGTTCCTATCGTTTTCTCAATAAAAAACTGAAAACACAACCAGCAAACTCATTCTTTTAAAATGAAGTGAAGCAATCACTTTTTCAAATAAAATGATTTGGTTAAATCATATTTTCTTCCAGAATCTCTGTCAATAAAGGAAAACGGTTAAATTTTGATTCTGTGATCAATGTCACACTCTTTTTATTTCTACCCTTTTCGGAATTTTTACAATAGAAAAATAAAATGCATTTTCGAGTGTCACGCCATTTTTAGAGATTAAATATAGTGATCCACTTCACAAATTTATATAATGCTTCTTGCTATTCTTAATGCAAAACTTGTATTCTTTATCTACATTCAAAACAAAAGGAGCTTCTTATGAGTGTTCTCAGCTATGCACAAAAAATTGGGCAAGCCTTAATGGTGCCTGTAGCAGCCTTACCAGCTGCTGCGGTATTGATGGGGATTGGTTATTGGGCAGACCCAGATGGTTGGGGGGCAAATAGCCAGTTCGCCGCCTTACTGATTAAATCAGGGGGGGCAATCATCGACAATATGGGCTTATTATTTGCGGTAGGGGTGGCGTTCGGACTGTCCAAAGATAAACACGGCTCAGCCGCCCTTTCAGGCTTAATCGGCTACTATGTCGTCACCACCCTACTCTCTCCTGCAAGCGTGGCTCAATTACAACATATTGATGCCAGCCAAGTGCCAGCTGCCTTTGGCAAAATCAACAACCAATTTATCGGTATCTTAATCGGTGTGATTTCAGCGGAACTTTACAACCGCTTCTATCAAGTAGAATTACCGAAAGCCCTCTCATTCTTTAGCGGTAAACGACTTGTACCAATTATCGTATCTTTCGTGATGATGGCTGTCGCATTTATCTTGCTCTATGTATGGCCTCACATCTTCAATGCACTTGTAGGTTTTGGTGAATCCATCAAAGATTTAGGTGCATTCGGTGCAGCCATCTACGGCTTTTTCAACCGCTTGTTAATCCCTGTTGGCTTACACCACGCCTTAAACTCTGTATTCTGGTTTGACGTAGCAGGCATTAACGATATTCCAAACTTCTTAGGTGGTGCAAAATCTTTAGCTGAAGGTACTGCAACTATTGGTGTTACAGGTATGTACCAAGCTGGTTTCTTCCCAATGATGATGTTCGGCTTACCAGGTGCAGCCCTTGCGATTTACCACTGCGCGAAACCAAGCCAAAAAGCAAAAGTCGCTTCTATTATGCTCGCAGGTGCGTTTGCCTCATTCTTCACAGGGATTACCGAACCGCTTGAGTTCTCATTTATGTTCGTTGCTCCTGTGCTCTACCTCATCCACGCGATTTTAACAGGCATTTCTGTTTTCATCGCAGCAACTATGCATTGGATCGCAGGCTTCGGCTTTAGTGCAGGTTTAGTGGATATGGTGCTTTCTACCCGTAACCCACTTGCCGTGAACTGGTATATGCTTATCGTGCAAGGCTTAGTGTTCTTTGTGATTTACTACTTCGTCTTCCGCTTTGCAATTAAAACCTTCAACCTTAAAACTTTAGGTCGTGAAGAAGAAAAAGAAGGAACCGAAGCAACTCCTCAAGCACAAACCAACCAATCACGCGAAGAAAGAGCAATTCAATTTATTGATGCGCTCGGTGGTGCAAAAAACTTCAAAACCGTAGATGCTTGTATCACTCGCTTACGTTTAACTTTGATTGACCACAACAACATTAACGAAGCTAAACTTAAAGCTTTAGGCTCAAAAGGCAACGTCAAAATCGGCAATGATGGCTTGCAAGTAATTTTAGGCCCTGAAGCAGAATTAGTCGCCGAGGCAATTAAAGCGAAACTCTAATTTTCGTTAATCATAAAAAATCCGCCTTTTACCTTTTCAGGTTAGGCGGATTTCCATTTTCTACTTCAGACTATTTTAGATTTAATACCTTCACCAACGCATCAAACAAGCGGTCATTTTCTGCTGGCAATCCAATACTAATACGCAAATGATTTGGCATGCCGTAACCTGCGATTGGGCGAACAATTACACCTTCACGCAATAACGCATCGTAAATTGGCTGAGCAGGTTGTTTGAAATCAATGGTAATAAAATTGCCTTTGGATGGGATATATTCCAAACCATATTGTTGGCAGAACGCTTCGTAGCGTTGCATTTCTAAGCGATTATTTTCTGCCACTTTTTTGACAAACGCATCATCATTCATTACCGCCACTGCGGACGCCAGTGCAAGGCTGTTGCAGTTAAATGGTTGGCGAACACGGTTTAATAAATCTGCAATTTCTGGGTTCGATACCGCATATCCAATACGCAAGCCCGCCAAGCCGTAGGCTTTTGAGAGTGAGCGAGAGATAATCAAATTCGGGTATTTTTGTAGTAATCCGAAAGAATCCACCCGCTCTTCTGCTTTGGTAAATTCGGTGTAAGCCTCGTCTAACACAACAATAATCTGGCTTGGCACTTTCGCTAAAAACGTATCAATTTCCGTTTCAGTTAAGAAATTACCTGTTGGGTTATTCGGGTTCGCAATAAAAATCAGCTTGGTTTTCTCGTTGATTGCTGCTTCAAAAGCATCCAAATCATGCCCCCAATTTTTAGTAGGAATTTCACGTGCTACGGCGTTAATCGCCTTGGTGACAAGCGGGTAAACAATAAAGGCATATTGCGAATAGATTACTTCATCATGTTCACTGGCAAAAGTATGAGCAAAAAGCTCAAGTAGATCGTTTGAACCGTTACCCAGTGTGATTTGATTAGGTTGTACACCGAATTTTTTCGACACTGCCGCTTTAAGCTCAAAGCCATTGGCATCTGGATATCGGGTAAGCTGGTCAAGTTGGCTGATAATCACCTGTTTTGCACTTTCAGGGAAACCAAATGGGTTTTCATTAGAAGCTAATTTGATGATGTTGGTAATGCCTAATTCGCGTTCTAATTCTTCAATTGGCTTACCCGCTTGATATGGAGAGAGCGATTTCACGCCCTCGTTAGCGATGTTAATGTATTGCATATGTTTTCCTTATTTTTCTTAAAATAAAACGCCCAAATCAGGCGTTTCAATTATTCCTCTCTTCCCTTGTGGGAGAGAGACAGAAAAAATTGTGTTTAGCAATTTTTTCAGAGAGGGGTTAAGCATTCTCTTTCGCAAATTTATCCATAAACGCAATCAAGGCATCCACGCCTTCAATTGGCATTGCGTTATAGATAGAAGCACGCATACCGCCTAATACTTTATGCCCTTTTAATGCTTGTAAACCACAAGCGGTCGCTTCTGCCACAAATTTTGCATTAAGCTCATCGTTGTCGGTCGTAAAGGTCACGTTCATTACAGAGCGGTTTTGTTCCGCAATGTAGTTACGATAGAAAGTGCTTTGGTTGAGGTAATCATATAAGCGTTGTGCTTTCGCCAAGTTGCGTTGCTCAACGGCTTCCAAACCACCTGTTGCTAATAAGTGTTTGAACACAAGCGAACATAAATACCATGCAAAAGTTGGGGGCGTGTTGATCATAGAATCTGCATTGGCTTGCACTTCATAGTTCCAAATAGATGGCGTGTCTTTGCGTGCTTTGCCGATCAAATCTTCGCGAACGATTACAATGGTAATCCCAGCAGGACCTAAGTTTTTCTGAGCACCTGCATAAATCACACCGAATTTGCTGATGTCAATTTTGCTTGAAAGAATGTTAGATGACATATCTGCCACTAACACCGCATTACCTACGTTTGGAATTTCTTTAATTTCCACACCTGAAATGGTTTCGTTGGTGCAATAATGTACGTAGTCATACTGCTCAGCAATATCGCTGAAGTCTGTACGATTGACAGAAATCACACCATTTTCATCCGTTTCAATGATAGAAAGCTCATCAATTTCGCAGAAGTTGCGGGCTTCTTTCGCTGCGGTACTCGACCAGTGACCGCTATTTAAATAAAGTGCTTTGCCTTTTTTACCGATTAAGTTCATCGGAATCGCTGCAAACTGCCCTCTTGCACCGCCTTGTAAAAAGAGGATTTTGTAGTTGTCTGGAATATGGAAAAGCTCACGGAAATCTTTATCCGCTTGAGTAATTAATTCCATAAAGAGCTTACCGCGGTGGCTGACTTCCATCACCGAAGTGCCTTGATCTTGCCAGTTTAAAAGTTCTTTTTGAGCCTGTTCTAACACCGCTTTTGGCATCATCGCAGGGCCTGCACTAAAATTGTAAACTTGTGTCATGTGTTTGCCTCTTTTTAATTAAAAGTCGTTTCATTCTAGCGAAAAGCGAATCGCTTTCAACCTTCAAGCGGTGAAATTTGCAAAATTTTTTGAAATTAGACCGCTTATTCGATATTCAATTGCAAATCAATCATCGCTAACTGTTTTTGCTCATCCAATAGATCGGCTTGCACCAATGGATTTTCGTTCAAATACCCATTTTCAAATTGTAATTGCCATTCATTTTGGTTGATGCTCAGATTTAAATCCGCGGGCATCACGCTTGCTTGTCGAGAGCGGTTGAATAACACTGCCAATCGGAATAATCGTAGCAAGGTTAAAATATCACGGTATTGATAACGGCTAGTACTACGCAAATCGCTCTTCTTAAAACCTTTCAAATGGAAACGCATTAAAGTTGCTAACAACGCTTGTTGTTCATCATCAAAGCCTGCCAACGTTGCATTTGAAATAATATATGCCGAATGTTTGTTGACGTTATTGTGGTTAATCACGATCCCAATTTCGTGCAATAAACTTGCCCATTTAACCAGCTCGCGTAACTCCGCCACTTGATGACGGTTTTTCCACATTTTTACTTGGTCAAAAAGCGAAAGTGCTGTATGTTCCACTCGATGAGCTTGAGCTTTATCAATATTGAATTGAATAGCTAACGCCTGTGCAGTACGTTGGCGAATGTCGTCCACTTGGAAATATTTTTCCAAGCCGTACATCAATCCTTCACGTAATGCTCCATCGGAATAACGCATACTTTCAATTTTGAACGTGTGGAATAATGCCAATAAAATCGCCAAACCAGGCACGAGCACATCAGCTCGTTCTTCAATCAAGCCTTTAAGCTGAATTTCTTTTAGTGCATCAAATTCTAAGCAGGCTTGAATAATGTTTTTTAAGCGTTTTTCGGTAATCAAACCATCACGAAAACCGTTTGAAATTAACACTTTAGAAACGGTTTTGATTGTGCCAGATGATCCCAACACATGTTGCCAGCCAAGTGAACAATATTCGGTTTCTAAATCTTCTAATTTTTCCATTGCCAGCTGATACGCTGATTGAAAGCGTGCTTCGCTTAGCTTTCCTTGGGGGAAAAAACGCTTAGCAAAACTCACACAGCCCATATGCCGGCTTTCCGCACGAATTGGCGTGAAATCATCACCAATGGTCATTTCAGTTGACCCCCCCCCAATATCCACCACTAATTTTCTGCCTTTTTCTGGCTGGGTATGGCTGACGCCTGAATAGATAAGACGAGCTTCATCTTGTCCAGAAATGATTTGAATAGGGAAGGGAAAAATAGCTTGAGCCTGTTTCAGAAATTCATCATTATTTAATGCACGGCGCAGTGTGTAAGTGCCGACCACTTTCACATTTTCAGCCGAAAAACCTTGTAAACGATCTGCAAAAAGCGATAAGCAAGCCAACCCACGATCCATCGCTTCTTGATTTAAAATACGGTTTTCATCTAAGCCATCCGCTAAACGAACACGGCGTTTTAGGCGAGAAAGTACTTGAATTGAACCGTTTACAATTCGAGCGACAATCATATGAAAGCTATTCGAACCAAGATCGATAGCAGCAAATTCGCGAGACTGTTCAGCAGACGTTCGGGTTTCCACAGGCATTAAACTTTCCTTAAAAGGTCAAAATATAAAAAATATAGAAAATGGTTGGATTGTATCACTTTTTGCCCCAAACAGGCTAAAGTTCCCCCTTATAGTATAAAATTTTTGCTGCTTATTTGCTCAAACGCAGAAAGGTTTATAAAAATTTTTGACGAAAGCACCTAAAAGGGCTAGGATTTAGGCAGTTTTATCATTATTCTTTCCATTAAGTTAGAGGATATTTTTATGTCAGACGCACAAAAACAATCTTTCCAAGATATGTTGGACTACGTTCACCTATATCGCCTAAAAAACAAGCTACACCGTGAAACAGCAGACAACGATCGTAAAATCCGCGACAACCAAAAACGTGTGTTATTGCTAGATAACTTATCACAATATATCACCGATGAAATGAGCGTAGCGGAAATTCGTGCGATTATTGCAAATATGCGTGATGACTACGAAAACCGCGTGGATGACTATATGATCCGCAATGCCGAGCTTTCAAAACAACGCCGTGAAATTCGTCAAAAAATGGCATCACATAAACAAGCGCCAACAAAAAAAGATTAATTTACACTTACTGACTCAAGCGGTCGTTTTTCCTCTTAATTTTGCAAAAGAGAAGAAAAATTTGACCGCTTATTTTTTTACTTTCAGCTTCTTTCTGCTCAATCCTTAAGCATGTCTTTGCTTTTTCAGAATTTTCCCTTGACACTTACTCAAAATCACGTATTTTAGGGTTAAGTTTTCGCTAGACAAACGTTTGCGAAACAGAGAGGCGCAACACTCAGGCAGATTAATTCTAGGCAACTAGGGCCGTTTGACGATTAATTGATGGGAGTGCTTGCCGAGGTGTGAATTCACTAGACTGGAATGAACATCGGCTAGGTCAGGTTGAATCCTACTAGCTGTCATTTAAATCTCGTTTAAAGCGATTTTAAATGGAGTGCTCTGATGGAATGGCTTGCCCACAAATCTACTCAATTTCCTTTCGAATCACTAAAATCACAACGTCATCCCCTTAATAGGAAATTTTTATTATGTCTAAACTTTCTGTGGCGAAATTTGGTGGTACAAGTGTCGCTAATTTTGAATCGATGTCATTATGTGCAAATATTGTAATTCAAGATCCAAACACTCGCATTGTGGTATTGTCTGCATCTGCTGGTGTAACCAACTATTTAGTTGAACTCGCAAACGGTTGCGAAAAAGCACGTCGAGGTGAAATCATTGCCGCCGTTCGTACCATTCAATACAATATCATCGAAAAATTACAACACCAAGCAGAAATTTCAGCTCAAATTGATGAATTATTAGCTCGTATTGAAGCACTCGCTGAATCTGCAAGCCTTGCTACTTCAACTGCCCTTGCGGATGAACTGATCTCTCACGGCGAGATGATGTCTACCAAAATCTTCACTCAATTATGTGCTGAACGTAACTATCCTGCCGTTTGGGTAGATGTGCGTGAAATCGTTGCAACCAATAGCCACTATGGTAAAGCAGCACCAAACGATGAAAAAACCAAATTACAATCTGATGCGATTTTAAAACCGCTTATTGCAGAAGGTAAAGTAGCAATTACACAAGGCTTTATCGGTCGTGATGCCGAAGGTAAAACTACTACATTAGGTCGTGGTGGCTCAGACTACTCTGCCGCACTTTTAGCAGAGGTGTTAAACGCAGATGATGTGTTAATCTGGACTGATGTACCAGGCATCTACACTACAGACCCACGCGTTGAACCAAATGCAAAACGTATCGATACAATGGCATTTAACGAAGCGGCTGAAATGGCAACCTTTGGTGCAAAAGTGCTTCACCCTGCAACCTTACTGCCTGCTGTGCGTAGTAATATTCCTGTATTCGTTGGTTCAAGCAAAGCACCAGAGCAAGGTGGTACTTGGGTAACGCGTGATCCACAACCACGCCCAACTTTCCGAGCAATTGCTTTACGTCGCAATCAAACCTTACTCACGCTTTCAAGCCTTTCAATGCTTCACGCAAAAGGTTTCTTAGCAAATGTATTCGCCATTTTAGCGAAACACAACATTTCTGTAGATGTAATTACCACCTCAGAAGTAAGCATCGCATTAACGCTAGATAAAACAGGTTCAGCTTCAACAGGAGCAGAGATGCTTTCTCAAGATTTATTAGATGAATTAAGAGAACTCTGCCACGTTCAAGTAGAAAACGACTTAGCTTTAGTTGCGATTATTGGTAATAACTTGCACACCCAAGCAGGCGTAGCAAAACAGTTATTCCACCAATTAGAAGGCTTTAATATCCGCTTAATCAGCTATGGCGCAAGCACGAATAACGTTTGCACCCTAGTGAAAAATAATGAAGCTGATGATGTTGTACGTGCATTACACGCAGGATTGTTCTAATTCCTAAAATAACTAAGCGGTGATATTATGCAAAAGTTTTGCGAAATATCACCGCTTGTTTATTGAAATCAACCACCCGCTAGCTTTACTTTAAAACCTTTCTGCTCTAAAATTTGTTTAAGTAATTCTCGGTTATCACCTTGGATTTCAATCGTACCATTTTTTACTGAACCACCTACACCACTGCGTTTTTTCAGTTCTGCAGCAAGCAATTTTAACTCAGTATCTTCTAAATCTAACCCTGTGATAATGCAAACGCCTTTACCTTTTCGACCGCTTGTTTGGCGTTGAATGCGGGCGATGCCATCACCTTTTGGGCGTTCTTCTTTAGTTTTTTCTGGCTTAATTCTGCCTGTTTCTGTTGAATAGACTAATGTCATAATAATTCCTATAAATGGCCCAGATAACCCCCCCCCTCAAGCAAGGGGATAAGTAAGTTTTTTTAATTATACAAAATTAGGCAATACTTGCGTTAATGCTTTTAAGTACCGCAAGTGGAGCTTCTGCCTGAGTAATTGGGCGACCGATGACAAGGAAATCTGAACCGGTTTCAATCGCTTGTTTTGGTGTCATCACACGGCGTTGATCACCAAAATCACTTCCTTCAGGGCGAATACCTGGGGTAACAAGTTTGAAATCTTTACCACAGTGATTACGTAATACTTCTACTTCTTGTGGTGAACAAACTACGCCATCACAGCCCGCACGTTGAGCCAAGTGAGCTAAGCGGATTACTTGCTCCATTGGCGAAGCGTTAATGCCGATTTGTAACAAGTCTAAATCTTCCATACTGGTTAATACGGTAACCGCAATCAATAATGGAGCATCCTTACCGTATGGTTCAAGAATTTTACGAGCCTGTTCCATCATCGCTAAACCGCCAGAAGCGTGAAGATCAACCATCCATACACCTAAGTCTGCTGCCGAACGTACCGCACGAGCCACTGTGTTTGGAATATCGTGATATTTTAAATCTAGGAACACATCAAACTTACGTTCGTGGAGTTGTTTCACAAAATTTGTGCCGAGCGTAGTAAACATTTCTTTGCCTACTTTAAGGCGACAAAGTGAAGGATCAACTTGATCCACAAAATTCAGCGCTTCACGCTCTGTTTCATAGTCAAGTGCAACAATAACTTTATTATTCATAAAAACTCCAATTAGTGAGATTGTGGTTCAATACTGTGTGTAGCTTTAATCGTTTCCCAGTGGCGACAAGATGGACAATACCAGCTTAAACGGTAACTATGGTAGCCACAATTTGAACAACGATATTTAAAACTTTTTTTAATCTGCTCGCCGACCATATTATGCAGCAAAATCAAACTCTCTTTACCGCTTCCCTCTTCCGCTTCGTTAATTTGGTAATAGATAAAACGATGGAAAGTAAGCATATTCGGGAACTGACGTAATTGCTGATATAGCTTAGATTGAGCTGCAATTTTACCATCTTTTTCATCAATCAATTGCGTTAATGCTAAATCAACATTTGGATTCTGCTTTGCCTGATTTGCTTTAATTAAAAAGAGCTCATAGCCGGAGAGATCATTTAATTTTAAATAGCAATGTTTAATCTTATCTAGTACTTCACCAATATAATCAACATTTTGGCTAAGCACCGCTTCGTAATAATCTGCTGCTAAACGAAATTGCTTATTTTCTAGGTGAAAATCGCCCAATAGCATAGAGGCTCTAGAACAACTCGGCAAATGGAATAATGCTTTATTTAGGGCATCTAAGAAAGCTTTTTGATCATCATTTTTGACCGCTTGTGCATATTCACAATAATAATGAGCTAATGGGGTTTTATCAGACTCAGGCGAAATTTGCAGCAACTTTTCCGAAGCATTTATTGCCTTTTTCCACTCTTTGGTTTTTTGATAAATGGTCATTAATTGTGTAAGAGAATTGACTGCAAAATCAGGCTCATCAAGCAATAAAATATAGTAATTTTCTGCACGATCATAAAAACCTGCCGCTAAGAAATCTTTCGCAAGTTGCTGCTTTGCTAATAATTTCTGCTCAATAGAATAATCTGGACTAACATCTATTGCTTGATGGATGCGTAAAGCACGATCAACTTCGCCACGTGAACGGAATAAATTGCCTAATGTTAATTCCGCTTCAAATTGTGACTCTTGAGAAATTTGATTTTCAGACTCTTGCTTTTGCAACATTGAAAGAAAAAGATCAACAGCTTTTTCTTGTTGATTAGATAATAGGAAGTTTAATCCCGTCACATAGTCACGGGAAAATTGATTTTGAACGGTCTCTTGATCCTTTTTGGCACTCCTCCGCCCCATATACCAGCCATAGAGGGCTGCAACTGGAAGTAAAAGGAACAATAATTCAAGCATTATTCAGCCTTAGGCGAAGTCAGTTCTGTAATTTGCTGAGATTGGCGTTTCACACGGCGATTTAATGCAATATTTTGCAATTTCACTTTAAGGTAGAAAATACCTGTAATCAACCAACCTAAAATTAACCCAAATCCAAATAAGATGGCAACAAGAGTAGACAAACGTAATTCGCTTTGTGCAATAACATAGTTAAATGTAATGAGCTGATCATTATTTGCCCCAATGGTAATACCCACTAGAATTACCGCTAATGCAATCACAAAACCTAAAATATACTTAATCATCTCTACCCTCATTAAAAATTAGACTAAATCAACGCACTCTTTGAGTTTTTTTCCTGCCTTGAAATGTACTACTGTTTTAGCTTCAAGTTTAACACTCTCTCCGCTTTTAGGATTACGAGCAACTCTCCCCTCTCTATCACGTATAGAAAAACTACCAAATCCTCGAATTTCAATACGTTCACCCATTGCTAATGCAGAAACCATTTTTTCTAAAATTTCATTAGCCCCTTCATCAACTAAATTAGAAGGAAGTAATGGATTAAGCGTTGTTAAGTTAGCCACTAATTCTGACTTAGTCATATTTTCTATCCTATGAACTAATTATATTTAAATATTTCTATTTACTTAAATATAATCAGTCGTTGCGACATACCTCGTAACTAAGCGGATATGCTTAAACACATATCCGCCTTGATTACACTAGAAGTGTGAATTATTCACCTTTAGCTTGAGCAAATGCTGCAGCCATTGCGTTTGGTACTTCAACTTCTTGTTTGTTCACTTGAGCAATTGCTGCTGATTCTTCAGCTTCAGCTTTCGCACGAACAGATAAGTTGATTACGCGCGCTTTACGATCAACACCTGTGAATTTTGCTTCGATTGCATCACCTACAGAGATTACTGAAGCGATGTCTTCTACGCGGTCAAGAGTTGCTTCGTTTGCACGGATAAAACCTTCAACGCCACCTTCTAATTCAACAGAAACACCTTTAGCATCTACTGCTGTTACTTTACCTGCAACGATTGCACCTTTTTTGGTTGAATCGATGAAGTTAGTGAATGGGTCTGAGTTTAATTGTTTGATACCTAAAGAGATACGCTCTTTCACTGCATCAACTTGTAAAACAATCGCTTCTACTTCGTCACCTTTTTTGTAGTTACGAACAGCTTCTTCACCTTGAACATCCCAAGAGATGTCAGATAAGTGAACTAAACCGTCAATACCACCTTCTAAACCGATGAAGATACCGAAGTCTGTGATTGATTTGATTTTACCTGAAACTTTATCACCTTTGTTGTGAGTTTCAGCGAAGTGTTCCCATGGGTTAGCTTTGCATTGTTTTAAACCTAATGAGATACGACGACGTTCTTCGTCCACTTCAAGTACCATTACTTCGACCACATCACCAACGCTTACTACTTTAGATGGGTGGATGTTTTTGTTAGTCCAATCCATTTCAGAAACATGAACTAAACCTTCAACACCGTCTAAGATTTCAACAAAACAGCCGTAGTCTGTTAAGTTAGTTACTTTACCAGTTAATTTGCTATTTACTGGGTGATTTTGTGCGATTGCTCCCCATGGATCTTGACCTAATTGTTTTAAGCCTAATGATACACGAGTTTTCTCTTTGTCGAATTTAAGAACTTTAACAGTTACTTCTTGACCTACT
This sequence comes from Haemophilus paraphrohaemolyticus, assembly GCF_002015045.1. Lineage (GTDB taxonomy): Bacteria > Pseudomonadota > Gammaproteobacteria > Enterobacterales > Pasteurellaceae > Haemophilus_A > Haemophilus_A paraphrohaemolyticus. The sequence goes on from NZ_MUXX01000012.1 coordinate 497,002, forward strand.
GTAACCACTTCGCTTGGGTGTTTAACACGTTTCCATGCCATATCTGTGATGTGTAATAAGCCATCAACGCCACCTAAATCTACGAATGCACCGTAGTCAGTTAAGTTCTTAACGATACCTTTAACTTCTGAACCATCAACTAAGTTTGCTAATACTTCTTCACGATCAGCAGAGTTAGTTGTTTCGATTACTGCACGACGTGATACAACCACGTTGTTACGTTTCTGATCTAATTTGATTACTTTAAGTTCTAAAGTTTGACCTTCAAGATTTAAAGAATCACGAACTGGACGAACATCTACTAATGAACCTGGTAAGAATGCACGAACACCGTTTAATTCAACAGTAAAACCGCCTTTTACTTTACCATTTACGTAACCTGTAACACTTGCTTGTTCTTCGAATGCTTTTTCTAATGCAATCCAAGCTTCGTTACGTTTTGCATCACCACGAGAAACAACCGTTTCACCGAAACCGTCGTCTGTTGCTTTTAACACAACATCAACTTGATCGCCAACTTGAACTTCTAATTCACCTTGTGCGTTCGTGAACTCTGATGCTTCGATACGTGATTCAGATTTGAAACCAGTATCAACAATTACATAACCTTTTTCGATAGCGACTACGGTACCTTTAACAACAGAACCTAAACGAGCTTCGTTTGAAAAGAATTCTTCAAGTAGTTGAGCAAAATTTTCTGACATAATTTTCTTCTTAAATAAAAATAAACTTCCACCTAACATCCTGTTAAATGGGGTTGGTAATAAAAGCAAAACAATCCTTGTTTTACTCAAGAAAAACTAAAGACCTTTGGAAGAAATGTATTCCAAGGCTTGACGAATGACTTCATCAATCGATAAATGCGTCGAATCTAATACTAATGCATCTTTCGCTGGAACAAGAGGTGCAACCGCTCGATTTCTATCACGATAATCACGCTCTTTAATTTCACCTAAAATCTGTTCAAAATTAGCATTAAATCCTTTCAATTGCAACTGTTTTACGCGTCTTTTTGCACGTTCTTCTGCACTTGCATCTAAAAAGAGCTTAACTTGAGCTTCTGGAAAAACAATCGTCCCCATATCACGCCCATCTGCCACCAAACCTTTTTCACAGGCAAAATCACGCTGGCGTTGTAGCAACGCTTCACGCACTTTTGGAAAAGCTGCGACTTTAGAGGCATTCTGACCCGCTTCCGCCGTACGAATTTGGTCACCCACATTTTCGCCATCTAAAATTACATTTACCTCGCCATTATCAGGTACAAATTGCACATTCAAATTACGCCCGACTTCCGCCACTGCATCTTCATTTTCTAAATTCACTTGCTTTTTTAGTGCATCTAATGCTGTAATGCGATAAATTGCCCCAGAATCTAAAAAATCAAAGCCTAGCTTTTCGGCTAAAGCATAGCAAAGCGTTCCTTTGCCTGCGCCACTCGGGCCATCTACAGTAATAATCACATTTTTCATTATCATTGCCTTTTTAAATTGTTCAAATTATTCATCAACAGGTTGATATTCTGGAAACTCCCCCACTACCACATTAAATTCTAGTGCTTTGCCTTGTCTAAGCAACAACACTTTCACTTTCGTATTTGGGCTGATATTCCCCAAAGCTTCCATCATTTGCGAAGCTGAAACGGCCTCAATATTGTCAATTTTTAAGATAATATCACCTACGTGGATGCCCGCTTTCTCGGCAGGACCATTCGGATTCACACCCGTAATCAAAACGCCTTTTCCCTCCCCCATTTGTTGAGCACTAAAGAAAATATCGCTTCGTACTCCAAAATAACCACGAATAACTCGCCCATCTTTGATGATTTTATTCATAATTTCGACCGCTTGATTGATTGGAATAGCAAAATTCAGCCCCTCTGCAATCGAATCTGTGCCGGTTACACTCAACTCACGGATTTCTCCACTATTTTTAAGGCTAATCGTATTGATCCCAATCAACTCACCTGCCGTGTTGATCAACGCTCCGCCCGAATTTCCTTTACTAATCGGTGCATCGGTTTGAATAAAATTCTGTCTTGTGCGGTCAGAAATCGTATTCCGCCCTTTCGCACTAATAATCCCTTGCGTGACACTCTGCCCTAAATTGTACGGATTCCCAATCGCCAACACCACATCTCCCACTTTGGATTCTCGTTGCGGATTTTGCGGAATAGTAGGTAATTTCCCACCATCAATTTTTAGCACAGCCAAATCAGTTAACGCATCGAATCCAACCAAAGTTGCCGAATAGCCTTTACCCGATTGCAAATAAACATCAATCTGGTAGCCATCTTTAATAACGTGATTATTGGTTAGCACATAACCGTTTTCCGTCATAATCACGCCCGAACCTAAATTCAATCGAGAACCGTTGCTGCTAGATTGATCTAAAATCTGCGTATAAATATTTACCACGGCAGGCGAAGCTTTTTGTACAGCTTCCGAATAGCTAAAGAGGTCAGGCTGAAATACATTCAACTGTTTGACTTGCTTCCCAACCCAAGGAAAAAGCAAAATCAGCCCTGCAAAACAGAGCCCAAATATCACCGCTTGTATGACCTTCTTTAGCATCATTTTCTTCTTAAACCGCCGTTTTAACTGCTACAAAATTGTCGCATTATAACATAACTTTTGCTTAATTTTGGATAGCATTAAACCAGCTTACATAATCAAATTGATCGTAATATTTCTGCCCATTCCAGCCTGAAAACTCAAATAAATCGCCAACTTGCCCTTGTTTTTCAAAACCTTTGATATAAAAGCTGGATTTGATTTCAGGGTAAGGCTTATGCGTAAACACTACTTTATACTTAAACGGCAGTTGGTCAAAATCTTGTAAATCTTGCTCAGTGCAACCGTCACGATCTGTCATCATAATGAACAGATTACCTAAATTTAGTCGCTGAAGACGCTCTTTCCATTTTGCCTTAGCTTCTTGCTCGCTGTGATAATGCATAAAATGTATCGTGATATCGCTTAACTTTCCTACAGGGTAAGGCTTATCATTAGTTATAAAGCCCAGCTCAATTTGATTATAAGCGGTCATATTTTGCAGATATTTTACAAAGTCAGCAGGTTCAAGATAAAGATTTACAAAAGGCGAACGGAATTGCTCCCCTAAATCGTGCAGAATAAGGGCACCATTGCAATTACTGGCAATCACAGACATTTCGTGATTGCTCAAACGTTGTTGATTTTTCTGATTAATTGATTTTCGCATCTGGCGATTAAACCAATTTCTAAATTTAGTAAATAACAAAATTCTTTCCTCTCTCCAAAAATACAAAAGAACAGCAATTTATGGTTGCTGTTCTCTATGACAAAAAGTTCAAAGCGAAGTTTAGAATGTTTCTTTAGCTTCTTTTAACAACGCTTTTGGAATAGTAATGCCATAAGCTTTAGCTGTTTGCGTATTGACTGAAAGCTCCATTTTGCTCACTTCGTGTGTTGGAATTGAACCCACTTTTTCGCCTTTTAATACACGAGCCGCCACTTTACCTGTTTCCACGCCAATATCATATTGATTTACCGCATAAGCCGCCAATGCCCCACGTTTTACCGTATCACGGTCAGCTGCAATCACAGGCACTTTAATTTCTAATGCAGCTTTGTGTAATGCTTCATAAGCAGAAACCACTGCATTATCTTCAGAGATATAAATTGCTTGCACTTTACCCGCTAAACTGCGTGCTGCTGTGCCAATATCTGCACTACGTTGTACGGCAACAGGCACTACTTTGATATTTGCTTTCGCAGCTTCCGCCTGCAATTCTTTTAATACAATCGCTGAGTTTACTTCACCTGCACTAAACACATAGCCAACCGCTTTAAGCTCTGGTACAAATTTATGGATTAACTCCAGTTGCGGTTCAATCGCTTTATGGTCTGAAACACCTGTTACATTCGTGCCTGTTGGCTCCCAAGATTTGACTAACTTAGCGGCTACGGGATCAGTTACCGCAGAATAAACCACAGGAATAGTTTTAGTTGCTGCGACAACAGGTTGAGCTGATGGGGTTGAAATTGGAATGATGATCTCTGCTTTATCGCCTACAAATTTACGAGCAATTTGCGCTGCTGTTGCAGTGCTGCCTTGAGCAGATTGATAGTCAATTTTAATCTTTTTGCCATCTTCAAAACCTTGATTTGCCAACTCATCAACAATCCCTTTTCGAATAGTATCTAACGCTGGATGCTCAACAATGGCAGTAATAGCTACCTTCGGCAATTCTTGAGCAATTGCATTGAATGAAAACGCAGTTAAGGCAGAAATAATTAATGCTTTATAAGATTTCATAACATCATCCTCTGTGAAAATCAATTTTTGCACTATTAAACTAGTACAGGTGCAACTCAAGATACTCCAACTTTTTGAGAATAACAAGGGGAAAATTTCCTCTTATTGTTAAGTGTCTAAATAATAAACAACTTATATTGTACCGCTACTCTACTTTACTCCCCTTCAATAACTTCCGCATCCAAGTGCGGTTTGGATTTAACGCTTGCCAAATATCTTCGCTGATTGGCAAAGGTTCGCCTGCAATTAAGCTTGCCAACAATTCGCCCAATAACGGGGCAGAAGTTAAACCACGTGAAGCCAAGCCGTTAATCATATAGAGGTTAGTAAAATTTTCCGTCTTTTCGACTGCTTGTTTGCGGCGTAGTAGATTATACAAATTCGCATATTGAGCTTTTTGAGCCTCAAAATTCGGCACAGCTCCAACCATTGGAATACGATCTCGAAGAGCTGCACGAATGCCTACTTTTGCGAGATTGCCAGACAAATCTATCCCTTTCGTCCAATCACAAGCGGTAAGGTTTTGTTGTAGTTTTGCAAGGTTCTCTTCATGTTCTGATGGGCTAAATTCCGTTGTCGCATCATCACGAATATGGCTTGCGCCAATGCAATGTGTGCCTTTTGACGATTGCGGGGTTAAATAGCCATCGTAACAAATCACGCATTTTAATTTAGCTAATTTTTCAGTCGTTGGCACTTGGCTTACCTGTCCACGAACAGGATAAAGTGGAATCCCTTGTGCTTGAGTGAAAGCATTAAAACTATGTCCATTGGCAAGCACTAAAACCTCGTGCGAGAAGGTTTCGCCCTGATATTGCCACTGCCATTTTCCATTCACAAATTGCGGATCTTTGACTTCGTGATTTAGCACAATTTTCAGCCCTTTTTGTGCTAACCATGCAAAGCCATTTTGCACCAATTGCACGGGTGAAAGCCAACCGCCCTCTTGAATAAATGCCCCGCCTTGGGGTACAGAAGTACCTAATTTTTCGCTCAATTCTTCTGCCGAACAAAGTTGGAACAAGCTTTCATCTTGGGTGATTTCTGCCATTTTGGCTAATTTTTTGACTTGCTTTTCATCGTAGGCATAAAGAGCCACGCCCGTTAAAGCGTGCTCGAAATCAACCGCTTGTTTAAGCCCATTCAAGCGTTGCAGCGCGTAATCAAAAGCGTGCACATAAAATCGCACATTGCGATCGTCATCATCGCTTAATTGCGGATAAATCGCCCCTTGCAAATTGCCCGAAGCATTGCGAGCAACCTGATCATCTTTGCAATAAAGTGTGATTTTCTTGCCTTTTTCAATCAGTGATAACGCCAGAAAGAGGCTTGCAACACCACCGCCAACGATCGCGATATCTTGGCAATGTTCAGCATTTTGTTGGTAAAAGTAAGGAAATTGTTGTAATTTGCTTTCAACCTCTACATTTTTCGTTCCCCACAACATCTCCCGCTTTTTACCAAAGCCTTTGCGTTTTTTCACCTCAAAACCGACCGCTTCTAATCCGCGTCTGACATTGCTTGAGGCAGTAAAAGTAGCAAAAGTGCCGTTAAGACGTGTGGTGCAGAACATCTGCTGATAAAGCCCCTCATTCCACATTTCGGGGTTTTTATCAGGCGAAAAGCCATCCAAAAACCACGCATCTACAGCTCCATTATACAAATCGCCCCATTGCGAAAGGCTTTCTTGCATATCGCCAAACCAAATATCAAGATAAATCTTACCAAAATGGTAACGCTGACAGCCCACTTGGCGAGGTTTCCAACAAGCGGTTAAATTTGTTGAAAGTGTTGCAAATTGCGGATAACTTTCATGAATTTGGCTTAATTGTGCCGAAGTTAAAGGATATTTCTCAAATGAGAGAAAATACAAACGTTGCAATTTATGCGTTGGATTTTCCGCTCGAAATCGCTGGAACTTATTCGCTACCGCCAAGAAATTTAAGCCCGTGCCGAAACCTGTTTCAGCAATCACAAAACTTTCACGAGAGTGCGAAAGCCAGTGCTCCCAAAGTTGATTGCCCTCTTGGAAAACGTAGTAACTCTCCGCCAAGCCATCTTGGGTAGAGAAATAGATGTCGTCAAACAGCTCGGAAACGGGCGTGTTGTTTTCGTTAAATGTAAGTTGAGAGAAGGTAAGTTTTTTCATATTTTTATACATCCAATTCTGCCACAATAATCCGTTTAAGCTCTTTCTTTTGCGTCTCACTTAACGCTTTATTTTCCTGCGTACTTACCACAAAAAAATCCTCCACACGTTCACCGATAGTAGTAATTTTCGCGTTAATCAGAACCAAATCCAACTGGTTAAAAATCTGGCTAACTTGAGCCAATAATCCCTCACGATCAAGCGTGAAAAGTTCAAAAGCGGTTTGATTTAGGTTGGAATTTACCAAAAAGCGAACTTTAGTTTTGCGTTTAAAGGTTTGGTGTTTTATTGGTTTTTTCACTACCGAAAAAGGTTTGAGCTGCGGTTCAGTGAGCTCTTTCTGCAAGGTTTGCTGAATTTGCTCGCAACGGATTTCATCCAACGCCATCCCGTTTTGTTCGGTCACGATAAAGCTATCAAAAACGAGATCATTCTGACTGGTAATAATTTGAGCGTCGTGAATGCTGATTTTTTTCTTACTCAAGGCATTCGCAATGCGGGCAAAAAGTTGTTTCTGATCTTCACAATGGATAAAGATCTCCGTTGCCCCTCGGGCGTGCTCGTTAGAAATCAGCACCAACGGCAGTTGCTGTTGCTTAAGCAGAGCCAAAGCGTGCCACACTAGCTGGGTTGGTTTGTTGCGTAAAAAATAGCTTTCAGGACTACTCACCCAGTAAGTTGCTAAACGTTTGTGCTGAGTAGGTGTCAGTGCTAATTTCATAATTTCTAACGCCTCAGCCCGGTTGTTTTCGGCCTCTTTTTTGTAGTCCAGTTGCTCGGTAAGTTGCTGGGTCGTGAACTCGAAAAGTTGTGAAAGCAGCGTGCGTTTCCAATCGTTCCAAAGGGTCTCATTAGTGGCACAAATATCCGCCACCGTGAGGCAAACCAGATCGCTTAAAGCGGTCTGATTTTCCACAATTTTTGCAAAGGTTTGCACCACATTAGGATCGTGAATATCACGGCGTTGAGCGGTGATCGACATCGTCAAATGCTCTTTTACCAACCACGCCATTTGCTTCGCTTCCTCTTCATTAAAACCGTGCAAACAGGCAAAATCGTACATATCCACCGCCCCATTCTCTGCGTGCTCGCCCTCTCTGCCTTTGGCGATGTCGTGTAATAATGTGGCAAGATAGACCAATGGTTTATGTGTGCAAGCATTGAAAATTTGATGACAAAGCGGATAGGCTTCCTTGCTCGCTTCATCAAGAAAACTTTCGAGCTTCAACATTACGCGAACAGTGTGCTCGTCCACAGTATAAATATGGAACATATCAAATTGCATCAATCCCGTGATGCCTTGCCACGCGGGGAAATAAGCCGAAAGCACACCTAATTGATGCATCGGCACAATTGCCCGTTTTGCCATTTGTGGCTGCTGTATAAGCTGAATAAAACGGCTTCGTGCTTCTGGTAATTCGCACAATGGCTGTTGATGTTTTTGCAGGGCAATACGCAGATGGCGTAGTGTCATCGGATCAACTTGCAATGTTTGGTGTTGCGTAAGGTGCAAAAAGAGATCCAATACCGTTTCTGGCTGTTTTGCAAAAATCCGATGATTTTCAACCGCTATTTGCTGGTTTTGAACATAAAAATGGGCATCAAGCGGTCGTTTTTCCCCTGTTTTTTGCAAACCAATCATTTCTTGCTGCACACAATTAAGTAAAAGTTGGCTCAGTTGCGAAATAGATTGCGTGGCTTGGAAAAAGGTTCTCATCATCGCTTCGACGGGCTGATTGCCTTCGCCTTGATAGCCCAGTAATTCGCTCAGTTGCAATTGGCGGTCAAATCGCAGGCGATTGTCATAGCGTTTGAGCTGCGTATGCAACGCAAATCGCATTCGGAAAAGTATGTTCTCCGATTGTTTAAGTTCTTGATATTCTTCAGGAAAAAGCAAACCTTTGTTAAAGAGTGCATCAAAACTACGTGCACCATAATGACGTAGCATAATCCAAAGCACTAAATGCAGATCACGAAGTCCACCTGGGCTATGCTTAAGATCGGGTTCAAGATTGTAGCTCGTATTGTGATAACGGGCGTAACGCTCTTCTTTTTCTGCCATTTTGGCTTGGAAAAAATCGGGCGTTGCCCAAAAATCCTCTTGGAAAATAGCTTCAACCAAGCGATGCCAAAGCTCAACATTGCCGTATAAAAAACGTCCTTCATACATATTAGTTGCAACAGAAAGCTCTTGCTTGCCAATCTCCAAACACTCTTGCAAAGTACGAATGCTCGCTCCTACTTGTAATTTCGCATCCCAAAGCAGGTTAAATAGCTCATTTAATTTAGCGTGAGTAGCATCATCTAATGTATGTTCGGTAAGAACGAGAATATCCAGATCAGACAGCGGGAACATTTCACGGCGACCATACCCGCCAACGGCAATAAGAGCGAGATCTTGACAATCTGCAAAACCAAAATCGTGCCAGAGTTTCAGCAAATTTTGATCATAAAAATCGCTGCGTCGGTACAATAACTCCATTACATCGCTTGAGGCAAATTGAGTACTTTGCTCGCTGTTAAATTTGGCAAGCTGTTCTTTTAAATTCATTGTTTACACCTCAAGCGGAAGCTGCCAATTGATTTCCGCCATTCCGTGTGCTTTCAAATATTCATTCGCTTTAGAAAAATGGTGGCAACCAAAAAAGCCGCGATAAGCAGCCAAAGGCGATGGGTGAGAAGCAGTTAAAACACAATGTTTATTACGATCGATGAATGCCCCTTTTTTCTGGGCGTGACTTCCCCAAAGTAAAAAAACAATGTTTTCACGATGTGCATTGAGCTTTGCAATAACCTTATCAGTAAAGGTTTCCCAGCCCCAGTTAGCGTGCGAATTGGCTTTACCCTCTTCAACAGTAAGCACTGTGTTGAGCAACAACACACCTTGTTTTGCCCAATTGACCAAATAGCCGTGCTTTGGAATAACAAAACCTTCAATATCTGTTGCTAACTCTTTATAAATGTTGATAAGCGATGGAGGCGGAGCGACGGGCGGTTTGACAGAAAAAGATAAGCCATGGGCTTGATTTGGGCGGTGGTAGGGATCTTGCCCTAAGATCACGACTTTGACTTGATCAAACTCGGTGAGAGAAAAGGCACTAAACACCTCATTTTGCGGTGGATAGATCGTCACGCCAGCATGTCGGGCTTGATGCACCTGTTGCAAAATTTGTTGAAAATAAGGTTTCTCTTTTTCTTCGCCAATAGCTTCTTTCCACGTTTTCATAATAACCTCCTATGCGAAACCAGTGAATATAAATACATAATCTGTATTATTTTTACTCAATTAACGCTATTTTTGCAAAAATGTTCAAATTTTTATCGCTTTCTATCTCGATAGGGGTATAATGCCCTCATTCAAAAAAAGTTGAATCTTTCAAATTTTTTTATAGTTTATTTTCAATCCCTTATACTAGGAGTCTTAAAATGATTAAAGGTGTTCAAATTACTGAATCAACAAACAGCAACTTATTAAACTCATTCTGGTTATTAGACGACGAGAAAAACGAAGCTCGTTGTATCGCTGTTAAAGGCGACGCTTACAAAGAAGACCAAGTTGTTGCAATCAGCGAATTAGGTCAAATCGCATACCGCGAAGTGCCTATAAATGTTGCTCCAACTATCAAAGTTGAAGGTGGTCAACACTTAAACGTAAACGTTTTACGTCGTGAAACGTTAGAAGATGCGGTTAAACACCCAGAAAAATACCCACAATTAACTATTCGTGTTTCTGGTTACGCAGTTCGTTTCAACTCATTAACTCCAGAACAACAACGCGATGTAATTACTCGTACTTTCACAGAAAGCTTATAATTACGAGCTGATTGTTAAGCTATTTTAAAGACGGGTTTTATACCCGTCTTTTTTATATCCAACTTATTTACAATGAATCCGAAAAAAGCGTTGAATTTTCTTCGTATTGTTTTGAATTAAAGTGATAAATCAAATTCGGTGGATACCAATTCCCGATAACAAGAACTCTTTCACCACCAAATAATTCCATAAGAATAAACGCCCCTTTGCCTGCAATGCTTTCTGAATTCAGCATTTCATTCGATTGAACAATGGCATCAGGCACACAGTTTAACTCCTGCCTTAAATCTTCATCTGGATATATCCCGTTCTCTTCTTTATATTTGCTAATACATTCAATAAGAATATCTGCTCTTTTTCTAAATTCAGGCTGTAATAAATATGACTCCACATAAAAAGAGATTTGCAATCCAGCTAGAAATAAAAAAGGAAAACAAATAAGAAACAGGACAAATTTTTTCATTATCGCTTTTCAATCATCAATGTTATTTTATAAAAATGGTGGGATAAATCCCACCCATTCTTTATTTATGCGGATTTCTCGTATTGGTATCAATTAAATTACGCATTAACAACGCAAAATCTAAATCAATATCTGCAGGCACATCTAGGAACACAAAGTGTCCATCTCCTAATCCTGCTTCCACGCTTTCATTTTTGCGGTTTAACAAGCGGTTGATATTGAACACAATATTACCTTTTGGCGTCATCATCTCAACTGAATCACCGACTAAGAATTTATTTTTCACTGCTACTTCCGCCATGCCTTCCGCATTGCGTTTGCCCGTAAATTCACCCACAAATTGTTGACGTTCAGAAATGGAATAGCCGTATTCGTAGTTTTGGTATTCATCGTGCGTATGACGACGAAGGAAACCTTCGGTGTAACCGCGATGTGCTAAGCTTTCAAGCGTATCTAATAAGCTCTTATCGAATGGTTTACCCTCTGCAGCATCATCAATCGCCTTGCGGTAAACTTGGGCGGTTCTTGCACAATAATAGAATGATTTAGTACGACCTTCAATTTTTAATGAATGCACGCCAATTTGGGTTAAGCGTTCTACGTGTTGCACCGCACGTAAATCTTTGGAGTTCATAAAATAAGTGCCGTGCTCATCTTCAAAGGCAGTCATCTGCTCGTCTGGGCGGTTTGGTTCAGTATAAAGGAATACTTTATCGGTCGTTGAACCTTCTCCAAGTGTTGGAGCAACATTGGTCACTTCAATTTCAGGTTGGTATTTTTGCACCGTATCTTCTTTTGGCACAATATTACCCACCTCATCCAGCTTGCCCTCTTCCATTTTATATTCCCAGCGGCAAGCGTTAGTACAAGTACCTTGGTTTGGGTCACGTTTGTTAATATAGCCAGAAAGCAAGCAACGACCAGAATATGCCATACATAACGCGCCGTGCACGAAAATTTCTAGCTCAATATCTGACACTTGTTTGCGAATCTCTTCGATTTCTTCTAGCGAGAGTTCACGCGATAAAATCACGCGGGTTAAGCCCATTTGTTTCCAGAATTTTACCGTCGCCCAGTTTACCGCATTAGCTTGCACGGAAAGGTGAATATCCATTTCTGGAAAATGTTCACGCACAAGCATAATCAAGCCAGGGTCTGACATAATCAATGCATCGGGTTTCATATCTACAACCACTTGTAAATCTTTAATGAAGGTTTTGAGCTTAGAGTTATGCGGTGCAATATTCACTACCACATAGAATTTTTTGCCAAGCTCGTGTGCTTCCTTAATCGCAATTTCAAGGTTTGCGTGGTTAAATTCGTTGTTACGTACACGTAAGCTATAGCGAGGTTGCCCTGCATACACCGCATCCGCTCCATAAGCGAAGGCATATCGCATATTTTTTAACGTGCCCGCAGGCGATAATAATTCTGGTTTTGCGTATTTTAAAGTCATGATTACTCTCTTCTGATTACAAGTCAGCACCTTTCATAATGAAAGGTATAAAAGCATTATTTTCTAAGAAATACCCCTTTGTAGCAAGTAATTGTTCCATTAAAATAGCACTTCTTTTATTTATTCTTTTTAAGGATTTCAAATGAAGCTTAAAACACTATTAAAAACTTCTCTAATGGTGGGATTATTCGCATTTTCTACAAATGCACTTTCAGCTGGCGTGATGAAAGAGATGATTCAAATGAAAAAGCAACTCAACGCTCTTAACCAATCTCAAACCAGCGAGGAATTCCAAGCTGCTGCTGAGCAATTTATCGAATATTCAAAAGATGCTCAACATACGATGCCAAAAAGTGTAGGAGATGATCAAGAACGTTTCAAAGGCTACCAAGCAGGCATACAAGAAGTGATTGATGTGGTAAATCAAGCCAACGAAAAAGCTAAAGCGGGCAATTTAGCAGAAGCGAAAGAGATGATTGAACAGCTTGATGAGATGAGAAAAAAATATCATAAAGAATATAAATAATCCATTCTGAACCATTATATGTTTGCAAAACGGAAGCTTTAAGCTTCCGTTTTGCAATATCATCTATAATCTAAATTTTCTGATACGACAACATCAACAACGTCCGCCATTTGTCATTATTCTGTTCATCTTTGCCCATATTCGCGATGTTGGGAAAACGTCCCCACTGCTCAAAACCGTGCTTAAACATTAAATTTTGGCTTACTTGGTTCATCTCAAATACATAAGCCATCAAGGTGTGAATCTGATGATTCAACATTTCGGCTTGCATAAATTCGATAATTTTTGAGCCGTAGCCTTTACCTTTCGCACTGGCATCTAAGTAAATGCTAATCTCAGACGTATGCACAAAAGCAGGGCGCTCATAAAAAGGGGAAAAACTAAACCACCCTGCAATCCCTGCTTCATCTTCCACCGTCCAGATCGGATATTTCTCGCTTGAAAGATGGAAATCAAACCACGCTCGGCGGTTTTCCGTGCTAGCTAACTCAAGATCCGCGGTGATTTGATGGGTTGGAATCGCTTGGTTATAAATATCTAAAATGGTTTGGAAATCAGTTTCTATTGATTTTCGGATCTGCATTCTCTGTCCTTTTTCAAAATAGTGAAATTTTTTAACCGCTTATCGTATTAGCGTTGCCCTAACATATTCGGCAATACAATCATTACTTGAAAACCGCCATCTGAACGATTACTGAAACTCAATTCGCCATTTAATTCGGCAGCTCGTTCTTTCATAATGGTTAAGCCGTAATGCCCTTCAGGCTCTAAAACAGTTTCAACGCCTTTACCATTATCTTGAATAATCAGATAGTGCTCGCCTTCTGAATTGGTGTCGGCTAGCACATCAATTTCGGTTGCATCAGCATGTTTAATAGCATTGATGACCGCCTCCCGGGTAATTTGCAATACGTGTACTTGCTCTTGGGCATTAAACATCAGCGAAGGCAGTTTACAATTTAGGCGAATTTGGGCAGACGTGCGGGCACGTAAGGTGTCCAACATTCGCTCTAATGCGCTGGTTAAATTAGACTCTTCAATGGTTAAGCGGAATGTTGAAAGTAGCTCTCGCAGTTGGCTATACGCATCGTTCAGTGCTTTTTCTAAATCATTTAGAATGCTCGCTTGTTTTTGCCAATCTTGAGCCTTTTCGCCATTACGTTTGAGTAAGCTCAACTGAATTTTAAAGAAAGTAAGCGACTGCGCTAGAGAATCATGCAATTCTCTGGCAATAATCGACCGCTCTTCCATCAAAATAAGTTGCTGTTGCTGCTTATGGTTTTTCACGACATAAACGCTTCGCCCAATCATTTCTGACACACTCTGAATTAAGCGCTCATCAGGGCAAAGTAAGGAAGGTTTCCAACGTAACATCGCAATTTTTTCATTTTCAATCGCTATTTCGTGTTGTTGCCAATGGCTAGAAAGCAAATCTTGATCAATCTTAACATTCCAATAATCTGCCCCATAAACTTCAATTGCAATGCCTTTGAGCTGTTCATTATCCAGAACTGTCTCCAACACTTGATGCAGAAGATCTTTGCTAATAGGCTTAGAAGTTAAAATTTGCGAGCAGTGATAAAGCACCATAATGGAGCGGTTTACAGCGGTCAAACGACGCGTTTTATCTGCCACTTTTTCTTCCAGTGAACTATACAATTTTTCCAATTCGCTTGCCATTTGAGTAAAGGTTTTTGACAACACGCCTAGCTCATTGGGTTCGTTAATCGCAAGTTCTACATGGTTAAAATCTTCCTGTTGAATTTGCTGGCTAGCAAGCACAAGCTGATCAAGATGTCGAATAATGCGTCGGCGTGTGTACCAAACGCCATAATAAGCTAGGGCAATAATAAGCAACATCGAAATAGCGATTACGCCAATCGCAATCATCAATTTCTGTTCAGCAAATTTCTGTAAATTCTTCACAAAAGTATCAATTTCATCGACATAATACTCTATATTGCTGAGATATTGCCGTTTATCTTGCATTTCGATATAAGTCGCCATTTGAGACCAATGTGCTTTGAGATTTTGATAACCTTGTGTTACTTTCTCAGGGGCACAGTCGGAATGGAGCTCTTCATATAAGGCATTAAGACTAGCTTGATATTCTGCCAAACGTGAGCCGCGGATTTCAGGATGGAATTCCATTTCGTGCAAGAAACGGTAGCTTTGATAGCGCAACGAACCTGCCACGTTAATCAACCGAGCGTCTGCGTGGTTACTCCACATAATACCTAGCGAAATGCCGCTAATCAGGGTCGCAAAAGCAATAATGGTGAAGAAATAAAGCCCGATACGGCGGGCAATAGAATTTTTAGGATTAACAACAAAAGTGTTCATTGAAGATTATCGGGGGTCTCTTAAAGTTGGAATAATTGTGTAAGTTCTGTAGCGATGCTATCTTCACTGTTCGAGCCAATGGTTTTATCCGCTTTTTGTTGCACTTCGTCTTCAGAACCGCCCATTGCAATGCCTAAGCCTACAAGTTGTAACATCGAAATATCGTTAAAATTATCTCCAAAGGCAACGACCTGAGCAGGGTTAATACCTTCACGCTCAAGTAATTTCGCTAACATCGCCCCCTTGCTATTGCCAACGGCAGTAATATCAGCACGATCGACCCAAGACCATTCTGGACTAACTTGATCAAGCGGTAACGCATCGACAAACTTTTGCATTTTGGCTAAATCAGGATCGCTAATTAGCACCTTCCACACCGTCGTGCCATTATCGATTTCTTTTTGGAATTTTTCGACTTGATGCACATCAGGTCGCACATTTTCTGGGCAAGAATCCACCCATTTTTGTAATTTAACAAAATGCGGGTTAAGTTCCTCGTAGGTCATTGCATCGCGGAAATAGACAGAAACGTGGATGCCCTCTGCTTGTGCATTATTGATCAGCATCGAAGCTAATGCTGGCGTGAGTGGATTGCTTTCCAATACATCATCTTTTTGGAAATCGTAGAGGTAAGTACCGTTACAGCAAACCACTGGTGTATCTAAATTCATTTCTGCATAGTAAGGACGAACGGCGGTGTGATGACGACCTGTTACAAAATAGACTTTTATGCCTTTTTCTCTTGCCTTTTGAATCGCTTGTTTGCTTGATTCCAGAATGGTTGCGTTCGGGGAAAGTAATGTGCCATCTAAATCAAAGGCAATGGCTTGATATTTCATAAAAGTTCCTTTGTGTTTGAAAAAATGAAAAAGAAAGGGTAGCCAATTGGCTACCCTTATATTCTACTCAGTTCTATAAACCCTGTAAATTATTTACCAGAGTTATATGCTGGTGTTTGGTAAAGTGGTGCTGGACCGTTAGGACCTGCAACGTTACCACCTTCGCTTTGTTTTACAAGTCCACCATTTGCAGAAATTTCTACACGACGGTTTGGACGTAAACAATCTTTCTCAGCTTGACCTTTCAAACCTTCACATGCTTTAACTTGATTTGCTTTACCATAGCCAACT
The DNA here is from genome assembly GCF_002015045.1 of Haemophilus paraphrohaemolyticus. GTDB lineage: Bacteria > Pseudomonadota > Gammaproteobacteria > Enterobacterales > Pasteurellaceae > Haemophilus_A > Haemophilus_A paraphrohaemolyticus. The sequence continues at coordinate 513,181 of NZ_MUXX01000012.1, forward strand.
GCTTCGATTTGAGCAGTTACGCCTTGTTGGATTAAACGCTCTTTAACTACATTTGCACGACGGTTAGATAAATTTAAGTTGTAAGCTTCTGAACCTAAACGGTCTGTGTAGCCAGCTACTTTAACTTGTTGTGCTCCAGAAGATTTTAATTGTACTGCAACGTTATCAACAACTTCTTTACCTTTTGTTGTTAAGGTATCTTTGTCGAAGTCAAATAAGAAGTCACCGCTTAAGTTGAATGATGCATTACCGTTACAACCGTTTGGATACCAGAAGAAGCTTTGTGCATTCATATTTTTGTCAAAACCGATTTTGAATTGACAGATTTTGTGAACACCATTTTCACGGTAGTTAAATACGTAGTCCCATTCACGAACGCCATATAAGCCTTCTTCAAAGTGAGGACGACCAATTAAGTAATAAAGTTGATCTTTATTCATACCACGTTCAATTTGACGAACGTTTTCCCAGTTTGGCCATGAACCAAATTGTGAACCATCGTGATTGAATTCTGACTCTGAAATTTTAGGGAATACAGGATTCTCAATAAAACCTTCATCTGAAACTTTGCTTAAATTACCACACGCAGCAACTGCAATCGCTACGCTTGATAATAACAAACCACGAAAAACTGTTGTTCTTTTCATTTTTTTATTCCTTTATTAATAAAGACACTATTTAGTAAGGCGAATTTTCTCAAAATCCAACCAGTATACTTAACTAGATTTTGATGAATCGCGAAAATTCTACAATACTACGCAATGAATTTCTATACTTATTCAATATAATTATTAAACAATTACATTTTCTACACGTAACTGTAAATTCTTATTACCTTTATACTCATTTATGTCAAGTTTGTAAATTATTTTGGCTTGTTTAATCGAAAGATCAGGGAACAATCGGGTATCAATATTAAACCAAATGGCATCCAACAACATACCTTGTTGGTTTTCTACCATCATTTTTAGATGGCATCCACCTAATAACCGCTGTTGCAGGATTTTAAAATCGCCTTCAAACGTTGGCTCAGGGAAATGTTGTCCCCAAGGTCCTGCCTGTTGTAATAAACTTGCAGTTTCCAAGGAAAATTCGCCCGCTTGTAATTCGCCATCGGTGTAAATCACACCTCGCAATAGATCTGGTTCAATCATTTCGTTAATCACTTCATCAAAAACTTTCTGGAATTTAAAGAAGTGATCTTGGTGAATGGTTAAACCTGCCGCCATTGCATGCCCTCCAAATTTCACAATTAAATCAGGATAAAGTGTATCAATTCGCTCTAATACATCTCGCATATGCAAACCTGCAATAGAACGTGCAGAACCTTTGATAAATTCGCTTTCTTCACTCTCTTGGGCAAAGGCAATCACAGGGCGGTGAAACTGATCTTTAATGCGCGAAGCCAAAATACCAATCACGCCTTGATGCCAATCCGGCTGATAAAGCGTAATGCCGTGGGCTTGCTCTTTTTGCGAGAGTTTTGGCAATTTTGCACAAATCGACAAAGCCTCTGTTTTCATCTCTTGCTCAAACTCTTTACGAGTTTGGTTGAGGCTATCAAGCTCAAATGCCAATTGCCGAGCTAAATCCATATTATCCGCAATTAGTAACTCTACACCGAGAGACATATTCTCTAATCGCCCCGCTGCATTTAATCGCGGTGCAATTGCAAAACCTAAATCAGCCGCTTGTAAATTACTTAAATCGCGTTTACTCACCTCTACCAAGGCTTTAATCCCTGCACGGCAAGCCCCAGAACGAATACGGCTTAATCCTTGATGGACTAAAATACGATTATTGTGATCAAGAGGCACCACATCGGCAACCGTGCCCAGTGCGACCAAATCAAGCAATTCAGCTAAATTGGGTTCTGTGCCCGTAAATAGATTTTCTTCTCGCATCTTGCCACGTAGTGCTAGCATTACATAGAACGCGACGCCTACGCCTGCCAAGGATTTTGAAGGAAATTCACAATAGGGTAAGTTGGGATTAACCATCGCATCTGCTTTAGGGAAACTATCTGCCGGTAAATGATGATCGGTAACTAGAACCTCGATTCCATGCAATTTTAGATAATCAATCCCTTCAAAAGAGGATATGCCATTATCAACGGTAATCACCAAATCTGCCCCTTTGATCACCACCATTTCCGCTACGCTTAAACTTAATCCATAGCCTTGCAAGAAACGATCGGGAATCAAATATTCTACTTGGCTAAAACCGAACTGGCGTAATGCCAATAAGGTTAATGCAGTACTGGTTGCCCCGTCCGCATCAAAGTCGCCTACAATCACAATCCGAAATTGCTTTTTGTAGGCTTGCACTAAAATTTCGACCGCTTGTTCAATGCCCGCCAACTGTTTTGGGCGATGTAAAAACTTCAATGTTCGCTCTAATTCTTGAGGAGATTGAACGCCTCGACTTTGATACAAGCGGTTTAAAAGCGGATGATCAGAGAGTTTTTCCTGAGTTAAAAGCGGTCGTTTTTTTATAATTTTTTGCACAATCTATTTTTCTTCTGCCAACATTTTCGCAAGCTGTTTTGGCTCCACATAACCACCAATCACGCTACCTGTCTCGGTGACCATATAAGGCGTGCCTGTTACACCAAACTGAATACCCAAGTCATAATGTTTTTTCACGATATTCGGGTTTTTTAATGTTTTTGGTAATTCTCCGTTTTCTGCATCATTTAACGCTTTCACTTTATCCATTGCCGTCCAGATTGCTTCCATCTGTTTTGCCGTTTGCGTGTTCATTCCACCGCGAGGGAAAGCAAGGAAACGAAGAGTAATGCCTTCATCGTTATACTCTTTAATTCGTTGATGCACTAAATGGCAGTAATGGCAGGTAATATCCATAAAAATATTCACCACATACTTTTCATTTTTAGCAGGGTACGTGATCATCTCATTTTGTAACGCATTTAGCTCTGCCATTTTGGATTGATGCGTAATATCAGTCACTTTGCCATTTTTGATTTCTAATACTTGGATCTGACCATTTAAGACATAGCGCCCATCATCACTAATATAAACCACACCTTCATTTGAGCTTGCCGTTTTAAAATGGGGAATTGCCGAATCACTAATGCGAACATTCGTTGCCCCCATTTTTTCTAAGGTTGCTTTTAAGTTCACATCATCTGCCATTACATTTGCAGAGATTAATCCTGCTGAGAATAGGGCAAAGCCTAATTTTGCCATCTGATTTTTTTTCATAATTTCCTACTTTATGTTTTAAAGTTTAAGTTTCTCTTGAACGTTTTTCGCACGCTCTAAGAAATTTTTACGCTCTTTACTTGCCATATCTGAACCAGAACCTGGTAATTTCACCGTCATTGGGTTCACAGGTCTACCATTGATATGAAACTCATAGTGTAAATGAGGCCCTGTCGAACCGCCCGAATTGCCAGATAGCGCAATTCTCTCCCCTTTTCGCACCGTTTGCCCTACTTTTACTAGCGATTTACTCAAGTGCATATAGACGGTTGTAATATGTCCGTGACGAATTTTAATATAATGTCCAGCCCCTTTCGCTTGGAATGCCACATGTTCAACCACACCATCACTTGGTGCGATAATTGGTGTACCCGTTGGAACCCCAAAGTCTACCCCATTATGCGGACGAACGCGTTTGGTAATGGGATGCAAGCGACGAGGATTAAACGGTGAAGAAACCCGAGCGGTAAACAACAACGGCTGACGTGCAAAGCCTTTAGTCAGAGTTTCCCCGTGATTGCTATAATAACGCCCATTTGAAGCTTGGATGGCATAATAGCGTTTATTGCCACTTTCAATCAAAATTCCTTCTACATTACCAATATCAGTCACCGCATCATTAATATATTCTCGGCGAACTAAAATTGCAAAACGATCGCCATTTTTCACTTTGCTAGTTGCAATTTGTGATTGTAATCCAACCGCTAGTTGATTGATTTGGCGATCTGATAACCCTACATTTCGCAAACTGGTGGTAAAACTGCCTTGAATCGCCCCTTTTATCACATCTTGTCGCCAAACGCCTTTTTTCTCAATGCGCTGGTAACTGAACTTGCCATTTTCTTGACGTTCATAAATGCGTTCTTCTTTTTCAGAGACCAACCAATTGAGGTATTCCAATTCACCAAAGTTGTCTAACACCCAGTAGAATTGTTGTCCTGCTTCAAGCTTGCCTAATGTGGGATATTGGCGAATTAAGGCTTTTGCATCATCGTCCCCCAAACCTGACTGCTCAAGCACATCACTTAATTTATCGCCATTGATCACCACATAGCTAAATTGATCTTGGATGCGTAATGCTTCATCGGCAATATTGACAATATCGCTAATCAATTGCTCTGCTTCTTCTGGCAATTTTTCTTGTGCCACTTTGGGCTTACCCTCTTTACCTTCTTCCTCATCATCTTCAGAGGCTAATTCATCATCGTAAGAAGTAGCATTAGGGTCTTCGGTTAAATCTTGTTTTTTCTCTGCTTGTTCAGTGTCTGAATTCGTGCTTTCCACATCATCGACAATATCGTTATCTAAATCATCTAAAATAATGACATTTTCTTGCGATGACGCATTCAATGGTGTTTGTTTTTTTAATGAAAGGGCAATGCCAATACCAATAGAGAGTACCGCCATCAAAAACAGAAATATTCTAATTTTCTTTTTCTTCCGTCTTCGATCCCTTGCGAAAATAATGCGTGACAAAATCTATCCTGTGCGTTTTTATGTAAATTTACTGAAAATTTTCGACAAGATTGTAAAAGAAAAATTCCATCTTGTCATTTAGATAAAAATCCGTTAAGTTGAGCGACCAAATAAATCCCTAAATTTTTTATGAAAACAGTATGAAAATACATCAAATCACGCCTCTACCCCGTTCAGGAAAATCGCTCCGCCAAACTAAAGGCGAAATATTAGTTTCACTTAAGCAGATTGAAGTGGAATTTAACGGTAATAAGGCGTTAAAAAATATCAATTTAACCATCTACGCCAACGAAATTATGACCATTGTTGGACCAAATGGCGGGGGAAAATCGACCTTATTAAAAGTTTTACTTAAATTACTGATACCAACCAAAGGCAAGGTGGAACATAAAAAAGGGCTAAAAATTGGCTACGTGCCTCAAAAATTGCATCTTGATCACTCAATGCCGATTACTGTCAAAAAATTTCTTTCACTTAAGCCCAATTGCAAACCTTCTGCGATTGATGAAGCATTAAAGCTATTTTCAATTGAACATTTAGCACAAAATAGTATGCAGAAGTTATCTGGCGGGGAGCTGCAACGTGTGCTGCTGGCTCGGGCAATTTTAAACAGGCCTCAACTTTTAGTGCTAGATGAGCCGATGCAAGGGGTGGATATTTCAGGGCAGACAGAACTTCACCAGCTTTTAAACAATACGAGAAAATGGCTCAACTGTGCGATTTTAATGGTTTCACACGATCTCAATATTGTGATGGCGAATACCGATGAGGTCATTTGCGTGAACCGCCATATTTGCTGCGCGGGTACGCCCGAGGTCATTACAAACGATCCTCACTTCATTCACTTCTTTGGTGACCAATTTGCTCAAAATGTGGCATTTTATTCGCACCATCATAACCATCATCATAATTTACACGGTGATGTATGTAGTGGAGTTTGTCAGTGTAATTAAATAAATTTCTTCGTCAATAACTTCTGCCAAATCTCCCCTACCCCTCTTTGCTAAAGAGGGGGAGGTACAACCTGATAACAT
>NZ_MUXX01000013.1 GCF_002015045.1 Haemophilus paraphrohaemolyticus
TACTTTTTGCAAAAAATTTAAAAAACCTTACCGTTTGTTTACATTTGAATCACAAAGCGTATTTTTATCTCAAATATTGTTCAATTAAACATCACACCATATTCTTATCTAATGCTTTACACTATTGAAGTAATCATTTGACAATTTTTGATTGAATTTAGGATTACTTTTGATTACATTCAGAAAAGCGTGATCTATCTCACATAAATACGAGAAAAAATCGGCTATTATATATAAATATATTTTCAACAATCCATTGATAACACAATAGGAAAACATTATGAGCCAATTAGATGCTTTAAGAGACATGACAGTAGTAGTTGCTGACACCGGTGACATTGATGCAATCAAGCAATACCAACCACAAGATGCCACAACTAACCCATCTTTAATTTTAAGTGCTTCAGCATTACCACAATATGCGCCACTAATTGATGAAGCTGTTGCTTATGCAAAAGCAAAAAGCAATGACAAAGCACAACAATTAGTTGATGCTGAAGATAAATTAGCCGTAAACATTGGTTTAGAAATCTTAAAAATCGTTCCAGGACGTATCTCAACCGAAGTCGATGCTCGCTTCTCATACGACACAGAAAAAACCATTGCTAAAGCACGAAAGCTCATCGCTCTTTATAATGAAGCAGGCATCTCAAATGATCGCATCTTAATTAAAATCGCTTCAACATGGCAAGGTATCAAAGCGGCAGAGCAATTAGAGAAAGAAGGTATTAACTGTAACCTCACCCTTTTATTCTCACAAGCTCAAGCTCGTGCGTGCGCTGAAGCAAACGTGTACCTCATCTCTCCATTTGTTGGACGTATTCTAGACTGGTACAAAGTAAATTCAGATCAAAAAGAATACGCACCAGCTGAAGATCCAGGTGTAGTTTCTGTTACCTCAATCTACAACTACTACAAACAATACGGCTACAAAACCGTGGTAATGGGTGCGAGTTTCCGTAATGTAGGTGAAATTACCGAATTAGCAGGTTGCGATCGCTTAACCATCGCCCCTGCTCTATTGAAAGCATTACAAGAAAACAACGAACCATTAGTACGTAAATTAAGCTTTAACGACGAAATTCAAGCCCGCCCAGCACCAATGACCGAAGCAGAATTCTATTGGGAACACAATCAAGACCCAATGGCAGTAGAAAAATTAGCTGAGGGCATCCGTAAATTTGCCATTGACCAAGAAAAATTAGAAGCAATGCTTTTAACAAAACTTTAATTTAATTATACACTCAAGTATATCACTGCCTCTATTTAGTGAGATTAATCGATGCTAAATAGGGGCATTTTTATAAATCTATAATTTATCTGAAATTATAAAAATATGTCATTAGACTTTCTTACCCTCCAAAATTATCGACAGAATAAACCTACTTGAAAATTACTTTATGTAACTAGCTCTCCATTAATTATTAGTTTTTTCAATTCTGCCTTTATTGAGCCATTTGTTTCAAGTATAGCAATTGTGAAAAATAGTGATGGGGCTTATTCAAGTTTAATTAACTTAAGCATCGAAGAGCATTTAGCAATGAAAGAAAATTTGGGGGGCAGGTTATGGCTGGCAAGCATTAGCTCAAGCAAAATGGTTGAATCAACGTGATATCTATTATTGGGGCAATTTAGATACGCACGGTTTTGCAATTTTGGACCGCTTACGCAGGCATTTTCCACATACCATCTCTTTCTTAATGGATGAGGAAACTTTGCTCAATTACCCCGATTTTTGGAGTAAAGAGAGCAAACCAAAGATAGAAAACCTTACCCTCTTAACCGAAGATGAATTACAACTCTATCTTGCCTTACAATATCACCAATTTGGGAAAAATGTGCGATTAGAGCAGGAGTTTATCCCATTTTCAGTGGTAAAATCAGCGATAGAAAAGATGACTAACAGTAAAAATCAGGAGAAAAAATGACAGCAGAAGTGTTAGCAATAAAAATTGGTTTGGTAGAAAAGATTACTTTTGCCGATGGCACCACGCTTGAAAGTGCGATTCGCAAGCAACCAGTTGAGCAAATGGTCGTGAATGAAATTGGGGCTGAGGGCAACGATGTTGGCTTAAAAGCACATCATGGCGGAGTGGATAAAGCCCTTTTCTTTATGGCAGAGAAAACATTCGAACATCTCACAAGCTTAATTGGCAAGGATTTTGACTGGCAAGGTAGTGCGATTTATGGTGAGAATTTCATCGTTTCTGGCTTAGATGAATATAATGTTTGCGTGGGCGATCATTACCAGATTGGCGAGGTTATTGTCGAAGTTTCGCAACCACGTAAACCGTGCGAACGTTTATCACTCAACAGCGAATATTCCGATACCCAGAAAATTGTGCGAGAAAAAGGCTTAACCGGCTGGTATGTCCGAGTGATTCAAACAGGCGTTTGCAAAAAAGGCGACAAAATCCACCGCTTGCAGCAGCCATTTCCGAAACTCAACATAATGTACCTCAATCAACTTGCTACTCAAAAACCAAATGAAGCAATGAGAGCTGATTTAGAAGAAGCATTAAATTATGAAATATTAGCCGAAGCATTTAAGAGAACGTTGAGAAATCAGTTGAGCAGAATCAAATAGCAAAAAATAAGATTACAGTCAGTAATCGAACCAATGCTTTGATCTACTATGCCTATAAAAAATCCTCACTATATAATGAATAAGATTTACAACCAAAATTCAAGATATAGGAGGATTGATTTTAATCTAAAAAATTAAATTAACGTTCATTCCAACGTTTGATTGATTCACGAATTACTTCTTTTGCTTCTTCTACATCGCCCCAGTGAGTTACTTTAGTAGAACCTGTTTTTTTCAACGCTTTGTAGTTATTGAAGTGGAACTCAATTTGTTTAATTAAGTTCGTAGGTAAATCTGCTAATGTGTTGTATGCATTACCTGTATCACGATCATCTGCTGGCACACAAACGATTTTGTCATCTACTTCACCATCGTCCACGAATTTCATCACACCGATTACTTTCGCTTCAAGGAACACGCCTGTCGCTAATGGTTGGCGAGTGATCAATAACACATCTAGCTCATCGCCATCTTCATCTAAAGTTTGTGGAATGAACCCGTAGTTAGTTGGTTTAGCGAAGATTGCAGGCTCAACACGGTCTAATTGGAATGCTGCAACTTTACGGTTCCATTCGATTTTGTGGCAGCTGCCTTCAGGGATTTCGTTTACTACATTGATAATACCAGCGTCTACATCGCCTGGTGTTAAAATTTGATTAAAATCAGCCATTGAAATGTCCTCATTGGTTGGGTTAAAAAACGTGGCAAGTATATCAGTTTTTGAGTGCTTATCCACAAATAATCTGCATTTATTGCTTGTTATAATCCCTCGCCCCAAAAATCGCTGTGCCAATGCGTACCATAGTTGAGCCACACTCAATTGCACTCGCCATATCGTCCGACATTCCCATTGAGAGCGTATCAATGCCCTCAAATTGCTGCTGTAAGCGGTCAAGAAGTTCCTTCATTTTGCGTAACGCGATTTTCTGCTGTTCTGGCCCACTTTCAGGCTTTGGAATTGCCATCAAACCGCGTAATCTTAAACGTGGCAGCTGGCTGATTTTTTCTGCAAATAACAGCATCTCCTCAGGCTGAATCCCCGATTTTGAAACTTCATCGCTGATGTTGATTTGAATTAACACATTCAACGGTGGTAAATGCTCAGGGCGCTGGTCATTCAAACGCTCGGCAATTTTAAGACGATCTACCGTTTGAATCCAATCAAAATTTTCCGCTACCAAACGGCTTTTGTTTGATTGTAACGGGCCAATAAAATGCCATTCAATCGCTTTATTTTCAGCAAAATAGGTTATTTTTTCTACACCCTCTTGCACATAATTTTCGCCAAAAGCTCGTTGCCCTGCTTTGATTGCTTCTTCAATCGCCTGCACAGGCTTGGTTTTAGAAACGGCTAACAAACGCACATTTTCTCGTTGATATTGGCGAGAAATCTGCTCAATTTGTTGATGAATTCGAGATAAATTTTCAGAAATCGACATAACACTTCTCTTTTTTGCGTGGCTAAAGGCTATAATGGGTAAATCATATCATAAAAGGACAAAACAATGGATTTAACCAAGATTAAATTAGTGATTACTGATGTGGATGGCGTACTTACCGATGGCGGCTTGTATTACACCGCAGAAGGCGAAGTGATGAAGCGCTTTCACGTGCACGATGGCTTAGGCGTGAAAATGCTACAAACTTGTGGCATTCAGGTTGCCGTGATTTCAGGTGGCGATCATCCTTTGCTTCGCAAACGCCTTGAAGTGCTGAAAATCAAGCTGGCTTATTTAGGCAAAATGGAAAAACGCTCCGCCTGTTTCGATATTATGCAGCAAGCTGGTGTAACGCCAGAGCAAACCGCTTTTATTGGCGATGATACGCTTGATTTACCCGCATTCGAAGTGTGTGGTTTAGCGATTGCGACCAAAAATGCCCACGATTACGTAAAAGAAAAAGCGGATTGGGTGTTGGAAAAATCAGGCGGCGAAGGGGCGTTTCGTGAGGTGTCGGATAAAATTTTAGATGCCCAAGGCTTTGATGAGATTTTCCGTACAACGGATGGTTTTTTAACAATTGCGGAGAAAATGGCGCAGTAGCCTTTTATTGGATGCAATTTTAGATGTTGTAAAAGCATAAATTGGAAAACAAGCGGTTGATTTTGCAAATCAAAATGCAAAATCAACCGCTTGTTTATGTTAAAATGCCCGAAATTTTCTAACCGATTAAATATTATGCAAAGTTTAACTCCTTTTCACACCTTTCATCTGCCTACCAAGGCTTCAGAAATTATTGAATATACTAATGTTGAGCAACTTTTAACTGCGTGGCAAACTGCAACTAACGCCAACCAGCCTGTTTTGCTTTTAGGACAAGGCTCGAATGTGCTTTTTACCGATGATTTCCACGGTGTTGTGCTCGTCAATAAAATGCAGGGCATTGAACAGCATGAAGATGCTGATTTCTACTATCTACACGTACAAGGGGGACAGAATTGGCACGAGTTAGTGAAAACAGCGCTCTCGCTTGGCATTTATGGCTTAGAAAATTTAGCCTTGATTCCAGGTGTGGCGGGCTCTGCACCGATTCAAAATATCGGTGCCTATGGCGTGGAGTTTGCGAATGTGTGCGATTTTGTCGATGTAGTGCATCTACCAACGGGCGAACATTCTCAATTAAGCAAAGAGGCGTGCCGTTTTGGTTATCGCGATAGCATTTTCAAGCACGAATACAAAGACGAATATGCGATTATTGCTGTTGGTTTGAAATTGCCAAAAGCGTGGGCACCGGTGCTGAATTATGGCTCATTGGCTCAGTTTGAGCCTGAAACTGTAACGGCTCAGCAAGTGTTTGAAGAAGTGTGCGCTGTGCGTTCTAGCAAATTGCCAAATCCAGATGAATTTGGCAATGCAGGTAGTTTCTTCAAAAACCCTGTGATTGATGCTGTAACTTTCCAACAAATTCAGACCGCTTACCCGCACATTCCAAACTATCCGCAAGCAGATGGCACGGTAAAACTTGCTGCAGGTTGGTTGATTGACCAATGCGGTTTAAAAGGCTTCCAAGTGGGCGGAGCTGCAGTGCATGCCCAACAAGCGTTGGTTTTGATTAACAAAGAGAACGCAACAGGAATGGATATTGTGAATTTAGCCAAAGCGGTTCGCCAACAAGTTCGTGATAAATTTGACGTAGAACTACACCCAGAAGTGCGTTTTATGGGCAAAAATGGCGAAATTGATAGTGAATTGATTACGCGATAATATTTAACGCTTAATTGATTAAAAAAATTTTATGATACCTATCAATATTCAATTCTCTATAAGAAAACTGTTTGCGTTCTAAATATAGTATTTTTCTCTAATAAAGTACAAGTATGCAATATTTTATAAAAACACCACCATTTTCATTGGCTTTTATGACATTGCTCGCGGAATTTTTAAATGGTAGGATTTGCGAACTTTTTACTTTATTGAGAAAAATAATATGTCAAATCAACTTCGTAATGATCCGAAAAAAGTGGCAATTGCCTCGATGATCGGCACAGCAATCGAGTTTTTCGATTACTATATTTATGCAGCAGCTGCTGTGTTGGTCTTTAACACGCAATTCTTTAAAAGTGGCGATCCAGTTTCTGATGAGCTACTTTCCCTTTCTACTTTAGCATTAGCTTTCTTTGCTCGCCCGATTGGTTCGGCATTATTTGGACACTTCGGTGACAGAATCGGTCGTAAAAAAACCTTAGTTGCCTCTTTATTATTGATGGGTGGTTCAACCGTGATGATCGGGATGCTCCCGACCTATGAAAGCATCGGTATCTGGGCGCCAGTATTGCTCTGCTTATGCCGTGTTGGTCAGGGCTTAGGTTTAGGCGGTGAATGGGGCGGTGCTGCATTAGTTGCAACAGAAAACGCCCCTGAAGGTCAACGTGCGTGGTATGGAACATTCCCACAATTAGGTGCGCCAATTGGCTTGTTCGTGGCAAATGCTTCTTTCTTCTTGGTGAGTTATTTCTTGGGTCACGATGCGTTAGTACAATGGGCGTGGCGTATTCCGTTCATCTCTTCAATTGTGTTGGTCATGGTGGGCTTATGGGTACGTTTAACCTTGCACGAAAGCCACGTATTCCGCGAAGCTGAGCAACAAGGCAAAACGCAAAAAGTCCCTGTTTCTGTGGTCTTCCGTCATCACTTAAAACCGTTAATTCTTGGCACATTCATTATGACGGCAACTTACGTGTTGTTCTATATTATGACGGCGTTCGCACAAGTGTATTCTCGCACGCCAGCAAAACTCTCTGAAGCAGGACATGCAATGGGTTTAGGTATTGCACCTAATACATTTACAGGCTTATTGTTATTAAATTCTATCGTATTTGCAATTTTCACCAGTATTTCGGGCATTTATGCAGACAGAATTGGACGTCGTAAATTCTTATTATGGGTAACCTTTGCAATGGGGATTTTCGGCCTAGCTATGCCATTATTCTTATCAAACGGCACGCCAGTTTCGGTATTCTTTTTCTTGGTGGTTGGTATGAGTTTAATGGGATTCACTTTCGGCCCGATGGCAGCATTACTGCCTGAATTATTCCCAACAGAAGTGCGTTATTCTGGTGCATCATTGGCGTATAACTTCGCGTCAATTGTGGGTGCAACCATTGCGGCAACCTTTGCGATTAAAATTAACGCAGCATACGGCATCTTTGGTGTGGGAGTTTATTTGACGGTGAATGCTTTAATCACGCTTCTCGCATTATGGGCATCAAAAGAGACTAAAGATTTAGACCTAACGAAAGCCTAATTTTAGCTTAAATAATATGATATGATTTTCACCTAGCATTGTGGATCAACCGCATTGCTAGGTGAATTTTTTGCTTAGCCAGTAAGGGGGAACAATGAAGCTCAACCAACCTCAAATTCAAGAAGCCTTGCTTTGCGGGCAAGCCTTTGTGTTTAATGAAATTAACTCCACCAACGCTTATTTGCTGGAGCACTATCAAACGTTGGAACAAGGCACAGTTTGTCTTGCTGAAATCCAAACCGCAGGTCGGGGTAGACGAGGCAGAACATGGTTTTCACCTGAAAGTGAGAACCTTTATTTTTCAATTCTGTGGCATTACAAACAAAACGAATTAGAGAATTTACCTGCGTTGAGCTTGGTTGTTTCGCTGATTATTGCCGAAGCTTTGCAAGCCCAAAATGTGCAAGATATTCAGATCAAATGGCCGAACGATATTTATTATCAAGGCAAAAAAATGGGGGGGATTTTGATTGAAACCAAAGCCAACCGAGAGGGGATTCATTTGATTATCGGCATCGGGCTGAATTTAGGGATGGCACAGGTAGATCAGAAGATTGTGACGCAAGCATGGTCTGATCTTTCGCAATACCATTTCGACCGCAATAAACTCGTGTGCGACTTAGTACAAACATTGCAAAAAAACATGAAAATTTACCCGCTTGTTGGCTTTTCTCACTACCAAGAACGCTGGCAAACCTTCGATATTTTCCAAAACCAAGCAGTCAAATTGATTGCCAACGCTCACGAAATTCACGGTATTTCACGTGGCATTAACGAACAAGGCGAGCTGGTGCTTGAGCAAAATGGCGAACTGAATGCCTTTGCGATTGGCGAAATGTCGCTCCGTTCTGAATAAAAGTAGAATAAAAGATGAACAATAAACCTAAAGCGATTTTTTTAATGGGTCCGACCGCTTCGGGCAAAACCGACTTGGCAATTGTCCTGCGTGAGAGCCTGCCCGTGGAAGTGATTAGCGTGGATTCCGCCCTGATTTACAAAGGAATGAACATTGGCACAGCAAAACCAAGCCGTGAGGAATTAGCAAAAGCACCACATCGTTTAATCGATATTTTAGACCCCGCGGAAAGTTATTCTGCAATGAATTTCCGAGCTGATGCCTTAAAAGAGATGGCGGAAATCACTGCAAGCGGTCGAATCCCGTTGCTCGTTGGCGGCACGATGCTTTACTACAAAGCCTTGATTGAAGGGCTTTCGCCGCTGCCTTCTGCCGACAGCGAAGTTCGCACAAAAATCGAACAAAAAGCCGCAGAATTTGGCTGGGGTGCTTTGCATCAAGATTTGATGGCAATCGATCCTGTTTCAGCAAACCGCATCAATCCGAATGACAGTCAACGCATCAACCGAGCGTTGGAAGTATTCTACATCACAGGCAAAACAATGACCGAGCTTACGACTCAACAGGGCAAAAGTTTACCTTATGATGTATTGCAATTCGCTATCACACCTGAAGATCGAGCTGTGTTGCACCAGCGTATTGAGCAGCGTTTTTATAAAATGATTGAACTTGGTTTTGAGCAAGAAGTACGAAAGCTATTTGAGCGTGGCGATTTGAATATTGATTTGCCATCTATCCGCTGCGTAGGCTATCGCCAAATGTGGGAATATCTACAAGGAGATATTTCACTAGACGAAGCGATTTTCAAAGGCATCTGTGCCACCCGCCAACTAGCCAAACGCCAAATTACATGGTTACGTGGTTGGCAAAGTGAAATTACGTGGTTAGATAGTCTTGAGCCTGAAAAGGCAAAACAAATTGTATTAGAAAAATGGGCTAAGTTTAGTGCATAATCAAGCGGTAAAATTTTCCTGATGTTTTGCTTTATATGCCAAATAAAAAAACCACAATCATTTGATTGTGGTTTCTTTTTACTTAAATCATCAATTAACGGCTAACTTCATCAACATCTGGTTGGTGAGTAATACGATTACGTAAATCACGACGAATTACCTCAATACTCCAGAACCAGAAGATGTGGCCTACTAATTCAGAAATGTGCTCATATAAAGGCCATTCTGCAACAGGTGGTGTTAAGCCTAACGCTGGGAATGTGATGTAGTGAACACAGATGTTTGCGATGATACCCGCACCGATACCTTGCCAGAATTTGATTTTCGGGAAGATTTCAGCAACAACACAGTAACCAATTGCGAACACTAATGAGCAAATCATATGTGTTACACCGATTGAGTTGAATGGGTGATCTGCAAAAGTGAATGCAACCGTGTTATAAGGATCGATACCTATATAATCACGTAAGAATACTGCTGGTGGGTTTAATACCGCACGTGAACATTGCTCTAAAGCATTGCTCATCGTAATTGAGCCTGCATTTAATGCGTCTAAAACAGGTTGTGGACATGCAGCAGTGAATAAACTTTCCCTGATGAATGGCAATTTGCAGGTTCAATGGCAAATCAATATAAATAAATCGGCAATGCTGTACCTGTAAACTTGCAAAAGCTATAGAAGATGAATTAATACCTATATTTCAACAAATTCAATAGAATAATAAATATCAGTCAACTTTTTCTTAATAGCATAAGTATTAACACTTGTGCTTTTTAGTTTATTGATAGATACAAGCAAAAATACTTACACATCAGTAAAATAAGATAAGCAATTCATTTGATCATAGCCTGTTACGCATAGGGCTTTCGCCTGAGGCTTACGCATAAATACGTCCCTACAAGATGCTGCGATTTGTTCATTATAATCATCTTATCTGTAACATCTAGCCCCAGTAGGGCTGATTTATGCGTAACCTATAGCGTGAGCCATAAGATCATCACACTATCAGCATTCCCCTCAAATTTTAAAATGCAAACGTTTGCGTTATCCGTTATAATACGCCCAACTTTTTACTTTTCTTAATACGGAACTGCAATATGACTGTAAAAACCTTTCGTGGCTCTCCTGCCCTTTCAGAATTTCGTTTAACCCAACTTCAACAAAAATTCCAGCAACATCAGCTGCCTATCACTTCAGTGTATGCAGAGTATTTGCATTTTGTTGAGCAAAATGCACCGCTTGCAGAAGGCGAAATTGCTAAATTACAAGAATTATTGCACTACGGTCCAACCCTTGCGGAACACGAGCCAACAGGTTTTTGCTTAATTGTAACCCCGCGAGTAGGGACGATTTCGTCTTGGTCTTCCAAAGCGACCGACATTGCCCACAACTGTGGTTTAGCGAACGTAAACCGTATCGAACGTGGCTTGGCGTACTATTTCAGTTTTGAACGTGAGTTAACCGAAGCAGAATTGGCAACACTAAAAGGTTTATTGCACGACCGTATGTTAGAAACAGTGTTAAATAATGAAGCGGAAGCGGGGTCGCTCTTTACGCAACAAGCACCGAGACCATTTACCACCATTGATATTTTAGGCGGTGGTCGCCCTGCCCTAGAACAAGCGAACATTGAGCTAGGCTTGGCATTAGCCGATGATGAGATGGATTATTTAGTAGAAAACTTCACGGCACTAAACCGCAATCCAAACGACATTGAACTTTATATGTTCGCTCAGGCGAATTCGGAACACTGCCGCCATAAAATCTTCAATGCAGACTGGACAATCGACGGTAAAAAACAAGAAAAATCGTTGTTCAAAATGATCAAAAACACCTTCGAGCAAACGCCTGACCACGTTCTTTCTGCGTATAAAGATAACGCGGCGGTGATGGAAGGTTCAACCGTGGGGCGTTGGTTCCCAGACCAAGATGGGCAATATCGCGCCCACCAAGAAGATGCCCATATTCTGATGAAAGTGGAAACCCACAACCACCCGACTGCGATTTCGCCATTCCCAGGGGCGGCGACAGGTTCGGGCGGGGAGATCCGCGATGAAGGCGCAACAGGTCGTGGGGCAAAACCAAAAGCAGGTTTAACGGGTTTCTCGGTCTCAAACTTGGTGATTCCAGAATTCAAACAACCGTGGGAAAATGAGCTTTCTAAACCAAACCGCATTGCTTCGGCACTCGATATTATGATCGAAGGCCCTCTTGGTGGTGCAGCATTCAACAATGAATTTGGTCGCCCTGCGTTATTAGGCTATTTCCGTACTTACGAAGAAAAAGTCAACAGCTTCGCGGGCGAAGAAGTGCGTGGCTACCACAAGCCGATTATGTTAGCAGGCGGTATCGGTAACATTCGTGCCGAACACGTTCAAAAAGGTAAAATTCCAGTAGGTGCGAAACTGGTGGTGCTTGGCGGACCTGCAATGAACATCGGTTTAGGCGGTGGTGCTGCCTCCTCAATGGCTTCAGGTAAATCCAAAGAAGATTTAGATTTTGCTTCTGTACAACGTGAAAACCCAGAGATGGAACGCCGTTGCCAAGAGGTAATCGACCGTTGCTGGCAGTTAGGCGAAGAAAATCCAATCGCATTTATCCACGATGTGGGCGCAGGCGGTTTATCGAATGCAATGCCTGAGCTCGTTCACGATGGAGACCGTGGCGGTAAATTCAATCTTCGCTCGATTTTGTGCGATGAAAAAGGGATGTCGCCGCTTGAAATTTGGTGTAACGAGTCGCAAGAGCGCTATGTATTAGCTGTAGTAGCGGACAAACTTCCACAATTTGAGGAAATCTGCCGTCGTGAGCGTGCGCCTTATGCGGTAATTGGTGAAGCGACCGAAGAGAAACACTTAACCTTACACGACAACCATTTTGACAACAATCCGATTGATTTACCAATGAATGTGTTGCTTGGCAAAACCCCGAAAATGCACCGTGAAGTTTCGTCGAAATCTGTGGAAAATCAACCGCTTGATCAACAAGGCATTCAATTAAAAGAAGCACTGCACCGTGTGTTACGCTTACCTGTAGTGGCAGAAAAAACCTTCTTAATCACCATCGGTGACAGGTCTGTCACAGGGATGGTAGCACGCGATCAGATGGTCGGCCCGTGGCAAATCCCAGTGTCTAATGTTGCTGTAACTACTGCTTCATTAGACGGCTATCACGGTGAGGCTATGACGATGGGAGAACGTGCACCTGTTGCTTTATTAGACTTCGGGGCTTCTGCACGTTTAGCAGTGGCGGAATCTATTACCAATATCGCCGCAACCAACATTGGCGACATCAAACGCATTAAACTTTCTGCGAACTGGATGAGTGCCGCAGGTCATGCAGGCGAAGATGCGGGCTTGTACGAAGCCGTGAAAGCGGTGGGCGAAGAGCTTTGCCCAGCGCTAGGCTTAACCATTCCAGTGGGTAAAGACTCAATGTCAATGCGTACCACTTGGGAAGAAAACGGAGAGCAAAAAGCCGTGACTGCACCACTTTCATTAGTAATTTCTGCATTTGCTCGTGTGGAAGATGTGCGTAAAACTATCACCCCACAACTCCGCACCGACAAAGGTTTATCTAGCCTCTTACTCATCGACTTGGGCGAAGGTAAAAACCGTTTAGGTGCAACTGCACTGACTCAAGTGTATAAACAATTGGGCGATAAACCAGCAGATGTAGTGAACATTCAACGCTTAAAAGATTTTTACAACGCAATGCAAGCGTTAGTGGCAGAAGGTAAATTACTTGCCTACCACGACCGTTCAGACGGTGGTTTAATCACGACATTAGCAGAAATGGCGTTTGCAGGACATTGTGGTGTGGAAGTGGATATTTCCGCTTTAGGCGACAATGACTTAGCTGTATTATTCAACGAAGAGTTAGGTGCAGTAATTCAAGTTGCTGACAGCCAATTAGAAAGCGTGCGTGAAGTGTTAAAAACACATAACTTGCTTGGCATTACCCACGAACTTGGTGCGGTAACTGCTGATGACCGCTTTGAGATCAGCCGCAGCAGCCGTAAATTACTCAGCGAAAAACGCTCTGAATTACGCGGTATTTGGGCGGAACTCACTCACCAAATGCAACGTTTACGCGACAATCCAGAGTGTGCCGACCAAGAGTTCGAGGCTAAGAAAAAACCAGCAGACAAAGGTTTATCGGCATTCTTAACTTACGATGTGAACGAAGATATAAGTGCACCATTTATCAATAAAGGCACGAAACCAACCATTGCGATTTTGCGTGAACAAGGCGTGAACAGTCATTACGAAATGGCGGCCGCATTCGATCGTGCTGGTTTCAACGCAATTGATGTACATATGTCTGACTTAATGGCAGGTCGTCGCCATTTAGCCGACTTCAACGCATTAGTGGCATGTGGCGGTTTCTCTTACGGTGACGTATTAGGTGCAGGCGGTGGCTGGGCGAAATCAATTCTCTTCAATCCACAACTACGTGACCAATTTAGCCAGTTTTTTGCGAACCCGAATACCCTTACTTTAGGCGTATGTAACGGTTGCCAAATGGTGTCAAACTTAGCGGAAATTATCCCTGGCACAGAAAATTGGCCACGTTTCGTTCGCAACAAATCTGAACGTTATGAAGCACGCGTGGGCTTAGTGAAAATCAATGAAGTGGCATCACCTTGGTTTGCCGGAATGGCAGGTTCGCATATGCCAATCGCGGTTGCACACGGGGAAGGTCAAGTTGAGTTCAAATTCGCTACTCAATTAGCGGGCTTAAAAGCACAAGGCTTAATTGCTGCACAATATATCGACAACAATGGCAACCCAACCGAAGTTTATCCGGCCAACCCGAACGGCTCGGTGGAAGGTATTACCGCGATTACCAACGTGGGCGGTCGCGTTGCCATTATGATGCCACACCCAGAACGTGTATTCCGTGCAGTGAGCAACTCATGGCATCCAGAAGACTGGACAGAAGATGGTGCGTGGATGAGATTGTTTAGAAATGCAAGAGTAGCGTTGAAATAATCTAGTCGCTAAGTATAAACGGATAATAAAGCAACCTTTATTATCCGTTTTTCTATGCAAAAATTCTCAAGTCTATGAGTTAAAATCTTAAATCCGTTCTTTAATGCCACCAAATTCGGCAATGATTTTTTGCGTAAAGAGTTTCAGCTCTTCAGTCATCAACAAGAAATCGGCATCAAAACGCTGCGCAACATCTTCTTTTAAAATATCGTCATTTTTCTCGCGAATTTCATCGGCAAATTTAAGGCGAGAAAGCACTGCTTCTTCATTCAACACACAAGAAAAATGGTTTTCCCAGTCGATGGCAATTTTGGTGACAAATTTACCCGCTTGTAAGTGTGGTGTAATCTCATCGCTTTCCAACATCTGATTTTTACAGCGAATCACACTGCCGCTTTCAAAGGATTTTAACTCTGCTTCTTCTAACAGATTCAGCCACGCTGGTGTGTAACCTTTTGCCACCCAATCGGTCATTACTTCATAAGGCGGAATCACAAAAGAAATCGGCACAACAGGGAGCGAACCAAGCGTTTTCCGCAGTAATGCTAGTGTGTTTTCCGCACGCTTGCTTGAACTTGCATCAACATAAACTAGCTGCATCTCTAAATCTAACCAAATTGCAGTGAATTGATGTTTACTAAATGCTCGAGGCATTAAAACCGAGACGACTTGATCTTTCACAGCCTGCTTCTCTATTTTTTTGAGTTTACGTGCCTCTTTTTCTTCCAATTCAGCAATGCGTTTTTCAACCTCTTGCTTTACCACATTTGCTGGCAACAGTTTGTTTTCTTGATGTGAAATCAGCAAAAATTGCTTACCTTGTGAGAAGCACAGCTGTTCAGAACTAGCAAGAGGTTTGCTCCAACCAAACTTACTCATATCGTGAGCTTCACAAGGCGTGAAGCGGTTTTCGGTTAGCTGCTCATTAAGCGTTTGCTCATCTAGCGTTAATTCGCTGGTAAGACGATAAATCATTACATTTTTAAACCACATAGATTATCCTTCGTAAATTATTTCAATTTTTTCCTGTGGAAATACACTATTCTATCATAAAAAAACGCCCCAAATTGGGGCGTAAAAAGCACTAAAGATTTATTGATAACTCGCTAAGTTTTCTAACGTCTCAAACGCCTTTCCACTAGCCAGCACCGCTTTTACTTTTGCTGCATTGGCTTTTAAGTCAGGCTCGCCAAAGATTCTCATTAACATGGCAACATTCACGGCAACCGCATCAATATGTGCAGCTTCACCTTTGCCTTGTAATAAAGCTCGGATTTTCTCAGCATTTTCAGCAGACTCACCGCCTTTTAAGGCTTCGATTGGATGACGTGAAACGCCAAAATCTTCAGGCGTCACAGAATAATAACGGATTTTTCCATTTTCAATTTCTGCTACTTGAGTTTCACCGTGAACAGCGACTTCATCTAAACCCGCTCCATAGACGACAATAGTGTGCTCGTGGTTTAAGGCTTTTACCGTTTCCGCATAGATTTTTAAAATTTCTGGCGAATAAACACCTAAAAGTTGGCGTTTAGCGTAAGCAGGATTGACGAGCGGTCCTAAAATGTTAAACAGCGTACGGGTTTTCAATGCTTGGCGGACAGGGATGGCATATTTGAAACCTGAGTGATAAAGCGGGGCGAATAAAAAGCAGATGCCAATTTCGTCCAATGCTTTGCGAGCGATCTCGGCTGGCACTTGGATATTGATGCCAAGTTGAGAAAGTACATCACTTGCCCCCGTTTTGCTAGAAACACTACGGCTGCCGTGTTTTGCCACTTTGTATCCCATTGTCGCTGCCACAATGGCACTTGCTGTTGAGATGTTGATGGTGTTATGCCCATCGCCGCCTGTGCCTACAATGTCTGCAAAATCATAGTCTGGTGTTGGGAAAGGGGCTGCATTTTCAAGTGCAGCAGTCACTGCACCTGAAATTTCGTCAATTGTTTCGCCTCGCATTTTTAACGCAATTAACGCCCCAGCGAGTTGCTCATTTGATACCTTGCCTTGCATAACTTGAGTGAAGAAGAAGGTGGATTCAGCTTTATCAAGCGGTTGATTATTAAATAATTTTTCCAAAAGTTGTTCGGTTTGCATAGTGTGTTCCCTTCTATATCCGTAGGGTGTGTGAACAAGGTTTACGCACGCAAACGGTTAATTTTTTATGAAATTTATAAAAGCGTGCGTGAATTTTTCAAATTTACACACCCTACAATTAGCTTAATAGCCATTCCACTGACTGCTTCAATAATTTTGTCCCTTCTACGGTCAAAATTGACTCTGGGTGAAATTGGAAGCCACAAATTGGCAAAGTTTTATGGCGAACCGCCATTACAATCGTGCCGTAACGTGCATTGACTTCCAACTCTTCCGGCAAATTATCGCCCATTAAAGAATGGTAACGAGCCACAGGCATTGGGTTGTTGATACCTGCGAACATAGCTTGGTTATCGTGCTCAATTTTTGACACTTTACCGTGTAATACCGTGCCTGTATGTACAACTTTTCCGCCTAAGGCTTCAATAATCGCTTGGTGACCTAAGCAGATCCCAATCATCGGCACTTTGCCTTTTAATTGCGTAATAATGGGCAATAAATTACCCGCTTCCGCTGGGTTGCCAGGTCCAGGTGATAGAGCAACTAATGAGTTTTCGGTGGTTAAAGCTTTTTGAATAAAATCCTCTAACGGATAATCGTTACGGAAGATCGTTACTTGGTGTCCTAGTTCGCGGAATTGATCCACTAAATTGTAGGTAAATGAGTCGAAATTATCGACAAAAAGAATATGTGCCATAGTGCTTTCCTCTTATCCTAATGTGGCTACCCTTGATTCACCTGCCCAATCGCTTTTAATACTGCACGGGCTTTGTGGCGAGTTTCATCAGCTTCTAATTGCGGATCTGAATCTAACACTTCGCCACAACCTGCTTGCACGTAAGCCGTACCATTTTGAACGAAAGCAGAACGAATGACGATACAGGTATCTAAATTGCCTTCGGAGGTTAAATAACCGACCGCACCGCCGTAGCTATGGCGTTTTTGCTGTTCGAATTGGTAAATCAACTGCATTGCCTTGATTTTCGGTGCACCCGTGAGCGTGCCCATATTCATACAGGCTTGGTAAGCGTGCAATGCATCTAAATCGGTGCGAAGTTTCCCTACCACACGTGAAACAAGATGCATAATTTGCGAATAGCGGTCAATTTGCATCAATTCCACTACTTTTCGCGTGCCCGATTGGCTTACGCGAGCCACATCATTTCGAGCTAAATCGACCAACATTAAATGTTCAGCAAGCTCTTTTTTATCTAAACGTAATTCTAATTCAAGACGAGAATCGAGTTCTAAATCAATGTTACCGTGCTCATCAAAGCCACGCGGGCGAGAACCTGCAATAGGGTAAATTTCTAGCTGACGATCGTGTTCAGAATATTTCAATGCACTTTCAGGCGATGCTCCAAATAGCGTGAAATTTTCGCCTTGCATAAAGAACATATACGGGCTTGGATTGTTCATTTTAAGTTGGCGGTAACTTGCTAGAGTATTTGGGCAAGGTAAGCTGAAACGGCGAGAAGGTACAATCTGAAATACATCTCCCACGTGAATATGATGTTTCAGCTTGCGAATAATCTCTTTGAATGGCTCATCTTCTAAATTCGCCACCGCTTCTGCATTTGCAGTTTGAATTGGTAAGCTGAAATTGGTTGGTGCATTGGCAAGTTGTTCTGCAAATTCGACCGCTTGTTGGCTTAATATTGCTTGCTCAGCTGGATTGAAACAGAAAGTATTAAGCGTTGCGGTTTGAGCTTGGTGATCGATAAAGACTAATTGCTCGGCTAAATAGAAGCTGTAGTCTGGACAACTTAAGCCATCGTCTTGCAAGGTAATGTTATCCATTGGGATAAAATTCGCCACTAAATCGTAGCTAAATAATCCGCCTAAATAAACGGGTGAGCTTGCTGCTTCAAACAGTTGGTTTACAACACGCAAGCCATCAAACACCGTGCTAGTTTTGAGTTTGCTATCTTCGTCTAATTGAGTAGGAATAGTGGGGAATTCTGCAACCAAGCGGTGTGATTCTGCAAAAAATTCGCAAGTAGGTGCAGGATTTAAACTCGCTAAAGCAACTTGAATATATGGAATGACGGCTTTGCCGTTTTTAGTTAGAGGCTCAAAAGTGACTTGCTGTGCGTTGCAAAAAATATGCAATGCAGATTGGGCGAAGAGTAAACTTTTGAGGCTATTTTTGCTTTGGATTTCAGCGGAGTCTAATAATAAGGTATGAGGCTGGTTGCCACAAAGAGCGTGATACATCGCGGTAGTATCGGCAAAATAGGGCAACGTAGTTTGTTGAATTTGCACGTTCATGATTATCTTCCTGTGTTTATTTCTGTACTATTAAACTAGTACAAAAGGGATTTGTCAAGCGTGCAAGTAAAAATAGCACAAATTTCTTTGTGCTATTGATTAGGAATCATTAAATAGAATTTATTTTACAAAGCTATCAAACTTCAACTCATAATTATCGCCATCGCGATTGTAAGAGATAAAACGAGGGAATTTTTCGCCCTCGAATTTTTTCACTGTAATCGCTTTGTGATCTGCGGTTGTGAAGCTATAGGTAATTTCTTGATAAGTTTTACCATTTTGCGTGACCGCTTTTTGTGTTTTGTTTAGATTCACATTCGGTGTTGGATAGAGTTTTTTACCGTTTGTGGTTTGGAAGCTGGTTGGCAATTTATCGTAGTAGCTTAACTGGAATGCCGTCGTAAACAAGTCAAAAGTTGGCATGGTTAAAGGCTCAGTTTTAAGCGGCTCTTTCGCTTTGCCGTATTGAATATTTTTGCTATCAATTTCCGCTAATGCATAAGTTTTACCGTTACGGGTGTCTCGGTAGCTTAACATATTAAAGATACCATTTTTCTCTGTGCCTTTTGCCGTAAATACAATGCTATAGAGTGGAATATTGATTTTTGATTGAATTTCATATTTTCCGCTGTCATGTTTAAAGTTCACATAAGCGGGCATTAAATAGTTTGAACTATATTTAATGTTGAAATTTTCCGCGTAAGCGGTCGAAATCATTGAAAAAATTGCAACACCAGTAAAGGCGATTTTTTTGAAAAATGTCATTGGTTTTCCTTATTTTTCTTCCAATTGTGTGTGGTCAAACATTCGCATAATGGCGGTATTATCTCGCAGTTGTTCAGCTTGTTCCACCTGCATTCGGGTTAAATGCGGAGAGAAATAGTTAATAAAATCATACATATAGTTGCGCAAGAATGTGCCACGTTTAAAGGCAATCTGCGTCATGCTTGACTGGAACAGATGGCTGGCGTTAATGGCGACCAAATCGCTGTCGCTTTCCGTGTACGCCATTGAAGCCATAATGCCTACTCCCAAGCCAATACGTACATAGGTTTTAATCACATCTGCATCGGTTGCGGTAAAGACGATATTCGGCAAAATCCCCTCTTTGTTAAAGGCTTTGTCCAAATCCGACTGCCCCGTAAAGCCGAAAGTGTAGGTGATTAAATCATATTTTCCGAGCTCTTCGACAGTTAATTGTTCTGGTTGGTTCACATATTTTGCGAGCGGATGATCAGGCTTGACAATCACCGAGCGGTTCCACATATAGCAAGGGAGTAAAATCGCATCTTCAAACAGATATTGTGCTTCGGTCGTAATCGCTAAATCCACTTCGCCCGCCATCAATGCATCGTAAATTTGCGTCGGTGAACCTTGGTGCAGATGCAAACTCACGTTCGGATACTTCGCCTTGAAAAGTTCAATCACACTGGGTAACACATAACGAGCTTGCGTATTCGGGCTGGCAATGCGAAGCACGCCACTATTTGGGCGAGTTTGTTCTTCTGCCACAGCTCGAATGCTTTGCGCTTTCACCAAAAGCTCACGCGAAATCGCTACAATTTTCTCACCCGCGGGGGTTAAGTCTTTAATGTGCTTACCGTTTCGCTCAAAAATATTGATGCCAAGCTCACTTTCCAGCAGTCGCACTTGCTTGCTGATTCCAGGCTGTGAAGTATAAAGGGCATCCGCCGCTTCGGTAATGTTAAGGTTTTGATTGACGATTTCGACAATATAGCGAAGTTGTTGTAGTTTCATATTCTTCCTTGCGGGCTGATTTTTATGCTTTAATGTTATAAGAAAAGATTGGCGGTTTCAATTAGCTATTTAGGCTAATTTTTAGTATGCTAGCCCCAATTTTATTTTTGATGAGAAATCCTTTTGAGCAAAAGAAGATTAACCCAAAACCAGCAACGCCGTATTCAATCCAACCACCATAAAAGAATCTCGAAAAAAGAGGTGGAATGGCAAGATGAAATGTTAGGCGAAGTGCAGCAAGGAGTGGTGGTCACCCGTCACGCTAAACATGCTGATGTAGAAACCGAACAAGGTGAGATTTATCGCTGTAACTTACGTCGTACTCTGAAAAATGTGGTGGTTGGCGATCAGGTTTCTTGGAGACTTGGTAATGAACAACTACAAGGCATTAGCGGGGTGATTGAAGCGATTTACCCGCGCAAAAACGAACTCAGCCGTCCCGATTTCTACGATGGCATCAAAGTAATGGCATCTAACATCAACCAGATTATTATTGTCTCTGCCGTCTTGCCAACGCTCTCGCTCAACATTATCGATCGCTATTTGGTCATTTGTGAAGCGGCAAATATTCCTGCGTTAATCGTGCTCAATAAGGTTGATCTACTCTCTGAAGAAGAGCGACAAGCGGTCAAAAAACAGTTAGCCATTTACGAAAAAATTGGCTATGAAACCTTGATGCTTTCAGCCGACACAGGCGAAAATATGGAAGCTCTGCACGCTTATTTACGCCAAGGCACTTCTATTTTCGTGGGGCAATCGGGCGTAGGTAAATCAAGCCTCATCAACCAACTTTTGCCAGAGATCAATGCTTTAACAGGTGCTGTCAGCGATGTTTCAGGCTTGGGGCAACACACCACCACCGCTTCACGCTTGTATCATCTGCCACTTGGTGGGAATTTGATTGACTCACCAGGGATTCGCGAATTTGGGCTTTGGCATTTAGAGCCGAACCAAATTACTGACGGCTACCGCGAGTTTCAAAGCGTACTCGGTACCTGCAAATTCCGAGACTGCAAACACGGCAGTGATCCAGGTTGTGCCATTCGAGAGGCAGTCGAAAAAGGCGAGATCGATCCTATCCGTTTTGAAAATTATCACCGCTTGATCGAAAGCAGAAACGAAAGCAAAAGCCAACGCCATTTTAGAACAGAAAATTTATAGAAAATGACAGAATTTGTATATCCCAACGCCAAGCTCATCGCAGGTGTGGACGAAGTAGGCAGAGGCCCGTTAGTCGGGGCAGTTGTGACCGCTGCGGTAATTTTAGACCCTAATAACCCGATTGAAGGCTTGGCAGATTCGAAAAAATTAAGCGAGAAGAAACGCCTCACCCTTGCTGAAGAGATTAAAGCGAAAGCACTATGCTGGTCACTCGGACGAGCTGAACCCAAAGAAATTGATGAACTTAATATTCTGCACGCAACGATGCTTGCAATGCAACGTGCTGTAGATGGCTTAAGCATTCAGCCTGATTTTGTGCTTGTCGATGGCAACCGCGTGCCAGCAAGTCTTTCTATTCCCGCACAAGCGGTCGTAAAAGGCGATAGTTTGGTAAAAGAGATTAGTGCAGCCTCGATTTTAGCAAAAGTCGCCCGCGATCAAGAGATGGACGAACTAGACCAACAATTCCCCGAATACGGTTTTGCCAAACACAAAGGCTACCCAACCAAACTGCATTTTGAAAAACTTGCCGAACTTGGTGCAACCCAATATCATCGCAAAAGTTTTGCACCAGTGGCAAAAGCATTAAATTTAAAATAAGAGGAACTAACAATGACTACAGAAAAAACCTACGAAGAAACCATCTTCAGCAAAATCATTCGCAAAGAAATCCCTGCGAATATCGTTTACCAAGATGAATTAGTGACCGCTTTCCGCGATATCGCACCACAAGCGGCAACACACATCTTAATCATCCCAAACAAATTCATCCCAACGCTTAACCACGTAACCGCAGAAGATGAGCTTGTGCTAGGTCGTTTAATTACTGTGGCGTCAAAACTTGCTAAAGAAGAAGGCATTGCCGAAGATGGCTACCGTTTAATTATGAACTGCAACGCCCACGGTGGGCAAGAAGTCTTCCATATCCATATGCACTTAGTCGGTGGCGAGCCATTAGGCAAAATGTTGAGTAAATAAAATGCGTAAATTTTTATCTTTAGCCATTTTTTCTCTCTTTTTGACCGCTTGTGGTAGTAATCCACAAAGCTACATCACGCCAAAATCAAGCCCAATTGTGAACATTGATTCAAGCTTAAATGCAACTTTGGACGTGAAGGCAAAATCAGACTATTTAACGATTAAAAACCTAAGCGAACAAGCGGTTAATTTTGCTTATAAATTGTTTTGGTATGACGGCAAAGGGGTAACTCAAGCCGCAGAACTCTCGCCACAAACTTGGCAGCCCGTTACTTTACGAACAAAAGAAACGATGAAAATTGAGTTGGAAAAGCCAACAGAAGAGAGTGAAAATTATCGGGTTTATTTAAAACCGTAGATATAAAGGCATAATAGACATATAGAATAAAAACGGCACTTTCGTGCCGTTTTGCTTATCTATTTACAACTCTCAACAAATCAATCTACTACCGCTCAATTATTTTTCTTATTTCCATTCCACCATAGCTTCAACAAAATTCAATAATTTCGCCCGATCTTTCGTATTTAGTTGTGTAAGTAATTCGTCAAATTGGCGAGATTTCAACGCCAACTTAAAAACAAAGTTAAATTTAGCTAAAACTGGCTTTTCGGTAAAACAAAATCGTTGAATTGGTTTGGGTATCGAGTCTACGTCAGCACCTGATTAAATGTACGTTTTATGACTTGACATTGTAGTTACTACAGACTTTATGATTCTTGCAAAGTAAATCAAATAGTTAAGAAAATAAAATGAAAGAAGTTTCTATAGTAAAAAATGATACTCCTAAAGAATATCAGCAACATGCATCTTGCCCTCATAGTCAAATCTCTAAAAATAAAATGGTATTAGGCATTAGTTTTGCAATTATTACCTTTTATATGGTTGTTGAATTTCTAGGGGGATATTGGTTTAACAGCCTTACTTTGATGGCTGATGCTGGGCATATGGCAAATGATAGTTTATCTATTTTTTTAGCATGGATTGGGTTATTTTTAAGTCTAAGATGGCAAAAATGGTTCGCTTTAATCAATGGAATTTCATTAGTTTGGGTCTCTATTTGGATTTTCATCGAGGCTATAACACGTTGGCAGGCTCCGATAGAAATAGCCGCTTTGCCAATGTTAGGTGTAGCTTTACTAGGGTGTGGGATTAATTTGTTGGTAGCTTTTATAATGCTAAAAAGTAATCGCCATAATTTGAATATTCGTGCAGCATATTTGCATGTTTTAGTAGATTTATTTGGTTCGGTTGTTGCTATTATTGCAGGAATAAGTGCTTATTGGTTAAATTGGCAATGGGTTGATGTAGTCGCTAGTGGTATTTTAAGTCTTTTTGTCTTATACAGCGGTATTTCCACAGTTTCTAGAGCTGTTAAATCCTTGTATGATAGTAATACAAATTTCTTATTAGATGATCATTCTCATTAAAGTAAAAAATTGCTTGAGGAAATAATGAAAATTAACGAATTAAGTAAATCTACGCATACTAATATTGAAACTATCCGCTACTATGAAAAGCAAGGAGTATTACAGCCACCTAAGCGATTGGCTAATGGTTATCGATATTATGATGAAGAAAGTGTAGAACAATTAAAATTTATCAAAAAATGTCGAACGTTGGGTTTCTCTTTAGAGAATATTAAGGCACTCAATCGTATTAAATTTAGTATGAAAGATCATTATCAAGCAGATCAATTAGTACTTAATCAACTTATTCAAGTGGAAAATAAAATATCTCAATTATTAGAAATTAAAGATTTTTTACAGTCAATTGTTACCGAAAGTGAACATAATGAAGAGGAATGTAAAGCAATAGAAGGATTGAAAAGCGAATGCAATTTGTAAAAATACTCAGAAATTTGACCGCTCTTTAGGAAGAAAAAATGCCGCCTAAATTTTTATATTCAGGCGGCATTTTATTTTTCTAATTATTATTTAGATAAATCAATTTGATACACGGCAAAACCGATTTCGTCAGTACCCACCTGTTTCATCGGATATTGTGCTTTTTCAGCGATAAATTTCGCCGCTTGTTCGCTTGGCGATGTTTCAAAACGGACATCTAATTTATCGTTACCTGTGATAGGCACAAAACGCCAGTTTTTATCCGCATTTGGATTGACTGAACCCTCTTTCTCACTGGTTGCTTTAATATAATCAGCCAAAATTTGACGGCTTTCATCAGGCGAAGCATAAACAATATGTTTATCACCAGTACCTGGGAATTTATTGCCGTAAGCACGATAGT
Source organism: Haemophilus paraphrohaemolyticus (assembly GCF_002015045.1). GTDB lineage: Bacteria > Pseudomonadota > Gammaproteobacteria > Enterobacterales > Pasteurellaceae > Haemophilus_A > Haemophilus_A paraphrohaemolyticus. Next base: position 24,648 of record NZ_MUXX01000013.1, read on the forward strand.
TATTCGTTGCAATCAAAAATTCTGCTTTTGGATCAACTGGTTTACCTTGATAGGTTAAATTTACTACGCGATGTGATTCTGGATTGATCAATTTACATTCACCATCATAACGTGCAGGTTTGGTTAGATCGTATTCATAATTGACACCATCAATCACATCAAAGTTATAAGTGCGGAACCCTTCCCAATCAATTAATGATTGAGGTTTATCACTTGTAGGGTCAATTTGTTTAAACATACCAGCACTACATTCTAACCATTCTTTTAATTGTTCGCCTGTCGCTTTAACAACCACTAGCGTATTTGGATAAAGGTATAAGTCTGCCGCATTACGGAAAGTTAATTCACCTTTGTTCACTTCGGTATAGCCTGTTGGGTCATTTTTACGACCACCCGCTTTAAATGGAGCACCTGCACTTAAAATAGGCAAACCAGTCATTTCTGCCACACTTGGTGCCACTTTTTCAACGTATGCTTTTTGTGCTTGGTTTACAATTTGAATGGTTGGATCATCTTGTACTAATGCAAGGTAACTATACATATTGTCTGTAGCTTTGCCGATAGGTTGAGACACAAATTTACGTGTTGCTTCGTGAACTGGTGCTAAAAGAGCGGTGATTTCTGGGTCATTTTTTGCGAGTGCTTTTTTGGTTTCTACATCATAAATTGGACGAAGCACCGCTTTGCCTGAAGTCACAATCCATTTACCTTTGTGTTCTGTTAAACCTAAATCTACCACACTGATATTATTTGCCCAATAGCCAGCCATACTTTCTGGTACGCCTTTTACGGTACCATTTACGATGTCTGTATTTGGTGATTTCGCAAATTCTTTATTTGGGAATAAACGGTGTGAGTGACCAAAAATAACCGCATCAATATGTGGAACATCCGCTAAATAGAATGCAGAGTTTTCAGCACCTTCTTTGTATGGTTCATCAGACGGGCCAGTGTGAGCTAATGCAACGATAATATCTGCCCCTTTTTTCTTCATTTCAGGGACATATTTTTGTGCTGTTTTTACAATATCACGGGTTTCCACTTTACCTTGAAGGTTCGCTTTATCCCAAACTATAATTTGTGGCGGTACAAAACCAATATAACCTATTTTTAATTTATGTGTTTTGCCATTATTATCCACCACAGATTTTTCTTGAATGACATAAGGTGTGAAATAAGGTTCTTCAGTTCCGACTTTTACTACGTTGGCATTTACAATTGGGAATTTAGCTTGTTTGATACAGTCAGCTAAATAATCTAAACCATAGTTAAATTCGTGGTTACCTAATGTACCCACTTCATAATTCATCGCATTTAAACAATCGACCGCAGGGTTAGATTTGCCTTCTTTATAGCCTTGTGCAGCTTGATAGTCTGCAATTGGATTACCTTGAATTAGGTCACCGTTATCTACTAATACGCTATTTTTTACTTCAGCACGTGCTTGGCGAATAAGGCTTGCCGCACGAGTAAACCCGAATTTATCGGTTGGTGCATCTTTATAATAGTCAAAATCAGTTAAGAAACTATGAATATCTGTTGTTGCCACAATGCGTAGATCAATATCGCTCTTTCCTTTTGCCATCGCAAAACGGTTTACACTTAATGCAAGAAGACTGGTCGCACCAATTTGAATAAAATTACGTCTGTTCATCATAAAAACTCCACAAAAATTTTGAAAAAGTAGGCGGATAGAAATCCGCCCACATAAATATGTTTATCCTATTTTAAGATCATTCAACACTATTTTAATAGCTTGAGTTAATTAAAACTTCTTCGCCATAACCGCCTAAAGTTGGCATTGGCTGGTAAGTTGAGTTTGCCGCACGCATTAGACGAATACCACGAATACCCGCTTCTTTCGCGGCTAAAATATCATCATCGCTGTCGCCATAGTGGATAGTCACTTTATGGGCAATAATACCAGGGGTTTTATTATATTTTGTCGTACGTTCACGACCGCCCATAAATTCCACTGGATGCATATTTTTAATATCAAATGCTTTTTGTAATACAGGGGTTACGCCATCGGTTTTACCTGCTGTACGACCCGTAATAAAGTAAATTTGGTCGCCACGCTCTTGGTGCATTTTGATTAAATCGGCACCAATTTGTTTTGGAATTGAGTAATTATCACACCCTGCATTTACTTCATTCCAGAAGTCTTGATTTTTTAAGTAATCTTGTTTGCCTGGTGAGTATTTTTGCTGACCGTAGTAGAAGCAAGGGCTACTAAATAACACGGTATCGTCAATGTCAAAGCTCACATTAATCGGTGCTTTGCCCTCTAATTCTTTTTTAATTTGATCAACTGAAATCCAGTGAATGGGTTGTTCAACCAACATTTCACGGGCGTTAGTGCCTGATTGAGTGTAAGGCTCAGTTTTAGACGCAAATGCTGGCATCATTAAACTACCGATAACGACTGCTAATGAGAGTTTAGTTAATTTGTTCATAAAGAATCCTCTTTTTTATGATTGAAATAAGCGGTCAATTCCGTGAAAAGTTTCACAAAAATTGACTGCTTGATGGGTTTTAGTGTCTTACACGTACTTTATAATTTACCTTATTATTTTTAATAAGTTGTAAATTTACTGCACGTATTGGTTTTACTACCTGTCTTACTTTTTCAGGAATTTTTGCTTCAACTTGTTTTTTTATCGCTGTAGTAGCTTCCGCTTTAAAATGTATTTGGCGACTATGATGATTTTTCATCTCAGTACGAGATTTCACACCTTTGACTACAACTGTATCCTGTGTTGCATTCATGCCAGCATTAGTTGCTGTTTGCTGATGTTTAGCGTTAACCTCTAATTTTGCATCCGCTTTCACACCTGCAATGGAACCGTTATTCCAGTCATTTTTTGCTGCTTCTGCCCACTTATCTGTAGTTGGTACAGCAAGTTTACCACTACCATTCGCAGCAAGGCTTACACTTACTTCATTGACTTTATTGGCTAATTGCTCACTGTGAGAGTCGCCTGAAATCGTACCGCTTGCCTGGTTAGCATTGACAGAGCCACCGATAAATTTCGCATCACCACCAGCATTGATTTTAGCTGTATCGGTGTTGAGAGTGGTTTCGGTATATGTTTCATTACGCACCACATTCACAGCAAGATGGCCGCTACCTGAAGACGGAGCCCATTTTTGTTCAGCCACGCCACCACCTAGTTTTAAGCCTACTGAAACATCAGTTTTGTTCACGCTATCTGTTGCTGCCGTTAACGCTAAATTGCCTTTGCCTGCATTAAGATTGAGCTGTTCAGAGGTTGAGGTCACGCCTTTTAAATTCACTCCGTTTTGAGCTTGAATGCTCACATTTTTACCGTTTACTGCCACGCCTGTGTGCGTTTGGCTGTTTTCAGTGTTTACGCCTACATTTGTATTAAAGCCTGCATTTGCTACTTTAGCTCCAATATTCACGCCTGTTGCGACAGAGGCTGCCACATTTTGAACGTGATTATTGCCCGCTGTAATGTTCACACGTTTGCCAGAAAGTTGAGCATTTTCAACCGCTTGCACGTTTGTGCCTTGCAAATTCAATACGCCTTGTGTTTGCACATTTACGTTTTTACCCGCAATGGTGTTCGTCACCGCTTGGCTTTGGTTGCCGTTTTTACCATTTGCAGAAAGGCTTAAATCAATAGATGGAACTGCTGCACCTGCTGATGGCACAACCATTGCACCAACACCTACTTTCGCTTCAAAACCACCACCTGATTGGGTTTTACTGCTTGTTGCTTGGCTGAATTGAGCACTTTGAGCTTGAATATTCACATTTTCACTTGCGTTAATATTTGCTTGACTATTAAATTTGCCTGTGTGAATGTTCACGTTTTTCGCATTAATTGAGCCTTGCACAGCATTGCTTTCTTGGCTAGCAGATTGATTGTAATTTGCTCCTACTTTTGCTGCAACGTTAAAGCGTTGGAAGTCGGTAGTATCGGCTGAAACGCCTAAACTCGCCCCAGCCGAAAGGCTGTTTTTCTCAACACGATTTGCAACTGCTACAAATTGATGGCTGCTTGAATTAAATTGTGCCGTTTCTCCTGCGCTGTATTGGGTAGCATTATCTTGAATGTGGTTTGCATTCACGCTGATATTTTTGCCTGCTTGTAACTGCGTTGCGGTATGCGTTATGCTTGATACGGTTTCACGTCCACCTTTTGCAGCAAGTTCTGCTTCCACGCTGAAAGCTTTGGATTTATCAATGCTCGCAGACACGGTGAGATCAACATTCACATTATTGCCAAAGCTATTTGTACTATTTTTCGCAGTAGTGTGGAGTACCTCTTTCGCATTTTCTTGAATATTTCCGCCTGCTTGCACTTGGCTGCCTTGATGCTCAATGCGATTTGCATTAAGTTTTACATCATTTGCCGCTGAAAGTTTGCTTACTTGGGCTTTGTTTTCCACGCTTGAATTCAAGGAATGAGCTACGCCAACACCTAAAGTGGCACTTAATTTGTTCTCGGTTACGGTGCCGCTCAAACCAATATTCACTTCGTTTTTCACGCTGTTGTTAATGCTTTGATTTTGGGCCGCTTGTGTCGTGATTTTATCCGCGTTAATGACTAAATTACCGTGAGTTGCCGCCACTTCACTACCTGAAACAGTCACAGTTTTTGCATTCAATGCTACATCATTACCTTTTACGCTTGAACCTGTATGCGTTGTTGTGTGACTATTTTGGCTGTTATTGTAAACGTTCAAGCCCAAGTGGAATTTACCTTCTGCATTTACAGCATCTGCTTTTTTCTCTTTGCTGATTTCAACATCCGCATCCACGCTTGGCTTACCTTTGTTATTATCAAGGTTGAGATTTGCGGTTAAATGCCCGTGTTGGAATGATGTTTTGAGGCTGTCGAAACCGCCCGCGAAACTAAAACCAGCCTTGCTTGATTCCGTACGAACATGGTTAGTTGCACCTTTCACTTCAATACCACTTTTTGCTGCAATATCGAGCAACCCTGCAGATTGCACGGTTGAGCCCACAATGCTCACGTTTTTGTTGGTAGAAAGTTGGAGATTTGATTCTGATTTTAAAGTTGAACCTTTTGCAGTAGAGGTATGTGTATAGCTACTTTGGCGAGCCTTGGTAATATCAAAAATAGTACCTTGACGAGCGTAATCAACTGCAGTGGTTTTCGCTTGAGTGCTATCAATAACTAATGCACCTGCATTGCCTTTTACCACACCATTACCGCCCGTTACGACACGGCTGCCTGAAATATGCACGCCACGGCTTGCATCTAAAGTCGTATCGCCTTTCACGGTAATATCTGCCCCGTGAACAGTTTCTGCACTTCTACCTGTACCAACGGTTTTAGAGCCTGCTAAACCACCCCAGAAACGCATATCATCGCTGAGGTTATAACTTTCGCTAGATCTTTCTGAGCCGAATGAAAGCGAACCGCTATTTTTCGCGAGCAATGTACCATCTACATTTGCCACGACGCCGTTTAAATACAGGTCGCCGTTACCGCCTAAAATAAGATCTTGTTCGGTCGTTAATTCTGTTGCAGTGTAGTGCTGCACGCTACTATCTTGGCTACTTAAACCTGTTTTTAAACGTGCAGTTTCATTTTTAAATTCAGCACGAGCCGTTTGAGTGGTAGTGGCTTTTGCACCACGTAAATTCACGCCTTGTTCGCCATAAATAGCGGTCGTTTTTGCGGAAACTTTTGCACCTTCTGTGGTCACTTTACCTTTGGTTGCTTCAATGTTTACACTATCGCCTGCAATCGTAGTGCGGTGTGTGGTTTCAACACGATTGCTCTCTTGTTCATTGCGATACCAACTGCCTTTGCTTTGGTTTTTGCTGTGTTCACGTAAATTTACGGTTTTTTCTGCCCCTAAGTGTACATTGCCACCGAGAATATTGCTATTTTTGGCTTGAATATCTGCTCCTGAAATGTTCAATTTACCACCGACATTCACGTTAAATTGATCAGTTTGCACACGGGTTGCTTGGTAGGTTTCGCTTGAGCCACTTTGATGATCGCGAGACTGTACGCCATTTTGATGCGTAATTTTTGCTTTACCACGATCTGTATGACGACTAATTCTACCGTTTAAGTTTGCATTGCCTGCGGTAATATCCACTTCTTTTGCTTGTAAATTAGCCGCTTGAGCGGCGATAGTCGCACGATCATCGGTTGAATGAATACGAATTCTGCCTGCTTGAATACTACCCACGACTTTGCCATCTAGCACTTGACCTTTACGCTCTGTAGTCGTGATTTTAAGCGTGCCATTATCTTCACGTGCAATTTTATTTTTTCCCGTAATCACATTCACCCCTTCGCGGGTGGTAATTTGACCGCCAACGGTCACTTGCGGGGCGATTAAATCAATGTCGCCAGAACTGGTAATTTTGCCGCTGGTGCTTAACGCGTTATCGCCTGTTGCATCATAGCCTTTAAGTTTACCCTCTGCGACTTGTGGCTTACCTACCACAAGCGAAGCACGAGGCGTATTAATAAAACCACCTCCTTCCACGCTAATGCCGTTCGGGTTAGCTAATACATAATCGGCTTTTTCACCAAAGATTTCTTGCTGACCAGCAATTTTAGAAGAATTGCGACTCACCACTTCATTGAGAATCACTTTTGCGGATTGGGTTTTGAGATTTGGGTTGACGTTCAGATCGCCTGCAAGTTGAGATTTACCATTTTGGCGAGCATTGTTTAGCACAGCACCAGATTTATCTACGTTAAACTTATCATATCGGTTATGCGATAACCCTGCGGCACTTGGATTGGCGATATTGATAATTTCAATGCCTTGTTTTTTGCTAATTTGTGTGTTGGCATCTGCCGCACTAATTTCTGCAAAAGCAGATTGCCCCGCAATGCTGAATGCAATGGCGAGCGAAATTTTGCTTAAAGAGTAAGTTTTAGACATTTTGTACCTCGTAAAATGGAACATAACTAAATAAGAAATGCTCGTATTAAAACAAAAATGGATAGGTTAGACCAGTCATTTATGGAGTAAAAATGTGATCTGCTTCACAAAAAAATAATTTATTGAGTAAAAAATCAAGTGTGAATTAGTGTAATAAGCTTAGAATTTATAGCTGATGCTTCCCAACACTAATCGCTCTTGTTTGACACCATCAGTTTTCGAAAACAATCGCCCCATTGCCCATTCAAGGTTAGCTTGAAAGGTTTTCTGCTCCCAATTCAACCCAACGGCATAAGCAAAGGCTTGTTCTCGCTGAGCATTCGCTTGTGTTGATTTTTGTACGCCAAAATCAATGCCAACGTAAGGCAAAAATGTACCAAGTTCGGTTGCTTTTACCCACGCAATATCGTTGTGTAAAACAATATTTTTCTCTGCCGACAAACTTAAATCATTCAAGCCACGTACGCGATAACGCCCCGTCAAATCTTCCTGTTTAATCGAAGGCAAATAATCGTGGCTATATTGTGCTGTAAGCTGGTGAGAATGGCGGAAAAGTTGCTCTCCAATTGATTGATAGCGGTTAAATTTCAGCTCAAAATTCCAACGGCTAAAAAGATCTTCTGGCTGATTTTTGCCTTTGTTTCGCCCTTGTTCATAGCGGAAATCTGTAGCAAAGGTAGCATTTTCAAACAGCTGCAAATGATTTAGCCCAATAGAAATGCTCGTTAATTTAGGACTTTGAAGATCTAAAACCACATCATCTAGTCGGTTTTTGCTGTTAATTTTCTCGATCTGCGTTGAAAATGTTGAAATATGGTTAGAACCACGATGGAAAACATAATCTGCGGTTAATCCCGTTTGGAGAGTTTGCCCTTTTTGTTGCAGGCTTAATGTCTGAAGTGAGAGCGGCGTTTTAAATTGGGAAATAGAAGCAAAGCCACTGAATGTCCAATAGCCATAAGGTAAGGAATAATAGAGCAATGCCGAGCGGCTAAATTGATGACGAGATTTTAGTGTATGCGAACCGCTTAGATAAAGCGTATCTGATAAGCCAAAAGGGTTGCTAATGCTAACAGAAGAACGCACCTGCCAACGATCGTAGGTTCTTGACGCGTAATTATCCAATCCAATTGAACCATTGAAACGAGAAGTCGGTTCGTTCGTAAATTTCAGTTTAATTTCGCCATTTTTAGCTGGTAAAACATCAACAGAAACGCTGTTTCCCGTGATACGATTCGCTTGATCAAGTGCTTGGTCAAGATCTTGCACTTTTAGTGGTTTACCTATCGCATTTGGCAAAATTTGGCTTAAATTAAACCGCTTGTTATCGCTTTCTATAGCAGCAATTTTGCCCTCAAATACGTGCAGGGTTAAAATGCCTGATTGATCGTCTTCAAACTGAAAAGGGTTGTGAATGTAGCCTTTTCTCACATAGGCTTGAGTAAGTTGTTGACTCAGCTGATTAAGACGAGCTTCATTCAAACATTCGCCCGATTTAGGCACAAAAGGCATTGGATCAATAAGCGTTATTCCTTTAAATTTCACACCTTGATAATCTAAACAAATTTGCGAGAAATCGCCATTTTCAACCGCTTGAGAAGTAGAGTGGAATTGATGTTGTTCTAGCCAACGTTGTTGATTTTGGCTTTGTAGATCAGCGAATTGCTGTTTAGATTGTTGGAGCGATTGGGTGATATCATCAGCCCAAACATTTGATGAAAAAAGAGTAAGAAGAAAGGGAAAAGCAAATTTATTCATAGCAGCGATGAAATAAAAAATAAGCGGTCAATTCTTCGCAAAATTTTGCAAAAAATTGACCGCTTGAAAAAAGATTAATCGTCTAAGAAACTACGTAGCGTTTCTGAACGACTTGGATGGCGTAGTTTACGCAACGCTTTTGCTTCGATCTGACGAATACGCTCACGGGTGACATCAAATTGTTTACCCACCTCTTCCAGCGTGTGGTCGGTATTCATATCAATACCAAAACGCATACGCAACACTTTCGCTTCACGTGGGGTTAAGCCTTCCAATACTTCATTGGTTGCAATACGTAAACTTTCTGCCGTTGCGGAATCTAAAGGCAATTCAAGGCTTTCGTCTTGAATGAAATCACCTAAATGCGAATCGTCGTCATCACCGATTGGCGTTTCCATTGAGATTGGCTCTTTAGCAATTTTCAACACCTTACGGATTTTATCCTCAGGCATATTCATACGCTCAGCAAGTTCTTCTGGTGTCGCTTCACGCCCCATTTCTTGTAAGCATTGGCGAGAGATACGATTCAGTTTGTTGATCGTTTCAATCATATGCACAGGAATACGAATCGTACGTGCTTGGTCTGCGATTGAACGAGTAATCGCCTGACGAATCCACCAAGTTGCATAGGTTGAGAACTTATAACCACGGCGATATTCAAATTTATCTACCGCTTTCATCAAACCGATGTTCCCTTCTTGGATTAAATCTAAGAATTGTAAACCACGGTTGGTATATTTTTTCGCAATTGAGATCACCAAACGTAAGTTTGCTTCAACCATCTCTTTTTTCGCGCGGCGAGCTTTTAACTCCCCGTTGGCAATACGACCACCAATTTCACGAATTTGGGTAATGGTTAAGCCAGAGTTTTGTTCTAAATTCTGCAAGTTTGTGATATTTACACGGATCTTCTCAACATAATTCGCTAATTTCGGTACGCCACCGCGTTTTGCATTGATGGCTTTTTCCATCCACGCTTCACTGGTTTCATTACCTTGGAAGTTTTTAAGGAAGTCCGCTTTCTTCATTCCCGCATATTCCACCGCATAGCGTTGGATTTGCCGTTCTTCCGAACGCACTTGTTTCATCAATTTTTGCATTGTTTCTACAAGTAGGTCGAATTGTTTCGGCACCAAACGGAATTCACGGAAAATATCAGATAATGCATTGATTTGCTCGCGCGCTTTTGCGTGTGTACGACCATGTTTACGAATAGCTAATAACGCGTTTTCGTACTGTTCTTTAAGCGCAGTAAATTTTTCACGTGCAAGCTCTGGATCGATTGAATTATCATCGCCAGAATCTGCATTACCGCTGTCGCCATCTTCCTCTTCTTCCTCATCTTCAACATCGTCCACATCGGCGTGTTCATTATCATCAAGATGAATAGAATCATCATCGGCAACAGGGTTCTCTTCTTGTGCATTTGGATCAACGAAAGCCGTAATCAAATCTACTAGACGCATATTGCCTGCTTCCACTTCTGCATAGCAACTTAATACGCCTTCAAGTGCTTCTGGATACTCTGCCACTGCACATTGAACTTCATTAATACCTTCTTCAATGCGTTTTGAAATTTGAATTTCATCTTCGCGGGTTAGAAGTTCAACCGTCCCCATTTCACGCATATACATACGCACAGGATCAGTGGTTCTACCGAGTTCTGATTCTACGGTAGAAAGCACTTTGGTCGCTTCTTCCACCACATCTTCATCGGTAATATTTTCGGCAAGCATTAATTCATCAGTATCAGGTGCCGTTTCTAAAACTTGGATCCCCATATCGGTGATCATTTGAATAATATCTTCGATTTGCTCTGCATCAACCAATTCTTCAGGCAGATGGTCATGCACCTCAGACAGAATTAAATACCCCTGTTCACGACCTTGAGCAATCAGAAGTTCGATTCGAGATTGTTGTTCTAATTGTTGATCTACGTGTTGTTCCATAATGATTTCCGTTTTTCGAGCAGGCAAAAATAGTGGTGGATTATACCATTTTTTTGAGCTATTTTGTCAAAATAGGGCAGTTATATTGGATTTTTGTTATGATTTTCAAGTAAAAATCCATTAAATATTTTTTAACTTATCCGAATATAAAATTAAACAAAGTGCAATCACCATCAGCAAAATTGCCCCTGCAAAGAGAATCGTACTGGTTGCACTTTCGTGATCCACAATAATTAAGCGTACCATTGCGGTAATTCCCGTATAAATAAAATAACGTAACGGAAAATGGTAGCCACTACGGAAATATTGAGAAATCAGTCCTAAAAAACCAAAATAGAGGAAAAAGTTCAAAATTTGCTCAGCTAAAGTATTGGTCACAATAGTATCTGGACTAAGCACCATCAAAAACAAACTATAACTGATTTTGGCTAAAGCAATAACCAATACAACAGTTAAGCTAAGTACAAAGCCAATTAAAATGGTTTTAAGCAATTTGGGCATTACACCTGAAAGATGTGTGGCGAGGTTGTGTGTGGTCATAGAATAATAAAAACTTACGAAACTTTATGTTTACCTTTCACAAAATAGCAGTCAGATTTGACCGCTATTTTTTAAAAATATAAATAAATGAATTTACTTCACAAAACCCACCAATTTATACACTTCATCAAGTGTTACTTTCGCTTTTGCACGAGCTTTTTCTGCCCCTTCGCGATAGATTTTTTCAAGCAATGCTTCATCTTGGCGGAAGTGATTGTAGCGTTCTTGCAAGCCTTTAAGCAATTCAGACACTTGCGTTGCGACTTCGGTTTTTAAGTGTCCGTACATTTTGCCTTCAAACTCGGCCTCCAATTCAGCAATGGTTTTGCCTGTAACTGCTGAGAGAATATCTAATAAGTTAGACACACCCGCTTTGTTTTTCTGATCATATTTCACCACAGGTGGTTCATCACCATCGGTCATTGCACGTTTGATTTTTTTCTCCACCGATTTCGGATCTTCTAAAAGAGTAATCACATTGTTACGGTTGTCATCTGATTTCGACATTTTCTTGGTCGGTTCTAATAACGACATTACACGCGCCCCCGCTTTCGGAATAAAGACTTCAGGCACGGCAAACACAGGCTCAATCACATTCCCTTCCGCATCTTTTTTACCATAAAGTGCATTAAAGCGGTTGGCAATATCGCGAGTGATTTCAAGGTGTTGCTTTTGGTCATCACCCACTGGCACTTGGTTGGCTTGATAAAGCAAAATATCCGCCGCCATTAACACGGGGTAAGTGAATAAGCCAACGTTCACGTTCTCTTCATAACGAGCTGACTTGTCTTTAAATTGAGTCATTCGGCTCATTTCACCAAAGTAGGTATAGCAGTTTAACACCCACGCAAGTTGCGTATGTTCTGGCACATGAGATTGAATGAAAATGGTGCTTTTTTCAGGATCGATACCGCTCGCTAAATAAAGAGCAAGCACATCTAAAGAAGCTTTACGTAACGCTTCTGGGTCTTGGCGCACAGTGATTGCATGTAAATCCACGATACAGAAAAAGCATTCGTGATCGTCTTGCATTTTCACAAAGTTGCGTAACGCACCGAGGTAGTTACCGATAGTTAATTCGCCCGATGGCTGAATCCCACTAAATACAATAGGTTTGCTCATTTTTTATTCTCTTTAATACAAAGTTAAAAACGCTGTTATCTTAACTTTTCCCATCATTTTTGTAAAATACCAATCGTTTTTAACCACGTGTAACGAAAATAAAGAATTTACCACCAAAGTCATTGATTTTTTGTTACAATTGTGCCCATTTATATAGCCATAAATTTGAAAATAGAGAAAAAGAATGAACACCAGCACGTTTAACCGTTCTTGGGCAAAAGTGATTTTAAATGCCGTGAACCGCTACGGAGTGAAACATTTTTGTATTGCTCCAGGTTCACGCTCCACCCCGCTTACATTGGAAGCATTGCAACTACAACAAGAAAAACTCGCACAATGCCACAGTCATTTTGACGAACGCGGCTTGGGCTTTTTCGCGTTAGGGATTGCGAAAGCCACCAACGCTCCTGTTGCTGTGATCGTCACCTCTGGCACTGCGGTTGCTAATCTTTATCCTGCCATCATTGAGGCAAGCTTAACGCACCACAAATTGATCGTGCTGACTGCAGATCGCCCAACCGAATTTATTGGCTGTGGAGTGAATCAAGCGATTGAACAGCAAGGTATTTTTGCAAATTATCCGATTGCAAGTATCAATCTGCCAAAAGCGACTGATAGTTACTCTCCAACTTGGTTAGTTTCAACAATTGAGCAAGCCTGCAATAAACAGCAACAAGAAGGTGGCGTTATTCATATCAATGCTCCGTTTTCTGAGCCTTTGTATGAAGCGGATGAAGCAGCAATAGCGAATAATCCGTGGCTTAGCCCAATTCAAAGTTGGTTGAATAATCCACAAGCGAAATGGCTCGATCATCAGCAAATTCAAGCGGAAGTGTCCATGCATGCAAACTGGGATTACTGGCGAACCAAACGCGGGGTGATCGTGGTAGGACAATTGCCTGTAGAGCAAGGCATTGGAATTAAAACGTGGGCGGAAACGCTGGGCTGGTGTTTGATTACCGATATTCAATCTTGCGTGGATGCCAGCCTGCCTTACGCAGATATTTGGCTCTCCAACAAAACCGTGCACGACCTTTTATTACAAGCAGACATCGTGATCCAATTCGGTTCTCGCATTGTGAGCAAACGCGTAAACCAATTCCTTGAAGCGTTCAAAGGTGAGTTCTGGCAAGTTGATGAGCATCAAGACAATATCAACCCGTTCTCACATCATCAAACCCGTTTTGTGGCTAAAGCTCATCACTTCTTGCGTGTGCATCCGCCACTTCGCCAAAAACCATGGCGATTGGAACCGCTTGCGTTGTCTCAATTTTGTACCGATTTTATTGAAAAACAGATCGGCGGTGGCTTAAATGAAGCATCATTAGCACATAATTTACAAGATGTGTTGGTGCCAAAAGGCAACCTTTTCTTAGGCAATAGTTTATTTGTGCGTTTAGTTGATGCGTTATGCAAGCTCCCCGAAGGCTACCCAGTTTATACTAACCGTGGAGCAAGTGGCATTGATGGCTTAATTGCTACTTTTGCAGGTATTGCGAAAGGCAGTGAGCAACCGACGGTCGGCGTAATTGGCGATATTTCCGCCTTGCACGATTTGAACTCAATTGCCTTGCTTTCGCAAATTAACCAACCGACTTTATTGTTTGTCATCAACAACAGCGGCGGTGCGATTTTCGATATGCTGCCTGTGGATAGCAAAGCAAAAGCACAATTCTACCGCTTGTCGCACAACCTTGAATTCGGACAAATCGCAACAATGTTCGGCATTGAATACATCCGCCCATTCACTTGGGCAGATTTGAAAACCAAACTCAAATTGGCTTATAACCGTCGTGCCGTAACTTTGGTGGAAATCAAGGTCAATGACCAAGACGGAAGCAATTTGTACAAGTCGCTTATCAAACAAATTTCACAAGCGGAAATTGCCTAATGTTAGCGGCAACTTGGCATTCAAACAGAAACAACGGGCAAGCAACGCCCGTTGTTTTTTTACACGGCTTACTCGGTTCGCAAGAGGATTGGCAAGGTGTGCTTGCTCTTTTGCAAAATTTCCCTCAATTTCAACCGCTTACCATTGACCTTCCTTTTCATGGTAAAAGCGAGAAGATCACTTGCCAAGATTTTGCTGATCTCAGAACTCAACTCCACCAAACGCTCACCACTTTATTGGGCGATACGCCCTTCTTTCTTGTAGGATATTCTTTAGGTGGACGGGTTGCATTGGATTACACCTTTCACGCCCAAAATCCACATTTACTCGGCACGATTTTAGAAGGCACAAATATCGGCTTAAAAACCGAAGCAGAATGCCAAGATCGCTGGCAAAATGATCAATGCTGGGCAGATCGTTTCCGCACTGAGCCGATCACGCAAGTATTAAACGATTGGTATCAACAGCCTATTTTCGCTCATCTGGATGCTTGCAAGCGGTCAATTTTAATCGAAAAACGGCAACGTAATTCAGGCAAGAATATCGCCCAAATGTTGGAAAGTACAAGCCTTGCCAAACAGCAAAATTACGCAGATTTACTCAAAATGCGTGAAAAAAATATCACATTCTTTATTGGCGAAAAGGATCAAAAATTCCGCCAACTCGCGGAGAAAAACCAGCTTCCACATAGGTTTATTGCCAACGCAGGGCACAATAGCCATGCGGAAAATGCGGAAGGGTTTGTTCAAAGAATGGTAGAAGCAATAGCTAATATATAGCAATGAAACTTTCTAATACTTAAGAATGAAAAGAAATTTCACCGCTTGCCTACCTTTATCTACCCATCTTTCGCCTATTCCGCTATAATTCCGACAATTTTCCCGTTATCTTCCCTTTATCGGAAGCTAATTTTCAAAAGGACATAATTATGATGCGTACAAACTATTGTGGCGAATTAAACCGTAGCCACGTTGGACAAAATGTAACTTTAAGTGGCTGGGTACACCGTGTGCGTAACCTTGGTCGTTTTATCTTTATGCAAATCCGCGACCGTGAAGGCGTGGTGCAAGTGTTCTTCGATGAGAAAGATGAAACATTATTTAAAGTGGCATCAAGCCTGCGTGCAGAAGCGTGCGTGCAAATTCAAGGTGAAGTGATTGCACGTGATGAATCGCAAATCAATAAGGATATGGCAACGGGCGAAATCGAAGTGTTAGTGAAAAATGTGTTGGTTTATAACAATGCTGATGTGCTGCCTCTCGACTTCAACCAAAACAACACCGAAGAGCAACGCTTAAAATATCGCTACTTAGATTTACGCCGTCCTGAAATGGCGGAAAAACTTAAAACTCGTGCGAAAATTACCAGCTTTGTACGTCGCTTTATGGATGAACACGGTTTCTTAGACATCGAAACTCCAATGCTTACCAAAGCAACGCCAGAAGGGGCTCGTGACTATTTAGTGCCAAGCCGTGTGCATAAAGGCAAATTCTATGCGTTGCCGCAATCTCCACAGCTTTTCAAACAGTTGCTGATGATGTCAGGCTTCGACCGTTACTATCAAATCGTGAAATGCTTCCGCGATGAAGATTTGCGTGCCGACCGCCAACCTGAATTTACCCAAATCGATGTGGAAACCTCATTCTTAACTGCAGAAGAAGTGCGTGCCATTATGGAAGAGATGATCCACGGTTTATGGTTAGATCGCTTAAATGTGGATTTAGGCAAATTCCCAATGATGACGTGGCATGAAGCAATGAATCGCTTTGGTTCAGACAAGCCAGATTTGCGTAACCTGTTAGAATTAGTTGATGTCGCAGATATTTTAAAAGATGTTGAATTCAAAGTATTCCACGAGCCAGCGAACTCACCAGATGGTCGTGTAACGGTGTTACGCGTGCCAAACGGAGCAACTTTAACCCGTAAACAAATTGATGAATACACGCAATTTGTCGGCATTTATGGTGCGAAAGGCTTAG
Source organism: Haemophilus paraphrohaemolyticus (assembly GCF_002015045.1). Lineage (GTDB taxonomy): Bacteria > Pseudomonadota > Gammaproteobacteria > Enterobacterales > Pasteurellaceae > Haemophilus_A > Haemophilus_A paraphrohaemolyticus. The sequence goes on from NZ_MUXX01000013.1 coordinate 40,796, forward strand.
CGTGGGCGAAAATTAACGATGTGAACGCAGGCTTAGAAGGCGTGCAAAGCCCTGTGGCAAAATTCTTAAATGAAGAAGTCATCAAAGCGTTAATTGCCCGCACCAACGCTCAAACGGGCGATATTTTATTCTTCGGTGCAGACAAATGGCAGGTGGTAACCGACTCAATGGGTGCATTACGCTTAAAAGTGGGTCGTGACTTAAACTTAACTGATTTAAGTGCATGGAAACCGTTATGGGTTATCGACTTCCCAATGTTTGAACGTGATGAAGAGGGCGGCCTTTCAGCAATGCACCACCCATTCACTTCACCAAAAGGCTTAACTCCTGAAGAATTAGCAGCAAATCCTGTGAATGCAGTAGCGAACGCTTACGATATGGTAATCAACGGCTATGAAGTAGGCGGTGGTTCAGTACGTATTTTTGACCCGAAAATGCAGCAAACCGTGTTCAACATTTTAGGTATTAACGAACAAGAACAACAAGAAAAATTCGGTTTCTTGCTCGATGCATTAAAATTCGGCACACCACCACACGCAGGTTTAGCATTCGGTTTAGACCGCTTGACAATGCTTATCACTGGTACAGAAAACATCCGTGATGTGATTGCCTTCCCGAAAACCACCGCAGCAGCATGTTTAATGACAGAAGCCCCAAGCTATGCAAATCCACAAGCGTTGGAAGAATTAGCTATTGCGGTGAAAGCGGTAGAAAAAGCGGAATAATTTGCGAATTGAAAACAAACAATGCGATCAGAAATGATCGCATTTTTATTTATACAACCGCCCGCTGAATCTCCACCTCCGCAATCGAAATGACCACAGTAGGGAAAAGAAAAATCGTATCATAGCAAAGAAAGTTACCATCACCGCCAAGTTGCCGGATAAAATCACTGGTGCTATAGTACAGGCACAACGCTTATTTGGCGATCCTGATTATATGCTACACATCGTCACAGAAAACCTTAACCCCCTCCATAAACTCTACTACAAACGGCTTGTTGCCTTACCACACGTTTTGCGATTAAATTCGACTTTGGTGATGAAGGAAATTGTGAAGAAAGGATTGCCGATTAAAGGCTAAGGTTGCTATTTCTAGTAGATTAATTTCCATGGCTTTGCTTATAAATCATGCTCGCGCCTTGCCACACGCCGTGATCAAAGCAATAAGTATATTTCATTGGAATACGAAAGTGCGGTCGATTTTTAAAAAGATTTTGCAAAAGCGGATGTTTAAGCAATTCCGCTTGCTCGTTGTAACTTTGTTGGTCGCTGATTTCAATCAACACGTTGGGTTCAGCTCGTAACACTTTTTCAAGAGAAAAATTTTGTGCCGTAAGCGGTGTTTTTAGCGGGCTTAAGCCTAGCAAGTTAAGTAAAGTAGGGTACTGTGGCGTATAAGTTTCTACAATGCCCGTATCTGAAAGTATCAATGTGTCGGTGAGTGATAGATTGAGGCGAGAATCTTGTAATTTAAGTTTATCGATTAAAGCGTTCGCATGCGTTTCGTTATCCGTGAGTTTGCCCAAGTGCAATATTAGCCCAAATAATTCTTCTGCCGTTTGTGGCGTGTCATTAATTGGCTCAATTTTTGCCCCGAGTTTTTTTAAATCTGCTACAAGTTGTGGATAAAAGGTTTCATTGATCAGAAACGTTTTATCGAGATAGGGCAATAATGCAGTGAGTTGTGGCTCAAGTGTTGGCTTATTCACATTGAGTTTATCCAACATCATCAAGGGATTTTTAGAATAAGGCGACTGTGCAGCAATTTGCTCAGGACGCGCAATTTCCGACAAAAGACGATCGCTACAAAGCGTGAGCGAGACAAATTGCTCCGACGCATGCGAAGTCAAGGGCAAGAAAAGTGCGGTTAAAATCAAACGAGTTTTTTGCATATAGATAATGATACGCTACGCCATCAATAATGTAAAAAGGCGTGCTAAGCACGCCCTTATAGGTGGATAATAATTAGAACGATCCTTTCAACCCAACGTAAACGTTGCGACCGTCTTGGCCGTAGCCTACAATATTTTCGTATTTTTTGTTGAATACGTTGTTAAGATTGGCATAAATCGTCAAGCTATCCGCCACTTTGTAGTTTACGCCTAAGTTTGCCAAGGTGTAGGATGGCATTTTGAAATCGCCGGAATCAAGGCGTTTACCTACATAAGAAACATTCACATCAGAACCTAATTTTTCCGTGATTTGATAAGTTAAACCAAGGTTTCCTGTGTGTTTTGGGCGACGAACATAATTTAAACCATATTTATCATTTTCAGATTTAATATAGGTGTAAGTATAGTTCGCGTAACCTGATAGAGACTCAGAAAATTTGCCATTATAAGATATTTCGACACCTTTAATTTTAGTTTTTCCATCACGATTGACAGAACGATAAAGCGTGTAAGTATTATTTAAAGGTATTGCATCAAGAAAATTATCTACATTACGAGCAAAAAGTGTAGTATCAAGACTATGACGTTTATCATTGCTTTCTACTAATAATCCTAATTCACCGCCTAAGCTTTTTTCTGGTTTTAAATTTGGGTTTGCAGCCCAACTGGTAGAATTACCCCATCCATAAACATCAATAAATGTTGGATTGTGGATTGCTTTACCAATACTTACGTGTGCTTTTAAATTTTGTGATAAACGATAAGCTCCAGCAAGGCGAGCCGTGAATGCATTTTCAAATAAGCTGTTATCTGTATAACGACCGCTGACAGAAAGACTGTGGTCGGCTTCGGTAAATAAACGGTACTCTGCGGCAACACTTTTCTCTGTTAATTTTTTCTCAGCAAAATTGTAAGCAGAAGCAATATATTTCGTATTTTGATAATCCGCTAATACGCTGAAGGCTTGTTTTATTTCGCCTTCTCGGTCAAAGTTAATGTCTAATTGATAGTTAGTATTGAGTTTTTTGCTATCATATTCCGTTTTGCCCACGGAAGGGGATGGGTAAGAATTATATTGTGTAGTGTTATTATCAGTTTTAATATGACTAATAGTCGCTTTATGTACAAACAACTCATCTGCACTACCTAGGTAACCACTTAATTTATATCTGGTTTCACGAATGCGAGTATTATCATCAAATTTTAATTCATCTACTGCACTATTATCAAAATGTAAGGTTTGAGAAGAGTGAGAAACAAGGAAGTCTACTCCTTTTTTGCTATCATCAAAACCTAAGCGAATTGAGGTATTATCTTTGTGAAAACCGTCTTTTTCGTTTGCTGGCACGTTAGTGGATTTTGCACCTGAGATACTTGTGTAATTAAATACATTTTTACTACGGGCAGATATACCAGTCGTACGGTGGCTATCTCCGTGAAGAGCATAATAGAAACCATTTTGCTGACCAGATACAGTGACAGACCCATCTCGTGTACGGTGAGAGCCTGTACCAAAGTCAAAATCTACGTTAAATGGTTTGTCTTTGTATAATCCACTTTTTGTGGTGATATAAACTACACCACCCATAGCATCACTGCCCCAGAGTGCAGATTGTTCGCCACGTAACACTTCGATTTGTTCAATGTTGCTTAATGGTAAACCACCAAAATTAAAATTAGTATCAACAGGATTGACTCGAATGCCATCGATAATCACAGCTGTATGTTTTGAGTTTGCACCTCGTAAGAAAAGGCTTGTTGCTGCACCACGCCCTCCACTGATTCCCATTGCCACACCTGGCACAGTTTTCAATACATCACTCACATAAGTCGCATTACGCTGTGCAAAATCTTTTTCTGTTAATACGGTGACTGATGATGCAGTTTGATCTTGGTTTACAGGCGTGGCGTAAGCCGAATACACATTGATCGGTTCAAGCTCGGTTTTGGTTTCAGCTTGTACAAAAGCAGATGCACTCAATAAAAGTGCGGCAGTAATTAAGTTAGTTTTCATTAAGTTGGTTCCTCTTTTTAAAAAGTGCGCTATTTTGGCACAATAGACATTCATTTCCTAGTTGAGAATTTTCATTTACTTTAAAAATTCTGTTCATTTTGTAAAAAAATTCGTTTTTTGACCGCACTTTTTCGCCTTTATCCGCCTTGCGCTTTCAAGTATAATGCGGACATTTTTAATCACATTAGATCAACGATTATGAGCACAAAATTTAACGTAAAAACATTCCAAGGTATGATTTTAGCCCTGCAAGAATATTGGGCAAACCAAGGCTGCACCATTGTGCAACCTTTTGATATGGAAGTGGGCGCAGGTACTTCTCACCCAATGACTGCATTACGCGCATTAGGCCCAGAGCCGATGGCATTTGCTTATGTGCAACCTTCACGTCGCCCGACCGATGGTCGTTATGGCGAAAACCCAAACCGTTTACAACATTACTATCAATTCCAAGTGGTAATCAAACCTTCTCCAGATAACATTCAAGAACTCTATTTAGGTTCACTTGAAATGCTCGGTTTCGACCCGACCAAAAACGATATCCGTTTTGTGGAAGATAACTGGGAAAACCCAACCTTAGGGGCTTGGGGTTTAGGCTGGGAAGTGTGGCTAAACGGTATGGAAGTGACTCAGTTTACCTATTTCCAACAAGTGGGCGGCTTAGAATGTAAACCTGTAACTGGCGAAGTGACTTACGGTTTAGAACGTTTAGCCATGTACATCCAAGGCGTAGATTCTGTTTATGACTTAGTTTGGTCTGATGGTCCATTAGGCAAAACCACTTATGGCGATGTTTTCCATCAAAATGAAGTTGAGCAATCAACCTATAACTTTGAACACGCAAACACAGATTTCTTATTCTACTGCTTCGATCAATACGAAAAAGAAGCACAAGAGTTATTAGCCTTAGAAAAACCGTTACCATTGCCAGCTTATGAACGTATTTTGAAAGCAGCACACAGCTTCAACTTGTTAGATGCACGTAAAGCAATTTCGGTCACCGAACGTCAACGCTATATTTTACGCATTCGTGCCTTAACTAAAGGCATGGCGGAAGCCTACTATGCAAGCCGTGAAGCCTTAGGTTTCCCTGGTTGTAAAAAATAGGCAAAAAAACAACCGCACTTTAAGCATTAACACAACGATATAAGGAGATGATCATGAAGGATTTTCAATACCCAGATGATATCTACACGGAAGCAGAAACAGATTCTAATACACTTGCGAATTTAGGTCCATTGGTAAAATTAGCAGGGGTTTGGGAAGGTAAGCGTGGTGTAGATATCAACCCGAAAGCAGAAGGACCAGAAAAAGATCCTTATATCGAACGTTACGAAGCCCATCCAACGGATGCGCAAACCAATGGTCCGCAACTCTATTATGGATTACGCTATCACACCCATATTGTACAACCAGGCGAAGTGGAGATGTTCCACGATCAAGTGGGCTATTGGTTATGGGAGCCTGAAACAGGCAATATTTTATTAACAGGTAGCATTCCACGTGGCCAAACGTTTATTGCTGTTGGTAATGCACCGGCTGATGCGAAAGAGTTTACGGTAAAAGCAGTACGTGGTTCACTAACAAACGGTATTATTTCGAATCCGTTCTTAGAGCGTTCATTTACAACGGAAAGTTTTGAAATGACGGTAAAATTCCATGATGATGGCTCTTGGTCATATGATCAAACTACAACTATGATTATCCCGAATTATGATGCGCCGTTTGAACATCGCGATCGTAACCGCTTAACCAAAATTGGCGAACCGAAATTGAACCCAACTGCGGCAGCAGAACAGGAAGGTGAATAATGAAACCTATTCTTTATTATGCGGCAGATTGCCCTGATACTGCGCCATTTGTCGCGGAGTTAAAACGCTTGGGCGTGGATTATGAGTCAGTGGAAGTACTATCTTCCATCCCGAATTTGAAACAATGGTTACGCTTGCGTGATCGTCACGCCGCATTTGATGATGCAAAAGCACAAGGCTATGCGGGCTTTCCGGCGTTATTGTTAGATGATGATCGTGTTATTTTAGATGAATCTAAATTAAAAGAGATTTTCTAAAGTGATGAAAAAAATGTTAGCTCTTGCAACTTCTGCTATGATTTTGACCGCTTGTAGTAATGCGCAACCGCAAGCTGAAATGCTAACTGTGGGCGGTCAAACCGATGCTCACGGTTGCTTACCAAGTGCGGGGCAGTCTTATTCTTATTTGAGAAAAGCCTGTGTACAAGTGTTTGATGTAGCGGATATTAAGCTAGACGACCCCGCCAATAAAACCCAAGCGGTTTACGGCATTCTTTCGGAAGATAAACAACAGGTTGAAGTGTTTGCTTCTGATTTGCCTGAAAACATGATTTTAGAGGTAGTTAAAGGCGGCTATGTCTCCAAAGACGGTAAAGTGCGTTTAATGAAAACCAAGAAAAGTTGGAAGATTCGTAAGTAGTTTCATTTCATAATAGAAGTAACAAGTAATCCTAAGGAGCTTACTATGACAATTGAATTTAAAAATGGCGTTCCTACTTTCTTTGGGCAAGGACCTACGATTTGTTTGCGTGATCCCTTAGCTGCATTTTTAGGTGCAGCAGAAGGTGGTTTAATGACCTATTCTTATCAAGATGCAGTGAAACTGGCTGGTCATTCTTGCCCGACTGTTGCAGGAAGCTTTGTTGCGGTTATTCGAGGTTTAAAAGCGCTTTATGGTAATGACATGCCAGAGCGTGGCACTATTGAAGTATTGATGACAAAAGGTAGAGAAGAAGGTACAACAGGTGTGGTTGCCTCTATCGCAACATTACTTACAGGCGCAACAACGGAGATGGGTTTTGCTGGCATGGGTGTGGCTAAACGTTTTTCTCGCAGAAATTTATTGAGCTTCAATAATGAAACTGATGCGACCTTCATCTTAAAACGTAAAGATAATCAAAGTGCGGTTAAATTAACCCTTAATTTAGATGAAGTAGCCCCATGGTCAGATGAAATCCGTGAGTTGCTGCCAAGAGCATTTAACAATCAATTAAAAGCAGATGAAATCACGCATTTCCAAAGCCTCTGGCAAGAACGGGTAAAACGCATTTTAGTGGATTGCGTGAATGAAGAAAGATTGGTACTAGTAGAAAAATTAGATTAGGTCTCGAATATGAAAAAAATAATCCTAAAATTCACCGCACTTTTGCTTGGCTCAGCTTTAGCAAGTAGCGTGTTGGCAACAGAAAATGGCTCAAATTCCTCAAGTTCTGATTATGAATTAGAGAAAGTATTGATTTTTAGCCGACATGGGTTGCGTTCACCAGTGGAAAAAGATCCGCAAGAAATGGCGAAATATTCCCCTTATGAATGGGCGAAATGGGATGTGCCATCAGGTTATCTCACGGCAAAAGGTACAGTATTAGAAACCTACTTCGGACAATATTTAGGTCAATGGCTTGCGGATAAAGGGTTATTAACGACAGAACGTTGTGCATCGGGCGAAGGTATTTTCGCTTATGCGAATGGTGTGCAACGCACCATTGCAACAGGGCAAGCGATTGTTTCTGGCGCATTTGCCGGCTGTAATGTTCAACTGCAACATCACGGTAAAATTGGTTCAGAAAAAGATCCAATTTTTAACACGCAGGCGCATAATCCAAGTCAAGCCTTGATTGAATCTGCAAAAAATAACGTTGATTTAACCGCTTTACAGCAAAAATTAGCGCCAAATTATGCGCTATTGAGTGAAATCATCGATTACAAAAACTCACCAAACTGCTTGCAAAAAGGCGAATGTGATTTAGGTAAAAAAGTCGGTGAATACAGTATTAAAGACGGCAAGTCGGTCAAAATTACGGGTTCTATCAGCACAGGAAAGAAAATTGTCAGTGCATTATTACTCGCGCATTATGTGGGCAAGCCTGATTCAGAAATCGCAAACGGGCGCGTGAATAGCCAAGAAAAATGGCGTGCAATTAACGAAATTAAAAACGAATATTACCGCACTTTATTTAAAAACAACGAAGCGTTGGCACAAAATGCCTCATATCCGTTATTGGCATTTATTCAGCAACAGCTAAATAGTGAGAACAAAATTAACTTATTGGTTGGACACGATTCTAATATCGTCGCTCTGCTTGCAGCACTAGGTGTTGAGCCTTACGAATTGAATGATTCATTAGAAAATATCCCAATCGGTGGCAAGTTACTATTTGAAGTGTGGAAGCACAAACCAAGTGGTAAGCTAAAATTTAAGTTGGATTATGTGTATCAAACCACTGAACAACTGATTAACATCACGCCATTAAGTTTAGCAACACCACCAAACCAAACAGCATTAACCCTCAAAGGCTGTGAAAAAGATGAAAAGGGCTTTTGTGATTACGAGCGTTTTCAACAGGTGTTGAGGGAGAGTATTGAAAACGGTAAGAAGTAGCGTTCATGCAACCCTATGAAAAATACTTAAAAGAAAATTCGCAGAAACTGCGAGTGGATCAAACGGATGCGGAAAGAAAATTATGGCAACGCATCAATCGAGATCAATTATTAGGATTTCGATTTAATCGACAAAAGCCACTTTTAAGTTATATCGTTGATTTTTATTGTGCGAAAGCGAAGTTGATTATCGAATTAGACGGTAGTCAGCACTATGAACCTGATTATCAGGAAAAGGACGCATTGCGAGATGCAGAATTAAATTCACTTGGTTTTACGGTGATGCGATTTAGCAATGATGAAGTTATACGTGAAATTGAAGCGGTAGTTGAGCAGATTTATTTGTTTTTAGAGAATGTGAGGGCTGATTGAGTATAAGGTTGATTAACTTCTGCCACAAACGCAAGCGTTTGAACGTTGCTTTAGCAACGGCACGAAGTGCGAGCGAAGCAAGTAAATCTCCCCTAACCCCTCTTTGCTAAAGAGGGGAATTATTGAGTAAATTGATAGTAACTGGCTCATTTACATTTTAATTTCCAATAGAGATTAAATTATCTTCTTTCAAAAACGTTAAAGTAGAACATAAATATTTAATTCCCCAAAGATCCAATCCCCTCTTTAGCAAAGAGGGGTAGGGGAGATTTGGCAGAAGTGATAACGAAGAAAATAATCAAATAGGACATGAATTTCTTAATTTACATGCGCTATAAGAGATAACGGAAAATATAATGAAGCAACATACTTATCAAACTACGGTAGAGTGGGTTGGAAATTTAGGAGCTGGTACTTCATCTTATATCGCATACGAACGGGATTTTATTGCTTCGGCATTGAATAAACCTAATATTTTAGGTTCTGCTGATCCTGCTTTTCGTGGCGATAAAACTCGTTGGAATCCTGAAGATATGCTACTGGCATCTATTTCTGCCTGTCATAAATTATGGTATTTACATTTTTGTGCAGTTAATAACATTATTGTGCAAGAATACCGTGATGAAGCAATAGCGATTATGGATGAAGGTAGTTCTGAGCATGCTGGCCGATTTATTTCGGCAACATTAAAACCTCGTGTGAGAATTTCAAGCGAGTCGGATGCCGTTAAGGCATTGGCATTACATGAAAATGCGCATCACGCGTGTTTTATTGCAAATTCACTTAATTTTCCGGTGAAATGTGAAGCTATTATTGAAAAAGATTAAATTAAAATAAAATGGTGCCAACGCGCACCTTACCAGAGAAAACAAAATGACAACCCAAAACTTCCTAGTAGAAATCGGCACAGAAGAGCTGCCACCAAAAGCTCTCAAAACATTAGCGACCTCTTTTGCGGATAACGTTGAAGCGGAATTAAACCAAGCGGGCTTAACCTTCGACAAAATCGAATGGTTTGCGGCGCCGCGTCGTTTGGCGGTGAAAGTGTTGAACTTAGCCACACAACAACCGAGCAAAGAAATCGAAAAACGTGGTCCAGCAGTGTCAGCCGCCTTTGATGCAGAAGGCAAACCGACCAAAGCGGCAGAAGGCTGGGCGCGAGGTTGTGGCATTACTGTGGAACAAGCAGAACGCATTGCGACTGATAAAGGTGAATGGCTTGTTCACCGTGCAAAAATTGAAGGTCAACCGACCAAAAACTTACTTAACGACATTGTAGCTAATGCGTTGACGAAATTGCCAATTCCAAAACCAATGCGTTGGGCAGATAAAACCGTGCAATTTATTCGTCCGGTTCATACTGTGACTATGTTGTTAGGTGATGAATTAATTGAAGGCGAAATTTTAGGTGTGGCAAGTGCTCGCACCATTCGCGGTCACCGTTTCTTAGGCGAGAAAGAATTTGAAATTCAACACGCAGACCAATATCCACAATTATTACGTGAAAAAGGTTCTGTCGTAGCTGATTTCAACGAGCGTAAAGCAGAAATTCTTGCAAAATCTCAAGCAAAAGCAACCGCACTTGGCGGTGTGGCTGATATTGAAGAAAGCTTGCTTGAAGAAGTGACTTCCTTGGTGGAATACCCGAATGTATTAGCGGCAAAATTTGAAGAGCGTTTCTTATCCGTGCCGGCGGAAGCCTTGGTTTACACTATGAAAGGCGACCAAAAATATTTCCCAATTTATGACAAAGACGGCAAATTATTACCCCACTTTATTTTCGTATCGAACATCAACCCAGAAGATCCAACCGCGATTATCGAAGGTAACGAAAAAGTGGTTCGTCCACGTTTAACCGATGCGGAATTCTTCTTTAAAACCGACTTAAAACAAAAACTGGTTGATCGTTTACCGCGTTTAGAAACCGTGTTGTTCCAACAACAATTGGGTACATTGAAAGACAAAACTGACCGTATCGAACAACTTGCAGGCGAAATTGCAAAACAAATCGGTGCTGATGAAGTGAAAGCAAAACGTGCGGGTTTACTGTCAAAATGTGACTTGATGACCAACATGGTATTTGAATTCACCGATACGCAAGGTGTAATGGGGATGCACTATGCTCGTCATGATGGTGAAGACGAAGAAGTGGCCGTGGCGTTAAACGAACAGTATATGCCACGCTTTGCGGGTGATGAATTACCAAAATCACTCGTTGCAAGTGCGGTCGCTTTAGCGGATAAATTTGACACCTTAACGGGGATTTTCGGCATCGGCCAAGCACCAAAAGGTAGTGCAGACCCATTTGCACTTCGTCGTGCGGCATTAGGTGCATTACGTATTATCGTAGAGAAAAACTTACCACTTGATTTAGAAGATTTAGTGAAAAAATCAGCCGCGCTTTTCGGTGATAAACTCACCAATCAAAATGTGGTTGCTGATGTGGTGGACTTTATGCTCGGTCGTTTCCGTGCATGGTATCAAGATGAAGGCATTGCGGTGGATGTGATTCAAGCCGTATTGGCGCGTCGTCCAACTCGCCCTGCTGATTTTGATGCGCGCGTGCGTGCGGTTTCACACTTCCGTACTTTAGATTCAGCGGAAGCGTTAGCAGCAGCAAATAAACGTGTAAGCAACATCTTAGCGAAAGTGGATGCTGCAATTGGCGAGATCAATTTGACTGCTTGCGTAGAGCCAGCAGAAAAAGCCCTTGCTGAAGCGGTACTTGCATTACGCACTGAAGTACAACCGCTTATTGCACAAGGCGATTACACAGCAGTATTAGATAAATTAGCGAACTTGCGCGCACCGGTAGACAGTTTCTTTGATAACGTAATGGTAAATGCTGAAGATTCAGCATTACGCCAAAACCGCTTAGCGATTTTAAACACGTTACAAGGCTTGTTCTTGCAAGTGGCGGATATTTCTGTTTTACAATAAAAACATAAAGGGCAATGAAAATTGCCCTTTCATTTACCTCAAAATAAGAAGGAAAGCACAATGTCAAAAACTGAAATTTTATTTAGCAATAACTGGAATGTTCGCGTTAGTGATCCAGGTGAGGAAGGCAATGTAAACCACTTTTTCGAAACTGTTTATCTTACGCTTGAAGCCAAAATTGAGAACGGCAAAGCGGCTTATGAATTCGTGCGTAAAGTGGAAGATGATGTGAAAGTACAACGCCAATTCACTGATTTAGATGAGCTGTTTGAGTTCTTAGGTCAATATTTAAGCCCTGTTGCCTTGGGTAATGTGGGTGTGAAGATTGGGCAGTTGAATCTTACGTAATTAGCTTTCTTTCTGTGGAGGGAGAGGTCGAAGGCGGAGGGAGGGAAAACAAGCGGTCTAATTTGGCTCATTTTTTGCAACTCCGTTACAATCTCTCCCCCGTTGCTTTGCAACAGCCTCCACAAGCATAGGGGTGCAGTAATCTTTTAAATAACAAATTTATGCCAAGCACAACGAATCCTTTATTCCAACAAACCTCCCCTTACTGGGACTTCCTTCGCCTTGAAAAACAGGTCAGTCCCCATACGCTCAAAAATTACCAACGCCAATTATTCGCTGTTTGTGAGTTGCTTGATTATCAACAAGAGCAATCTTGGTTGGATGTCGATAGTTCAACTGTGCGTTGGGTGTTAAGCCAAAGCCATAAACAGGGCTTAAGTGCAAAAAGTATTGGTTTGCGATTGGTCGTGTTGCGGCAATGGTTTGCTTATCTTTTGAAGATGGGCGAAATTAGCGTGAACCCTGCGGTGGGCATAAAAGCACCAAAGCAGCCAAAGCATTTGCCGAAAAATGTGGAAGCGGAACAGCTTTCCCAATTGCTAAATGTCGAGGCAAATTCACCGCTTGAAAAACGCGATTTAGCGATGATGGAACTGATGTATAGCTCCGGTTTGCGTTTGTCTGAATTGCAAGGCTTAGATTTAGATAAGTTAGATTTACAAGCGGGCGAGGTACGTTTGTTGGGAAAAGGAAACAAAGAGCGAATCGTGCCTGTGGGTTCGAAAGCAAAACAAGCGTTAGAAGCTTGGCTTGCTGTACGTGGTGCATTTTCACCTAAAGATAATGCCATTTTTCTGAACCAACGCGGCGGGCGGTTATCGCACCGTTCCATTCAGCTGATTATGGAAAAATGGGGCAAAAAACAGGGGCTAGAAGCCCATATTAATCCGCATAAACTCCGCCACTCATTTGCAACGCATATGTTGGAAGGCTCAGGCGATTTACGTGCGGTACAAGAACTACTCGGACACAGTAGCCTTTCAACGACCCAAATTTATACCCATTTGGATTTCCAACATCTGGCTCATGTGTATGACCAAGCCCATCCACGAGCACATCGGAAAAAATCTTAATTTTTTTGAGCAATCTTGCCGTCAATTTCCACAACAAGCGGTATAATTTTCAGCAAAGATTGCTAAATTTGAGACCGCTATGACCGCCTTTATCGAAAATATTTCCAACCATTTTCCACCTCTTTACTTCGTGTTAGCCCTGCTTGGCATGGCGATTGCCTTGTTTATTCAGAATAAATTGCGGATGGACACCGTAGCACTCCTTGTAATGCTCGGCTTTGGTTTAAGCGGTATTTTGACCAGCGAAGAAATTTTTGCAGGCTTGGGCGATCCCAATATCGTCTTGCTTGCCTTGCTCTATATTATTGGGGAAGGCTTGGCACGCACGGGCGTGGCAAATATGATCAGCGATTGGCTGATGAAGGTGGCAGGTGCAAGCGAGGCCAAGCTATTGGTGCTGTTAATGCTTTCAATTGGCTTGCTTGGATCATTTATGAGCTCAACGGGTATTGTGGCGATATTTATTCCTGTGGTATTGGCAATTTGTGCAGGCATGAATATTTCTCCGCGTCGCCTGATGATGCCACTCAGTATGGCAGGTTTGATTAGCGGTATGATGACATTAATTGCCACTGCACCGAATCTTGTTACCCATTCCGAGCTAATCAAAGAGGGCTACAAAGGCTTTCACTTTTTCAGTTTTACGCCGATTGGCATTGTGGTGCTGATTTTGGCGATTGCTTATATGCTCGTGGCTCGTCATTGGTTAAATGATGACAAAATCGCCCCTAGCTCTCCCAATCATAGCGATGACTCTATGGCAAAACTAATTGAGGAATATCAGCTTAACGGGCGTGCAAAAATGGTGATTTTGGCGACAGATTCACCTTTCATCGGTAAAACAATTGATGAACTAAAACTGCGTTCGCTCTATCAAATGAATGTGATTGCGGTGCAACGTTTTAAGAATTTTAGCCACCTTACGCTTGCCGCCTTTGGTAATACGCAGTTGCAGAAAAAAGATATTCTACTAATGGATATTGGCATCAGTGAGGCGGAATTTGAAGCGTTATGCGAACAGTTCAAACTGCAACGCATTGAGCTAAAAGGCAGTTATTTTTCTACTCACGCCAAATCGGTTGGCATGGCAGAGTTGGCAATTAAACCTGAAACCGAAAGTGTGGGACGGAGCATTAACGAGCTTGGTTTTCGCTCACGTTATGGCGTAAGTATTATCGGGATTAAACGCGATAAAACTATTTTACAAGATAACTTGTTGAATGAAACACTGAAATCTGGCGATATTTTGCTGGTGATTGGGATTTGGTCGAAAATCGAGATGTTGGTAAATAACCGCAAAGATTTCTTCTTGCTCACACTGCCAAAAGAGAGCAAGCAAGCTGTGCCAGCAGCCAGTCAAGCACCGCATGCGATTTTTTCTGTATTCGTAATGGTTCTGCTAATGGTAACGGGTATTGTGCCAAACGTAATTGCAGCCCTGATTGGCTGCCTATTACTCGGTAAATTCCGCTGCATTGATATGAAATCAGCCTATGCTTCGATTCATATCCCAAGCCTTATCCTAATTGTCGGAATGATGCCATTTTCGATTGCAATGCAAAAAACGGGAGGGGTCAGTTTGATGGTGGAAGAGTTTATCCGAATGACTGGGGGCGAGAGCACCAGCTCATTCTTTATTTTGCTTGGCTTATTCGCCTTAACCGCAGTGGTTGGGCTCTTTATCTCCAACACCGCCACCTCAATTTTAATGGCACCGATTGCAATTGAAATTGCTAAACAGCTCGGCTATTCGCCAACCGCACTGGTTATGGTAGTCGCAATCGCCTCTTCCGCCGCCTTTATGACCCCAATTTCCTCGCCTGTGAATACCATGGTAATTGGTCCTGCAGGCTACCGATTCGGCGATTTTGTGAAGATTGGCGTGCCATTTACAATTATCGTAATGTTCGCTACGGTGTTATTGGTGCCGGTGTTGTTTCCATTGCAATAAAGCACCATAGCAGACAAAGCATAATAAACAAAAAGGCAGTTTCTCTGATGAAAAACTGCCTTTTTTTCTATCTAATTATTATCTAAAAACAAAGGTTACAACAATCCACCTTGTCCTAAAGCAGGATCAGTATCACGAGCTTTTAATGCATCTTCAACGGTTAAACCTAATGCCTTCGCAACGCCTTCACCATATGCAGGATCACACCAGTGGCAGTTGCGGATGTGGCGATATTTGATGAAATCAGGTGCATCGCCCATTGCAGCTGCAGTGTTGTTGAATAACGCTTGTTTTTGCTCTGCGCTCATTAAGTTAAATAATGCACGCGGTTGGCTGAAGTAATCGTTATCGTCGTTGCGATAATCCCAATGTGCCGCATCGCCATTGATACGAAGTGGTGGTTCAGCAAAATCTGGTTGTTGTTGCCATTGGCTGAAGCTGTTTGGCTCGTAGTGCGGTAAGCTACCGTAGTTGCCATCTACACGGCCTTGACCATCACGTTGGTTGCTATGAACAGGGCAACGTGGACGGTTTACTGGAATTTGACGATAGTTCACGCCTAAACGGTAACGTTGTGCATCCGCATAGTTGAATAAACGAGCTTGTAACATTTTATCTGGGCTTGCGCCGATACCTGGAACTAAATTGCTTGGTGCAAAAGCAGATTGTTCTACATCAGCAAAGAAGTTTTCTGGGTTACGGTTAAGTTCAAACTCACCCACCTCAATTAACGGATAATCTTTTTTCGGCCATACTTTTGTCAAGTCGAATGGATGATAAGGTACTTTTTCCGCATCTGCTTCTGGCATAATTTGTACGAATAGCGTCCATTTCGGGAAGTCGCCACGTTCAATTGCTTCATATAAATCACGTTGGTGACTTTCGCGGTCGTTTGCAATCACTGCAGCCGCTTCCGCATCGGTTAAGTTTTTGATGCCTTGTTGTGTATGGAAATGGAATTTTACCCAGAAACGCTCGCCTGCTTCGTTCCAGAAGCTGTAAGTGTGTGAACCGTAACCGTGCATATGGCGGTAGCTTGCAGGAATACCACGATCACTCATTACAACGGTTACTTGGTGTAATGCTTCTGGTAATAATGTCCAGAAATCCCAGTTATTTGTTGCTGAACGCATATTAGTGCGTGGGTCGCGTTTTACCGCTTTGTTTAAATCTGGGAATTTACGTGGATCACGTAAGAAGAACACTGGGGTATTGTTACCCACTAAGTCCCAGTTACCTTCTTCGGTATAGAATTTTAATGCGAAACCGCGAATATCACGCTCTGCATCAGCCGCACCACGTTCACCTGCAACAGTGGTAAAGCGTGCGAACATTTCTGTTTTTTTGCCCACTTCACTGAAAATTTTTGCACGAGTATATTTAGTAATGTCGTGTGTGACAGTAAAGGTACCAAATGCACCAGAACCTTTCGCGTGCATACGACGCTCAGGAATCACTTCACGCACGAAATCGGCTAATTTTTCATTAAGCCACAAATCTTGTGCAAGTAACGGACCACGCGAACCAGCGGTTAAGCTATTTTGGTTATCTGCAACAGGTGCACCGTTGCCCATGGTAAGGTTGGTATGCGCAAAAGGGCATTTTGAAGAACTCATAGGAAACTCCTTGTAAAATAAATAGGTAATCGTTAGGTTGAAATAAATTTCGTAAACATCTTACAAAAAGGTTTTAACGATTGAAAGCTATTAAATCAATTCAAGAAAACTATTTCTACCTATTCTTTTAAAAGAAAAACAATTTCCGATTCGCTCTATCACTCATAACGTTTCACCAACATCGCCATCATCCTCGTCACATAAGCAACGCCAACCAAAATCGCAAAATAATCCATAAAACGATCAATTAAACAACATTAAAAATATTCATAATGAATTGGAAAATTATGAAGTTGCATAATGTATAAAAAAGTTAGAAGATGTGAACTAAGCAGTTTAGACGGCTAAACGTCTAAATAAATCCCAATTTAAAATAGTAGGAGTACATTATGACAACAGCACACATCTTAGGCTTTCCTCGTGTAGGGGCAAAACGTGAATTAAAATTTGCACAAGAACGTTATTGGCGTAAAGAATTAGCAGAGCAAGATTTATTAGATTTAGCGAAAGCATTGCGTGAAAAAAACTGGAAACATCAAGCAGCGGCGAATGCGGATTTTGTTGCAGTGGGCGATTTCACGTTCTACGATCATATTTTAGATTTACAAGTGGCAACTGGGGCAATTCCTGCTCGTTTTGGTTTTGATAGCCAAAATTTAACCCTTGATCAATATTTCCAGCTTGCACGTGGTAACAAAGATCAATTTGCGATTGAAATGACCAAATGGTTTGATACGAACTATCACTATCTTGTGCCTGAGTTCCAAAAATCGACCGCTTTCAAAGCAAATCCAGCTCATTACGTGAATCAAATTCGTGAAGCGAAAGCGTTAGGCTTAAACTTCAAACCAGTGATTGTTGGTCCATTAACATTCTTATGGTTAGGTAAAGAAAAAGGCGAAGCGTTTAACCGTTTCGATTTATTAAATCAATTAGTGCCTGTTTATGTTGAAATCTTAAACGCATTAGTGGCTGAAGGTGCGGAGTGGATTCAAATTGATGAACCTGCATTAGCATTAGATTTACCTGCAGAATGGGTTGAAGCCTATAAATCTGTTTACGCTGAATTAAGCAAAGTGAACGCAAAATTATTATTAGCCACTTATTTTGGTTCAGTTGCACAACACGCTGAGTTATTAAAAGCCTTACCTGTTGCGGGCTTGCATTTAGATTTAGTGCGTGCACCAGAACAACTTGCAGCATTTGAAGATTACAGCAAAGTGCTTTCAGCAGGCGTGATTGAAGGCCGTAATATCTGGCGTGCAAACTTAAACAAAGTGTTAGATGTATTAGAGCCACTAAAAGCAAAATTAGGCGAGCGTTTATGGATTGCACCAAGCTGTTCATTATTGCATACCCCATTTGATTTAGAAGTGGAAGTACAATTAAAAGAGAAAAATCCTGCACTTTATAGCTGGTTATCTTTCACGCTACAAAAAGTAGAAGAATTAAATGTATTAAAACAAGCCTTAAATCATGGCAGAGCTTCTGTGCAAGCAGCATTAGATGCAAGCCAAGCGGCAGCAGATGCACGTGCAACCTCAAAAGAAATTCATCGCCCTGAAGTGGCTGAGCGTTTAGCAAACTTGCCAAAAGGTGCGGATCAACGTAAATCGCCATTTGCAGAACGTATTGTTAAGCAAAATGCGTGGTTAAATTTACCGCTTCTGCCAACCACAAATATCGGTTCATTCCCGCAAACGACTGAAATTCGTCACGCCCGTGCAAGTTTCAAAAAAGGTGAGTTATCTCTTGCAGATTACGAAGCAGCGATGAAAAAAGAGATCGAATATGTGGTGCGTCGCCAAGAAGAATTAGATTTAGATGTGTTAGTTCACGGTGAAGCGGAACGTAACGACATGGTGGAATACTTTGGGGAATTATTAGACGGTTTCGCATTCACTAAATTTGGTTGGGTACAAAGCTACGGTTCACGTTGTGTAAAACCACCAGTAATTTACGGTGATGTCACTCGCCCAGAGCCAATGACAGTACGTTGGTCTCAATATGCACAAAGCTTAACAAACCGCGTGATGAAAGGGATGTTAACAGGCCCTGTGACTATTTTACAATGGTCATTCGTGCGTAACGATATTCCACGTTCAACCGTATGTAAACAAATCGGCGTAGCGTTATCTGATGAAGTGTTAGATTTAGAAGCAGCGGGCATTAAAGTCATTCAAATCGATGAGCCAGCAATTCGTGAAGGTTTACCACTTAAACGTGCAGATTGGGATGCGTATTTACAATGGGCAGGCGAAGCATTCCGTTTAAGCTCAATGGGCGTGCAAGATGATACGCAAATTCACACTCATATGTGTTACTCTGAATTTAACGACATCTTACCAGCGATTGCGGCATTAGATGCAGACGTAATTACCATCGAAACCTCACGTTCAGATATGGAATTATTAGATGCCTTTGTGAAATTCAACTACCCGAATGACATCGGTCCAGGTGTGTATGATATCCACAGTCCACGTGTACCAACCGCAGGTGAAATTGAACACTTATTACGCAAAGCGTTAAAAGTAATTCCAAAAGAACGTTTATGGGTAAACCCAGACTGTGGTTTAAAAACACGTGGTTGGACAGAAACCATCGACCAATTAAAAGTGATGGTGGATGTAACGAAAAAATTACGTACTGAGTTAGCGTAAGCGGTGAGATTCTAATAATAATTTACAAGGAGACAAATGCCCGTATTTGAGAGAGGCACTGATCTGACCCCAAAAAGTTAGACTTATTTAGTTCAAGGACCGAGTTCTGTCATTCACAGGGCTCGGTCCTTTTAGTTTTCCCTGAATGTGCTCCTGGTTGTAATAATGAAGCTTGAAAAGAAAATTGTATTTGGCCATAAAAAATCTGCACCTTAGCCAGTTGGTTGTTTTGTCCAACTTTTAGGAGCAGATCATTCTGGAAGCAGAATATCGTCGTTTTCTTCGTTGAGGTTCAGATTCGTCCATTGAGGAGTTATTTACTAATTAAAAAACACACGCCAATTTAAATCCGTATTAAAGTGCATTTTTCTCACCCGAATTCTACCGAAAAGACTAAATTTTGAACGCAGTTTGTGATTCAAACTAACTTCATAATAAAGAATAAATAACATGAATAAATAACATGAATAAATAGAAAAAATATGCAGGTTATGGTTATGGTTATGGTTATGGTTATGGTTATGGTTATGGTTATTATTCTTAAAAAATTTCTTTCTATTTCAAATAACAAAGTGGTACAATCTCTTCCCGAATTCTGTTTATCTATTTCTAGTTCAGTAAACAAATGAATTGATATCTCTAAAAGTTAATTTCACTATTTATAATAAATCGGGCCATAAAATGAACTTTATACGTTGCATAACATGGAATGTTATCGGCTTTTTTAATATAACCAAGCTATTATTGAGTCAACTAGTCTTTTATCACTTCCTGCTTTCCAGGCGGAAACACTCTTCTCATTAAACACTTTAATTTGTCCCCCCCAGTCGTTCAATCTCCTCAAGTTTTCCTCTGAGTATTGAACTGGGTCATCTAAATTTTTCAAAATAGGATTAAAAATATGAATCATATCTATAAAGTTATTTGGAATACAGTCACACAAACATGGGTTGCCGTTTCCGAACTTAGCCGAGCAAAAGGCAAAACAAAATCAAGTAAAACATTAAGTGCGGTAGTTTTAGCGGCAGTTTCTGCTGGGGCTATTGTTGGGGATGCTGAAGCTGCAACGAACTTTGTACAGAATCAGACTGGCATTGCAATCACGAGAACAGGAGGTGATGCTCCAGCAACAGCTTCAAACCGCTGGGCAATCGCTGTCGGTGATTCAGCTAAAGCAACTAATGAATACTCTATTGCAGTAGGCGGCCACACAAATGCAGCAGGTGAAAGTGCAATAGCTATTGGTAAACAAACTGAGGCTCATGAAACGGGAGCAACAGCAGTTGGACGAGTAACTTTAGCGAACAAACAGTATTCAAGTGCCTATGGTGCCCAAGCAAAAGCAACTGGAGAGCAATCAACAGCATTAGGTTATGTAGCCAACGCAGCCGCCTCAAATAGCCTAGCAGCCGGCGCCTTAGCTCAAGCTCAAGGTAAGAGCTCTGTAGCCTTAGGTAGAGACGCCCAGGCTTGGGGAATCGGGGCTAGCGCCGTGGGTGAAGGCTCAAGAGCAAATAACTGGAATGCTTTTGCGGGAGGTAATGGCGCGCAAGCAACGGGCTCTTGGGCAACTGCCGTGGGCCCCTCAACGCTTGCATCTGGCGAGGCATCAGCAGCCTATGGTGATGGCTCCGAAGCAACAGGTAAAAAATCTATTGCGATAGGTTCCCACGCCTCTGCCTCGGCAGAAAATGCGATTGCTATTGGTAATGGCACAAAAGCAACAGATAAGTCTGAAAATAGTTTAGTTATTGGTCAAGGGGCGGTAGTAACTGCAAAAGATGCTACAGTTGTTGGTCCTGTTGCTCAAGCAAATGGAGAAAACGCGACAGCGGTGGGGCGTGGTGCGGCAGCGAATGGCACGGAATCAACCGCTTTAGGTCGTGGTTCAGTAGCAACTGGTAACCAATCTATTGCATTAGGTAAAGGTGCTAACGCTAAAGTAGACAGCGGTGTGGCACTAGGTGATGATTCTGTTGCTGATCGTACTGCGCGCAGTCAAAATGGAATTGTTATTAATACTAGCGCTCCTAGCAAAAGCACAGGATTTAATACTGAAAACAGTGTTTATGCACCAGTACGTTTAGTGGGTGACCCTGAAGCATTAAATCTAATTAAAAATACTATAAAAGGTAACAAAGGTGCGGTTTCCGTGGGGGATTCTGGCAATACTCGCCAAATCATTAATGTTGCTGCGGGTAGTGCCGATTCTGATGCTGTCAACGTGGCGCAGTTAAAGGCTGTTGTGGGGACAATCAAACATTATAACGTAACCTCTAAAGATGGGGATATTACCGTTAATCCCGATACCACCGATCCAAATAAGACTGTTTGGGATTTAAAAATAAATCCTAAATATAAAATCAAATATTTCTCAGTCAAGTCAGAGGGTGGCGCCAACGAAAATAATGATGGTGCCACAGCAACAGATGCAATTGCGATTGGTAAAAATGCTTCTTCTACCGGCTCTAGTGCCGTAAGTTTAGGTTTAGGAGCTAAGGCTTTAGGAAACAATAACACCGCCATTGGAGCAGGAGCACAAGCAAAAGATGTTAGAACAACAGCTATTGGTTACAATGCTAAAGCTGAAGCTGCAAGTGCGGTTGGTATTGGATACGAAGCCAATGCGACCCAATCACGTTCTGTGGCAATAGGTCAAGATGCAACCGCATCAGCAAATAACGCTATCGCACTTGGCTCAAGTGGACAACAATTAGGTAACGACAGACCAAATAAAACTACTGCGAGTGCTGAACACGCTGTTGCCATTGGCTCAGGTGCCGTAGCAAACATCACCAATGGTATTGCTTTAGGCTCACAATCAAAAACAACTGCAGCTTCAGGTCAAACTGGCTTTGATGCTTCTCAAGCTGTAGATGGTGCTCGCGTTAATAAATATGAAGACCTAACGAATAACAAGAAAAATGTCCGCACTTCTACTTTAGCGGGTCTTTCTATTGGTGATACTGGCAAAACCCGTCAAATCAACCACCTCGCAGCAGGTACAGCAGATGATGACGCGGTAAACGTAGCGCAATTAAAATCCGTTAACCTTGCATTTAAAGGTAATAGTGGATCAGGCGATGTACGTTTACATGATCAACGTTTATCTGTTGTTGGCGCTGCAAATAGCTTTATTACAACCAAAGCAAGTGATAAAAAATTAGAAATTAGTACTAAAACAGGCGAGATTAC
>NZ_MUXX01000014.1 GCF_002015045.1 Haemophilus paraphrohaemolyticus
CTTTTTTAGATTTTTCAATTCTGTTTTTACTGATTTCATTTTATTTCCTTAGTGGGAGTTATAAAGGTTTAAGAAATAATCAATATAAAATCATAATCTATTATTTCAATGAATACAGTAAGTTATTTCCTATTACATCTAACCGCTTGTATTCAACAAGCGGTCAATTTTCATCAAAAACTTACAAGTAAACTATAAGCTAACTTACAAGCTAACTTACAAGCTTTCAGTTCCTTTTGCTTGAGTAAAAATAAAGCCACGCATTAACGTGGCTTGAGGAAATGATTATGCAGCAGCTTTATTGGCAAGAATTTTTGCAAGGTCTGTTTATAAGTTTTTCTTCACAATTTCTGTAATCTCTTTTGCGTATTTTTCAAAAACTTTTGATTCTTCATTAAAGAAAGCGTCGAACCATTTTTCTATTTGGGTCATAAAAAAATAATGAACGATACAGGAAACAATTAACGAAGTGATAAATGAGATAAATATTGTTTGCATTTTGGTTCTCTTTGAAAGTTATATTATGAAGTGCAGTTGTCAAATAAAAGGGGCTTAAGCCCTTTTTTTATCGCTTCGCCTCAATCATCGCATCAATGGCGTTATGCCACACTTCAAGTTTGAGCAATATTTTGCGGATTAAATCCCAGTTGCGTTTCATTTGCTTTCCTTTTGAGGCGTTGAGCCTTTAATGAGGTTACGTTCTTCTGCCCATTGTTCGGTTTGTTGAATTAGTTTTTGCATAGGTATTCCTTGTTAACAAATTTCAATCACGCCAACAGATTCTGCTTGTTTTAGAAAGGCTTTCACTACATCTATTGCTTGCTCAACCTGTTCCGCTTGTTTTTTATCAGAGAGAAATTCTCCAGGTTTAATATAACCACCGAGAAACAAATCATAGTATGGATCTTCTGTAAAAACAGGTTCTTTAGCGTCTTTAAAATTAAATATCATTTGGTTCTCCTATCTGGACGGCTTAAATCTCAGCCGTCCTGTTGTAAGTAATAAAACGGGGTGAAGTAACAATCCATTACTTCACCCGTGAGGGGGTTAGCGTGTTGAATTTCTGCGGGAATGCCCAGTAGGGAAAGCTGGACAAAGCACATTTGCACGCTTTTTAAGTCAATATCTTGTGCAATTACACGCAATTGAGTTTGTGGGTTAAAGCCTTGTTGTCGCATCGTTTCGCAAAAAGCGATGATAAGTGCACCGCTTCCACAGGTAGGTTCGTTTAAGGTGTAGTAACCTTGCTGTTCGATTTCTTGGCGGAATAAAATGCTTGCCATCAGGTTACCGATACTGAGCGGGGTGAAACATTGCCCACGTTGTTTGTTGGCAAGTTCTAACTGCATATAGCATTGTCCGAGAATATCTTGCGGTGCTTTTTCTGACTCATGGAGTAAGATTTGCCCCATTTGGTAGAATTGTTGCATCTCTTCATCGGTGTAGCGGGAATAGATGGCAAAATAGCGGTCTTCCCGATTGATAAAAGGTCGGCTGATACTGCAAGCACAAATTTCCACGAAGTCTTGAAAGACACGGAGGTTGTCGTGCTTGCGTCCAAGTTGTTGGATAAGTTTGAGTAGCTCTTTCATCACAAACTTTCCAAAATACAAAGCTGTAAGTAGGTTGCGATAATTTTTTCATATTCTTCTTCTGTAGGATGGCTTTGGCTATTAGGCAGATTTTTAAGGCGAATAAGCTCATTTGCCTTTTCCTCTCCAATCTTCTCTACAATCCATTTTCCACTCTCAATTGGTTCATTGCCATACCACATATGGCAATAATGGCATAATGCAATGGCATTATCAGGATGGTAACGAATATTGTAGTAACGGCGTGAAAAGTTGTGTGAGCATTGCAGACCATTTGTTTTGGGTGGGTAGTGTTTGCCGCAACGTTCGCAGCAATAATTGGCTCGTTTTCGGATATAATCTGAGAAAATTAAATCTGCTTTAGTGTGAACGATTTTTTTTCTTTCGAGTGGCTTGTCGGTAAGCAGCTTTAACTTTGCACGAAGTTCAAGGTTTTCTTGGTAAAGTACTTCTAAATTCATAGGGCTACCTCATCAATTTTTTGGCGAATATCTTCAAATGCTCCAAACATTTTTAAATCTTGGGCTTTATCTAATCTGTCTGCATCAGTTCGCATAATTGCGATCGCGTTAATCGCTGCATCACAAATATCAAGTACGGTTTGATTGCGAGCGGTGTATGCCGTACGGCGGTTCTGTTCGAGGTAATCGAGTGTTTTGTCGATCACATTAGGGAGTTGTTTTAACACGGGTTTAATACTCCTTCTTGGTAGCGGTTTGATTGTTTTAGTTTTGGAGGGGGAACGCATTTCCATTCGGTGTATAATGGCATCGAGACGTTCTTTCTGTTTTTGTTGAAATTCAAGTTGTTTAGCTTGGCGTTTTTTTATCGATTGATTAGCAAGTAATCCAGCAGGGGAAATATTTTCTAAGAATGGGTTTGCTAAGTTCATTTTTTCCCCCTCAATATCTCCCGTCTTTCCTTTCTAGGCAGACAATTAAATTCAATGGTTTTGGCTAAATCGACTTGCTTAATAAACAGCTCATTTAGCTCAGTAATGCGGGCATCTTTGGCTTTTGCCATTTGTTTAAGCTGATGATTTTCTCGCAACAAGCGGTTGTTTTCGTGATGTAATTTGGCAAGGTTGCCTTTGAGATGCACGATCACACGTGCCTGTTTGGTGTATTTGCTGATGTAGTCGTAAAGCTTTTTACGCAGGTAGAAGGGGTTAAGTAACACAGTATTTCTCCATAAATTGGTTAGCTCGGTCGAAGTCGGCTTTCATTTGAATAAACTTGATGAAGTGAGCGAATTCGTCTGGCTTTTCTAACACGGCTTTCTCAAAGGCGTTTTGGATATGGTCGAACCGTTTTTGGCTGATGCCTTTGAGGGCAAGTAAGCCGTCTCGATCTTTCATTCGGATATCATAAAACGAGGTTAAGCCGTAAGATTTTAGTAGTGCAGGAAAGGATTTATCGGTTTGGGTTAAATACGGCAAGATGCTTTGCATTTTCAACTCTTCACAGCCTTTTTGGCGTTCGATTTCCAATTCGTGGATGGAAAACAACCGCTTGAAGGGGTTTTTAATATCGATAATGTCGTAGAGCTGCTCCATCGTGAAATCACGCCCTTCGGGTGAGGCAATGTAGTAAGGCGAGAGGATGTCTTTATAGTCGATTTCGTCCACTGCCTCGCCTAAATAGTAATCCAGTTCTTGGTCGAGATGTTCAAAGCGACATTTGTCTTTAAATCGCACAAAGTTGTGCGTGATGCCCCATTCGCCATTGATGCGGTAAAGCACACCATAAGTAATACCCCATTTTTGCGGGACTTCAAGGGTTTTGAAATAACGTCTGGCGTGAACTTTATCTTTGATGATATTGCCGTTTAACACGTTCATCGTGGAGTATTCAGCCAGTCTTAAAATATTGAGTGAAAACGAACCTCTAACCGCTGCATCCAACTTGTTCGGCTTGGATTTCGCTTGTGTGCTAGGCGTTCGTTTGCGTGGTTTTGCAGATTTAGCCATTTTCATTTCCTTTTAGACAAAAAGCCACCGTAAAAACGATGGCTTAGGGTTAATTCATCACACTCAACTCAGCCATCGTCACATCTAGCTCAAGTAAAAAGGCTTGTACCTCTTGCTCAATTTCTTGAATTACCGCCTCATCACGGGGAATACGTTTACAGAAATAAGCGAGGTTATCGGGTAGGCGATTATCAAAGCTGACAAAATCGCACCATTTTCGTCCAGTTACAGCCATTTGCCATTGCATTTGTTTGTAATAGCGGTCGATTGGCTCTTTTTTGCGGAGTGTTTCAATATGGGTGGCAGTGTTTGGGCATTTGATTTCGATTAAGCCCTCCGCTCCCACTAATCCATCAGGGCTTGCTCCTGCAAAGTTGATTTCGGGGTGGTCGATAAAGCTCACTTCTTCCACGCTTTCGCCTGTTTCTAATTGATACCAGTTGCGAGCTTCGGCTTCTAGGTCGTTGCCGCGTTGCATGGCAGTAGATTTATAACCCTCTTCAACCTTGCCCGTTAAGCGTTCACACAATAATTGCATCAGGTAATTTTGTCGGCTGGTGGAATAGCCGCTTTTGGTTTTTGCCATTAAGTCGGCAATTCTCGAGGCGGTGACTTTGCCACGACGTTGTTCGAACCATTCTGGCGTGCCTTGTAAAACTGCCATCTACGCCTCCTCATATTCCGCTTCTTGGATATTGTCATATTGTTTTGCTTTTTCCTTAATTCGGGTAATTTCATTCACCCCCACGATTTGACGCTGCTCTTTGGTCAGCGTGGTTTTCCAATAGGTTTCTAAATGGCTCGTGCCTTTTTTCGCTTCCTCTTCAAGCGTAAACACTAACGCCTCAAACTCTGGGTGAGTCGGATTGCCTGTGGTTGCCGATTTTTCAGGTGTGATATTTTGTGAGGTTTTGTCGCTCTCTTGGATGCGTTCTGCTTCGTCAGGCTCGTAAATACCTGACAAGCTAAAGGCAACACGGGCACACTGAATCGCCGCCTTATGGCGTAACATTCGTTTAGGATATTTTCGCCAAGGGTCGGTTTCACGCTTGCATTCATCTAGGTATTCTGTGACGACGGTCGGACGTTGCCTGTCTTTACGGTAAATACGACAAGTGCAGCTTTCTGCATCTTGTTCAAACTCAATGCCATCAAACTGTGGGTGTTTGTTGATGATCGCATACCAACCATCTACGCCTACAATGGGGATAATCCCCTCTTTATTCGGAAAGGCGTAGATTTCATTTGTCCAAGGATTCAATTCATATTGGTTTGCTACCACCAGTAAAGCCACCATTTGATCAGGTGTTACGTTTTGCCCTTTGAAGGCGGTTGCCATTAGCGTTTGAGGTAGGTTTTCACTGCTGCCCATTTCAAAGCGTTCAGCGAGTTTTTGGGTTAAGGTATTTAAAGCTGTGGTCATTTTCTTTTCCTTTTAATAATTGGATTAACCGCTTGCCCGTTTCAATTTTGTAATTCCATCAAGCTAGTTAGTTTAAAGGAAGGCAAGCGGTTAAATTCGTTACAGATTTTGCGATTGGGTTTTCTTGACCATATCGGCAAGGGCTGAGAACATTTCAGGCTCAAGTACGATAGTGTTGGCGTTCGCTCTTCGATCTAGCATTAAGCGAACGTTACCGTTTTTATCGACGAGGTAGCCATTTAAACCGTAAGGGGTAAATGGTTTGCGTTTTATAACAGTTGGTTTCGCTTTTGGCGTATCGTTTTCACTTATCATTTTGGTATTCTCAGGTGGGTAGCCATCATTAAATTTAATCACAGTGGTTTCTGGTTGATGTTCCACTTCTACATTCGATTTTTGAGTTCTGGTCTCAGTAAGTGGGTTGGTTTTGGCTACTTTTCCTTTGTTGTTAAGCTCAAATTGGATTTCAGTCTCGGTGGTTTTGAGAAGAGGAATACGGGTATTATTTTGTAAGTTGTAATCTTCTATTTTTCGATTCAAGGAGCGAATGCAATTCACCTTATTGGCAAAGGTAATTGTTTTTGCTACTACAACGTGGCTGATAATAAGCTCGCCTTTATAATGGTTTTCAGCTAACTTTAATACTCTGACTTTATTCATTGGATTTCCTTGCGGTGGGTTAAATTCTTACAATGGTTTGCGTTCACCTGTTATCGGATTGATCGAATAACAAGTGTTATCCCATTTTTGGGGTGGTGGTAATTTGGCAATCACGCCTGTTATATGCGTTTTTCTGGATTGCGGCATTTCAAGTGGTTGCTTGAAACGAAAGCCGTCGAGGGCGTTTCGTTTTTCGATTTCACGGGCAAGACGTGCCATTGCGGCTTCTTTGCTTATGAACTTGGAGCGGTACATAATGATGCGGTTGTATCGAACTCGTGCGTACCAAAGCCCTCTGTCTCGATGGGTGATTTCACAGGTGGCGTCAATCATGCGGGGCTCCTAAATTCACACAAATGGCAAGTGGGGATATTTTTGGGAATAGCGGAGTCAGGTTGGCTGTCGAGGCAACCTCCAAGACTTAATACTGCACAAAAAAGCAGGGCGAAGAAAATACCTATCAGGACTTTAAGCAAGGTTTGCATTTTTCTCTCCTCAATGCACCCATTTCTGGGCGTGTTTAACTAATTCTTCTAGCTCGTAGATTTCGAGTCTGCGGGCGTAGGTGGGGTTGCTTTGGTAGTTTCTTTGGGCTAACTTCAAGGCGATTTGGTATTTTTTAAGGGCTTGTTGTGCGTTCATTTTTCTTTCCTCTTTCGGTGGAAATTTCATCAAAAGCTTAAATTTAGGGTGCAAAAAACCGCCCCACAGGAAAGGTGGAGTGTGAGGCGGTGGGAGTATTCAGTTATTAAGGATTATTTAAATACTGCGACTGAGGTTGCAGATTCGTTGTAGTGTCCGATTGCAAGCGGTCGGCGATTGGTGCGGTTGATACGGTCGTTAATTTTTCTGACGGCTGGGTTGGTGGTGCGAATATATCGCTGAACCACGTCCAAGTTAAATTCTACGCTGTTTTGCTGATGACTACGGAATGGGCGTAATGCGTGCATTAGGGTTTCTACGCTTTCGGAGAACCTTGTTACGGCGTAGTAGAAGTTCTGCCAGTCGAGCCACTCTTGCTCGGTTAGCTCCAGATTATCCATTCGGTCAATCGGGGCGTAGCTGTTGCCGAGTGTGGCTAGAAAGCTGATGGCATTTTCAAATTGTGAGGGTTTGAGTTGGTCGTATTTGCCCACTTTAAACAGACTTTTAAGTTGGCGATAGATTTCTGCGTAACTCATTCCTGTGCGGTGATGAGCTTTCACGACTGCCTCTTGGATTGCTTGCTGTTGTTCTGGGTTAATCGTGCGTTCGGCTTTTCCTTTAAACCAGTAGTCGTGCAATGCTTGGTAGCACTCTTTTTTGTATTTGATTAAGGTTTTACGAATTTCGGGTTTGCAACGGTTTACGTCGATGCCGAATAACCAGCCGTTTAAGTATTCGATGGGTAGGCAGATCATTTGATAATCTTTTCCATCATTTCCAGTCATCTTCATAATGAAGATAACTGAATTTAAGACATCATCACGTTTAATTCGATTATATTGTGATCCCCATTCTAAGCCGATATTGTCGCAAATCGGTTTCATTGCAGTGTAATGGACACCGCCTTGCTCGAATGTAACTAAAGACTGATTGTTGAATGAAATGGTTTGAGTGGAGATTTGATTTGACATTTTTATGCCCCTATGAGTTAGTTCTTTATTCGACCAACCTTAGTAGGGTTGATCGGGCTTCAACTACTGCTCATAGACAGCGGAGCTTATTTCCTTTCGGTATTTTATTAGGCTCTCTCGACCCGATCTCTGAAAGTCGCAGATTTGCAACTTTAGATTTTCTAAATCTACAGATCTGTAGATTTAAATTTTAGGCATAAAAAAACCGCTATGCTTTCGGGTGCGGGATACCGCTATGAGTTTGTAGTGCGGTAATCATAATCCGATGTGAGCGGTGTTGTCAAACGGTTTTTTTAACGAGAACCGCAAAACTCGCCTTGTTGTGTCTTACTTCAGCAAGGAATATAATTGTTGCGTCTTACTTCAACAATTACAGGAATTTATTATGTGGGAAGCGTTAATTAATCCCATCTTTTCCATCCTCAAATCTCATTTTGATGAGGTGATTATGCGTATTACAACGTGGTTTTTGTCGTTTATTCTTTGTTGGTTGCTTATTCCTGTTCATATTCAGATTGAGCTAATGGCAAGACCACTACCTGCTTTACCTGATTATGCTCTGGTTTACCTTTTCTACTTGGTTGCCGCAACTAGCTTTTGGCAAATGTTCCTCATCTTGTTGGATGTTGCAGCTCTTTTGCTCGAAAAATTTTCCAAACGTAGAAACGTTGATCCACAATCCGAGCGGGTTGAGATTAACCGCGAGTAGAAAAATAATACATTGCTTTAGGCTCATTTGCTTTCCTTTTCAATCATCGCATCAATGGTGTTATGCCATACTTCTGTACCAACCAGCTTGTCGGCTAAGATGCTTAAACCTGATGATTTCAGCTTTTTAAGCACTTTATTTTCCATTCGCTCAATGCGGTCTTGCTCGTCATATTCAGGCGGTAAGCCTAATGCGTTGTAATCTTCGTAACCTATCATAAGTTGCTCCTTGTTTACCATTTAAAAGCACTCTTACTACAAAGAATGCTTTTAAATGCCCTTGCTTTCACAAGGGCAAAGGGCATAAGGTTATGCACCGAATTTAGCGATTAGAGTGCTTAAATTGCCTTCCAATGTCTCGCCAATCGCTTTGAATGACCAGCCATTTTCGTTGCGATACACTTCGCCAAAGATGATGGCAGTGTGGCTGCCGTTACCTTCGTCTTGCGGTTCAAAGCGTGCAATTTCTTCACCTGTTACATCATTGACTAAGCGAACGAATTCGTTTTGTACTTTTGAGAAGTTTTGATTACGTTGTTTACCTTCGTAAATATCAACTGCAATCGCTACTTTTTGAATTTCTGCAGGTAGTGCGGTTAAGTCGATTAAAATGGTTTCATCATCGCCCTCGCCTTCACCCGTGCGGTCATCGCCTAATGTACGCGCTGCACCGTTTTCTGCAGATTTTTTCCCGAAATAAACCACATCTTTATCTGAACGTGTTTTACCGTCGGCATTTAATAAAAATGCGTGAGCATCTAAATCAAACGCTGCACCTGTGTCTGCAGTATCCCAACCTAAACCAACGCGTAATTTAGTTAAAGAGTTGTCTGTTTTGGTTAAATCTAAGGTTTCACCTTTGGTTAATACTAAAGCCATAAATTACTCCTTCTGGCATTTATTAAGTTAATCAAACGCTGTCTTTCCAGCTGTCAATGTTTACCATTTAAAACAGCACACATCGAGGAAATCCAAGAGTAAAACTCGGCTTACGTATGCTGTTTTAAATGGTGGCTACATTATTTCGTGCCCTGCAGCCAAGGGCGGTGTTATCGCTTACTCCCTTGTGGCTCACTATCCACACCCCGTTTTCAGCTAACACACCACTTGATTTGTGATACACATCTTCTTGAGCGGTGGGTCTTTATGGGCTTCCACGCTTTGACTAACTCGCACCCTGCATTCGGGCAAGCGGTGTGTTTGATTTAAATTGTTAAAGAGCATTAAGTTGATTATTTAAAACAGCTTTCATCTTCCGTTTGCTTCAACGCTTGGCGGTCGTTGCGGATGTTTCCGCATTGATGGCTAAGGGTTTGGCTCTCCGTTAAAGCTGTTTTAGATAACGCCTGATTTTTGTTATCAGGCTGTTTTGTTTTGATGGGCTTAGTTTAGTTAAAACTAAATAAAAAGTAAATAGATTATTTAGTTAAAATTAAACAAAAACTTAAAGTAATTTAGTAAATAGTTGATTTTAAAGCAGAAAAATTTTTGCGAGGGGTGT
Source organism: Haemophilus paraphrohaemolyticus (assembly GCF_002015045.1). GTDB lineage: Bacteria > Pseudomonadota > Gammaproteobacteria > Enterobacterales > Pasteurellaceae > Haemophilus_A > Haemophilus_A paraphrohaemolyticus. Next base: position 9,470 of record NZ_MUXX01000014.1, read on the forward strand.
TTGATTGATTGTTTTTTGAGCTATGAAAAGTTTTTTTGTGATCTAGCTCGAAAATTTTGGAAGGAGTTTTAGACAAAAAATCGGGATTGGTTAATATGTAAGGGAAAGGAGGACTTATGAAAGTTTCAATAGATGATGTTTTACTTGAATTAAGCAATTTGATTGGAAAGGATAGAGCTATACTACTGTTGCTATCACAAGCACTTGAGGACGGCTACGGGGAGTTGATAGCAATAGCGCATCAGGATATAGAGATTGAGGAGTAGTAGCAAAATAAAACCGCCATCGTGGCGGTTTAGGTTAGGAAAACTTACCTAAAAAAGAGTTCTTTGAATATTTCTCTTCAAAGGCATTATAAATATCAACTATACACTTTAAATAGGCTTGGTTGATATTTTTATACTGTCCTGCGTTCTGCTCCGAAGTTTTAGCATTTATACTCTCAATATCCACTGTTGCGTACCAGTGAAATTTGGAAAAGTGTTCGTAAATATTCTCCTGCAATATATTACGTTTTTCGTGCAAAATTTTTGTAATATGAATGGCAATATTTAATTTAGTAAGAAAGCAAGTGCTATAATAGTGAGTATCAGCTCTTTCTCTTCTGTCAGATAAGAAGAAATGAGAGGAGAGATTTTCCATTTCGCTGAGAATTTGCAATAAAGAATCAACCAAAACTTTGTCCTCAGCTCTTTTAGCAAATAGCCTAGATTGTCTTACGCCAACTATGGTGTATAACATTGCGCAAAGAGCGATACTATTCGAAGCATTAATAATATCATTCCAGTTCACTATTATTTACCTTTAGCTCTTCTTCAGCATCTTGTAAGATATTTTTAATTTGAATCTCATAAATAGGGAAATCACTAATTATTTCTAAACGCTCCCAGACATCTTTAAATGACATACCTTCATCGCGAATTAGACCGCCAAAGCTTTCATCAAGGAAAGACGAACCTACGGGAACAATACCATTAAAATCGACCTGGATTTTTTCATTTTCGCTATTTTGAAATGCATTTTTTAGTCTTTCTCGTCTAAACCGTTGTCCACTGAAGTTGCCGTCAGTTGGATATCTGCCAAATGGCACGGGAGAGAAGTCTGCAACCCTAATTTTTTCAATCATATTAATTGCCTTTTTCTGGTAAAATTAATGACCACACGATAAGTGTTCCTTTTATTTTGCATTGAGGAGAAGTTGCAATACAATTCTTTTTCTCATCACCTTGACTATATTGATAAGAATAGATCACCTCATCAGTATAAATGGTTAGTCGCTCTTCCTCAACGAAATTTTGTATCACATTCTTCAAATCCTCGGAACCTTTCCCGCGTTTTCCTATACCATTATGATTAAATCTAGAATATCCTTTAGACATCAGCTCTTTCATTTTGTTAATTTTTTCTTGTGGGGCATTGTCATCGCTATCTGGGTAATAGGAGTTTAAGGCTCCGACACCTGCATCATAAATCAAGAAAACCATTCTATGAGCAGATGGACTATACCAACAACATTGCCACCAACGATTTCTTCTAAGAACTCTTTGCAAATAATCATTGCCAATGTATGCATGATGTTGAATGTTTAATAGAGCTTCGCTTATTGCCGTTAATAACACAATTTTTTGTTCCGCAGATATACCATCTATCTGAAAGATCATTTGGCTAGTGTTTATTTGAAGGGTTTCAATGGTCTCTTTACAGCCTGATTGATAATAATTACCGTCAATGACGAGCTGAAGTATCTCATTTTCATTTTTTGCTTCTAAAGCTTTTTTTAATCCTGAGAGGATAATCCTAGCATAACCATCAGGATTGCTATTTTCTTCAGGGTAAATAATTGAGATTGCATTATGACGTTTACTTCTACACCTTACACTATGTACGGCAGAAAATAGAAGAAGAGTGCTTTCAGCATACGCCTCCTTAATTCTAGATAAGTCAAGTATTATTCTTTTTCTTTGCCTAAAATATAAGTCCACCTCGTTAAGGAATGTAATGGTTTTTTCTCTATCTACGGAGGTACCACCGATAGTGAATATTTCAGGTGCAATCAATCTAATTTGCTGAGCCATATTGATATTCCATTCAATTACTACAATTCAAGCGACTCCTAAAAAATCCCCGCCTTCATCAAAAATTATCTCTTTCTACGATAGATTAGATATTACAAATAACTCCTATGCTCCACCGCTACGCCAATAATGCGGATGTTATAAATCTCTTGGATCAATTGGAAGAACTCGAACAAATTTCCCTATTACAATAGCTTTGTTAAATACATCTTCGGTAATATCAAATGGGTCATAGTTTTTATTATCCGATAATGCTCGATAAGTTCCGCCAGGAATTTTTTGAAGGCGTTTAATGTAAACTTCATTATCAATCGCAAAGATATAAATTCCTTCCCCGTAATAATTTCTCACGTTGGTATCAACGAATACCACATCGCCTTTATCAATGGTTGGGCTCATACTATCGGTTGGGATATTAATCATAAACAGTCCATCATCTGTTTTTCTACCAACAATTTCTAATAAACCGTCTAATGAAAAATAAATAGCTTGAATAACATCTGGATACTCATTATTGATAATGCCACCAACACCGGCTTTAGCTTGTACATCTAACAGCTCAATTTTAAAACGGTGAGCATCGCTTGGTGTCGTGCTGATAGACGAAATAATCAAAGCTTCTAGTTCAGGATCTGAATCAAGATAAAAAGATGGCATACCATAATCTTGCTCAATACGTCTTGCGGCTCTTTCGCCAAAGGTTGCACCTTTTCTTAACTGTGAAATAAAACTTCTATCTTTTTTCGGGATAGATTGACCTTCAAACCATTTCTCTAGGTTTTTCAAACGAATTTCTGACTTGTCCATTTTATTCTCTCCATTGAAGATTTTTGTTTATTTTATTTAGTAACTGCTAAAGAAGAAAGAAAAATATTTACTAAATTTTTGATTTAGTCTAAACTAACGTTATTTATTTTAAACTAAACCAAACTCAAATGAATTTAGCAAAATTTTTAAACAAGAAACCTAGAGGATTTAAGACTGAATTTGCCAGAAAAATTGGCACATCACCGTCTTTCTTGAGGCAGGTTGAAACAGGTTACTCAAAATGCCCTTTGGAATTAGCCAAGAAAATTGAAAAGGAAACTGGCGGAAAAGTGAGAAAACACGATTTGCGTCCAGATGTTTGGGAAAAATAGGCAAATAAAAAACCACCGTAGCAACGGAGTTCGAAAGAAGGTATAGCTAATATGATATTACGGCAATGTTTCAAAAATGCGTTCAAATTCCGAGAGTGTAAACATACTTCGCCATTTGCAATTCGCACATTGAAAAGGGAAGGTTTTAAAGCTTCCACTAGCAACGATAAGACAGTTGGGGCAATAAACCGCTTTGATGTAGCCAGTCTGGGATTTTTTAAACGCCGCACCGTGTTCAAAGACAAATTGTTCCGCTGCGCGATAACTCGCTATTTCTTGCTCAAGTTCGGTGCACTTTGCTTTGCATTCGGTCAATTCTTTTTGGGTCGTTTCGTAGCTATATCTGAGTATTTCGAGCTGATCCTTCAAGAGAGCAATCCGCTCAGCCAAAACGCTGTTAGTTTCCATACCAGAGAGAATATCCAGTGTGGTTTTAACAGAAGTGTAGATAACAGAGATATCCATAATAATGAACTCGATTTTGAGAATAGAACAGTTAGAAATTCTAATCAAAACGGGAATAAAGAGCAATAAAAAACCCGTGCAGTAACACGGGTTCTATACAGGAATGAATCGTTTATGAAAACGACAGAATTATTATCGATTACAGAAAAAAATGCAAGCTTAACGATGAGTAGTCGTGAGATTGCGAAGTTGTGCGAGAAAGAACATCGTAGCGTATTAAGAGACATCGACAATATGCTTTCAGAGCTTGAAATTCAATCTGCACAATTTTGTGCAGATTACATTGACAGCCGAGGACGGTCTTATCGCTGTTTCAATTTGCCAAAAGACTTAACCCTCACACTTATCGCTGGTTACAACGTGAAACTACGTAAACGCATTATCGACCGCTGGCAAGAGTTAGAAGCAAAACAAGCGGTGCAATTACCGCAGACTTTTGCGGAAGCCTTGCGTTTGGCAGCAGATTTGGAAGAGCAAAAACAGGCGTTGTTGCTCGAGAACCAGAAGCAATCAACACAGATTACCTCAATGGAAAGTTATTTCCGCAATGGCATCACTGCACCGCAATTTGCGAAAGGTTTAAATGGCGTGAATTCTCAGAAAATTAACGATCATTTACAGCAGGTGAAATGGCTTTACAAAGATGGCAATAACGATTGGCGGGTGACTTCTTACGCACGTGATCGCTATATGACGGAAGAGCCTGTGCCTATTTCACCACACGGCAAAGAGCCGTTTTTCACTTATCGCCCTGTGTTGCTGCAAAAAGGGGCAGCCAAAATTTATAAGTGGTACACGCAACAGAAATTAACAATGAAATCCAATTGGAACGGTGAATTTACACAAGATAAGGCGGTGGGGCTATGAGTATGTTATTAACCGCTCAGGCAATGAAATTAAAAGTGGGCAATCCTACTCGTAAATTGGTGTTGCTGAAATTAGCGGACAATGCGAATGATAAAGGCGAATGCTTTCCAAGTTATCAGCATATTGCAGATCATTGCGAGGTAAGTCGTCGTTCTGTGATTTCACACATCGATGCACTTATCAAAATGGGATTGGTGGAGAAAAAATCACGCAAAAATCAGGACGGTTCAAGTTCGAATTTGTACATTTTGCACCTTGAAAAGGGTAGTGAAAATATTTCACCCCCTAGTGAACGAATTTCACCCCCTAGTGAAAATGGTTCACTACCCCCTAGTGAAAATATTTCACCCATAACCAATCACTCTATTAACCAGTCAATTAACCAAAATAATATTGTGCGAACGGTGCAAAATTTCGAGGTGCACTTCGAACAATTTTGGCAAGCAGGGATGACGAAGGTGAACAAGCAAAAATCCTTGAAGAGCTTTAAATCTGCCTACGAGAGCTATCACGCTGAATATCCGACCACGTTGGAGGACTTTACGCAGATGCTGATTGACGATATTCGCAAGCGGTTAGCATTGCACCAGTATGGCTTTGACAAGCTGCACCCTACCACGTATCTGAACAACTCGCGTTGGTTGGACGAATACCCAACAGTTGCAACATCGCCACAAAACTCGACCGCTTCTACCAAGCCAAACGCCCACGTTGGCTTTGCAGAGCGAGATTATGGCACGACAGACACGCCTGATTGGGCTAAGGACTTGGTATGAACCCTGAAGAAAAATTCCAAGAGGAACTCAAAAACCTTGAGAGCCATTTGCAAGCAGCATTGCAAGGTTTCAAGCCGTTAGATGGCTGTGTGACATCGGAATCGGTGGCAAGCTGTGAGCATCACGGTAATTATCGCCAATGGGTACGCCGTTTTGATGTGATTGAACGGACGACCAGAACCGACTGCCCGCAATGCCTGCAAGGCGAGATTGCTCGGTTAAAACAGCGTGAAGCGGAGCGGAAAGCACGGATGCAAATGGGCTTGATTGCTGATTTGAAATATCACTCTGGCGTGCCAAAACGTTTTGAGCAAGCGAGCTTTGAGAACTACGAGCAGACGGAGGCGAATGCTAAAGCAAAACGATTCTGCCAAGCCTATGCGAACAAGTGGCTAGAGCGTAAGGCGAAAGGTGGTGGGCTGATTTTGTGCGGTAAACCTGGTACGGGTAAGAACCATTTAGCTTGTGCGATTATCAATCACGTAATCGAGCAATACCAAGACGAAGCCTTGCTTACCACGGCGTTACGCATTGCCCGTAAAGTGAAATCCTCGTGGAACAAAAACGCAGAAGAGAGCGAAGAGCAAGTGATGCGAACCTACATTGCTCCTAATTTGCTGGTAATTGATGAAATTGGGGTGCAGTTTGGGAGCGAAGCGGAAAAAATCATTTTGTTTGAAATTATTAACGAGCGTTACGAAGCGATGAAACCGACGATTTTAATCAGCAACCTATCACAACAAGAACTGGGGGCGTATGTGGGCGAGCGAATTGTTGACCGTATGCGAGAAGGTGGCGGTGCGATGATTGCGTTTGATTGGGAGAGTTACAGAAGATGACCGAGCAACAATTTGACCGCGATACGTGGGAAACGCCTCAATACTTAACCCAGTGGGTGGGTAAACGTTGGCATTGCAGTATGGACGGCTGTGCTACTTTGCAAAATAAAAAATTCGGGCATTGGATTGGTACGAAATCTGGCGAAGATCGGGATTATTTGAACGTTGCAACGGATTTTCTAGCCGATGGTTTGCCAGAGTTTTTAAGTGATTGGGGGAGCGGCTCACATAGCATTTTCGTCAATCCCCCTTACTCCGATGTTACGCCATTTCTGCAGCAGGCAAAACGCTTGCGTGATGCAGGGCATTTAGTGGTGATGTTACTTAACAACGACAAATCTACGCAGTGGTATCAGCAATGCGTTCACGGTGTGGCAAATGAGGTGATTGATCTTGTGGGTGGTCGCATAGCGTTTATTAACCCTGTTACGGGCAAGGAAATCAAGGGAAACAGTAAAGGACAGATGATTGTGGTGTTCGATCCAACAATGGAAGATTTTGTGCAGCGGTCGGTAAGTCTGGATTTTGTGAAGAAGGTAGGTGGTTATGAGTAATAACAGCAACATTGAGCTAGTAAAGCAATTATTACAGAAAGCGGGTGTGGTCATTCACCCAAAATCAGGAGGGGTTATGGTCTATGCCTACCGAAATGGCAAGCAGTATGAAAGTTTTGTTTGCAGTTGGCTGGGTTCTAATCTGACGGTGTCGATTTCAATCGAGGGTAAGGCTGATTTGGAACAAAGTAGCAAGATTGCAAAATCGATTTTCGGAAAGCAATTTGCGGTAAGTCATTTAGCAGATTGTCCATTTGATGGGCAACAGGCGAATTATTTTAGTTGTGAGTTTTCACATTGAGGTGGCTATGAAAAAGTTTAAAGCGGTTTGGAAATACGTGGTTGGAATGATGATTTTCCTCCCACTATGGTTTGTATTACTGGCTGTGAGTTTTTTAGCGTCCGTTTCACTCTTTATTTTTTCTCTGGAATGGCAATTGAAGAGCGTTATGCGTGATTTTGGATTGCATTTTAATCCCTTTCCTAATTATTCGAAGATGGAAAAGACCTTGCGAAAACAAGTAGTAGAGGCGTGGAACGTGGAAGCCAAAACTAAACGAAAACGGTGATCCACGCGGTGAAATGTGAAGACGGTGTAGTGTTTGCAGAGTGGGGTGTATGCTTAGATTCTTAAAGAAATTGAAATGCACTTATCGAAACGGAAAGAGAGATGCGAAAAGTCGTTGTGGGAGTTTGGGTAAATGGCAAGCAAAGTTAAACACAAAACTGAAATCCTTGCGGTGAAATATCCTAACGGTGCAGTGGTAGCTGAAACGGAATACGACCGCAATTTGTTGAAAAATTTACCGGTTGGCTGTGCGGTAAAGATTATGCCGATGGGCAATAACCGCAACTATCAGCACCACAAAAAGTTCTTTGCTCTGCTAGACACGGGCTTTGAATATTGGCAGCCGAAATTTCAAGTAATGTCGGATATGGAGGTGTGGATTTGCGATGAGGTGTATAAGGGCGTAAGTAAAATTATGCCCACCGATACGCTTAGAACCTGGTTACGGGATTTTCTGGATAGTTTGGCGGAACGTATTACCAAGCATCGCCGTGAAAAACTCGATTACGAGGGGATGAAAACGCTTGAGGCATATTTAAACCACGTTATGAAGCAAGCGGGCTTTTACGACATCAAGCCGAGTGCAGATGGTGGTACGCTGAAAGAGCGTTGGTCGATTTCGTTTGATAATTGTCCGCAGGAAAAATTCAACGAGATTTACAAAGGCGTATTTGGTGTGATTTGGAATGAAACGCTTTGCAACGTCTACCAAGACGAATGGGCGTTGGAGAATAAAATTAGTCAGTTGATGGGGTTTTAGATGGATTTTTTCTGGATTGGTTTAGGTATGTGTTTGATTTTTATTGGTGCTGGCGTGAGTACGCTTCTTTTTGCTTATGCGTTGGAGGTGTTAAGTGGTAAGAAATAAACCACCCAAACAGCATAAATGCAAAGAATGTGGCGAATACTATACAAAATTCCGCTCCACACAGCAGGTTTGCTCCGTAAAGTGTGCAATGGCGATGGGTAAGCGGAAAGCAGAAGAAAAACGCAAAAAACTAGAAAAAGCTGACCGCTTGGAAGCTAGCCGTCGTATGCGTGAGCGGAAAGAGAAACTAAAAAGCCGTCCCGATTGGCTGAAGGAAGCTCAAAAGGCGTTTAATGAGTTTATTCGGCTACGGGATAAAGATTTGCCGTGTATTTCATGTGGTCGCTATCACAAAGGGCAATATCACGCAGGGCATTATCGCAGCGTGGGGGCTTGCCCTGAATTGCGGTTTAATGAGGATAACGTCCACAAGCAATGCTCTGCTTGCAATAATCATTTGAGCGGTAACATTTTGGAATATCGGTTAGGGCTGATTGAGAAAATCGGGCTGGAACGGGTGGAATTTTTAGAGCGGCAAGACCACCCACCGCTGAAGTTGTCTGTTGAAGAAATCAAGGATTTAATCAAGGTGTATAAGGCGAAGTGTAAGGAGTTGAAACATGGCGGATAAATTACTTGATGAGCATAAGCAGGCGTGGATTGAAGCTCGGTTGAGTGAGTGGGGGGCGTGGGTTTATAGTGGTTTAGATTTTGAGTGCCGTACAAATATGATTGCGAGATTGATGCTGTCGGTCGATCCAAATCAGGTTAAAGAGCCTGTGCGTGAGCAGTGCAACGATGAGCTGGGTATGGTAATTAGTTCGGTGGTGGGCTATTGCATTAAGAAGCCTTGTCCGCAGGATTATAAATATCTGGAAGCAAAATATGTGTTTGGTCGTTCTGTGTATGCGATTGCGAAGTATCAGCACGCGAAAGACCCCTCAATAAAATTTGCCACTTGGAAATTAAGAGTGAGAGAAAGTATTAAAGCTTCAGAGTGGGTTGTCGCTAAATTTCTCGATCTTGCTATTAAAAATCATAAAAATTCCCCTAAGTTACGTAAATTTGCATATTCTTGAAAAATAGTACTTGCTTTTCCTACCTAAATAACCTATTATATCTGCAATGGTGGTCATCGTATAAGTGATGTTCACCGAATGAATTTTACAGTCCTGATTGGTTTTCCAGTCGGGGCTTTTTTATTGGTGGAATATGAACATTACATTAGGTGATACGATTAAGATTGATGGTGAGGAAGTGCCAGAGTATTTGCTCAAGGCACTTTATGAATGTTTGAAAAACAAATATGCATTTTTAGCTAACAATTCTATTTGCTCTGGTGTTATTCAAGCTGAGAGACTGTCAGTAAATGGTTTGAAAATCCCATTAGACGCGATTACTTATCCTTGGAATAAATAGGTTCATACTGTTCAGCATTTTCATTGTAATTAATGCCCTCATACATCCACGCCACCACCTTTTTAACTAAGGTCTCATCGCTGATATTCATATAAGTATGTACCAATTCTTCTAGGAAAGTCGCAATTTGTATTTCACGAGGGTATAAATTGGCTTTGGCGAGATCGTAAAATATGCAGCCGTTATAGTAAATGTGGACTGCTTCTGGGTGGATTTGATATTGGAGAGTTAAGTAATCTGAGGAAACGATACCGTTACTCTTTGATGGTGTGAAGAATATATCAACCTTTTTGTTAATTTGTGCGTGCTTGCATAAGATATTAACGGCATCAGTAAAGTTTTTGAAAAGAGGATATATGTCTTGGGTGATGTCTAAAATAACGATGTTGAAATAATGTCGATATTGTTCAGGAATGTTATTTAGAATTTGCTGACGAGATATTCTTGTTTTATTCATTTTAAACCTCTGTTAAGTTTGGTGTGGTAACCTAGATCTTAACAGAACTTAACGCCCACTGTAACAGGTGGGCTTTTTTATTGCCTCGAAAAAACGGGGTGGAGTATGAAAAAAATGCCAGAGAAAAATCCAGACCTCTGGACTGTTGTAGTCGCCTACTTCGTTCAGCATAGTAGCTTTGTGTGCGGAGTGTTAGTGGCTTTTTTTGCATCCCTATCGAAATCATTTCTTTACGGTAAAAAAGACACAGCCAGAAGAGTTATTGTAGAAGCCTTTTTATGTAGCTTGATTGCAGGTTCAATCCGCCCTGTTCTTACGCATTTCGGGTTGGATATTGATTTAATCACGCCGATCGGCGCTGCACTTGGCTTATTGGGTACAAGCGCAATTCGCCAGTTGATTTTGCGCTTTTTAAAAAACAAAGCAGGAGTGACAGAAGATGAAAACTAGTGAGAAAGGTTTGCAGTTTATCCGCCGTGAAGAAGGGGAACGCCTAACAGCGTATGCGGACATTATTGGTGTTTGGACGATTGGAGTCGGTCATACTGGTGCAGTTGATGGTAAGCCTGTTGCAAAAGGTATGGTTATTTCGGCTGATAAATCTCGAGAATTATTGAGTGCAGATTTGTTAAAGTTTGAATCAGCAATTACCCGCCTTGTAAAAGTGCCACTCAAACAATATGAGTTCGATGCTTTAGTTAGCTTAGTCTTTAACATCGGCGAGACAAACTTTGCGCGTTCAACGCTACTCAAAAAGCTCAATACAAATGACTTTAAAGGCGCAGCGGAGCAATTTTTAGCTTGGAAAAACGCAGGTGGCCGTCCAGTACAAGGGTTGCTAAATCGCCGTAAACGCGAAAAGGATATGTTCAATGGGCTTGCGTAGTGCTTTAATTGTTAGTGGTGTAGTAGTCGTTATTGGCGTTTCATCGGCTTTTATCCATCAGCGAAGTGTGATGAATCGGCTAATAAAAGAGAACGCCGAGCAGAAAATGTTGATCGCAGAACAGCAGTTAGCTAATCAGCAGTTAAACACTCAACTTGAGCAAGAACGGCAAGCGGTTGAAATTCACCAGCGAATTGTAAATGAGCTGCGCCAAAAAGTGGAGACGAAGCGTGAAAGCATTAAAAAAATACTGGTTAAAGAGCCTTGCGCTAACACCGATATGCCTAATAGCGTTATTGAGCAGCTGCAGCAGTCCACGCATTAAGACCGTTTACCTTACGCCACCGCAAGCTTATCTCACGCCTTGCCCGCAAACAATGTTTACAGGCGAGACTTACGGAGATGCAATAGATTACCTAGTTGTAGTAATGAGCGAGCGGGATTTGTGTGCTAAGCAGGTTGATGGCATTCGCAAATGGGTTGAGATTAGCCACAATAATTTAAAATAATTTCAGTTTGTCTAACATCTTTAAATTGGTAGAGACCAAGCCTTCTCGGTAGTTTTGTTAGGACTAAATAACCCGATCAGAAATGGTCGGGTTTTTTATTATCTAAAATTCAGCAGAAGGAAAAAATATGCAATTAGCTAATCCAGAAAACTTTAAGCGATTTGTACAAAATAAAGATGCAAAAACGATTACCACATCAGAAATGGTAGCAAAAGTTTTTGGTAAATATCATCATCACGTTATGCGTGATATTCGTGAAATTTTAGAGGCAGGAGATGATGAATTTAACCGAACCAATTTTGGTTTGGTTGAATATATCGACAAAAAAGGCGAAAAACGTCCAATGTTCGAGATGACAAAAGACGGTTTTATGTTGCTAGTTATGGGATATAAGACCAAAAAAGCAATGGCAATTAAAATTGCATACATCAAAGCCTTTAATTTTATGCAAGAGCAGTTAGTTCAAAGCGGAATGACACTCCTTGAACAATATTACCAAGTGCTTGGCGAATATCAGTCAGATAAACGTTTTGCGAGTTTATGCGGTGCTGGCTTAAGTCAATGGAAAGGTAAAAAGCCATTGCTTGAAGGAACGCTAAGCGTTTTTGAAGATAAACTGCAGATTGAACTGCCGATTAAGTAAGGATTTTCTATGTCAGACGTGAAAGGAAAATCCACGTCTGGTCGTGGATTAACGCCTAAACAAGAAAAATTTTGTCAGCTTTATATTGAGCTGGGGAATGCGAGTGAAGCATATCGGCAAGCGTATGATTGCTTAAAAATGCAAACGAGCACCATCAATACAAAAGCAAAAGAATTATTAAAGAACGGTCCGATCACGGTCCGTATTGAAGAACTGCAACAAGAGCACAGACAACGCCATAATCTTACCATAGATAACATCATTGCTGACTTGCAAGAGTATCGTGATATTTGTATGGGAAGAAAGCCGCTTACCATTACCACCGTGGTAAAAAACGCTCAAGAAGGAACGGCTCAAAGCGTTAATACCGAATGTTTCGTTTTTGAACCGACAGGTGCAAACAAAGCCCTTGAGTTACTCGGTAAGCATCTTGGTATGTTTAAAGATAGAGTCGATGTGACCTCAGGCGGTAATGTGTTACCTGCAGTCATCAACATTAGTTTTAGCGATGAACCAGAAGAACATTAAATTTCCCCCGAAATTCCGACCGCTCTTTGAATCTATTTGGCGTTTTATTATCTTCTATGGCGGACGTGGTTCTGGGAAAAGTTTCAGCATTGCCCGTGCGTTAGTGTTACGTGCTTATACTCAACCGATTCGGGTGTTGTGTTGTCGTGAAATTCAGAAATCGATTTCTGATTCTGTGATTCAGATGTTGGCAGATCAGATTGAAATGCTTGGCTTGCAAGCCTTTTTTGATGTACAGAAAACGCAAATTATCGGGCAGAACGGTTCTCGTTTTACGTTTGCTGGGCTGAAAACCAACATCACTTCAATCAAGTCAATGACGGGTATTGATGTGGTTTGGGTGGAAGAAGGCGAGAATGTTTCAAAAGAAAGCTGGGATGTGTTGATTCCGACCATTCGTGAAGATGGATCGCAGATTATTGTGAGTTTCAACCCGAAAAACATTCTGGACGATACTTATCAACGCTTTGTGATTCATCCACCTGAACGGTGTAAATCGGTCTTAGTGAATTGGCAAGATAACCCCTATTTTCCCAAAGAGCTATTAGAAGATTTGGAGCAAATGCGTGAGCGTGATTATGAGCTTTATCGTCACGTTTATGAGGGCGAACCTGTCGCTGATTCTGATTTGGCGATTATTAAGCCTGTTTGGATTGAATGTGCTGTTGATGCTCACAAACGTTTGAACTTTACCGCAAGCGGTCGAAAAATTGTGGGCTTTGACGTTGCCGATGATGGGGCTGATGCGAATGCTATCTGTTTTGCACACGGTTCTGTGGTGCTTGGTTTAGAAGAGTGGCGGGGCGAAGATGTGATTAAATCAGCATTACGCACCCATTCAAAAGCAGTGGAATGGCAAGCAGATGAAATTGTTTTCGACTCTATCGGTGTTGGTGCGGGTGTGAAAGCAAAATACCGAGAAATTGAGACGAATCAGATCAACTGTATCGGCTTTAATGCGGGTGCTGCGGTGTTTAATCCTGATTCCTTTTACACACAAGGCAAGAAAAACGGTGATATGTTCGCCAATATTAAAGCACAAGCGTGGTGGCAATTACGAGATCGTTTTTATAAGACCTATCGTGCGATCAAATACGGCGATGTTTATCCCGTTGATGAAATGATTTCACTCAGTAGCGATATACCTGATTTGGACTATTTAAAAGCAGAACTCTCTCGCCCTCGCGTAGATTACGATAATAACGGCAAAGTACGGGTAGAAAGTAAGAAAGATATGCGTAAGCGTGGAATTCCCTCGCCGAATAAAGCGGATGCACTCGTGATGTGCTTTGCCCCAATTAGACGCGATGTGCTCAAACAAACCGCCCTCAAACTCTATTAAGGATTCACTATGTCAGTTCATCTTCCCACCGCTGAAATGGTGGAGTTAACCAAGAAAACCAAAATCATTGATGATTTACTCGGTGGCACGGCAACAATGCGAAAAGCCGCACAAGCCTACCTTTTTCAAATGGAAATGGAAGAGCCCGATAGTTACCGCAAACGCCTTGAGCGTTCAACCCTTTATCCTGCCTTGTCGGAAACCCTTTCGCAAATGACAGGTCGTGTATTCTTCAACCCGATTGATGTTGCCGATGTGACAGAAACAGTGCGAGCCCTTTTTGATGATGTGGATTTAGTAGGCAATAACCTTGATGTGTTTGCCTCCCGCTGGTTTTATTCCGCCTTGGCATATGGTTGCTCTTTTGCTTTGATTGATTTCACGCGTGTTGAAGCGGTGAAAAGCCGTGCGGAAGAGAAAGCCTTAAATGCCCGTCCTTATTGGGTGCATATTAAACCGCATCAAGTACTGGGAATGAAAACCGCACGAGTAAATGGTAAACAAGCAATTACTCAATTTCGCTATGTTGTCAATGAACAGGTTGAGGATGGCGAATTTGGTGTAAAAACCGTGAAATACGTTTATGTGTATGAAATCGGCAAAGTGCGGAAATTTAGCGAAGCAGAGGGTGAATTTCGTTTTGAATCGGAATTGCAACTGACGGCACAAAATCGACCGCTTGATTTTGTGCCTGTCGTGCCATTTATCACCAAGCGTAACGAACTCACTAATGCCATTGAGCCGCCTTTAATGGAGTTGGCGTATTTGAATGTAAAACACTGGCAAAGCCAATCAGATCAGGACAACATTACTAACATTGCTCGCGTACCGTTGTTAGCGATTTATTCCAATGATGAAGTGAAACAGCTTGCTATTGGTGGCAGTGCGGTTCATCTTCCAACGGGTAGCTCAATGCAATTTGTTGAACATTCAGGACAAGCCATTGCTTCAGGTGTGGAAAGCCTCAAAGACTTAGAAGAGCAAATGAAAACCGCAGGGGCGAAGTTGCTTACCAAAACCGCCTTAGCAATGACTGACAGCCAAGCCCGCGATGAAGCAGGCAAAGAAATTTCCCAATTGCGATTGCTTGCTAATCGTTTTGAAGATGCGATTGATTTAGCCTTGGAATATACAGGGCATTGGCTTGGCATTGCCAAAGAGCACGTGGGTAACGTGCAGATTTCGGGCAACATTGAAAACGACCTTGACCCTTCTGCTTCAATGGCAAGCGTGATTCAGTTGCGTAATGCAGGCGTGATTTCGAATCAATCCACCTTTGACGAAGCCAAACGCCGCGGCTTATTGGCAGACGGCTTAGAATGGGACACAGAGCAAGAACGCCTGCAATCGGAGGGAATGCATTTTGACCTCGAAGAAACATCAGAAAAAAACGCTTAGACAACGTATTGCCCATGCTTTAACTGACCGCAAAATCTTGTATTTTCGCTATGATGCTCACTTGCGACAACAGGTGTACAAGCGGTTAAATGCACTGCAAAAATTGCTGATTAACCGCATCAGTGCTATCGGTGTTGAAGCTTTGCCCGCGAAAAAACTGGATAAACTGCTCACCGAACTGCAAACAGAGATTGCAAAAACTTACCAAGAAACGACCGCTTACACGCAAGACGAGTTAAGCGGTTTTTTATCGCTTGAAGCAGCCAAAATCAGCCAGCTTTATAACGATGAAATCGGCTTTGATTTGTTTAATGATGTACCAAAAGAACGGATTAAAGCGATTAAAAACGTTGCTGTGATTGAAGGGCAACCGTTAGAAGCATGGTGGAATAAACAGCGTGCCGATTTAGCCTTTAAATTTGAGGGGATTATCCGCTCTGGTGTAGCAGAAGGCAAACAAAACGGACAACTTGCCACTGAAGTGCGTGAGTTAATGAGCGTTAGCCGTCGTACCGCAGATACTTTAGTCATTACCTCTGTGGCAAAAGTGGCTGACACTGCCCACGAAGCCTTGCGTGATGCCAATCTTGATATTCTGCAAGGCGAAGAGCATCTTTCTACCCTTGATATGCGAACTTCTACCGTTTGCCAAGTGCGTGATGGCAAGCAATGGGATTTAGGCAAAAAGCCAATCGGACATAACATTCCCTACAAGCGCCCACCGTTGCACCCACGTTGTCGTAGCATTCTTCAGCTTGTGACCAAAAGCTGGGAAGAATTAGGCGTGCAAGGTATGCAAGAAATGCCCACCAGCACCCGTGCCTCAATGGACGGTCCAGTTGATGAGCGGGTTAACTATGAGAGTTGGCTCAACAGTAAAACAGCTGAAGAGAAAGAGCAGATTCTGGGTAAAGGTAAAGCCGATTTATGGCAACGTGGTGTAATTACTTTCTCGGATATGTTAGACCAATCTGGCAGGGCGTTGACGTTGAGGGATTTACAAAAATCCTATACGCAATCTTGGATAGCGGAAGATATTTATCAACGTATTTCAGAAGAAGTAAAAAACAGTCTTAAAATTCAGGCATTTAAAGCCGCTTATAACATTACTCATCACGAGCTTGTTGCAATGAAAGCCTACACGAGCGAGCTTTATTGGGATTTAAATTACAATATGCGTAATGATAATCTTACACTAACCGATAAGCGGTTTATTGCTGTGGTAAATCAAGGGTTGGACAAAGTGCCTGCTTATAACGGTATGACTTATCGCGATACGACTTTGCCAGATGAGGTATTAGAAAAATATCAGATAGGTAAAATAGTCACAGAAAAAGCTTTTACGAGTTCAAGCATTGATAATAGTTTATCAACTTTTAAAGGTAATGTTCGATTTATTATTCAAAGTAAGAATGGTAAAATAATCGAAGATATTAGTGATTATCCTGATGAACGAGAAGTTTTATTTAAAGATAGAACTAAGTTCTTTATAAAAGATCGCTATATGAATGGTAATGTTACCGTAATTGAAGCGAGGGAATTATAAATGTCAGTGCTTGATTTACCTTTAGAGGAGCAAAAACGGATTGCGAAAGAGGTTTTTCAAATGCCTTTTGAAGAATGGGTGGAAGATATGAAAACTTCTTTGAAAGAGGCAAAAGAATTTCAAAAGAAACTTGAAAATTACAAACCGACCGAAGAAGAAAAGGCTCGTAAAATAAAAGCACTTCGAGAAAATCCCAATGCTATTCATTTCTACCGTAGAGTAACTGATAATTACAATTTAACGGTGGAAGAAGCGATTGAAGCCATTAGACGTAGTTAATAAAACATTATATTGAACCGCTTACAGCAATGTAGGCGGTTTTTTTATATCTAAATAATGGAAAAATGATGAACTTACAAAAAATTGAAAACTTTAACCAATTTGTCCAAGTTAAAGGCAACAAAATTATTACTGATATTTTAACCATTGCACGCGTGTTTGGTAAACGTCATACGGAAGTATTGCGTGCGATCAGAAACTTGCATTTACCCAATGAATTTAGCCAACGCAATTTTGCGTCGGCTAATTATTTTGATAAACAAGGTAAATCTCGTTTAATGTACGAAGTCACGAAAAACGGCTTTATGTTCCTTGTAATGGGCTTTAACGGGCAAAAAGCGGATGCGTTGAAAGTGGCATTTATTGAAGCCTTTGACTACCTCATTACTCAAGCCAATAAATCAAGCTATCAACTTTTGGAAGAATATCAGCAACTTTGCCTGAATAAAAGAATGGAAGAAGAATTTGCAAGCTATTGCGGAAAAGGCTTAAATCGCTGGAAAGGGAAAAAGCCGAATTTGCAGCATAAAATACAATCTTTGGAAGATAAAATCCAAATTAACTTGAATCTAATGATTGATGAAAATTTGTTAACGAATAAATAAACCCTGAACATTATAGCATTCAGGGTTTTTTATTACCCCCAAATTCACCGCGCTTAATGCGGTTTTTTTACGCCTTGGAAAAGGTACAACCTTAACTAACTGGAAGGAAATCCAATATGAAATTAAAACTTGATGAAAATGGGCACGTGGTTGTTGAAAACGGGATGCCTGTGTATGTTCACGAAGACGGGAAGGAAATTCCGTTTGATGCCACAAAAGCCACAGCCAAAATCGCAGAGCTTAACAGTGAGGCGAAAAAACACCGTGAAGCCAAAGAGCAGGCGGAAGCAAAACTTTTGGCATTTTCGGGGATTGACGATCCGAAAGCAGCAATCAAAGCCTTGGAAACGGTGAAAAATCTCGATGATAAGAAGTTGATTGATGCGGGCGAAGTGGAAAAGGTGAAAGCAGAAATGCGTAAAACCTTTGATGAACAACTGGCAGAATCCAAATCTCAAGCTGAAAAACTGCAATCGCAATTGCACGCAGAACTAATTGGTGGTTCGTTTGCTCGTTCTAAATATGCTGCAGAACATTTAAATTTACCTTCTGATGTGGTGCAAGCCTTCTTCGGTAAGCATTTCAGTATTTCAGATGAAGGTAAAGTGGTGGCGAAGTTCGCCGATGGCAATGAAATTTACAGCCGTTCACGCCCAGGTGAAAAAGCTGATTTTGAGGAAGCATTAGAGGCGTTAGTCGGGGCGTATCCAAATAAAGATGCGATTTTAAAACCATCAGGCACATCAGGTTCAGGTGCAGGCACAGGAACAGGCGGTGGTAATGCCCCGAAATCCCTTGCCGAATGCAAAACTGACGCAGAAAAAATTGCGTATATGCAACAACATTCATAATCGGGTGCAAGAGATTGCACCTTTTTTATTTACGGTGCAATCGCACCATAACATAGGAGCTTATTATGGCTTTTGACTTACAAGTCTTCAACAAACAAACGCATTTAGCGTTAACTGAAACTGTCGATCAAGATATTGAAAAATTCAATCAAGCCTCAGGTGGCGTGATTACCTTGCAAAACGCCCCAACGCAAGGTGATTTTGATATTCGTGCGAGCTTTAAAGCGATTCAAGGCTTAGTGCGTCGTCGTAATGCTTATGGCAGTGGTACAGTGCAAGCGAAACGCTTAGAGCAATTACTCAATGTAGCCGTAAAAGTGGCTGCAGGCACGCACCCGATTGAGTACGAGCCGCAACAATATCGTTGGGTATTACAAAACCCTGAGCTTGCGGCGGTAGAAATCGGGCAACAACTTGCCAAAGCCCGTTTAGCGGATATGTTAAACACCGCAATTTTAGGGGCAGTTGCCGCAATTGGTGGACAAACTACAGCCGTGTTAGACGACAAGAAAAACGCTCCGAATTTCCGTACGCTCAACAAAGCGGCAGCATTATTTGGCGACCGCTCTAGTGCATTAAAAGCGTGGATTGTGCATTCAACCACCTTACACACCTTGTACGACAACGCCTTAACCAACGCAGAACGTTTGTTTACTTACGACAACGTGAGTGTGATGCGTGATCCCTTTGGTCGCTTGTTTGTGGTTACAGACAGCCCTGCATTAGTGGATAGCACTGGTGCGGCTTATAACACGCTTGGCTTACAAGAAAATGCGGTGATGGTGAGCGGTAACAACGACTTCAACAGCGAAATGCAGCCAAAATTAGGCGGTGAAAATATCGCAGCGGTTTATCAAGCAGAATGGACTTATAACTTAGGTATTCTCGGTTATGAGTGGGATATGACTGCAGGCGGTAAATCTCCTGATGATACTAAATTAGGGGCTTCAGCCAACTGGCGTAAAACGGCTACCTCATTGAAAGATACTGCAGGCGTGTTGGTGAAAACCAAGTAGTCATGACAAAAGTGAAACCCCAAGTAACGCGAATTACTTGGGGCTTCTTTCATTCCAACTTCCAACACAAGAAGGAATAAATCGTGGATCATTTTACATTTATTTTGAATCTAATTAAAGAGGTAGTGATGGAAAGTCAAAAACTTTCGCCGATACGATTCTGGGCGTTATGGCTCTTGCCTGTAGTGCTTGTGATTGCTTGGAAATTACCTGATATTCTTTCAGTATTGTTACATTAAGGAGCAAAAATGACCGCTTATCTTTCCGTAGAAGAAGCCAATGCGTATCACAATTTACGAATGAGCAAAGAGGCGTGGGCAGAGTTAGACGAAGAGGAAAAGGCTCGTCGCTTGGTGAGTGCGTCAGATTTCTTAGATGTGAATTACCGCTTTATGGGCGAAAAAGCCGACCCAATGCAGCTACGCCAATTTCCGCGTAAAGGATTTGAATCGTTAAAAATCCCTACTGCAATTATCTATGCTGTGTGTGAACTGGCATTACAAGAAAATCTCAACCAAAACGCAGAGCAGAAGATGACCAGCGTGAAAGTCGGCAGTTTATCGGTCAATTATGATCACCGTTCAACGATTGCCGATAGCAGTAACCGCTTTGATTATGTTAGGCAACTGTTAGTCGCTTGGTTAGATCGCAGTAGCTTTGGCGTGGTGAAATTGGAGCGTGGCTAATGCAACTTTATCAAAACTTACAGCAGGTCTCGACCAAGCTTATTCGCCAGTTTGGCAGCCCTTGTGTGATTTCACAAGTGAAAACGGGCAAATATAACCCCGAAACGGGCGAGGTCAGCCAATCAAAACGCCGTGTATCGGCATCCTGTTTATTTGATACGCTTGCCTACGATTTTAGCCGTCAGACCACTCATGCCGATGTTCAAGTGGGCGATGTGTTGATGTTACTCACTGAAAAAGCTGATGTGAACGACATTGTGTCTGTCAATGGCGAAAAGTGGCAAGTGATTCGGGTGCAGCCGATTCGTCCTGCACAACAAGCGATTTATTATCAAGCACAAGGAAGACGTTATGGGTAGATTTAGTGCCACCATTGATGGCTTTGTGGATTCCGCATTATTGGCTCAAACACAAGGCTTTCGCAAAATTGCGTTAGATATCCTCAACAAGGTACAGAAGAAAACACCTGTTGATAGTGGCGCGTTGCGACGTTCATGGACGGTTGCCTTGAATGCTGTACCGAGCAATTACGATGGCAGTCAAATTGCCATTGCTCAGGCTCGGTTGTCCGATACGATAGTGATTGCGACGGACAAACCTTACGCCCCTATGCTAGAGTATGGGTTATATCCTAGCCCTTCCAAAACAGGGAAGACACAACGCGGTTATTCTGTGCAAGCCCCTCAAGGGATGATTCGCATTTCTGTGGATGAAATCAATGCGTATTATGCTCAACATTCAACGCTGTGAGGCAGGCAATGAAACCGCAAATTCGACGCATTTTAGAAAGTCATTTAGCAAAATTGGATTCTTTTCCGACCGCTTGGGAAGGGGTGAAAACAGAGCCTAAACTGCCTTATCAAGCGGTCTATTTATCGGTCAATACAGCAAATACCAGTACGATTTCCGATAAACCGCTTGCGACAGAAACGGGCTTTTTACAGCTCACCTTATTTTTTGACAACGGGCAAGGCACAAAAGCGATTGAGCAGAGAGCGAGTCAGTTACGCCAACATTTCTACGGCTTGAGTGTGGTTGAATCCCACATTCAGCTGATTATTCATCACCCACCGCAAATCGGTGGGCTTTTTTTATCAGGTAATAGCCTTGCGTTGCCGATCACAATTTCTTTCACCGCCTATGAATTAGGAGCATAATTTGATGCAAGTCTTAATCTTTCTATTGTATAATTTTAGAAAAATTGGAGGCCAAAATGAAAAAAACTCTTAAAATTCTATTTGTGATTTTTTTTGTTTTTCCTTTTGTAATAGGTGTAATTAAAAGCCTAACGAGTTCTAATGGCGAAGGGAAATCCCAAAATCAAAACAAGGATGAAACAGAAAGAACACTTTCCCAAAGCGATTTTGAAAAGGTGTATTTACCTATGACGAAAAAGGCTTATCCTAAAGCTCATAAAAAATGGGGGGATGATGGTTTTCATAAAATCAACGCCTTAGCGTATGATGCTGCGAAACTTGCTTATCAATCTAAGCGATGTGATGAGATTATAGATGTTAGTTTATCTGATAACCAAAGCGAGCCGAAATCTAGAATTGTATTTTTTGTAGATTGTAAAAATAAGGAACGCTTTTATATTAGCGAGAATGATATAAAATCAAAATTAACTGTACAATCTGTTAAGGAAAAGTTTGGGAAAATTGGTCAATATGAATATTATCGTTATTGCTTAGATATGGTTAAAAAAAGAGCCAATTTCCCTGCAACTGTCGATTCAAGTATTTTTAATAAAATAGTTCGCCCTAGTGTTACTGGGGATATTGTTGTTCAATTAGAATTTTCGGCAAAAAATGCATTTGGCGTAGAAGGCAAATATAATGCAGAATGTAGCTTTTATGAGCATAATCGAACAGCAGATATAAAGATTACAGAAATAAAATAAAAATTTTAAAAGTAACCGCTTGTAAGAATTTGGCTTACAAGCGGTTTTTTATTGCCAAAATTTTCATTATGGAGGAATTGTATGGCAAATTCACAAGGGACACAGCGTTCGGTGGCACTGTCTAAAGAAACCACTTTCGGCACGAAACCTGCCAAAAACATGGCGAAATTATTGCCTCGTATTGAAACTTCACTTAACGTTAATTTTGAGTCATTCCAGTCTGAAGAAATTCGTACAGACATGCAACGTGCGGCTTCGATTGTCGGGTTTGAAAAAGTCGAAGGCGATGTAAAAGGTGAACTTGCCGCAGGTCAATGGGCGTGGGCATTTGCCGCTGCTTTACGGGGTGCTTTTGGTGCTGAAGCGAAACCGCCGATTATCAAGAAAACCGCAAACGGGCAAGGTGAGAAAAATGGCAAGATTTTAGTTATACCACAAACTGCACATTCGACGGATAGCTTCACGATTGAAGACTGGTTTAAAGATATTGGCTTATCTCGCCAGTATCTCGGTTGCCGTGTATCAAAATTATCACTGGAAGTGGAGCCGAATGGCATTGCCTCTGTTACCGTCACCTTTTTAGGGCAACGTGGGGAAGAGCAAACAGCCCAATACTTTACCAATCCGCCTGATATTGCACAATCGGGCAAACTAGCGGGCGTGAAAGGGTCATTGCAAGTCAATAAGCAACAAATGGCACTGATTACCTCATTTAAGCTCGATATTGATTTGAATGCATCCAGTGAAGCCGTGCTAGGGGCGACTTATGCCCCCGATGTGTTCATTGGCACCGTTGCCGTCAGTGGTTCGTTTACGATGTATCTGCAAAATAAAGCTATGATTGATGCGGTACGTCTTGGCACAAATCTTTCACTAGCCTTGCGAATGGATGCCGAAACAAGCAACGACAGCGATTATATGGCAATCATCTTACCAGCAATTAAGGTAACGTCCTCTGAAATCGATGACGGGGCGAAAAACTTAATGCAAACCCTTAATTTTGATGCCTTCCCAGGTGTGTGGGATGCAGCCAGCACGATTGACGACAGCTTAAAAGTGGCGACCACGATGATTGTACAAGATACGTTGGCTTAATACCTTTACAAGCGGTCAATATTGACCGTTTTTTTTTGCAACATAAGGAAATTTTATGGACTTAAAAAATTTATCAAAATCAGCTTTAGCAGAAACGTTCACCTTTAACTTACTTCATCCTGAAACGAGTGATGAATTGGGGGTGAAAATCAGTGTGGTGTCGGCAAAATCAGACAAGGCATTTGCTTACTTGCAGAAAAAACTGAAAAAAGAGCAATTGCGTGAAATTGAAAATGCCAAAAGTCGTAAGCCTCAATTAAAAGGTTTAGATGAATTACGCACAGAAACCTTAGAGCTTGCCTTAAGCCGCTTAGAGAATTGGGACGGTTTAGAATGGGAAGGTAAACCACTTGCCTTTAGCGAAGAAAATGCCCGTATGGTATTGAGTGAATGCGATTGGATGATTGATCAAATCCTGGAATATTCCAACGATTTGGGAAAGTTCTTGACGGCTTAATTGACGACTTGCTGCGTTACGCCCAAAAAGAGTTTGAGCTGGATAAACACCCCAAAGAGAGTAAAGCGACCTTGCGGGCACATTTACTCTCGCTGTATGAGCAGACAGGCGAAATGCCCGTCGAGCTTGAAAATGAGCCACCGAATGATGCGGTGGCTTATTTATTGGGTTATTTCCAACAACTTTCCACGGCAAGGCAGTGCGGAATGAGCTTGAACCCGCTTACTTTTACGGAAATGGAGGCGTGGGGCAGGCTCTATAAAATGAAGCTCGACAGTTGGGAAATTGATGTGATTAAACAATTGGATTTAATTTATCTCAACACGCAAATGGAGCATTGATGGAAACCTTAAATTTTAGTCCTGATTATCAAGCGAGCAAAAAGCAAAGCCCGAAATTGAGTGAGGTTGATTTTGGCGATGGCTATACCCAATCTCGCCCGCAAGGGTTGAACCATAATCGAGCGACCTTTAATCTGACTTTTAGTGGTAATCCTGCTCATATTCGGCAGATTGATGATTTCCTCACAAGACACGGTGGCTATCAAGCCTTTCTCTGGACGCCACCTTTTGGTCAACAGGGGAAATATAAATGTAAAGAGCATCAAATTACCTACCAACAAAGCTATTGGCAACTGACTGGCGAGTTTGAGGAGGTCGTTTCATGACCGCAAATATCACCCCCAAATTCCAGCTCGAACTGGCAAAACTGGAACAAACAGCGTTGCTTGACTTATTCGAAGTCGATATGCAACAGCTTACGGGCAAAGACGGCAATCGTGGCGAGCTGTTCCGTTTTTATGCGGGTACAAATGAACTCACTCAGCCGATTATTTGGCAAGGTAACCGCTACACACCCTTTGGGGTAAAGGCTGAAGGCTTTGAAATGTCAGGGCAGGGGGCGAGCAATCGACCAACGCTCACAGTAGTCAATTTTGATGGCTTTGTGACCACCCTCTCGAACAACTTCGAGCAATGCTTAGGTGCGATTGTACGCAGACGGCAAGTGTATGCCCAGTTTTTAGATGCAGCGAACTTTAAAGAGGGCAACCGCAATGCCGATCCACAGCAAGAGCGAGTGAGTTATTACCTGATTGAGCAATTAACCACGCTCACGCAAGATATTGCTACCTTTACGCTGGCGTTGCCGACCGAAACCGATAATGCCTTGATTAACAAGCGAACGATTTTAGTCACGTGCCCGTGGGTGTATCGCTCAACCGAATGCGGTTATACGGGCAACCCTGTTGCGGACGAAAAAGACCAACCGACCACCGACCCAAAAAAAGACAAATGTTCGGGGTGCTTGCGGGGTTGCCAACTACGTAATAACACCCTCAACTATGGTGGGTTTATTGGGGTCAATAAATTGGGGTAGAAAATGAAAACGATTGAACAAACCATTTTAGACCACGCTAAACAATGCGAACCGCAAGAAGCGTGCGGGTTGATTCTCAGCGACCCTATGATGGGCGAGCGGTTTTATTACCCTTGCCAAAACGTGGCAACAGATCCACTCAATTTCTTTGAGATTACCCCCGAAGAACAAATTGAGGCGGAAAAACTGGGGTGGATTGAGGCGATTGTTCATTCACACCCGAATGGCGAACCTGTGCTCTCACTTGCCGACCGTCAAATATTCGCTCACACCGATTGCGATTGGCTTTTAGTCTGTGATGGCAGATTGCAACGTTTCCCGAAAATTGCACCGCTTGTTGGCAGAACCTTTGAGCACGGCAAAACCGATTGTTACACGTTGTTTAAAGATTTCTACTTTTTAGCAGGTTTAGATATGGATGAGTTCAATCGTCCCGATGAATGGTGGCACAACGGGCAAAATCTTTACTTGGATAATCTCGAAGGGCAAGGCTTCAAGCGGTTAGATTCTCAGGAAACTTTGCAAATTGGCGATGTAATCTTAATGCAAGTAGGGGCGAACGTGCCGAATCACGCAGGCATTTACTTAGGCAGTCAGATGGTGTTGCACCATAGTCCCAAACGACTTAGCAAGCGAGATTTATACGATGGCTACTGGCTCAAACATACACACTCGATTTGGCGACATAACAATGCCGAGCAGTTGGGTTTTTCCATTCCGATTTCTACTTTATAGGGCATCTCTATGATCAAGATTAAATTCTACGGCTCACTCAAGCGTTTTGGCACGGATTTTCAGCTGGATTGCCAAACGGTGGCAGAGGCGTTAAAAGCCTTAATGAGCCAACTAAAAGGACTGCGTCACATGATGCAACAAGGGATGTATAAAGTCCGTATTGGTTCGCAATATTTAGATAATCGATACCTGGAAAAAGGCTTGCATTACCGCTTGAGAGCAGGAATGACGGTGCATTTTACCCCAGTGTTAAAAGGGGCGAAGCGTGGTGGCGTATTTGGCGTGATTGCGGGTATTGCTTTGATTGGTGCAGCTGTGTTACTTGGCCCTGTCGGTGGCATTATCAGCTCTCAAGCGGCAATGATGTTGGGCGGAATGGGGGCGTCTATGTTACTAGGGGGCGTGGCACAAATGCTGACCAAAACGCCGAGTATGGGTAATTTCAACGAGCAAGAGAAAAAATCTTCAACGGCATTCAGTGGGCTACAAAATCGGGTCGCACAAGGGCAAGCCATGCCACTGGCTTACGGGCGAATTTTGGTGGGCTCGATGATTATTTCGCAAGGGATTGAGACCTTTGATGTAGTAGAAGAGAAAAAATAAGGGGCTATTATGGGATTATTCCGCAAAAAGAAAAAAAAAGCACATACGCCCGTTGAGGCAAAAGAGAGTGGACGCAGTAAACAACGTATTAAAATTGTGGAAGTGCTTTCAGAAGGGGAAATTGAAGGTTTAGTAGACGGGTTAAAATCGGTCTATTTAGACAAAACCCCGATTGAAGCCAAAGACGGTTCGCACTATTTCAAAAACATGGAAATTGAAGGGCGTGAAGGGACGCAAACCCAAGAGGTTATGCAAGGCTTTCAAGCGGTCGAAAAAGAAGTTTCCGTTTCAACTGAAATCACCCAACGCACCGCTTTAACCCGTACGGTTACCGATGCTAATGTGAATCGCCTTCGCTTAACCTTGGGCGTACAAGCTTTATTTGAGCAGAACGACCAAGGCGACACCAATCCAGTTACCATTGAGTTAAAAATTACCGTCGGCACACAACAGATTCCATTTACCATTTATGGTAAATACAGCTCACCTTATTCCCGCTCAATTGAGGTGACAAATTTGCCAGCAGTGCCCTTTACCATCAAAGTGGAACGTATCACTGCCGATTCCACCTCAAGCCGCTTGGCGAATAAAACGATGTGGGCGAGCTATACCGAAATCATTGACGCCCAATTCCGCTACCCGAATACCGCCTATATGGGCATGAAATTCGACTCGGAGTATTTCAACAATATTCCCACTCGCACCTATGAAATCTATGGTATCAAAGTGCGTGTGCCGAGCAATTACAACCCTGAAACACGCACTTATACGGGGTTATGGGATGGCACATTTAAAGTCGCTTACACCAATAATCCTGCGTGGATTTTGATGGATATTGTTACCCACAAACGTTACGGCTTAGGCGACCGCTTGGGTGAGTTTAGCGTAGATAAATGGGCGCTTTATCAAATCGCCCAGTATTGTGACCAGATGATTCCTGATGGTTTTGGCGGGCAAGAGCCTCGCTTTACGTGTAATTTATGGCTGACGGAACAACGCAGTGCTTATGATGTGCTCTCTGATTTATGCTCGATTTTCCGTGCGATACCAGTATGGAATGGCACAGAGCTCACTTTTATTATGGATAGACCCTCCGATCCTGTTTGGACTTACACCAATGCCAATGTGGTAGGAGGGCAATTTTCACGCCAGTATTCAGCAATGAAAGCACGCCATAATGCGATTCAAGTGGAATACAAAGATGCCGAGAACAACTACGAGAGCACGATTGAGTATATTTCTGATGATGAGCAGATTCGTAAATTCGGTTTAAACCTCAAAAAAGTGAGCGCTTTTGGCTGTACTTCACGTGGACAAGCGTTCCGCACAGGTAAATGGATTTTAGAAACTGAACGCCTTGAAACCGAAACAATTACTTTCACGGTGGGAAGTGAAGGCTTAATGAATATCCCTGGCGATATTATCCGCGTGAGCGACAACCACTTTGCAGGCACAAATATTGGTGGACGAGTACAAGCAATTCACGGTCGAATCCTTACGCTTGACCGTGAAATTCAATTCAGTGCGAATCATTTTTTAAGTTATATCAACGCTCAGGCGAAACATCAAAAAATACGCATTACCGCTGTTTCTGGCAAGCAGGTGACGTTAGAGTCCGAGCCTGTTGGATTGAGCTTACAAGGGGTGTGGTCGCTTTTAACGCAGACAGTTGCCTCTCAACTTTATCGTTGCATGACGGTAACGGAAAACGAAGAGGGCACTTACACCATTTTTGCCTTGCAACACGAACCGCAAAAAGAGGCGATTGTCGATAACGGAGCGAGTTTTGAGCCTCGCAACACCAGTGTGATAAAAACGCCAACTTTGGAAAGCCTCAATGCGGAGGCGACTCCAAACGGCTTAAAGCTTAACTGGTCGTCTACGGCTGGGGTGGGTACGCTCACTTATGATATTAAGATCCTGAAAGCGGGCAATTTGTATGCCTACCATAAAGGTATCAGCAGCACCGAATTTTCTACAGATGATTTGCCCGATGGAGATTACACTGCGATTGTGATCGCTAAAAATGCAAGCGGTCAAATGCTGAGTGAAAAATCGCAAAGCTTTACCATAAATCGACCGCCTGTACCGCGTGATGTGGCGGTGCTCGGCGGGCTAGGTAATATCACGATCTCGTGGGCGTGGGTAGATGATTTCACCCAAACTGAAATCTGGGCCAGCGAGCAGGATAACCTTGCCACCGCACAACGTTTAACCAAGCTCACTGCAAAAATGTACAGCCATGAAGTCGGTGCAAAACAGGTGCGTTATTACTGGCTTAGACACGTGCGTGGGCAAAATGTTGGGGCGTTTTATCAACAAGCGGGCGTGCGAGGCGAAAGCTCGGTAGATATTGATAAAGAGCTGAAACTGCTGAATGAAAAGCTCAGTCAAAACATCATCAACGAAGTGTTTGATACTGCAGCCCCTGCACGTAAGTTAGAGATGGTAAAAACCGTGGCGAACCTTAATGTGAACCAGTTTCAAGGGGTAAAACAGGTTTACAATGAAAGAGACGGCAAGTTGTATCTCTGGAATGGCAGTCAGTACACATCAAAAATACAAGCCTCTGAAATAGCGGGTCAATTAAGTCAAAATCAACTTGATCATGCATTAATTAACCAACTCAACACAGCAAAAGATTCTGCGACACAAGCCGTAGCACAATCACAAGAGGCTAAACGTAAAGTAGCAGAGCTGTCGTCTGAATTTAATAATATTAACTTTGATGTAGGTGCTCGTAACTATCTGCTTAATTCAGCGGAAAATAGAACATCGTGGACAGTGTCACAATCTGCAAAAGAAAGCTGGCAAGGTAAAAAGCTCACGCTTTCTTTTAGTCTTAACGCGAAAGGCATTATCAGGGGCGGGCGTAATCGTGTCGGTTTATCTATGTTTTTGTACTACACCGATAATACGTATACGTGGATTGAGTGTTGGTTAAGCAACCATCAAGGCGATTATAGTGGTAGATTAAAATCAACAATCCAGTTACTTGATAAGCCGATTAAAAGTATTTCAAACTGCTCATTTAAAGTTGAGGTTGGTGGGGGAACTTGTGTTGCCACACATCCTAAATTAGAGATAGGGAGTATTGCGACTGACTGGAGCCCAGCCCCAGAAGATTTGACGACAACTATCCAGTTTGAAGACATTAAGCGATCGCTTACAAATGAATCGAATACGAGGATAGCGTGGGAAAACTCAGCTAACTCTCGTATTGGCAATGCTGAGGCGACAATTAATCAATTAGGCGGAACCAAAGCCAACAAAGATGAAGTGGCAACTGTTGCTGCACAAGCGTTAAGGTCTCAATGGCAATCTGATGCTAAAGCTAAGGTAGACGAGGTTAGTCGAGCTATATCATCAGAGACTAAAGCTCGAACTGATTGGCAACGCTCTGCTGAATCTAAGATTAATCGTGTAGATGGATTTT
The DNA here is from genome assembly GCF_002015045.1 of Haemophilus paraphrohaemolyticus. Classification (GTDB taxonomy): domain Bacteria; phylum Pseudomonadota; class Gammaproteobacteria; order Enterobacterales; family Pasteurellaceae; genus Haemophilus_A; species Haemophilus_A paraphrohaemolyticus. The sequence goes on from NZ_MUXX01000014.1 coordinate 39,329, forward strand.
CGGCTCGCATTGACGAAATAAATCGGACTGTGACCGATGTATCGGGTAAAGTATCGGCAACTCGCACTATTAAAACTCAGGCTATTGCTGGAGGCAGGACTGCTATTGCTGGCATTGCACTTGGGGCGGCTAATTCAGGTAAGGATGTCGAGAGTTCAGTTATTGTGATGGCGGATA
>NZ_MUXX01000015.1 GCF_002015045.1 Haemophilus paraphrohaemolyticus
AGGGCATCGCCAGATTGAACACATAAAGGACCCCGTATCGTAAGGTATGGGGTTTTCGATTTTTAGCATTATTAGTGTAAATATAAATTGTAAAAAATCCTTAAAATATTACCGCTTTTTTCCCCTTTCCCTCTTGATGTTCCTTCAAAAACTTGTATATTCAAAGACTTCTACTAAAACAACAACTCACAACATCAGGAGTCTTTTATGAAAAAACTCGTTAAACTCTCTTTATTGAGCCTTGCTTTTGCATCAACAACCGCATTTGCAGCACCGAAAACCTTTGTTTATTGCTTAGAAGCATCACCAACTTATTTTAATCCCCAGTTTGTGACGGATGGAGGAACGATGGATGCGATCGCACAGACAATATTTGATCGCCTAGTTTCTTTTGAACCTGGAACAACAAATGTAATTCCTGCCTTAGCTGAAAAATGGGATATCTCTGAAGATGGCAAAACTTATACTTTTCATCTTCGTCAAGGCGTGAAATTCCATACTACTAAAGATTTCAAACCAACCCGAGATTTTAATGCTGATGATGTTATTTTTTCATTTAATCGTCAGTTAGATCCAAATCATCCATATCATAAAATTTCTGGTGGCAATTATGAGTACTTTACCAGTATGGATATGCAAAATATCCTTGATAAGGTTGAAAAGGTGGATGATTATACGGTCAAAATAACTTTAAAAACACCAAATGCGCCATTCTTATCTAATCTTGGAATGGATTTTACTTCTATTATGTCAGCAGAATATGCAGACAAATTATTAAAAGTAGGAACCCCTGAGAAATTAGATCAAAATCCTATTGGTACTGGGCCATTTCAATTTGTTGATTACCAAAAAGATTCCCAGCTTCGTTATAAAGCATTTGATGATTATTGGGCTGGTAAAGCAAAATTAGACCGCTTGGTATTCTCAATTACGCCTGATGCTTCAGTACGTATGGCAAAATTACAAAAAGGTGAATGTCATGCAGCACCTTATATCAACCCTGCAGATTTACCTGCATTACAGAAAGATCCTAATATCAATGTGATGAGCCAAGCAGGCTTGAATGTGGGTTATCTTGCGCTGAATACGCAGAAAAAACCGTTTGATAATGTGAAAGTGCGTCAGGCATTGAATTATGCGATTAACAAAGACGCAATAATTCAATCGGTTTACCAAGGTGCTGGCGAAAAAGCGAAGAATCCAATTCCTCCAACAATGTGGAGCTATAACAATGATGTAGTAGATTATGACTATAATCCAGAAAAAGCCAAAGCTTTGTTAAAAGAAGCAGGTTTTGAAAATGGCTTTGATGCTGATTTGTGGGCAATGCCAGTTTCTCGTCCTTACAATCCAAATGCTCGCCGTATGGCTGAGCTTATCCAAGAAGACTGGAAAAAAGTCGGTGTGAATGCCAAAATTGTAAGCTATGAATGGGGTGAATATATCAAACGCTTGCGCGATGGCGAACATCAAACAGGAATGATGGGGTGGAATGGCGATAATGGTGATCCAGATAACTTCTTAAATACGCTATTAAGCTGTGCAGGGGTGGAAGCCGGAGCAAACTATGCGAAGTTCTGTAATAAAGAGTTTGACCAGTTGATTGATGATGCTGCAAAAGAGAGCGATAAAGCTAAACGCACAGAGCTCTACAAAAAAGCTCAAGTGTTGTTCAAAGAACAAGCTCCGTGGGTAACCATTGCTCACTCAACCACTTACTTCCCTGTGCGTAAAGAAGTAACGGGTTATACTATTAGCCCGTTTAGCTTGCATAATTTCTACTACGTGGATTTAGCGGATAAGTAGTTATTGAGACGGTTGGTGAGTTTGTCAAGCCATTGTCGAATCGGCATATTGAAATACCTTATGCTTCGACAGGCTCAGCAACTGTCATTTTAATTTTGGCATTGACTACAAGCGGTCAAAATTTTCCAAAAATTTACCTATTATTATCTATTTATGTTTTCATTTATTTTAAAACGCATTTTAATGGTGATTCCTACCTTTATTGCGATTACCTTAATTACTTTTGCATTGGTGCATCTTATCCCAGGTGATCCCATTGAAATTCGAATGGGCGAACGTGGGCTGGATCCAGCTGTACACGCCCAAATGATGTCGCAACTCGGCTTGGATTTACCCTTACCTGAACAATATTTCAATTACATCAAAGGAATTTTTCAAGGCGATTTAGGTAACTCATTCCGTAATAATGAGCCAGTGCTCAAGGAATTTTTTACTCTTTTCCCTGCTACGGTTGAGCTTGCATTTTTTGCCTTGCTTTGGTCTTTAGTGATCGGCATTTTTCTTGGTGTGATTGCTGCAGTGAAGAAAAATTCTTGGATTTCACATATTGTAACCACACTTTCTCTGACAGGTTATTCAATGCCGATTTTCTGGTGGGGCTTGATTTTAATTCTCTATGTGTCCACTCCGCTTGGCTTGCCTGCTTCAGGGCGTTTGTCGTCTGAGTTTTGGATTGAAGCTAACACGGGTTTTATGCTGATTGACACTTGGCAATCTGATGAACCAGGGGCATTTTTAGCAGCCATTAAATCTTTAATTTTACCTTCAATTGTATTAGGTACGATTCCTCTCGCAGTAATTACCCGAATGACGCGTTCTTCAATGCTTGAAGTGTTGGGCGAAGATTACATCCGCACTGCAAAAGCAAAAGGCTTAAATACTACTCGTATCGTGTTTGTACACGCGTTGCGTAATGCGTTAATTCCTGTCGTGACGGTAGTAGGTTTAATTGTGGGGCAGTTGCTCTCTGGGGCAGTATTAACCGAAAATATTTTCTCTTGGCCAGGTATTGGTAAATGGGTAATTGAGGCGATTAACGCCCGAGATTATCCTGTGCTACAAGGTTCAGTGCTGATTATTGCAACTATCATCATTCTTGTGAATTTACTGGTTGATTTGATTTATGGCGTGGTAAATCCACGAATTCGCCATAGCTAATAGAGGAGTGAAGAATGTCTTCAACGACAGTAACAGCCCCAATACCGAAAACACCTTTCCAAGAGTTTGTCTATTATTTTAGTCAAAACCGTGGAGCGGTAATTGGGTTTATCTTTATTTTAATCGTGCTTTTTGCTGCGATTTTTGCAGATTGGGTTGCACCTTTCGACCCAATCGAACAAAACCGCTCAGCCTTGCTTTTACCACCAATGTGGTTTGAGGGCGGGAATTCAGCCTATATTTTAGGCACAGATGACATCGGTCGGGATATGCTTTCCCGCATTATTTATGGGGCGAGACTTTCTGTTTTTATTGGCTTGCTGATTGTCGTAATGTCTTGCGTACTCGGTGTTATTTTAGGCTTGCTTGCAGGCTACTACGGTGGCACGCTTGATATTTTAATTATGCGTTTGGTCGATATTATGCTTGCCATTCCAAGTTTGCTTTTAACGATTGGTGTAGTAACTATTCTCGGACCTTCCTTAATTAATGCGGCGATTGCAATTGCGATTGTTTCCATTCCAAGTTATGTGCGTTTAACCCGTGCTTCGGTGATGAATGAGAAAAATCGTGATTATGTCGTGGCAAGCCGCGTAGCAGGGGCAAATGTGTGGCGATTGATGTTTATTGTGATTTTGCCAAACTGCCTTGCGCCATTGATTGTGCAAATGACGATGGGGATTTCTAATGCGATTTTAGAACTTGCCGCACTTGGCTTCTTGGGCATTGGTGCTCAACCACCCACACCAGAACTGGGTTCAATGTTGGCAGAATCACGCGGTTTTATGCAATCAGCGAACTGGCTTGTGACCATTCCAGGCTTAGCGATTTTATCGCTTGTATTAGCCTTTAACTTGATGGGCGACGGCTTACGTGATGCTCTCGATCCAAAATTAAAACAATAGGGGGCGAAATGAGTTTACTAACAGTTGAAAATCTTTCCGTTTCGTTCGGAGATGAAAAAGCCCCTTTTAAAGCGGTTGATCGTGTTAGCTACACCGTGAATGAAGGTGAAGTGTTAGGTATTGTAGGTGAATCTGGTTCGGGCAAATCGGTTAGTTCTTTGGCGATTATGGGCTTGATAGACTTCCCAGGTCGTGTGACTGCAGAGAAATTGCATTTTAACCAGAATGATCTGTTAGCGTTAAAGCCAAAAGAGAAGCAGAAAATTGTTGGAGCAGATATTGCGATGATCTTCCAAGATGCGATGACAAGCCTCAACCCAAGCTATACCGTGGGCTATCAAATTATGGAAGCCTTAAAAGTGCATCAAGGCGGGAGCAAATCAGTACGCCGTGAGCGAACAATTGAATTGCTTTCACTGGTGGGCATTCCTGATCCTAAATCTCGTTTAGAGGTTTATCCACACCAGCTTTCTGGCGGGATGAGCCAGCGTGTAATGATCGCAATGGCAATTGCGTGTAATCCGAAGCTGTTGATTGCTGATGAACCGACAACGGCGCTAGATGTAACCATTCAAGCCCAAATTATTGATTTACTGCTTGAATTACAACGTAAAGAAAATATGGCATTGATTTTAATTACGCACGATCTGGCGTTGGTGGCAGAATCAGCACATCGCATTATTGTGATGTACGCAGGGCAAGTGGTGGAAGAGGGGAAGGCAGAAGAGATTTTCAAATCGCCGTTGCACCCTTATACACAAGCGCTGTTGAAAGCATTGCCAGAGTTTGCGGAAGGTAAATCTCGCTTGCAATCGCTCCCTGGTGTTGTACCTGGTAAATATGACCGTCCGCAAGGCTGCTTGCTTAACCCGCGTTGCCCGTATGCGACGGAGAAATGCCGTAGCGTTGAGCCTGCTTTGGTGCAAATCAACGGCCGTCAAGTGAAATGCCATACACCATTAAATAATCAAGGCTTACCGAGCTAATCAAGGAGAGGATAATATGCAAAAAAATCACGAAAACGCACCGCTTCTTGATGCGATTAACCTGAAAAAATATTACCCAGTGAAGAAAGGGTTATTCGCAAAACCAAAAATGGTAAAAGCGGTAGATGGTGTTTCTTTTACGCTTGAACGGGGCAAAACCTTGGCAGTGGTGGGGGAGTCTGGCTGTGGGAAATCGACGCTTGGGCGAATGCTTACAATGATTGAGCAGCCGACTGAAGGCGAGCTTTTCTACAATGGACAAAACTTTTTGGAAAATGATAAAGAGATGGCAACGCTTCGTCGTCGTAAAATTCAAATCGTCTTCCAAAACCCGTACAGCTCACTTAATCCACGTAAAAAAGTGGGCTCGATCTTAGAAGAGCCATTGCTTATTAACACTTCGCTTTCGGTAAAAGAGCGCAAGGCAAAAGTGTTGGATATGATGGCAAAAGTGGGCTTAAAACCAGAGTTTTATGACCGCTATCCGCATATGTTTTCGGGCGGACAACGTCAGCGTATTGCGATTGCTCGAGGGTTGATGCTTGAGCCTGATATTGTTGTGGCGGATGAACCTGTTTCTGCACTGGATGTTTCTGTACGCGCTCAAGTGCTCAATCTAATGATGGATCTACAAGAAGAAATGGGGCTTTCTTATGTCTTTATCTCACACGATCTTTCAGTCGTGGAACATATTGCAGACGAAGTGATGGTGATGTATTTAGGACGTTGCGTGGAGCAAGGTGAGGTAAAACAGATTTTTGCTGATCCAAAACATCCATACACGCAAGCACTTCTTTCAGCGACGCCAAGATTAAACGAAGCTGATCGCCGTGAGCGAATTAAACTCACAGGCGAGCTGCCAAGTCCACTTAATCCACCAAAGGGCTGTGCCTTCCACGCCCGCTGCCGCTTTGCAACCGACCGATGCCGAGTCGAACAACCGCAATTGAAAAACTACCCAGATGGTAGAAAAATTGCGTGTTTTGTGGTGGAGTAATCACTATACCCCCTCTCCCCTTGTGGGAGAGGATAGAGAAAATTCTTAGAATTTTCGGAGAGAGTCTTATTCTCTATGTAAATATAATTTATACTATATGAAAAATCCCCTATCCCTCTGCATTCTTCGCCTCTCTGCGATTGGCGATGTTTGCCATACCCTTTCTGTTGTGCAAGCTATTCAACGCCAATATCCCGATGTGGAAATTACTTGGATTATTGGTAAAACTGAAGCAATGCTAATGCAAGATCTCCCTAATGTGACGTTAATTCCGTTTGATAAAAAATCTGGTTGGAAAGGTATCTTTACAATTTGGAAACAGCTTGCCCACAAGCGGTTCGATTTTCTGCTTAATATGCAAACTGCATTTCGAGCTTCTATTCTTTCACTTGGCATTAAAGCGGATAAAAAAATGGGGTTTAACAAAGATCGAGCCCGTGAAATGCAGTGGCTTTTTACCAATCAAAAGGTAGAACAAACCACTTCTCCGCATGTGTTAGATGGACAGATGATGTTTGCCAAAGCGATTGGCGTGACTGATTTAACCCCAAAATGGCAATTGCCAATTTCTGCGGAAACGGTTGAAAAAGCGAAACAGTGGCTTGATCCAATGCGTAAAAATGTGGTGATTTCCCCTTGTTCCAGCAAGGCAGAAAAAGATTGGTTAATAGATCGTTATGCTGACATTGCGAATTGGTTGATGGCACAAAATATCAATGTGATTTTGGTCGGTTCTCCTGCAAAACGTGAACTTGAAATGACCGCTTGTATTCAGCAACTTGCCCCGAATGTGCAGAATTTGGTAGGGAAAACGTCGCTAAAAGAGCTTGCTGCCCTCTTAAAATTAGCAGATTTAGTGCTCTCGCCTGACACTGGTTCAGCCCATATTGCGAGCATTCAAGGTACACCTGTGATTGGGCTTTATGCGATTCACAATCCTCGTCGTACTGCACCTTATAACGCTCAGCAAAATGTGATTTCTGTTTATGATGAAGCGGTGCAAGACTATTATGGTAAATCGTGGCAAGCACTTCCTTGGGCAACTAAAGCGAAATCCAAAACAGGTGAGAATTTAATGGCAAGAATTTCGGTAGAAAGTGTGAAGCAAAAAGTAGTTGAAATCTTGGCAATAAATAGGTAATTTATCTGTAATTTTTGATTTACAATAAGTAAATAATAATAAACACAACATCAAGGATAAATTATGCCATTAAACCCTTTACGTGAAAAAATTGATCAGGTTGATCGTGAGTTGATAGCCTTACTTTCTGAACGTTTAAAATTAGTCGCGAAAGTAGGAAAAGTGAAGTCAGAACACGGCATTCCCGTCTATGCACCAGAGCGTGAAAAAGCGATGATTGAAGCTCGCAGAACTGAAGCACAAACGCAAGGTGTACCTGCTGATTTGATTGAAGATGTGCTTAGGCGTGTGATGCGAGAATCTTACGCAAATGAGAATAAACACGGCTTTAAGCAAGTGAATCCGAATATTCAAAAAATCGTGATTGTGGGGGGCTTGGTAAATTAGGGCGATTATTTAACCGCTTTCTAAGTTTATCTGGCTACCAAGTGGTAAGCCTCGATCAAAATGATTGGGTACAGGCTGACATCATTTTGGCGGACGCAGATCTTGTGCTTGTTTGTGTACCGATAAATAAAACGCTGGAAACGATTGAACGATTACAACCGTTTTTGACGGAAAAGATGATTTTGGCGGATCTCACTTCGGTGAAAGCACAGCCATTACAAAAAATGTTGCAAGTACACCAAGGGGCAGTGGTTGGGTTTCACCCGATGTTTGGTCCAGATACGCCAAGTTTGGCAAAGCAAGTAGTGGTTTGTTGCCACGGACGTGGGGCAGAGCAATATGAATGGTTATTAGAGCAGATCAAAATTTGGGGGGCAAAAATTGAAGTGATTGATGCTATAGAGCACGATCACGCAATGACTTATATTCAAGCTCTTCGCCACTTTTCGACTTTTATGTTTGGTTTGCATTTATCAGAACAGCCGATAAAACTTGAACAGCTATTAGCGCTTTCTTCTCCTATTTACCGTTTAGAACTCGCGATGATAGGGCGGTTATTTGCTCAAGATGGGGCGTTGTATGCAGATATTATTTCCGATAAACCTGAAAATCTCACGACGATTCAATCGTTAAAAGCAACCTTTGAACAGAGCTTAAAATTCTTTGAAGAAAAAGATAAAGCGGGCTTTATTCAAGTTTTTGAAAAGGTACATCACTGGTTTGGTGATTATTCCGAACAGTTTTTAAAAGAGAGCCAAGTATTGTTGCAGCAGGCGAATGATTATCGAAAATAGACTGAATTTAAGTAGAAGAAAACCCAACAAGGTTATGTCGGGTTTTCTTTATCTATCCAGATTATTTAAATTCGTAACGATGAATTGTTTTTAAATCTGAATCTTGTTTGTTTTCTTGGTCAGCAACAGTGACACGTGCTCCAACAGTTGCGTGTGAATCGTATTGACGTTTTAAAGTCACGATTTCACCGTTGTCTTTTTGAACGGTTAACTCAACAACATCTTTTGAGATGTCTTTGCTACTTAAAATAGTTGCATCACCACGGCTAGAGTAAACTTCAGCTGTACAAGCTGCAAGAACCATACTAACTAATACGGCTAACGAAAGTTTTTTCATTATGAATCCTTAAAATTGAAAATTAAAGTAAAGAAACGTTTAAATTCGAGTTAGAACCAACGAGTCTTACGCGCTTACCTGGTACGAAACCGTCTTCTTTTTTCTGAACAACTACGATTTCTTGACCATCATCTTTACGAATCGTCATTTCTAATGAAGAAACTTGACTCGCCTTTTCTTCGATTGTATTGCCTGCCATCGCACCTGCAATAGCTCCTACAGCAGTTGCAATCGCTTGCCCTCTACCGCCACCGATAGCAGAACCAGCAATACCACCTAATACACCGCCACCGACTGTGCCGATTACACCTTGATTATCTGCTTGGATTTTTACATCACGCACAGATACAATCGTACCGTAGCTAATTGCTCTAGCTTCTTTGGCTTGTGACGCAGAATATACGCTTCCGCTATAAATATCGGTGTTTGCACAACCTACCATCACAAAGCTAGAGAATAATGCAGCAGCTAATCCAATTTTTTTCATATTGTACTCCAATAAGAGAAAGTCCAGAAATGATTTTCTGAACAAATAATATCATTTATACCATAAGGATGTAGTTTTAGACAAGAATGATTACCTAAAGTTGCATTCTTTACATTTATCGCAATGGTCGGATTAGGTAGTTGTTCACCTTCCACTTCAGGCTGGCTAATTTTAATGTTAAGCGCAGGATTTTCATTAAGTGCAAACATTTTTAGCATACGTTCAATCCACAAAACTACGCTCTCGCCTTGCTGCATAGGGATTACCGCTTCAATATGCTCCCAGCCTTCTTGTGGATAAATTTTACCTTTCGGAAAGGGGAGTTCTACGATTTTGACTTTTTGCCCACAAAAATCAATCGCTTGCGTTAGCTCAAACAGCCCAATTGGGCGGCCATTCACTTTACTTTCTTTAAGAATCTTTACATTTTTCACTAAAAGATTTCGCCATTTTTCAGCTGTTTCAAGTGTATTCATTCGAACGGCAAGATGATCAATTTCATATCGGCTGAGATCAATCCCCGCGATTTCTGCGATTTGCTGGATTTTTTGCTCAAATTGAGATAAATCACCAAAACAAGCGGTCATTTTCTCGTAAAAGTTTGCATTTTCAGGTATAATTTTGTCCATTTTTTGAATGTAAATGTAATAGGTTAAAAAGTGAATATTCAGCAAATTTTATCAGATAAAATCAAGCAAGCAATGATTCTTGCTGGAGCAGACGAGAATGTTGAGCCGTTAGTGCGTCAATCAGGCAAGCCGGAGTTTGGCGATTATCAAGCGAATGGTGCGATGGGGGCGGCAAAAAAATTAGGGATGAATCCTCGTGAGTTTGCGCAGAAAATTTTGGATAACGTAAATTTAGACGGCATTGCGGAAAAATTAGAAATCGCAGGACCAGGCTTTATCAACATTTTCTTGGATAAAGATTGGTTGGCAGCGAATGCAAATTCTGCATTGCAAGCGGTCAATTTTGGTATTCAAACTGCAACTCCGCAAACGATCGTGATCGACTACTCTTCTCCAAACGTAGCGAAAGAGATGCACGTTGGGCATTTGCGTTCGACCATTATTGGTGATGCGGTAGTGCGTACTCTTGAGTTTTTAGGCAATAAAGTGATCCGTGCCAACCACGTTGGCGACTGGGGAACCCAGTTCGGTATGCTTATCGCTTACCTTGAAAAAATGGAAAATGAAAATGCAACAGCAATGGAGTTGAGTGACCTTGAAGCCTTCTACCGTGCGGCAAAAGAGCATTACGACAGTGATGAAGCCTTCGCAGAAAAAGCGCGTAATTACGTGGTGAAACTGCAAAGCGGCGACGAATATTGCCGCACAATGTGGAAAAAATTAGTCGATATTACGATGCACCACAACCAAGAAAATTACGATCGTTTGAACGTGACTTTGACCGAAAAAGATGTGATGGGCGAAAGCCTTTACAACCCGATGTTGCCAGAAATCGTAGCAGACTTAAAAGAGAAAGGTTTAGCGGTCGAAGATGACGGTGCGTTGGTGGTGTTCTTAGAGGAATTCAAAAACAAAGATGGCGATCCGATGGGCGTTATCGTGCAGAAAAAAGATGGCGGTTTCTTATACACTACAACCGATATTGCGGCAGCCAAATATCGCTACGAAACCTTGAATGCTGACCGTGTGTTGGTGTTCTCCGACAGCCGTCAAGCACAACATATGCAACAAGCGTGGTTAATTACTCGCAAAGCGGGCTATGTGCCAGACTCTTTCAGCCTTGAACACCCGTTCTTCGGTATGATGTTGGGCAAAGATGGCAAGCCGTTCAAAACCCGTTCAGGCGGCACTGTGAAACTGAAAGATCTGCTTGATGAAGCGGTAGAACGTGCAGACAAGCTCATCTCTGAACGCAGCCAAGAATTGAGTGCGGAAGAAAAAGCAGCAGTAGTCGAAGCCGTGGCAATCGGCTCTGTGAAATACTCGGATCTCTCGAAAAACCGTACTACCGACTATGTGTTCGACTGGGACAATATGCTGACTTTCGAAGGCAACACCGCGCCTTATATGCAATACGCTTACACCCGTATTTGTTCGATTTTCGCCCGCAGTGGCATTGATGCAGGCAAATTAACGGGAGAAATCGTGTTAACCGAAGACAAAGAACGTGAGCTGGCAGTGAAATTATTGCAATTTGAAGAGGCTTTAAACGGCGTAGCAAAAGATGGTATGCCGCATATTCTTTGCCAATACTTATACGAATTGGCGGGGGTATTCTCGAGCTTCTACGAGGCTTGTCCAATTTTGAATGCGGAAGAAGCGGTGAAAAACAGCCGTTTACGTTTAGTCGCATTAACCGCGAGAACGTTGAAACAAGGTTTGGATCTGTTAGGGATTAAGACTGTAGAGAAAATGTAATGATAGATCCTATCTTTTCTAAAGAGGGGGGAGGGGAGATTTCAGCGATCTCAATTTGCAAAAAATAGGTCAAAAAAGACCGCTTATCAAATCTCCTGTACAACCCAAACATC
>NZ_MUXX01000016.1 GCF_002015045.1 Haemophilus paraphrohaemolyticus
GGGGAGGGTACAACCTGATAACATCATTTACATTCTAACCCGAGGACATCGTTTACATTTTTCCCGTAAACTTATCATCAAAATACCAAATCCACTGGAGATTGATGATGCCTTGGATAGAGACCGATGCGATGCAACAGCGTGTACTTTTCTTAAAAGCGTGGCTAAGCCAACGCTATACTAAAACTGAACTGTGTCAGAAGTTTAATATTAGCCGTCCAACGGCAGATAAATGGATTAAACGCCACGAACAGCTTGGCTTTGAGGGCTTAACCGAGTTATCTCGTAAACCTCATCATAGCCCTAATGCCACGCCACAATGGATTTGTGACTGGCTTATCAGTGAGAAACTTAAACGTCCTCACTGGGGTGCCAAAAAGCTTTTAGATAGCTTTACTCGGCATTTTCCAGAGGCGAAAAAACCGGCTGATAGCACGGGCGATTTAATTTTGGCGCGTGCAGGGTTAGTTCAGCCTCGTAAGACGAAGCGTCGTATGAGTTCAGACACACAACCTTTTGGCGAATGCATCGCACCCAATGCCACTTGGAGTGCTGACTTCAAGGGGCAATTTTTACTCGGCAATCAGAAGTTTTGCTATCCGCTGACGATTACGGATAATTTCAGTCGCTTTTTATTTTGCTGTAAGGGGTTGCCGAATACAAAATCAGCGCCTGTTATTACTGAGTTTGAACGCCTTTTTGAGCAATTTGGTCTGCCGTATTCGATTCGTACCGATAACGGTTCACCTTTTGCATCGCAAGCATTAGGTGAAATCAGCAAACTTTCTAAATGCTGGATTGACTTAGGCATTCGTCCTGAACGAATTAAGCCATCACACCCAGAGCAAAACGGACGACACGAGCGAATGCACCGTAGCTTAAAAGCGGCGCTTCAACCTCAAAATAGCTTTGAAGCTCAACAGACATTCTTCAACCAATTCTTACGAGAATACAACGAAGAACGTTCACATGAAGGCATTGGTCGTAAAACACCTGCAGAATGTTATGAGCCGTCAAAGCGAATTTATACAGGTCACATTGAGCCATATGACTATGGGGATAATGTTGAAATCCGCAAAGTGAAACTCAGTGGCGAAATCAAATGGCAAGGAAAAACTTATTATCTCAGCCAAGTGCTTGCCAATGAACCTGTAGCGTTCGAGCCTTATGCCGATGGCATTTGGCATATTTATTATCGCTTTCATTTACTGGGCAGTTTTGATGCCAAGGAAATGAAAATTAAATCTGCCACATTGT
>NZ_MUXX01000017.1 GCF_002015045.1 Haemophilus paraphrohaemolyticus
AGCTTGTTTCGATTTTTAAGAATATTAAGTCAGAGCAGAGTAAGAAACGACGCTCAAGGCTAAAACAGAATATTCTGGCGACCATAGTGCGGTAGTTCTACCTGACTCCATTCCGAACTCAGAAGTAAAATGCCGTAATGCCGATGGTAGTGTGGGGCTTCCCCATGTGAGAGTAGGGCATCGCCAGATTGAATTTAAAGCGAAAGCAAAATAACCCCGTATCGTAAGGTACGGGGTTTTCGCTTTTGTAGCCAATAGAATTTTTCCAAGATAAATAAAATATCCTTATGCAAGGATACACAAAATTTGGTACACTTTCCTCGTTTGTATTTCTAATTTAACAGGAGAATAAAAATGGCACGTCGTCCACTTGTTATGGGTAACTGGAAATTAAACGGCAGCAAAGCATTCACAAAAGAATTAGTTGCAGGTTTAAAAGCAGAATTAGCAGATGTAAAAGGTTGTGATGTAGCAATCGCTCCACCAGTAATGTACTTGGCAGAAGCAGAAGTGGCATTAGCGGGGCAATCTGTGATTGCATTAGGAGCTCAAAACGTTGATGTAAATGTACAAGGTGCATTTACAGGTGATATTTCAACTGAAATGTTAAAAGATTTTGGGGCGAAATACATCATCATCGGTCACTCTGAGCGTCGTACTTACCACAAAGAGAGTGATGAATTTATTGCGAAAAAATTTGCTGCATTAAAAGCAGCAGGTTTAGTGCCTGTATTATGTATCGGTGAAACTGAAGCGGAAAACGAAGCTGGTCAAACTGAAGCTGTATGTGCACGTCAAATTGATGCAGTAATTGATGCATTAGGCGTAGAAGCATTTAACGGTGCGGTAATCGCTTACGAGCCAATCTGGGCAATCGGCACAGGTAAATCAGCAACTCCAGCGCAAGCGCAAGCGGTTCACGCTTTCATTCGTGGTCATATCGCAACGAAGTCTCAAGCAGTGGCTGATCAAGTGATCATCCAATACGGCGGTTCTGTAAATGATGCGAATGCAGCAGAGTTATTCACTCAACCAGATATTGATGGTGCGTTAGTAGGCGGTGCTTCATTAAAAGCACCTGCATTTGCGGTTATTGTAAAAGCCGCTGAAAAAACGAAAGCATAATAGACAATACGTTAGTAAAATTCTTTACTCTATATGTCATTTATCTAAGTAAGGTGGTTTTAAACCACCTTATTTTTTGGTCTAAAATTAAGCATTTTGAGAATTTTATCCCACTAACACCGCAAGTTCTTGCTTAGCATTCTGCATAGAAACTAGCTTATGGAAATAATACAAACGTTTACCCTAAATTTTCTAATGTTTGTTAAAAACTCTTTACATTTTTAAAATTTTTGTTATGTTCGAATTACATACAATTTTCTTTACTTATAGGAGCTTCGTATGTCAAGCACAACAAAAAAATCAACAAGAGGCTATATTATATTAGCCCTAGACTTTCTGCTGTTTTTAACCCTGATCAAGACGCTACCGTTCACCCCGATGGAAAATCGGGGCTTAGCGTTGTTGGTCTTTATTGGAATATTATGGCTCACGGAAGCTTTTAATATCACCGTTACATCTCTAATGGTACCCATTCTGGCAATTGGGCTGAATGTCTTGCCGACCAAAGCGGCGTTTGCGCCTTTCTCTGAACCCATCATTTTTATGTTCTTCGGTGGCTTCGTTTTGGCTGCGGTAATGAATATCCAAAAACTTGACCTCTGGATTGCCAACCATATTATCCGTCTCGCATCCGGAAATCTTAAACTCACAGTACTCTATCTTTTTGCCGCTACGGCAGGGCTTTCGCTGTTTATCAATAACACCGCGGTTGCCGCAATGATGTTACCTTTAACGCTCGGCATTTTGAAAAAAGTTGATCTTAAAACTAACCGAGATTTGTATGTCTTTGTGCTACTTGGTATTGCATTTAGCGCCAGCATCGGTGGTATTGGTACGCTTACAGGCTCTGCACCGAATGCCATTCTTGCTTCACAACTTAAAATTACCTTCTCAGAATGGCTCTTCTACGGAATGCCTGTCACAATTTTATTGATGATCGGAATGGTGTTTAGCCTACTGGTAATACTTCGCCCAAACTTCAACGTGCCGTTTGAAATTTCACTTGAAGAAATCCCAATGACGGGTAAACGCAAAATTACCCTTGCGGTGTTCGTGATCGCCGCTTTTTTCCTCGTTTTCGGCAGCTGGCTAGAACCAATGATCCGCTCGGCTTTAGAGCTTAGCCAACCCATCAAAAACTTCGATGCGGTAGTGGCAATGACCGCCGTCATCATCCTCTGCGTGACCCACACAGCAACTTGGTCAGAAATTCAAGACCGCACCGAATGGGGCGTGTTAATGCTTTTCGGTGGCGGCTTGGTGCTCGGCATCGTGCTTAAAGAAACAGGAGCAAGCAAAATTCTTGCCGATACTATCGTGAGTTACATCGGCGCGCAACATTGGCTTGTGATGACACTCGTGCTCACCGCATTTATTGTGTTCCTAACCGAATTTACCTCTAACACCGCAACGGCGGCATTGATGATCCCGATTTTTATCTCCGTTGCGGAAGGGGTGGGCTTGCCATCTGTTTCGCTTGCGGCAATCGTTGCGTGTAGTGCCTCTTGTGCCTTTATGCTTCCAATTGCCACCCCACCAAACGCAATTGTGTTCTCCACAGGCTACATTAAACAAAGCGAAATGGTAAAAGTCGGCTTCCTGCTGAATATCATCAGCACCCTTGTGATTGGTGGATTAACCTATTTCTTCTGGATCAATTGGGGCAAATAAATCGTA
This sequence comes from Haemophilus paraphrohaemolyticus, assembly GCF_002015045.1. GTDB lineage: Bacteria > Pseudomonadota > Gammaproteobacteria > Enterobacterales > Pasteurellaceae > Haemophilus_A > Haemophilus_A paraphrohaemolyticus. Next base: position 2,803 of record NZ_MUXX01000017.1, read on the forward strand.
AAAAAACAAGCGGTGGTTTTTCTCTTAGAATTTGCAAATTCCAAGGAAAAAACACCGCTAGCTATTAGCTACCTATCTCGGCAATCGCTGACATTTCGGGCAGAAGTAAGTATTACGTTGTCCAACCATTTTCGCTTCAATCATTGTTCCGCAATCGTTGCATCCTTCGCCTTTACGTCCATAAACCTGTAGCACTTGCGTAAAGTAGCCTGGTTTGCCGTCGGGCTGGATAAAATCCTTGAGCGTAGTGCCACCTTGAATGATCGATTTAGTGAGCACCTCTTTAATGACCTTAACCAAGCGTTCGCACTGCTTCTGTGTGAGATTCTGGGCGGAAAGTTCAGGATGAATCCCTGCCATAAAAAGCGACTCGCAAGCGTAAATATTCCCCACGCCAACCACCACATCATTGTTCATAATAAAGTTTTTCACCGCTACGGTTTTTTTGCGACTTTTCTCGAATAAATAACTGATTGTGAATGTATCAGATAAGGGCTCAGGCCCAAGTTTTTGCAAAAGTTTGTGTTTGTCTGCCTTATCTGCCCAGAGCCAACAACCAAATTTGCGCGGGTCGGTGTAGCGTAAAATTATGCCTGATTCGGTGATTAAATCCACGTGGTCGTGCTTGCCAGCGTGCAGATTGTCACTCGTTTCTAAAATGCCTAGCGAGCCAGACATACCAAGATGCACGATAATATCGCCCTTGTCGGTATGTAAAATCAGATATTTAGCACGGCGAGAAAGTGAGAGAATTTTCGCCCCTTGCATTTGAGAAAGCTCTGCAGAAATTGTCCAGCGTAATTTAGGCGTGCGGGTGATAATCTGCTTGATGGTTTGCCCTTGTAAATAAGGCTCAACACCTCGTAGGCTAGTTTCTACCTCGGGAAGTTCTGGCATATTCGTTCCTTATGCGTTAGATTTTTTCTTCAATCAATTTCACCATCATTCTAATATGGTCGCCCGTCGCATTGAGTGCTGGAATATAGCGGTAGCTTTCCCCGCCTACATTGATGAAGTTTTCTTTATTCTCTTCGGCAATTTCTTCAAGCGTTTCTAAGCAATCGACCGAGAAACCGGCACAAATTACTGCCACTTTTTTAATGCCTTGACTTGGGAAGCTTTCGAGCGTTTCATCGGTGTAAGGCTGTAGCCACTCTTCATCGCCAAAACGAGATTGGAAAGTGAGTTTCCACTGTTCAGGCTTTAAGTTTAATTTTTGTGCGACTAATTCGGCTGTTTCTTGGCAATGCTGTGGGTAAAAATCGCCTTCGTCCGCATAGCGTTTTGGAATGCCGTGGAAAGAGAAAAGCAATAATTCATCTGCTTCAAGCGTAATGCTGTTTGCCAATGCTTCAATATAAAGTGGGTCGTTATGGTAGCTGTGGATAAACTCAAACGGCACCACACGGCGATGCTGTTTTAGGCTCTCTGCAAAGGCATCTAATACCGAGGCGGTCGTGGTGCTGCTATATTGTGGGTAGAGTGGTAATACGATGATTTTTTCGACAGCTTGTTTGATTAAGTTTTCGACCACTTGTGCCATACTTGGGTTGCCGTAGCTCATTCCAAGCTCCACGATGACATTTTTGCTTTTCACATTGAAATAATTTTGCAGAGCTTTTTGTTGTTCGCGTGAAATGGCAATCAGTGGCGAGCCTTCAGCTGTCCAGATCGCTTGATAAAGTTTTGCTACTTTAGGCGATCTTTTTGGCAATACGAAGCAATTTAAGATCGTTTGCCATTTTAGTTTGGGGAGATCGATCACTCGAGGATCGCTCAAGAATTGTTTTAAGTAACGTTTTACATCAGCAACGGTAGGGGCATCTGGTGTACCAAGGTTTGCGAGTAACACACCGATTTTTTTATTTTCCATATTTTTCTCTTCTTTTTCTCGTTATGAGCAAATAAAGTGTAGTTTGCTTGAATTTGTAGGGAATGACAAATAAAATTTGTGCAGATTTTAACATTTAACCGTGGTTTTCGCCTTGCCTTTTTATTTGTTTACCGTTAAAATGACGACCTCTTTTTATAGTCTTGAATTGGCATTTTGCCAATAACTTTTTATTAGGTAGATAAATAATGAAACGTACATTCCAACCTTCAGTATTAAAACGTGCTCGTACACACGGTTTCCGTGCTCGTATGGCTACTAAAAATGGTCGTCAAGTTTTAGCACGTCGCCGTGCTAAAGGTCGCAAATCTTTATCTGCATAATTTGCAGTTAAAGCAGCTAATCACCCACAATTGTGAAAGTGAAGACGCTAACTTTTTCTCGGGAGCTACGTTTGTTAGCTCCCGTTCAATTTAAAGCTGTGTTTGAAAACCCTTTTCGAGCCAGTACCCCTCAAATGACGCTGCTTGCTCGTTTAAATACAGCAGAAAATCCTCGTCTAGGCTTAACCGTTGCCAAAAAACACCTAAAACGTGCTCACGATCGCAATCGTATTAAACGTATTGTGCGAGAATCTTTTCGCTTAAAACAGCACGAGCTGCCAAATATGGATTTTGTGTTTGTGGCGAAAGGTGGCATTGGTAAATTGGATAACGTTACTCTTTTTGAAACGTTGGAAAAACTATGGGCAAGACACATTCGCCTATGCAAAACGGGCAAAAATCTGTAACCTCAAATGAAGTCTCAGACACAACCAACACAGGAAACGAAAAAATCAGCCTAGCATCTAAGATATTACTGCTGCCGATTTATTTCTATCGCTATTTTATTAGCCCTTTAATTGGTCCTCGCTGCCGATTTTATCCGAGTTGTTCCACTTATGCTGTTGAAGCAATTAAAATTCACGGAGCAATCAAAGGGGGATATTTAGCCTTCAAACGTATTTTGCGTTGTAATCCATTAAACGAAGGTGGCGAAGATCCTGTGCCAACAAAAGCGTGTTGTAAAAAATGTGAAAAAAATCATTAATTTTTTGAAATTTGGTGAACTTTCTTTTTTCCAATGAGTCTATTATTACGACCACTATTTATAGTCGTTATAAAGTTTTATTCATTATGTAGACCTCTCAAAATGGCTAGCAAACAAATTGCTAGCCATTTTTTCATCTCTATTTTCCAAAGATTTTATACCCTACCGTTGCCATCATCGCACCAAGCACTACTACAATTGCCCCCAAATAACTTATCCAGTTCATCTCTAAGCTGGCAAAAGTTTCCGGGAAAATCACGTGTCCTAAAATCGAAAAAAGCATCGTGAAAATGGGGATCATCGTGGTGACTACACTCACTTTGGAGGTGTCCCACAAATTCAGTGCCTCGCCATAAGAGCCATAGGCAATCAAGGTATTCAAACAGCAATAGATAAAGCAACCCCATACAAAAGGCGTGCTGATATTGCCAATTTGGGCGGGGTTCGCAAATGGGCTAAAGGAAATGCCACAGCAGAGATAAATCATCATCAGGATCTGTTGTGACTTAAATTGTTTGAGCAATAGTTTCTGAGCAATGCCATAGCAGACCCAAATCAGGCTGCCCGCCATACTTAATATCACACCTAGTGCATAAGTGTTCAGCTGCAAAAGTTCATTAAATTTATCGTTAAAAAATGCGATTAAGCCGATACTAAGCAATAGAAAGCCGACTTTTTGCGAAAGATTAAACGGTTCTTTAAACAAAACAACGCCTAAGAAAATCATCAAGAAAGGCGAAAATTGCCATAAAACTTGGGTTGTTGTGGGCGAAATATAATGTAATCCTTCTGCGACCAAAAAGAAATTGCCTGATAAACCAAGTGTGCCGAGCAACATTAAACCGAAATGTTTAGCATTACAAACGGTTAACTTTGGTAATTTTTTTGCAAAACCAAGCACAAGAAACAGCCCAATGCCTGCTACCCAAAATCTTGCCCAAACGAGGGTTTGAGCATCAAGCGAAACCAATACTTGTTGTGCTGCAATCGGTAGCGTACCCCACATCATCGTGGCAAGTAGTGCCAAACAAAAACCTAAGCCTGCATTTTTCTTCATTTTTTTACTCTTCTTCTATGTAATAATTTATGTCCTACGGCAGAGAATAACGCCCCAAAAACCACTAAACAAGCCCCTAAAACGGTTAAAAAGGTAAGATCTGGCGGTGTGAAACTTTCAGGTTTCCAGAAATATGCAATTTCTGAAAAAATCATCGTAGCAATGGGGATTAACGGCATCATAATACTCACTTTTGAAACATCCCAGCGGTTGAGTGCTTCAGCATAAGAGCCGTAGGCGATGATAGTATTCAAGCAGCAATAAACTAAACAGATTGCAGCAAAGGGGCTTAAATTGACCGCTTGTGAGAAATCAGAGAGGGGCGTGAACACAAGGCTACAACCGATATAAATCATAAACAGGATTTGTACTGAGTTGAAGCGTTTTAATAAGATTCGTTGTGAAAGCCCGTAGCCAATCCAGATAAAGCTGGCTAACGCCCCACATAAGATCCCGAAAGCGTAGCCATTCATTTGCGAAAAATCCGCAAAGCGATTATGGAAAAAGAGGATTAAGCCGATAATTACCACAATAAATCCTAATTTTTGGTTTAATCGGATGGTTTCTTTGAAGAGAAAAGCCCCGCATAAAATCATTGCAAAGGAAGAAAGAGGACTAATAACTTGGCTAGCTGTAGCAGGAATATAGCGTAATGCTACGTTAAAGAGGAAAAAATTGCCTGAAAGACCTAAGATCCCAATCACTAAAAGGGTAAGATCTTTCCGAGTTAAAGCGGCCGCTTTTGGTAATTTTTTTGCAAAGAAAAGCATAAAGAATACGCCAATCATCGCAACAATAAAACGAAACCAAACGATGGTTTGGGCGTTCATCTCTTTTAAGATAGGCTGTAGAGCTATTGGTAGTGTTCCCCACATCAATACTGCAAGAAGGGTGAAGAGGAAACCTGCTAGGGGTTGTTGTTTTTGCATAGGATTATTATAGATTTGAGGTATAAAAAAACCTCACATTTGTGAGGTTTTCTTGAAATTTTGCTTTAAATTACTCAGCAATGATACTTACGTATTGACGGTTTTTGTCGCCTTTTCTTTCGAATTTAACTTTACCATCTGCAGTTGCGAATAAAGTGTGGTCTTTACCCATACCTACGTTTGTACCTGCGTGGAATTTAGTACCACGTTGACGAACAATGATGCTACCTGCTAAAACAGACTCGCCACCGAAACGTTTAACACCAAGGCGTTTAGCTTCAGAATCACGACCGTTACGAGTTGAACCACCAGCTTTTTTAGTTGCCATCTACTTGATCTCCTCTGAAATTATGCTTGAATCCCAGTGATTTTCACTTCTGTGAACCACTGACGATGACCTTGTTGTTTACGGCTGTGTTTACGACGACGGAATTTAACGATTTTAACTTTCTCGCCACGACCGTGTGCTACTACTTCAGCCACTACTTTTGAACCAGCTACTACTGGTGTACCGATTTTAACATCTTCGCCATTAACGACCATTAACACTGAGTCGAATTCAACTTTCTCACCAGTTGCAACTTCAAGTTTTTCTAAACGAACTACTTGACCTTCGCTCACTCGGTGTTGTTTGCCGCCACTTTGGAAAACTGCGTACATATTTACTCCGCTAATTTGTGCCTTTTTCGCTCTGCGATAGGCACTTTTAAATTCATATAAAATAGGGTTGCAATTCTACGCAAAAAGAAAACAAAGAGCAAGAACGAATTTCAGAAAATTTGAAAAAATCTATTTTGTTCCTTTAAGGATCCTTTTCGATTTCTAACAAAATTTTGCAGCTTATCGAAAGTGCGGTAAAATCAACTCAATTTTTGGCTTTTAGATAAGAAAAGATGGCACAACAACTTACTCTCGACCAAATTCAAGCCTTAGCAGCCGACGATATGCAATTGGTGAATGCTGAAATTTTGGCTCAACTTAACTCGGAAGTACCGCTAATCAACCAGCTCGGTTTTTACATTATTAGTGGTGGTGGCAAACGCATTCGCCCACTCATTACTGTGCTTTCCGCACGTGCGTTAGGCTATCAAGGTAGCAAGCAAATCACCACTGCTGCATTTATTGAATTTGTGCATACAGCTACCCTTTTACACGATGACGTTGTGGATGAGTCCGATATGCGTCGCGGTCGTGAAACCGCTAATGCCGCTTTTGGCAATGCCGCAAGCGTATTGGTAGGGGACTACATCTATACCCGCTCTTTCCAAATGATGACCTCGGTAGATTCACTTGAAGTACTCAAGGTGATGTCGGCAGCTACAAATGCGTTAGCAGAGGGCGAAGTTCAACAGCTGATGAATGTGAACGATCCGAATACGACCGAAGAGAGCTATATGCGTGTAATTTACAACAAAACCGCCCGCTTGTTTGAAGCTGCGACCCAGTGTGTAGCGATCGTAGCCAATGCAGGCGAAGAAATTGAAACCGCACTCAAAAATTACGGCTGCTACTTAGGCACAGCATTCCAGTTAGTGGATGATATTCTTGACTACTCAGCCAATGCCCAAGCTCTCGGCAAAAATGTGGGCGACGACTATGTAGAAGGTAAACCAACTATGCCACTTCTGCACGCAATGCGTCACGGTAATGAAGAGCAAGCTAATTTGATCCGCCAAGCGATCGAAAATGGCGGGAATCGTGAAGATATCGATCAAGTGCTCTCTATTATGACTGAGCACAAATCGCTCGATTACACGATGGAAAAAGCTAAATCTGAAGCTCAAAAAGCAGTAGATGCGTTAGCGGTTTTACCTGAAAGCGAATATAAACAAGCGTTGATTTCATTGGCTTGGTTGTCTGTAGATCGGGATTATTAATAAAATAATAAGAATAAAAAATGACAGAACAAACATTCCAGCCTCAAGAACACAAAGAGGCATTACAACAAAAACGTAAACTCACCCGCAAAGGTAAAGATCCAAACGCTCCATTTGTGCGTCCAAAATTGGAACTACCAAACGGACATAATAAACTTCTGCTTCACTCTTGCTGTGCACCTTGTTCGGGCGAAGTGATGGAAGCGATCCTTGCCTCTGGGATCGAATTTACGATCTATTTTTATAACCCAAACATCCATCCGCTCAAAGAATATATGATCCGCAAAGAGGAAAATATCCGCTTTGCTGAAAAACATAACATTCCTTTTATTGATGTGGATGATGACTACGAAAATGACCGCAAAGAGTGGTTCAGAAAAGCGGAAGGGATGGAATGGGAACCCGAACGCGGTATTCGTTGCACAATGTGCTTTGATATGCGTTTTGAAAAAGCGGCACAATATGCCCATGAACATGGTTTTCCTGTATTCACGAGCTGTTTAGGCATCTCACGCTGGAAAGATATGAACCAAATTAACGATTGCGGACACCGTGCTGCCTCGCATTATGATGATGTGGTTTATTGGGATTATAACTGGCGTAAAGGTGGTGGCTCGCAACGTATGATTGAAATCAGCAAACGCGAACGTTTCTATCAACAAGAGTATTGTGGCTGCGTTTACTCTTTGCGTGACTCTAACAAATGGCGTTTAGAAACAGGTCGAAACCGCATTGAAATCGGCAAACTTTACTACTCACCTGATTAAATCTGCTCCGATGAGCCAAATTTCTCAAAACTGATACACTATTTCTATTTTCAAGCGGTTGAATTTCGCAAAATTTTTGCCAAATCTCACCGCTTCCATTTTACAAGAGGAACAACAATGTCTAATTTTGCAATGGTATTCCCAGGTCAAGGCTCACAAGCGGTTGGAATGCTTGCTGACCTTGCACCACAATATCCAATCGTGGAAGAAACTTTCAAACAAGCAAGCGATGTGCTTGGCTATGATTTGTGGGATTTAGTTCAAAACGGCACAGCAGAAGATCTTGGTCAAACGCAACGCACACAACCTGCGTTATTAGCTTCTTCTGTGGCACTTTTCCGCATTTGGCAGCAAAAATTCCCTGAAGCAAAACCATCTGTGATGGCGGGTCATAGCTTGGGTGAATACTCTGCGTTAGTGTGTGCAGGCGTGTTAGATTTCCAAGATGCAATCAAATTAGTTGAACTACGTGGCAATGCAATGCAACAAGCCGTGCCTGCAGGCACTGGTGCAATGTTTGCGATTATCGGCTTAGATAATGAAGCAATCATCAAGGCGTGCGAACAAGCAGCTAGCGAAACAAGTGAGATTGTTTCAGCAGTGAACTTCAACTCGCCTGGTCAAGTAGTGATTGCTGGTACGAAAACTGCTGCAACCCGTGCTGGTGAACTCTGCAAAGAAGCGGGTGCAAAACGTGCTTTACCATTAGCAGTGAGCGTGCCTTCGCACTGTGCGTTGATGAAACCTGCGGCAGAAGAACTTTCTAGAGCATTGCAAAACATCACACTAAATGCACCGCTTGTGCCCGTGATTAACAACGTGGATGTAGCAATCGAAACCGATGCAGATAAAATCTGCGATGCGTTAGTCCGCCAGCTTTACAGCCCTGTTCGTTGGACAGAAACCGTTGAAAAAATAGCAAAAGATGGCGTAACCACTTTATACGAAATCGGTCCCGGTAAAGTCTTAACCGGCTTAACCAGCCGTATCGTCAAAGAGCTTTCAGCAAAAGCGGTGAATGATGTGGAGTCGTTTGAGGCAGTCGAAGCGTAATTCGTAGGGTGGGATTTATCCCACCATTAATATAATTAAGATCTCAATTGGTGGGATAAATCCCACCCTACAAAAGGAAAACACAATGCAAGGCAAAATCGCATTAGTCACAGGGGCAACTCGTGGTATTGGACGTGCAATCGCAGAAGAATTAAGTGCAAAAGGTGCATTCGTAATCGGCACGGCAACCTCTGAAAAAGGGGCAGAAGCTATTTCAGCTTACTTAGGTGAGAAAGGCAAAGGCTTAGTATTAAACGTCACTGAGCCAGAATCTATTGATGCTGTTCTAGCCCAAATCAAAGCAGAAGTGGGCGACATCGACATTCTGGTAAACAATGCAGGCATTACCCGAGATGGTTTGTTAATGCGTATGAAAGACCAAGATTGGTTCGATATCATCCAAACTAACCTCACCTCGGTTTACCGCTTATCCAAAGCCGTGCTTCGCCCAATGATGAAAAAAGGTGGCCGCATTATCACTATCGGCTCGGTAGTTGGCTCAATGGGTAACCCAGGTCAAACCAATTATTGTGCAGCGAAAGCAGGCTTGATTGGCTTCTCAAAATCGTTGGCGAAAGAAGTGGCTTCACGTGGTATTACCGTGAACGTGGTTGCTCCAGGTTTTATCGCCACCGATATGACAGACGAGCTGAATGAAGCACAAAAAGAAGCAATCTTAAGTCAAATCCCAGCAGGTGAATTAGGTACGGCACAAGACATCGCCAAAGCCGTGGCATTCTTAGCCTCTGATGATGCCCGTTACATCAATGGCGAAACCCTCCACGTGAATGGTGGTTTATATATGAACTAATCGCTAAAAGCGGTTCAATTTCTACCGAATTTTGCTATTATTGTTCTCAATAAATGCAAAATTCGGTTTTTTTTGCTTTTATTCCCTTTTATTTTTTACTTTTTATTTGTGTGTGTAATTATGACTAAAAATACATTTGTTGTTGGCTTTATGCTCTTTGCCATCTTTTTCGGAGCTGGCAATCTTATTTTCCCACCTAAGCTTGGCTTTGAGAGTGGAGAACATTTCTTTCCGTCTATTTTGGGCTTTATCACTACGGGGGTAGGCTTACCTTTACTCGGGATTATTGTCAGTGCCTTTTACGAAGGTGGCTACAAAGCAGCACTAAACCGCATCCATCCTTGGTTCTCGCTAATTTTCTTGGCGGCAATTTATCTTTCTATTGGTCCATTCTTTGCTGGTCCCCGTACAGGTGCGACAGCTTATGAAATGGCGGTTGTGCCATTTTTAGGCGAAGATGTGGGCAATTTACCGCTGTTTATCTTCACGTTTATTTATTTTGCGATCACAATGTGGTTAAGCCTAAACCCATCAAAAATGGTAGATCGCGTGGGAGCAATTTTAACACCAGCGTTGATTTTAACCATTATCGCTTTGGTTATTCGTGCCTTTTTCTTATTCGATCAACCCCCTGTGGCGGTAACCGTACAAGAAGAGTCCTGGGTGTTTAAGGGGGTAATTGAAGGCTACTTCACAATGGATGCGCTGGCTTCATTAGCATTCTCGGTGATTGTATTAAATGCGATTAAAGCCAAAGGTGTTAGCCCATCAGCATTGATTAAACAGACCGTCTTTGCTGGTATTATTGCAGCGGTTGCATTAGGATTTATCTACTTTTCTATTGGTTGGATTGGCAACCACGCACAACTGAACCCAGAAACTTTGACCGCGCTTGCAGAACGCAAACAAGACCTCGGTACTTATATCCTCAATAACGCAGCCCAACAAGCCTTTGGCGAATACGGACGAATGGTGTTAGGGGTTATCGTTTCACTTGCGTGCTTAACCACTGCAGTGGGTTTATGTACCTCAGTCGGCGAATACTTCAGCGAAGTTTTCCCGAAAATTAGCTACCGTACTTACGTGATTCTGTTCTGTGTGATCAGCTTTGCCATTGCAAACCTTGGTTTAAAAGCGGTAATCGAAAAATCCGTACCGATGCTGTTAATCCTCTATCCAATTGCGATGACAGTGATCTTAGTGCTTGGTATTAACGCCTTACACCGCATCCCATTATTAGGGCAACGTTTAGCGTTGGGATTAGTAACCATCGTCTCAATTCTATCTGTTATCGGCACAGGCTTTACCGACAATCTACCGTTTAAATCTTACTCCATGGAATGGTTGCCATTTGCAGTGCTAGGTTTGATTGTGGGTTATATCGGACATTATTTGATTAAGAAAAAGCACTAATCATTTAAAAAGGGGATTGAATATTCAATCCCCTTTCTGTTATTAGCTACATAAACCAACCTGTTGTAGTGACGGATTTCTCATCCATCAATTTTACGAAGCCGTAAATCACACGGAAAAGATACCAAATTCCTACCGCAAAAAGTACCAAAATGCCAATGCCGATAAAGCTAAGGATAAATCCTATCACCGTACCCGCGACTGAGCCCCAGAAGGTTCGGATCAGAAAGGTAAGATGGTTATGGTAAAGTGAATTTGGCAACATATCTTGTCGTTTAATATAAGCCAAAATCACGCCTGCAATAGCGGGTAAGCCACCGAAAATCACACCTAATCCAAATAGCACATACACAACAATCATAATAGTACGTTGATTTGGGTCGTGCGGGGGTTGCAATAATGGTTCGTTCATCATCATTCCTATTTGTAAAAAAATCTGATTATTTGACCGCTTGGCTCTTAGATGGTTGCCCGAATCGATTCCCAATCAAGAACGCAATCAAGCCGAAAACAAGCGATGGCACAATGGCGTGGAAACCGAAAATGCTGATTTTAAAGCTGGCGATAATGACATAGCTGATTAAGCCCACGAGCATTGAGCTGATTGCGCCTGTCGCATTCGATTTATCCCAATAAAGCCCGAGCACGATTACCCATAAGAAGGTTGCCTCTAAACCACCGAGTGAGAGTAAGTTCAGCCAAATTAGCATATCTGGTGGATTAAGAGCAGCAAACACAAGCAAGAAAGTAAAGGTGAGCGTGGTGAGCGTTGAGAACAGTTTGAGTTTACTCTCGTTATGCACTGCACTTGGTTTTACCGCAAGGTATAAATCTTTAATCAATGTTGAGGAAGATTGAATAAGTAGTGAGTCGATGGAAGACATAATGGCTGCCATCGGTGCGGCTAAGAAAATCCCCGCAACTAGTGGTGGAAGCACTTGCACCATCAGCGTTGGAATCACTTGATCAGGAATTTTTAGATCGGGCACCACGGCACGTCCAATTACGCCTGTGAGGTGCATTCCCAGCACAAGAATCGAGACCACGAGTGTGCCGATGACCAAAGCACGATGAAGCGATTGACTATCTTTATACGCCATACTGCGCACTGCAAGCTGAGGTAAGCCAATCAATCCAAAGCAGACCAACACCCAAAATGAAGTCATAAAAGTGAAGTCGAGCGGACGCTCATCAATGCCATACGGGGCAAGCAACTGCGGGTTGATGTTGTTTAAGGTTTCCATCGCATTTTCTAGTCCGTTTGCGGCATAAATCACACCACCTAGCAAGAATAGCGTGCCAATAAGCATTACCAAGCCTTGCACAGTATCGGTCATTACCACAGCACGGAAGCCTCCGATGAAGGTATAAATACCCACGGTAACCGCAAAAATAATCACTGCCAGTTTGTAGTCCATTCCGAGTGTGGTTTCAAGAAGACGCCCCGCTCCGATAAATTGTACCGTCATCATCGCAAAGAAAGAGAGCAATAATGCAAGGCTTGCAATCCAAACCACAAAACGGTTTTGGTAGCGAGCAAGTAATAAATCGTTGATGGTTACGGCTTTATGTTTACGTGCGAAAATTGCGAATTTTTTGCCGAGTACGCCCAAAGCAAGCAACACCGCAGGCACTTGAATCATCGCGAGTAACACCCAGCCTAGCCCGTATTTGTAAGCTGCGCCAGGTCCGCCGATAAACGAACTTGCACCAAGATAGGTGGCTGCGGTAGTCATTGCCAATACAAAGCCAGACATTGAGCGGCTACCGACATAATATTCAGATAGGAAACTGCTGCCCTTACGTTGTCGGTAAGCATAATATGCCACGCCAAATACAAACAAAAGATAGGCAATCAGTGGGATAACCATTTCCATATTCATCGCTTATTCCTCCACGTTGCCGTCTAAGTCGATATTTTGATACACCTTTTTCACCACGATGTACACCAACAGGGTAAACAGAAGCGGTAGAAAAACGCAAGAAAGTTCGAACCAAATCGGTAAACCTAGAATGCCTAATTTCACAGGGAAAAAGTAGGCTAAGATAATCCAGCCGAACATATAGAGTACGGTTAAGCCCAAAGCCCATTGAGCCTCTCTCGTCAGTTGTTTTGTTTGCATAAAAACTCCTTTTGTGCTTTTGTCATAGTGATAAAAAACCCCACAAACGTGGGACTTGATTAGTATTGCCAATTCTCAGGATCAATGCCAAGCTCACGCATTTTTTCTTTTGCTTGCTCTGGAATCTCATCGCTGCGTTCTTTCATTAAATCCTCATCGGTTGGCAAAGGCTGCCCTGTGAACGCATGTAAAAAGGCTTCACAAAGTAGTTCGCTATTAGTGGCGTGACGCAGATTTTTAATCTGACGGCGCGTACGCTCATTGGTTAGAATTTCCAATACCTTAATTGGAATTGATACAGTGATCTTCTTCACTTGTTCACTTTTTTTGCCATGTTCTGCATAAGGGCTAATGTATTCGCCACGCCAATCTTTCATATATTTTCCCCGCTAAAAATGGCGTTATTGTAATCAAATCTGAACTATATCGCAATCTAGACGTCTAGATTTCTATTGTGATTTTATGCAGAAAGCTGTTGGTCTTTTAGGCGTCGAACAAGTATAATAACCGTATTGAATTTAACAAGGAAACATTATGAAATTAAAAGCAACTGCATTGGTAACTGCAAGTCTATTATTGACCGCTTGTTCATCTGCTATCGATCCGAACACGGGCGAACGTAAAGATTCACTCGAAGGGTTTAACCGTGCGATGTGGAATATAAATTACAACTATCTTGATCCTTATGTGGTTAAACCAGTGGCAAAAGGTTGGCGTGACTACGTGCCAAGCCCTGTTAAAACAGGTTTAGTGAATGTAGCGAATAACTTGGATGAGCCAGCGAGTTTCGTGAATCGCTTACTTGAAGGTGAAGTGAAAAAAGCGATGATTCACTTCAACCGTTTCTGGATTAACTCCGTATTCGGTATTGGCGGTTTAATCGACTGGGCAAGCAAAACACCAGACTTAAAACTTGATAACGGCAACCGTGAATTTGGCGAAACGCTTGGGCACTATGGCGTGGGCACAGGGGCATATATTATGGTGCCAGGCTACGGACCAACCACTCCACGACAAGCGGTCGGAAAAGTAGTAGATTCTGCATATCCTGTGCTTTCACTTTTAACTACCCCTTGGAGTATTGCAAAATTTAGCGTTCAAGGCATTAATACCCGTGCTAACTTACTTGACCAAGATGCGTTAATCAAACAATCGCTCGACCCTTATGTGACGTTCCGCGAAGCTTATTTCCAAAACTTGGAGTTTAAAGTAAACAACGGTAAAGCAAATGAAGAGAAAGAAACATTATCGAAAGATGAGTTGAAGGGGATTGATTAAACGAAAAATGGGTAAGAATAAACTTAATTATTCTTACCCATTTATTATTTAATATTCCTAATTACATCGCTACAATCACACATTCTGCCACACTTCTTGCATTAGATTGGGCAGTTGCAGCTGCTGTACGGTTTCCGATAGGGCCGACAAATACGCGATTCCAATCTGCTCCACTAACAATACGGGCATTGAAACCTGCCATAGCAAGGCGGGCTTGCATATTTTCAGCTTGTGCTTTGTTTTTGAATGCACCACATTGAAGCCCGAAACTACCTGCTTTAGGTTGTGAAGCGGTCGGTTTTTCTTCCACTTTTGCAGGCGTTGCTTTTACTTGTTCTGCTTTTTCTTTTGTTTTCTCGGCTTCCGCTTTTTTCGCTAATTCTTGCTGTTTTTTCAATTCTGCTTGTTTGCGTTTTTCTTCAGCTAGTTTTTGCTCATGAGCCTTTTTGGCTGCAATCTCAGCATCAGACGGTGCTACTGGTTGTTCTGCTACAATTTCTGGTTTAGCAGGTTGCTCTGTGGCAACTGGCTGTTCTGTTGTAAGGCGTGCGGTTTCTTCTTGTTTACGCTTTTCTTCTAATTGTGCCAATTGTTCTTTAGAAAGTTGAGCCGATTTGGGTTGCCCTTTGTTTGGATCAGTAACGACTTCGCGAGTTTCTAGATCACGAATATAACTGTAAACTTCTTCTGGGCGACTTGGTAATGTCGTATTTTGTGTTATAGGTTTTACTGCGACTTGGTTAGGTGCAGCAGTGGTAGGTGTTGGAGCGTTTTCCTTTAGTAACCATAATCCCAATCCTAGTGCTAAAAATAGCACAATTACGATAGATAATATGGTAGAAACACTCATTCCTTTACTTTTTTTAGGGCGAGCCATTGAGCTTCGAGACATATTTGTATAAACCTTAAAATAAAATAATCATAGTAGTAAATTCTACTGAAAAATATCTCGCTTGCCTATCAATTGGGCAAGTTCAATTTTAAAATTTTTGTAAATTTTTGTTAAATTTACTGATTTTAGTCTGATTTCGCTGATAAATGTGATAAATAGACGTCAAATCGGTGATTTTTGGTCGTTTGACTGAAATCAGGTTTTTGCTCTGCAATAAACGGTGCATAATCAGGGCGTTTGACTACCATGCGTTTGCGAGCCGCTTGTTTTGCAGGCTGGAAAAAATCATCCGAGTCTAAATCCGCTCCCACCAAGTGCTGGAACACACGCATCTCTTTTTTGACTAAAGCACTTTTTTGTTTGTGCGGAAACATTGGATCGAAATAAACCACATCAACAGTATCTTCATTTGCTGCAGCATATTCACTAATGGTATGAAATGGCAATAAAACCATCCGTGATTGCATAAATTCGCCAATCTCAGGATCTAGATAAGCCCGCTTTAAGCCATCTTCCAACAAAGCGGAAACCACGGGGTTACGCTCGATCAATTGTACTTTACAACCAATAGAGGCAAGTACGAACGCATCTCGCCCAAGCCCTGCGGTAGCATCAATTACAGTGGGTAAGTAGTCGCCTTTAATGCCAACCGCTTTCGCTATCGCTTCGCCCCGTCCACCGCCAAACTTACGGCGATGTGCCATCGTGCCATCCACAAAATTAACCGCAATTGCTCCTAATTTGGGTTCGTCTAATTTGCGTAATTCCAAGCGTTCAGCGGTTTGCACAAGGGCTAAAATCGCATCTGGATTGTGGCTTAATTGCCATTTTTCACAAACGGCTTGAAAGACGTTTTCATCGCCATTTTCGTTAATCAATTGAATTGTCATTACAAAATATAATCTTTAAAAAGTGTGTCAAAATGGGTAAGAAGCGTCTCTTTACCTGCAATCTCTTCCGCTTTCCATGCTTGTGTTAAGTGGTTTGCATCGAATTGTTGTTGATAGAGCTCCGCAATCGGAAAATAGCTGATATGCCAAGGCTCAACGCCAATTAGCTTGTCTTCTCTGTTTTCAGGGATAAACGGGAAGAAAAACCCAAACGTTTCAGCATTTGCCAACAACCAGTTGGTTAAACGCTGGAAGTAACCGCCTGTTTGGTATTCCCAAGGCTCAAGCATCAATTTTTTGCCCGCAGGCAGCACATCAGGATCGAAGAAATCGATCTCCGTGCCCCAATGATGGCGGCTTGCCCCTGGTACAGCAGACCAGCGTAAAATTGCTTGGCATTTTTGCCAATCACTTAGGCCTTCCAGCTCAATGGCATTGCCTTTATCATTGTGCACTTTACGCTCGCCATTAAATTTGGCGTTCCAAATCAGTTTCTGGCGTTCAAAATCGCGGAAAGTGCTGGCAGGTTGTAAATTAAAGCCTGCTTTTTGGGCGACTTGTTGCAGCTGTAAAAAAGCTTGCACAGCCTCAGGCTGCAAGGCGTGTTTGTTCGACAGTGGATTCGGCAGAGTAATTAAATGCTCACGGCTTTTGCCTGTAAGAATTTCCGTTAAATTTGCAAAGTTTGGCATTTTTTTGACCGCTTGTTGGTTATATAACAAGATTATAAATGTAGTAACTATGTTGCTCTAGCGTAGGGGCGAATTACATTAGTCCTGATATTCCTTTGATGTTTTAGGGTAAATGTGATTTGCCTCTACAATAAATGCTACTTTGAGAGCAACATCTCCGCAATCTGGTAATAAATCTCCCCACATTTGCCTAAATCGTCCACATTTACACATTCATTCACTTTGTGAATGGTAGCGTTGAGTGGACCGAACTCCACTACTTCTGCCCCCATTAAGGCGATAAAACGTCCGTCTGATGTGCCGCCGCTGGTGTCTAGGCAAGGTGTAATTTGAGTCACGTTTTCGATTGCTTGTTGGGCGGCTTGGACTAATTTTCCGTTACCTGCTAAAAACGGTTTTCCCGATAAATTCCAGCTAATTCGATGCGTTAAGCCGTGTTTTTGCAGCATTTCGGAAACTTTTGATTTAATGACTTCATCTGTTACTTCTGTGCAATAGCGTAAGTTGAATTGCACATAAAGCTCCCCTGGGATCACGTTATTGCTGCCTGTACCTGCTTTAATGTTGGCGATTTGCAGACTGGTCGGCGGGAAAAATTCGTTGCCTTTATCCCATTCATAGGTGGTGAGTTCGGTTAAGAATCCAAGCGAAGTATGCACAGGGTTTTCGGCAAGATGTGGATAAGCAACGTGTCCTTGCACGCCTTCAATGTAAAGCTCAGCAGTGATTGAACCGCGGCGGCCATTTTTAATTACATCTCCCAGCACTTTACCACTTGAAGGTTCGCCCACTACAGCATAATGGATGGGTTCATTGCGTGCCATTAAGGTTTCAACTACTTTTACTGTGCCATCTTTGGCGGCGGCTTCTTCGTCGGAGGTAATGAGCAAAGCAATTTTGCCAGCATGGTTTGGGTTATTTTTTACAAAATTTTCTGCGGCAACTACAAGGGCTGCGAGCGAGCCTTTCATATCGGCAGCACCTCTGCCATAGAGAATGTTATCCACAATACGTGACTCAAATGGGGGGTAAGTCCACGCATTTTCATCGCCTACAGGCACAACATCGGTGTGGCCTGCAAAGGCAAAGCAAGGTTCACCTTTACCGTGTGTTGCCCATAAATTGAGCGTGTCGCCAAATGGTAGCCATTCGATGTTGAATCCGACCGCTTGCAAGCGTTCCGCAATCACTTGTTGGCAGCCTTCATCTTTGGGGCTGGTGGAAGGGCGTTGGATTAAGTTTTGAGCAAGGGAGATGATTTGTTGTTTCATTTTTTATTTCCCAAAGGCTGCCTTATATTCTGCTTCATTAAACCCAATCAACGCTTTGCCATCTTGTAAGATAATCGGGCGTTTGATAAGGGTTGGTTGTTCGGTGAGTACTTTAAGCGCAGTGGTACGAGCGAAGTTCTCTTTAACCGCTTGATCGAGGTTGCGCCATGTAGTTGAGCGTTTATTAACTAACGCTTCCCAGCCAAAGGCTTGTTCTGCTTGTTCAAGCCAAACTGTGTCTAAACCATCGACACGATAATCGTGCAATTGATGTGCGATTTGGTTGTCTGCCAGCCATTTCAACGCTTTCTTAACGGTGTCGCAATTTTTAATGCCATATACTTTAATCATTTTTCTTCCTTATTCTACGCTATTCATCGCTTGCCAAATACTCAAAGCTTCAGCCGTTTCGGCAACATCGTGCACGCGGACGATCTTTGCTCCGTTTTGAACCGAGAGTAATGCCCCCGTTACGCTGCCAATTACGCGCTGATCCACAGGTTTGCCCGTAATTGCCCCAATCATTGATTTTCTGGAAAGCCCTGCTAACACAGGGAAGCCAGAATCAACAAAGGCTTTGAGATGTTTCAATAATTGGTAATTATGTTCAACAGTTTTGCCAAAGCCAAAGCCAACATCTAAAATAATATGCTCTTTAGGAATACCCGCAAGCGTACATTCTAAAATGCGGTGGTTCAAAAAATCTGCCACTTCTTCGACGACATCCTCATAATGTGGGGCTTGTTGCATCGTTTGCGGCGAGCCTTGCATATGCATAATGCAGACAGGTAAATCAAGTTCTGCGGCGGTCTCTAGTGCATTCGGTTCGGTTAAGGCACGAATATCATTGAGAATATCCGCCCCTGCTTTTGCTGACTCGCGGAATACTTCTGCCTTTGAACTATCTACTGAAATCAAGCAATCAAAACGACTTCTAACGGCTTCAACAAGCGGTACAACTCGCTCAATTTCTTGCGAAACGGTCACAATTTCCGCATTCGGACGGGTAGACTCCCCCCCAATGTCGATAATATCTGCCCCGTCATTAAGCATTTTTTCAACTTGGAAGAGGGCTTTGTCCAACGAAAAAAACTTGCTTGAATCCGAGAAAGAATCGGGCGTGAAATTCAAAATGCCCATAATATTCGGGTGAGTTAAATCCAACAAGCGGTCAGATTTTTGTTGGTTTTTGAAATGGATTTGCATTTTGTTCTCCTTTTTC
Source organism: Haemophilus paraphrohaemolyticus (assembly GCF_002015045.1). Lineage (GTDB taxonomy): Bacteria > Pseudomonadota > Gammaproteobacteria > Enterobacterales > Pasteurellaceae > Haemophilus_A > Haemophilus_A paraphrohaemolyticus. The sequence continues at coordinate 21,998 of NZ_MUXX01000017.1, forward strand.
AACCGCTATTTTTCCGCTCGTAACTTCGCCAATACCGCTTTCATTTTTTTATCAAGCGGTGCGGTAATCACCATTTCTTCACCCGTTTTTGGGTGTTCAAAACGAATAGCATAAGCGTGCAAGAACAGGCGATTTAAGCCCATTTGTTGCATTTTCTGGTCGAAATTACGGTCGCCATATTTATCATCACAAGCTATTGGGTGCCCAGCGTGTTGGGTATGCACGCGAATTTGGTGGGTTCGCCCAGTCACAGGTGATGCTTTTACCAAGGTCGCTGACGGATAGCGCTCTTCAATCACAAAACGGGTTTCCGACGGCTTGCCCGCTTCGCTCACTTTTACCATTCTTTCACCGCTTGCAAGTTCATTTTTGAGTAGTGGTGCTTTCACTACTTTGACGTGTGCTTGCCATTGCCCTCGTACTAATGCCAAGTAATCTTTTTGCACCACTTTTTCACGCAGTTGCTCGTGTAAATTGCGTAATGCTGAGCGTTTTTTAGCAACGAGCAGAATGCCCGATGTGTCACGGTCGATGCGGTGCACCAATTCCAAGAAACGTGCTTGCGGACGTAATGCACGCAAGGCTTCAATTACGCCAAAACTCAAACCGCTTCCGCCGTGCACGGCAATGCCAGAAGGCTTGTTGATAACTAACATCACTTCATCTTCATACAAAATTTGGCTCTCTAATTCCGCCACTTTGTTGAGTTTGGTTGAAACGGGTACTTCGCTTTTCTCTGCCACACGCACAGGTGGCACACGCACGACATCATCTTCTTGAAGTTTATATTCTGGCTTAATTCGCCCTTTATTGACGCGCACTTCGCCCTTACGCACGATGCGATAAATCAAACTTTTCGGCACACCTTTCAGCTTCGCCAAAAGAAAATTATCCAAACGTTGTCCCGCTTCATCATCGGAAATGGTAAAAAATTGCACGCTGGCACTGATTACTTTTTCTGTTATCATAAAATGTGAAATTTAGAGATAATATTGCTCTAAATTCTATCACAAACGCCCTCTTTTTCGGGCAAATTCAACAAAAAGGATCAAAAATGTCAGAAACAGCTCAAACAGCAACGCAAAATATTGATGTGGTAGCGACCACCGAGAAGGTACTTAAAAAAGTCGATTCGATGAGTTTCGATGCCATCTTAAATGATTATATGATTCCGTATGGCACAAAAATTATCCTAGCAATCGCGATTTTTGTGATCGGGAAATGGTTGGCAAAAGCGATCAGCAAGCTACTCAGCAAAGCGGTGTTAGCTTCCACCAAAGATGAGATGCTACAAAGTTTCATACGCTCAATCAGCTATTTCTTGCTGCTACTGATTGTCGTGATAGCCTCACTTTCTCAACTTGGAATTAACACAAGTTCATTGGTCGCATTAATTGGTGCTGCGGGCTTGGCGATTGGTTTATCGTTGCAAAATTCATTACAAAATTTCGCGGCGGGTGTGATGTTACTGATTTTCAAACCGTTTCAAAAAGGCGATCAAATTGAAACGGGTGGCACAGTCGGTACGATACAACAGATGGGGATTTTAGTGTTAGAGCTTCGCACATCTGATAATAAAACAGTACTTATTCCTAACAGCAATGTGTTTTCTGGCAAAATTACTAACTACTCAGCAAACGATACCCGCCGTCTTAATTTTGTATTTGATATTGCCTATGATACAGATTTGAGAAAAGCCAAAGAGATTATCCTCCAAATTCTCACGAATGAAGGCAAAGTGCTTTCAACACCCGCCCCTGATGTCTCTGTGAGTGAGTTAGCTGCAAATAGCGTGAAATTAGGCGCTCAAGCGTGGGTAAACACATCAGATGCCTCTTCTGCTTATAGCAGCGTGTTGGAACAAGTTAAACTGGCTTTTGACGAAGCGGGCATTGTGATTCCGTTTAACCAGTTGGATGTGAATTTGATGGGAACAGATAAGTTATAATAAATAGATAAAACCTTGGAGAAATCCAAGGTTTTGTTTTAGATAAGGACGTTTAAAATTCTACTGGGCGGCGCTGTGCTTTTGAGCGTGGTGGAATTTCAAGTTCAATATCTGCAATGTTTTTTCTAGGTTGAGAATCTTGCTTTTGTATCTGTTCTTTTTGCGAATTATATTCTTGATTTTCTGTATTCATCGCATTTTCTCCTATCGTGGGTATATTTGTGTATTATATTGAAACGAGTTAAAAATAAACAATAAGAAATTTCCCACAACCCTTTTGGCATTTTATTTTCTGGCGTGTAGAATAATTCAACAAGGAGAAATAGATGGCAGATTACCCAATTGACCGTGTGATGGCGTTTGATAAGCGGGCTTATCAGGCGATTGATAAATTGTTAGCTGAGGAAGGGATTAAACGCGACCCGAATTTAGATTACACCTGTGCGATGTATGATGAAGAGGGTGAAATTATCGCAACGGGAAGTTGTTTTGCCAATAGTTTGCGATGTTTGGCAGTTTCCTCAGTACATCAAGGTGAGGGGCTGATGAATGCGATTGTGACCCATTTGATTAACGAGCAATACGAGCGGGGTAATTCGCATATTTTTCTTTACACTAAATGTAATTCCGCAAAGTTTTTCCAGAGCTTAGGTTTTTATGAAATTGCACGTATTAAAGATAAATTGGTGTTTATGGAAAATCAACGTAAGGGCTTTGCAAATTATTTAGAAAATCTGACCGCTTGCGTGCCCAAAATGCAGGCAGGGCAGCGAGTTGCAGCGATTGTGATGAACGCCAATCCGTTTACGCTTGGCCACCAGTATTTGGTTGAAAAGGCTTCATGTGAGAATGATATCGTGCATCTGTTTGTGGTGAGCGAAGATAAAAGCCTCGTGCCATTTTCAGTGCGTAAGCAGTTGGTAGAAGCGGGTGTGGTGCATTTACCAAATGTTTATTGCCATGAAACTGCGTCTTATATGATTAGTTCTGTAACCTTTCCAAGCTATTTCCAAGAGAATGAAAATGCGGTGATTGAGAGTAATGCATTGCTTGATTTGCAGATTTTCAGTCAGATAGCCAAAGCATTGGGAATTCAACGCCGTTATGTGGGTGAAGAGCCATTTAGCCGTGTAACTAACCTTTACAATCAGATTATGCAAGCAGAATTGCCGAAAGCGGGGATTGGGTGTGTGGTTGTGCCACGTAAGGTGATCGAAGGGCAGGCAACTAGTGCCTCTAGCGTACGAGCAGCGATACAAGCGGGCGATTTTGAGAAAGTTTCTGCAATGTTGCCTGAGAGTAGTTACCAATTTTTATTGAGTGCGGAAGGGCAAAAGGTTGTACAACGCATTCAGCAAGCAGAGAACGTGATTCATTATTAATTTTTAAGGGGATAAAAATGGCTTTTAAATATAAAGTAATTGGTTTTGACTTGGATGGTACGCTAATTAACACCTTGCCTGATTTAACGTTGGTGGTGAACTCGATGTTCTTAGAGCACGGTTTGCCAACGGTAACGCAGGAAAAAGTGCTCAGCTGGGTGGGGAAAGGTGCAGATATTTTCTTCCAAAATGCGGTAAATTACACGGGCAAACTGTTTGATGCAATGCAATTGACCAGTATGCGTGCGAGCTTTGATAAGTTTTATGCCACTTATGTGTGTGAAGAGAGCACGCTCTATCCTAATGTTAAAGAAACGCTGGAAGCCTTGAAAGCCAAAGGATTTACACTGGTAGTGATTACCAATAAACCAACCCATTTGGTTGAGCCTGTGTTAAGAGCATTTGGGATTTATTCACTCTTTAGTGAAACCTTAGGTGGTCAATCATTACCAAAAATCAAACCAAATCCAGACCCGATGTGGTTTATTTGCAAGAAATTCGGTATTCAGCCAAGCGAATTGCTATTTGTGGGTGATTCTGAAAATGATGTGATTGCTTCAACAAGAGCGGGCTGTGATGTGGTTGGTTTAACTTACGGCTACAACTATAATGTGCCAATTGAGCAGGCAAATCCAACATTTGTGACGTCAAATTTTGCAGATGTGTTAGAAATCGCGACAAAAGAAATCTAATTTTTTGAGGTGCGAGAGAGTAAAAGGGTATTTTTGTCTAAAAAATGCTTATTTTGAACTTAATTTGTGCAATGTTAAAGATGTTTTTAAAAATATGTTTGACTTAATTTTAAGATTCTCTATAATACACCTCGTTATTCAGTTTTACTGAATGATGCAATGAAAAGTTGCCCGAGTGGCGGAATCGGTAGACGCAAGGGATTTAAAATCCCTCGCCTTTCGGGGCGTGCCAGTTCAAGTCTGGCCTCGGGCACCATTTTAAAGCAACTTAAATGCGGGAATAGCTCAGTTGGTAGAGCACGACCTTGCCAAGGTCGGGGTCGCGAGTTCGAGCCTCGTTTCCCGCTCCATTTTAAAATATGCCCGAGTGGCGGAATCGGTAGACGCAAGGGATTTAAAATCCCTCGCCTTTCGGGGCGTGCCAGTTCAAGTCTGGCCTCGGGCACCATTTAAAATAACTAAAATTATGCGGGAATAGCTCAGTTGGTAGAGCACGACCTTGCCAAGGTCGGGGTCGCGAGTTCGAGCCTCGTTTCCCGCTCCATTTCTTACAATAGAAAATAAATGATAGCACCTTGAGGTGCTTTTTTTATGTCTAAAATTTTCCTATCTACGTTATTGTTTTTTCTTTAATTTGTTCTCTAATCTTTTGCCTCATTTCTTATGTGAGCGTACTATAATGGTATTTGTTTTTATTGATTGAGGAATTTAAAATGTCAAAAACACTCCAACAAAAAGCGGACGAAGCCCGCAATATGTGTAAATTAAAAGGTGACTCAATGTTAGACAATGCTGATCGCCAAATTGCCTTTGAGGCTGTTTATGATAGCGAAGCACAAGCAAAACAAGCGGTCGAATTTTTCACGCAAAAAGCAAAATCGGTGGAAACAGAGGCTTGTCAAATTAAGTCAGAAATCAAACCGCTTGCAGATGGCTTTTTAATGCAGATGTGGATTGAATTTAGCTGTCAAGCAGAAGTGGTGTTATTCCAAATGGCGGTGAGATAAACGTAAAAGGCTGAAATGATGTAAATGAACCCTTTCAGCTTTTGTTATTTTCATGCTAGCCCTTAAACATCGGCAATTTTTCTGCCATCGCCAACAAATGGAAAATTGCGGTGCAGATGCCGAAAATAAAAACTAAAAAAATGACCGCTTGATTGCCTTTTTTCGTTTTGTAAGCCAGCCACGCGGGGATAATACAAGTCCAAAGTGTTGCAATGGCGCCCGCATAGCCAATCGCTTTTAAAAAGCCAAGTGGTGAGAGCAGCGAGAAAATCAATGGCGGTAAAAAGGTAACCGCCCAAGATTTGGTTCTGCCCGCTTTATCATCAGCAAAGCCAAAGAAATCCGCCAAGAAATCAAAAGTACCAAGTCCCACGCCAATAAATGAGGATAAAATCGCGGCAATCGAAAAAGCATGCAAGGTTTGCGAAATTTGCCCCACTTCGATCTGTTCGCCAATATGTTGTAACAGCACGCCTAAATCGCCATTGCTTGCCAAAATTGGGGCAAAATTTTCACGTGGCAATACGCCAAAAATGCTGATGACCCAGAGTAAATAAAGCACCAGCGCAATAAAAGTGCCGCCCGCAATCGCCCATTTTGCCTTGCGTTCTTCGCCATAATAGGCTCGCATGGAAGAAACTGAGTGATGGTAGCCAAACGAAGTCAGTGCAATCGGCAACACCGAAAGGCTGTATTTGGCATATTCGCTGTTCTCATTCGGTAAATCCCACAGCGTGTTCAAATTGATATGGTTAATCAACCCTGAAATGCTTAAGTAGAATGAAATCGCCATAAAGGAAATTAGTACAATTGAGATGCGATCAACCAAACGGGTGGAGTGCCAAACGAAAAATGAAAAAATCACGACGAAAATGACCGACCAAATTCGAGCGCTTACCTCGCCAAAATCAAGATATGGCTTGGCTAAGTTTTGCAGAATATCGCCTGAAGCCGTGATATAGGCGTAGAGCAAAATACCACCAACAAAATAGACTGCCAGATTGTTAATAATGTTAATAGGCTTGCCTAGCACTGCTTGGGTGACGGTGTTAAAAGAAGAGCGAATGGGATGGTCTTGATATACTTCCAGCAATAGCCAGCCTGAGAGCGTCATCGTGATCATCGTCAGCGTAATCGCCGCGAGCGTCCAGCCCGTCCACGCCCCCGCACCAGACATCGGCAAACCGAGCATTCCAGCCCCCACGCAAACGCCCGTAATGATGCACGCACCACCAAAAAGAGAAGGTTGTTTTTTCACAAAAATTCCTATCAAAAGAAAACGCAAGCGGTCGTTTTTGGTAATTTTTTACTAAAAACGACCGCTTTCCATTGCGTATTTAATTAACTTACTTGTTTTTTCGTTCTTACGTTTAACATAGCCAATGCAATCAAACTCATTATAAAGCCTGCAATGGCGCCTAATCCTGCAAAAATCAGATAAGGTTTCGGAATGGCATTTAGGCTAGCATTTTTCGCAAAATGGAAGGCAACAAGGTTATTGTCTAGCGGTTGAACCGATTGCATCATTTTGAGTTTGTTTTCCCAAGAGGCATCTAATTTTGCTTCTGCCGCCGTTTTAACTTGTTGGAATAATGCTTTCCATTTGTTGATAAGTTCGTTGTTCAATGCGGTGCGAGTTGTGGCATTTACGCTTTTTAAGTATTCCACAAATAAGTTATCCACATCGGCGAGGTTATATGAAGAAAAACTTACATTTACCGCATTTCCATTCACGCTGCTTTGGAAACCTTGTGCTAATTTTTCGGCATAGGCTTTTGCGGATAATCCTTCTAATTCGGCACGTTGTTGTACACTTGGCTGTTGACTTAAAAAGGCAATGCGTGGCTCGCTAGCGGTTAAATTTTGCGAGAAAATTGCAAATGTCGTTTGGGTTGCTTTGCTTTCCATTTTGCTGACATCCACCGCCTCTGCATCACCAGAAACCAGTTGGAAGGTGGAAAAAAGGGAAAAATAGTTACCTAATTCCTCCATTTTCGGGGCAGTAAATTGAGCTTGGACTTGCCATTGCGTAGGCTGATAATGGGCGGTTGTTGCGCCTAAACCTGCACCGATAGCGGTGAGTAAAATTGTGTTTAGAATTTTTTTAAACATAGGATTATCCATCTTGAAAAGAAACAGCCCCATCGGGGCTGAATTATGCGTAACCTAGGACAAAAGCCCTAGGTGCTAAGAATGCTTCACTGAATTTTTTCTTACTCTCCGCTTCAATCGTCTGACAAAGCGGGTGATTTTCCACGCACGCACGATGCTGTAAGCGTAAAGGAAGAACAGTGCGATAAAGCCAATCACCATTGAAGATTGATCCCAATAATTCACTTCGCCAAGTACGCCAATGGTGGCGCAAACGGCTGCCCAGAAGGTGATCACAGCAAGCGCTTGGCGGGAGGTTAAACCTGCACGCATCAGCAAGTGGTGCAAGTGCAAGCGGTCGGGTCTGAAAGGACTTTTACCTTTTTTCAAACGGCGGAAAATCACCGCCACCATATCAATCAACGGCACGGCAATCAGCCATAAACCTGTGATTGGGCTGATGGCATGCCCTTGCCCTTGGGTGCTTAATAGCAACATCCAGATGATGGTAAAGCCAATCAGCGTGCTGCCTGAGTCGCCCATAAAGACTTTCCATTTCGCGCCGAATACGCTTAAGTTAAACATCGCATACGGAATAAGTGTGAGTACAATTGCTAAACACCAGTAAGCGATGGCATGTTCGCCGTTAATCCACATCAACGCACCGATGCCCGCAAAACTTACGCTAGAAAGCCCTGCAAGTAAACCGTCAATGCCATCTACCATATTGAACGCATTGATCACGCCAATGGTGATAAACACGGTAAAGAGTAAGCTGAAAAAGCCAAGTTTGATGCTAAATGGAGCAATGATTTGCCCTAGGCTTTCGAGTTCTAGGCCGCTGTAAATCATTGCACCTGCGAGCACGGCTTGAATGCCTGCACGCAATGCGGGGCTGATGTCAAAGCGGTCGTCCAATACGCCGATAACCAACAAAATGGTTACTGAAAGCAGGTACAAACCTGGCAACGGCATGGTGTCATATTGAAATGCGTAATAGGTTAAATTGCCTAAAAAAAGTGCAATACCGCCGATTAATGGAATCAATCCTTGATGGCGTTTACGGAAATTAGGTTTATCTACCAAGCCGATTTTTTCTGCCACAGGGCGCATAAAAATCAGCGAGGCAAAGGAAACGATTACAACGGCTACAAAGGTCAGCCACATCATATTTTTTCCTAAAATAGTGTGATAAAAAATTATGCGAAGAATAGCACAAAGGTGAAGATCTTGAAAATTTTTTGCAAGATTATGCCGAAAAATAACCGCTTATTGATTATTCCCGCCCTGCTTATTTTTCAGTAAAATAGCCCCGAATTTATTACGAGGAATTTATTATGTCAAAATCAGAACAACTCTTTGAAAAAGCGCAGAAAGTCATCCCTGGCGGGGTAAACTCGCCTGTGCGTGCATTCAAAGGTGTAGGTGGTACGCCTGTTTTTATTGAGAAAGCAGAAGGTGCATATATTATCGACAGCGATGGCAAACGTTATATCGACTACGTTGGCTCGTGGGGCCCGATGGTCTTGGGGCACAACCACCCCACAATTATTGATGCCGTGTTAAAAGCGGTGCCGAATGGTTTGAGTTTTGGTGCTCCAACCGAGAGTGAAATCACGCTCGCTGAACTTGTTTGTAAACTTGTGCCTTCTATTGAATTAGTGAGAATGGTAAGTTCGGGCACAGAAGCGACAATGTCGGCAATTCGTTTAGCACGCGGTTATACTGGTCGCGATAAAATTATTAAATTTGAAGGCTGCTACCATGGGCATTCAGACAGCTTATTAGTGAAAGCTGGTTCAGGCGCATTAACTCTTGGTCAGCCAAGCGGGCCAGGCGTGCCAGCAGATTTTGCGAAGCATACCATTACTTGCATTTACAACGATTTAGATTCGGTAAAACAAGCATTCGAGCAATATCCAAATGAAATTGCTTGTTTGATCGTAGAACCTGTGGCGGGCAATATGAACTGCGTGCCGCCAAAAGCAGGTTTTTTACAGGGTTTACGTGAGCTTTGCGACCAATATGGCACGGTATTTATTATCGATGAAGTGATGACAGGCTTCCGCGTTTCACTTGGTGGAGCACAAGCTTACTACAATGTGAAACCAGATTTAACTACGCTCGGTAAAATTATTGGCGGTGGGATGCCAGTAGGTGCATTTGGTGGTAAACGTGAAATTATGGAAGCAATTGCCCCAACAGGGCCTGTTTACCAAGCGGGCACACTTTCAGGCAACCCAATCGCAATGGCGGCGGGCTTAGCTTGCTTAACCGAGCTTTCCAAAGCAGGCAATGAAGAAAAATTAGCCGAGAAAACTAAAACCTTAGCAGCAGGCTTAAAAACATTGGCAGCCAAACACAATGTACCATTTGTGGTGCAATATGTGGGTGGGATGTTCGGTTTATTCTTTACCGAGCAAACTGAAGTAACTAGCTTCCAAGAAGTGATGAAATGTGACGCAGCAAAATTTAACCGCTTCTTCCACTTAATGCTTGAACAAGGCATCTATCTTGCTCCATCTGCATTTGAAGCAGGCTTTATGTCGCTTGCTCATTCAGATGAGGATATTGAAGCGACGTTACAAGCGGCAGATAAAGCATTCTCTGCGTTATAACAAAAATAGCAGCTGTTTTTGCAGCTGCTATTTCGTTTCCATGCCTACTTTGTTATTGATTTAGCCAATTCAAAAATTGTTCAGCATCTAAAAATCCTGTTACGCGCATTCGGCTAATTTCTTGCCCTTGTTCATCAAAGAACAAAATTGTTGGTAAGCCTAAGATTTGGAAGCGTTGCATAATGGCATCGTTTTCAGCGGAGTTACGGGTCATATCTACTTGGAGCACCACCATTTTGCCCAATTTTTGTTGTACTTTGGCATCTGAGAATGTGTACTTTTCGAACTCTTTACACGCCACGCACCAGTCGGCATAAAGATCAAACATCACTTTTTTGCCCTTGGCTTCAGCAAGTTGTGCGTCCAATTCAGCCAATGAACTAATGCGGGTAAATTTCAGGTGTGATGTGGTTTCTATAGCCTGTGAGCCATTGCTCCATACAAGATTTGCCCACGGGTAGGCAGATAAAGCAAACAGTGCAAACAAACCAATGCGAATCGCATTTTTTAACACACCTGTAGCAGGAATAACGCTAATGAGCCAACCTAAGAATACCAATGCTAAAGTAGACCAAAGTAAGGGTTCAATTTGAGTTGGTAATAAGCGGGCAATTAGGAAAATCGGTAACGCTAACATTACAAAACCGAAGGCGGTTTTTACTTTTAGCAACCAATCGCCCGATTTTGGCAGAATTTTGTTACCAAAGAGAGTGATCAACACTAGTGGAATACCCATTCCAAGTGCGAGCAAATAAAGTGCTAAGCCACCAGTGAATAGATCTCCACTTTGAGCCACGTAAAGCAATGCACCTGAAAGTGGGGCAGAGGTGCATGGTGAGGCAACCAAGCCTGCGATTATCCCCATGATAAACACGCCACCGAATGCACCACCCGATTGTTTTTGGCTGAGTGCATTCAACTTTTGTTGCCACGCATTTGGCAAGCGAATTTCAAACAAACCAAACATTGAAGCCGCCAGCAAAGTAAATAAAATCGCCAAACCGATCAGCACAGGTGGGCTCTGCAAGGCAATTTGGAATGGCAAGCCGATTGCTGCCACTACTAAACCGAGCAAGGTATAAGTCAGAGCCATACCTTGAACATAAGTTAGGCTAAGTAATAAGGCTTTTATATTGTTCGGACGTTCTTGATTACCAATGACAATGGCTGATAGCAACGGCAACATTGGCAAGACACACGGGGTAAATGCCAAACCTAAACCTAGTACGAAAAACCAAACGATCGATAAGCGATTTTCAGACAGTTGGCTTGCTAGCTGGTCTTGTTGGCTAATCACCGTAGGGTGAGAAGCGGTCGAATTTTCAGTAGGATTTGCAAAATTTTGAGCAGAATTAACCGCCTGTGTGTCCAGGTTTTGTAGTGGTACGTTTACCGTTTCAGGCGGGTAGCAGAAGCCTTTGGTGCACCCTTGGTAATGAATTTCAACTGAGCCATTTTGGGCTGATTTTAGCGGAATCTGTAACGCCAATTCGTTGCGGAAAATTTCCACATCGCCGAAAAATTCATCTTGATGGCGTTCCGCTGGCGGAAATTGCCATTCGCCCAATTCGGCTTGTGTTGGGATAATTTGCATCTCTTTTTGGTAGAGGTAGTAGCCATCTGCAATCTGCCAATTTAACGCTAATTGGTTGTCCGTTTGCTTGGCTTCAAATTGGAAAGCTTGTTGGCTTGTAAGGAAAGTCGGTTTTTTATCAAATAAGCCTGCCTGACCATTGAGCGAGAGGCAGAGACTTACGAGAAGTATCAGAATACGTAACATTTTAAATCACACTTTTAAGTAAATAGAGAGTATAGCCTACAAAACAGAGTATCAAAAGAAATCCCTCAAAGCGGGTAATTTTACCTTGTTTTTTGCGACTGAATGGATAGCAGCAGAGAGCGAGTAGCACTGTAAGTGCAGACATCACCAGCATATCGCGGCTGAAAATATCAGGCTCAACGTGCATTGGGCTAATTACTCCTGCAATGCCAACTACCACCAAGGTATTAAAGAGGTTTGAGCCGACAATATTGCCGAGGGCTAAATCAGATTCGCCTTTGCGTGCTGCGATAATGGAAGATGCTAGCTCAGGTAAAGAGGTACCCACCGCTACAATGGTTAAACCAATAACTAAATCGCTCACGCCCAATTCTTTGGCAAGCGACACTGCACCGACTACCATCAGTTTTGAGCTTGCCATTAACAGCAATAAGCCGACTACAAGCCAGAATACCGATTTTTTAAGCGAAACGGGCACTTGGTTTTCTTCTTCCTTAGCCGCATCAGGCGATTTTCTCGCCTCCCAAATTCGCCAACCCATATAAATGACAAAAACGACCAATAAAATGACCGCTTCTGTTTGAGTAACTGTCGCATCAGTTAAAAAATAGGCAGAAAGTGCGGTAATCGCCAGCAATGCAGGCAGCTCTTTTTTGAGCACATCTTTTGCCACTAAAATGGGCGAGATCACCGCGGTTGCTCCTAAGATCAGCGCAATATTGGCGATGTTCGAGCCATAAGCGTTGCCTAACGCTAAGCCAGATGCTCCGTCTAATGCGGAAGATGCAGAGACGAGCATTTCAGGCGTGGATGTGCCAAAGCCTACGATCACAATGCCGATAAGTAGAGGCGAAAGCCCCAAGTAGCGTGCAGTGGCAGATGCGCCGTCCACAAATTTATCGGCACTCCAAACAAGGAGAATTAAGCCGATGGCGAGGTAGAGGATGTCGAGTAGCATAAATATTCCTAGGTGTTGTGACTTAATTTCTTCGTTAATAGATACCACCAAATCTCTCCTACCATTTCACAAAGAGGGGGTAGGGAGATTTGGCAGAAGCAAAGGCGAAGAAATTAGCTAATAAATTTACGAAAATTTTATATTTAAAAAATTCAAATCAGGGTATTTAAACCCAAACCCATCCGCCAACAAATGTGTTGGTACAAGTGGTTGATTATCCAACAAGATTGCCGAACGTTCGCCAAGTAGCCATTTCAATACAAAAGCAGGCACGTGGCAGAATGCAGGTATACGACACCGCTTTGCCATCCAGCAATTGAATTCCGCATTGGTCACAGGATAAGGCGAAACGAAATTATACACCCCAACGCAGTTCGGATTTTCCAATAAGAAACATAGGGCACGTAAATAATCCTTTAATGCAATCCATGCCCAATGCTGTTTGCCATTGCCTAATTTCCCTCCAAGCCCTAAGCGATAAAGTGGGAGCATTCTTTTTAATGCCCCACCTTGTTCGGAAAGTACAATGCCCGTGCGGATAAGGCAAAGCCTTGTAGTGGCTGCTGTTTTTAATGCCTCTGCCTCCCACTGTTTGCATAATTCTGCTGTAAATCCACCGCTTGAAGGTGTGTTTTCATTACCATATTCGTCTGTTGGTAAATTGCCATAAAAGCCTGTGGCAGAGCTAGAAATAAACACGGCAGGCGGCAGTGTGCTTTTGGCAAAGAGATCGGCAAGCTGAGCAGTCAGTCGCACGCGACTGTCGAGCAATTTTTGCTTCTGCTTTTCTGTCCAACGTTTATCAAAAATCGGTTCGCCCGCGAGGTTAATCACGGCATCAAATTCATTTAAATCACTAAAATTTGCAAGAGTTTGCACAAATTTGACCGCTTGATCTATCTGTTTTTTTCGGCTGAGTAGCGTGAGTTTATGCCCTTTTTCTAGCAAAAGCGGGACTAAATGAGAGCCGATAAACCCCGTGCCGCCAGTGAGTAAAATCTTCATTAGAACGAGCTTTCAAACAAGGTGCGGACAGTTTGCATTAAGTCGTCGATGTCCGTGCCACGCGTTGGGGTAATAAAAATAGTGTCGTCACCAGCGATTGTGCCTAAAATGCCTTCGCTTTTGCCGATGGAATCGAGCAGCCGTGCAATCAACTGTGCCGCCCCAGGACTAGTTTTCACTACGATCAACAGATCATTATGATCGATATCCACAACCAAGTTTTTCAATGGGCTGGAGGTGGTCGGCACGCCCAATTCATTCGGCAATTGGTAAACCATTTCCATTTTGGTGTTGCGGGTACGAACTGCGCCGAATTTAGAGAGCATTCGAGAGACTTTAGATTGGTTAATGTTTTCAAAGCCTTGATCTTGTAAAGCGGTCACAATTTCACTTTGTGAGCCAAATTTTTCTTCTTTTAACAGGGCTTTAAATGCTTCGGAAAGTTTATCCATGGGTTTCCTTTTTGATTAAAAATTCAATTTATATGCAAGATTTTTGCGTATCTATGCAGAAAAAGCAATTTATTCCGTTAACTTTCTCTGTGAAGAAAATCATTATCTTGCAAAAGCTTGATTTAGATTATATTTTCAACGGAACAAATCCCCCTTACTAGGTAAAAATCTGTTAAAATTAACCTAATTTTGAAATTAAATTCTTTTATTTAATAGGAGTTTCTTATGAAATTAACCCTTTTAGGTGCCGCAGGCGGTATCGGTCAAACGCTGGCATTATTGTTAAAATTACGCTTACCAGTGGGAACAGAACTTGCTCTTTATGATATTTCACCTGTGACGCCAGGTGTTGCAGTAGATATTAGCCATATTGCAACCTCTGTAAAAGCCATCGGTTATGCAGGCGAAGATAACTTAGCGGCTGCATTAAAAGATGCACATATGGTGCTTGTTACGGCAGGTGTAGCTCGTAAACCTGGTATGACCCGTGCAGATTTATTCAACATCAACGGTAACATCATTAAAAATCTTATCGAAAAAGTGGCTGATGTTTGCCCAAATGCCTGTATTGGTATCGTAAGTAACCCTGTAAATACTTTAGTGCCATTAGCAGCAGAAGTATTACGTAAAAAAGGTGTATACGACAAACGTAAATTATTTGGTGTTTCCACTTTAGACGTTGTGCGTGCGAAAAGTTTCGTGTCTGAATTAAAAGAAAAACACGCTGAAACCGTGAAAGTGCCTGTAATCGGTGGTCACTCTGGTCCAACCATTCTTCCACTGCTTTCTCAAGCGTTATCTGAAGGTCGTAAAATTGATTTTACTCAAGAAGAGATTGAATCTTTAACTTATCGCATCCAAAATGCTGGTACAGAAGTGGTTGAAGCTAAAGCTGGTGGCGGATCAGCAACTCTTTCTATGGCAGAAGCGGGTGCACGTTTTGCTGTAGCAGTATTCAAAGCATTACTAGGTGAAGACTGTGTTCGTTACGCTTACGTAGAAAGCAAAAAAGACAGTGGCTACCCAGAGTTCTTTGCTCACCCTGTGCGTTTCGGTTTAACGGGGGTGGAAGAGTTGCTACCAATTGGTCAGTTAAGCGAATATGAGCAAGAAAAATTAAAAGCATTAGAAGAAGTGTTAGAAGCGGATATTAAGTTAGGCAAAGACTTTGTGAATGCTTAGTTTACCCTATATTTGAGGATTGATCTTTTCAACTTTTTTTCTATTATTGAATGGAATAAATAAGGAGTTTAGTATGAATAAAGCATTTTTATTTGGTTTAGCTGGTTTAACGATGATGCTGGTAGGGTGTAGCAACCAACCTGTTTCTGTAGCAAAAGGAAATGTAAGTGTTGTTGGTGCAGCTGAAACAAAAACATCAGATAGAAATATTCACTTTAGTGAAGATAATGTAAATGGAAAAACTTCAATTGTTCAATCTCAAACTACTCAAAAAGAGGTTGTTATGATACCTGAGAAATCCACCGCAATTTGCAATGATGGCACTTTCTCTATGGCTATTTTAAATGAAGCTTGCTTGAATAATGGTGGTGTGAAAGAGGCAATTTCGAGATATTATTCGGAATAATATTCATCTCTAACCTATATTTAGCCGAGGGTTCATTACCTTCGGCTTTTGCGTTTATATTCTTCCCTTCAAAAAATTTCCTCAAAAACTTCTTGCATAATTATGCAAAAATTCATAATATTCATTCAATTCATTTAGTTTACTTAACAGGATTTAACGAATGGCAATTCGTCTTCATCACGTCAATTTTTTCTATGGCAGTAACCAGGCACTTTTTGATATCAATTTAGATATTGAAAAAGGCGATGTGGTTGTGTTGCTTGGTCCGTCTGGGGCAGGGAAAAGTACGTTAATTCGCACACTGAATTTATTGGAAGTGCCTCAAGAGGGCACACTTGAAGTGGCAAAACACAGCTTTGATTTATCGTCAAAAATGGATGCTAAACAAATCGCTTTACTACGTCGTGAAGTGGGAATGGTGTTCCAACAATACCATTTATGGAACCATTTAACCGTGCTACAAAATCTGATTGAAGCTCCAATGAAAGTGTTGGGAATATCGAAAGAAGAAGCGATTACACAGGCAAAAAACCATTTAGAACGCTTACGTTTAGGCGAATTTGTTGAGCGTTTTCCGCTACAACTTTCTGGCGGTCAACAACAACGTGTGGCGATTGCTCGTGCTTTGATGATGCAACCGCAAGTGTTGTTATTTGATGAACCAACCGCAGCACTAGACCCAGAAATCACTGCACAAGTGGTTGATATTATTAAGGAATTAAAAAATACAGGCATCACGCAGGTAATTGTGACGCACGAAGTGGGCGTAGCTCGCAAAGTAGCAACCAAAGTGGTGTATATGGAGAAAGGGCATATTATTGAGCAAGGCGATTCAAGTTGTTTTGAACAGCCAAAAACCGCAGAGTTTGCTCAATATCTTTCTCACTCTGAATAATTAAACACACATTTAATAAGGACTTTCTTATGAAAAAATTACTTATCGCATCCTCTATTGCATTCGCAACTTTCTCCGCACAAGCAAAAGATTTAACTTTCGCAATGGAACCAAGCTACCCACCGTTTGAAACCACCAACGAAAAAGGTGAAATCATCGGTTTTGACGTCGATATTGCCAATGCAATTTGTAAAGAAATCCAAGCAAACTGCTCATTTAAAAGTCTCTCTTTTGACGGCTTAGTGCAGGCGGTAAAACAAAAACGTATTGATGGTGTAATTTCCGCAATGGACATCACCGAAGCACGTAGCAAACAAGTGCTTTTCTCTGATGTCTATTATGATAGCTCAGCAAGTTTCATTGCCCTAAAAGGTAAAGCAGACTTAAACACAGCGAAAAACGTAGGCGTACAAAATGGGACAACTTTCCAACAATATGTTGTAGCCGAAGCAAAACAATACGCTCCTAAAGCGTATAACTCAATTCAAGATTCAATCTTAGACTTAAAAAATGGGCGTATTGATTTAATCTTCGGCGATACTGCCGTATTAGCCGATATGCTTTCAAAAGAAACGGATTTAACCTTTGTGGGTGAAAAAGTGACTAACCAAAAATACTTTGGTAATGGTTTGGGGATTGCGATCAACAAAGGCAACAAAGATCTTGTAGATGAGTTAAACAAAGGTTTAGCAACTATTAAAGCGAACGGCGAATACCAAAAAATCTACGATAAATGGATGACAAACAAGTAAGCTATGTTTACCGAATATCTTCCTTTAATTTACAGTGCAACGCTCATGACGCTTGGGCTTGCACTGGCGTCGCTTGTCGTTGGCTTATTACTTTCCATGCTTTTTGTAAGTTTGGAGATGAATAAGACCGCTTGCATCAGCAAACCAACCACGGTTTTTCTCACTTTAATGCGTGGTTTACCTGAAATTTTGGTCGTGTTGTTAATCTATTTCGGTTCAACTGAGCTGATCGAAAAAATCACAGGCGAATACATCGAATTTAGTGCCTTTAATAGCGGTGTGCTGGCGTTAAGCTTAATTTTTGCTTCCTATGCTTCACAATCACTGCGTGGGGCAATTCAAGCGATTCCGAACGGACAGTGGGAAAGTGGTGCGGTGTTAGGTTTAAGTCGCCGTTACACTTTCATTCACATCATTATGCCTCAAGTGTGGAGACACGCTTTGCCTGGTTTAAGTAACCAATGGCTCGTGTTGTTAAAAGATACTGCGCTGGTTTCCCTCATAGGAGTGGATGATTTAATGCGTCAAGCGGACTTAATCAACACTAACGAACATCAACCCTTTACGTGGTATGGTTTTGTAGCATTGATTTACCTTGCAATTACCTTGATTAGCCAAATGATTATTCGCCGTCTTGAACTGCGTTTCACTCGTTTTGAGCGAGGAGGCAAATAATGTGGGATTATTTCTTAGTTATCGCACAAGGTATTCCAACTAGCCTTAGCTTAATGGCGGTGTCGTTAATGATTGCATTTGTGTTGGCGATCATTTTCACATTCTTGCTTTCAATGGAAAATAAATTCGTGAAAAGCTTAGTCAATGGCTATTTGATGCTCTTTACAGGCACGCCGCTATTAGTGCAATTTTTCTTAATTTACAGCGGGCCGGGTCAATTTGAATGGCTCACACAAAGTCCACTTTGGGCATTATTTTCTGATGCGTGGTTTTGTGCAGTATTGGCTTTAGCACTAAATAGTGCGGCATACTCAACGCAACTTTTCCACGGAGCAGTAAAAGCGATTCCGAAAGGGCAATGGGAAACTTGTGCAGCATTAGGTTTAAGCCGTTTAGATACGCTCAAAATCTTGATCCCGTATGCATTAAAACGAGCGTTACCTTCTTACAGCAACGAAATCATTTTGGTTTTCAAAGGCACATCACTTGCCTCCACGATCACGATTTTAGATATTATGGGCTACGCTAAACAGCTTTACGGCACAGAATATGATGCAATTAGCATTTACGGTATTGCTGGGGCGATTTATCTTGTGATCACTGGCATTATGACTGTGCTGTTGCGTAAATTGGAACATAAAGTACTGGCATTTGAGCGAGTGTAGTTTTCTACAAGCGGTCAATTTCTAGCATAAATTTGCAACATTGCTTGATCTTTCACACAAAGGGCGTATTATTCGCCCTTTGTTTTTTCTGGGTTCCCTAACCCCAATCTCTACTAAAAAGGAAAATTATGCATTACCCAATCCCATTTTCTGATCCGCAAAAGCGATCTTCTCTGAAACTTTTAGCCTTTTTCCATATTTTTATCTTAACTATCAGCAATTTCTTAGTACAACGCACCTTTGAAATCACTGTACCCTTTACCGGTTATGTCATCCCAACTACCTGGGGCACATTCACATTCCCATTTATCTTTTTAGCAACAGATTTAACGGTGCGGGTATTTGGCGCTGAGCTAGCACGCAAAATTATTTTCGTGGTAATGTTCCCTGCCTTACTGATCAGCTATGTGATTTCAGTGCTGTTTTTTGAAACACAGTTCCAAGGTTTCTCCGCACTAAGCGAATTTAATTTCTTTGTATTCCGCATCGCACTAGCCAGTTTCAGCGGTTATGCTGTAGGTCAGATTTTAGATATTTTGGTGTTTAATCGCCTACGCCAAGGCAAATCGTGGTGGCTTGCACCAACTTGCTCGACCATTTTCGGTACGATGATCGACACCTTCGTCTTCTTTGCAGTTGCTTTCTATCAAAGCGAAGACGTTTATATGGCAGAGCATTGGTTCACCATCGGTACGGTAGATTATGCATTCAAGCTTTTTGTCAGTCTGCTGCTATTCTTACCACTTTATGGAGTGGTGCTAAAATTTATTATGCAAAAATTCCATTTGAAATAGATATTTCAACCGCTTGTAGGGCTTGCATTGCTCGCCCTACATTTCATTTTCTATGCTTTTTTCAAACTTTTGCCCTGCGGTTTTCGCTGAAATAAAGAAAAATGAACCGCCTAATAAACATATTGCACCAAGCAAAAAATGACGATTAAACGCCCGCTTACGCCCATCTGCAAAAGTGAATACCGCTACGATAACCGCCAAGGGCATTGCCAACGCATTAAACAAACTGCCAGAAAGTGGTAAAATTCTTCCCGAAACTTGCAAATACAAATGGCAAGAAAGAGCAAACTACCTGCCAAAGCACGTACGGAATTGTTGTTGAGCAGATCAAACTGAAAGATCATAAAGCGAACGATGGGATAGTTTATTCCCATCAGTAAGGTGTAGGAAAGTAAGGCGATAGGCGAATTTATAGCGTTAATCCATAGAAAACGAATATCACTGGTTATTTTATAGGCATAATGGACAAAAAGAGTTGGTTTTTGGCTAATTATGCCTTTATTTCTACCTATTTGAGCAATTCCTCATTCTTTTTGTAATTCCACTTACTACGTGGTTTGTCGATATATTGGAAATGCTCGTTAGTGAATGTGCCTTGAGTGCAAGTAATTTTGTCGCGGCGGGTATTTACCGTTTGAGTACCAATCACTGCATTTAATGTTTCTGGCCCCGTCATCGCAAAAACGCCGCCGTCAATACGACGGTTTTCAATATTTTCCACAATTAAATCTAACGTGGCTTTCATAATCGGATGCCCTGCTTCGCACGCTAGGAAGAAGTTGGTGTATTTATCTCGGCGTTTGATTAGCACTTCCGAATCTTGCTCTGCAATAATTTGTGAGAGAGGGAAAACCAAATGCCCATCGATATCAATGTAAATGCCACCTTCACGCCAAAGAGTAAAGACACGCCAAAAATCTGCTTGGGCGGCACCATCGGTAAGCTGGCTGTAAGCGGCAAAAACGTGTGGTTCAGCGTGGGCTTTAATGTATTCTTCGCGTGCTTCGGTGCTGACGTAGCGGTAATCGTAGCTGAGCGACATCAAGCGGTTGAACAAATAGTTGCAATACATTGGCAAGGTCACTTTGTTGGAATAGTTGGTCTGCCAAATAGTGCGGTTAATTTTGTCTTGACGAGAGGTCTTCAACTTCGCAGGGCTAAATTCTGGAATGGTAAAGCGTTTTTTCGGAAATAGGGCGTGGAACGGATAGCCCGAGATTTTCACAATGTTGCCCAACAAGCGAGAAAGCCCGTTGCATAGCACGATAAATTTTTCGTATTTGACTGACATTTTTATTCTCTTGTAGGGTGGGATTTATCCCACTGATTAACATTTCAATAATTTTGGTGGTATAAATCCTACCCTACGATTCCAACTGTGAAATCGCAAAATCAAGCGCGTAATCATACCCTTTTGCACCTAATCCGCAAATCACGCCTTTTGCGACATCGCTCAAATAAGAGTGATGGCGAAAAGGTTCACGGGCGTGAACGTTGGACAGATGCACTTCCACAAAAGGAATTGCCACCGCCAACAACGCATCTCGCAAAGCAATGCTGGTGTGGGTGAACGCTGCAGGGTTGATGATGATAAAATCCACGTTGCCAAAGGCTTGGTGAATGCGGTTTACAATTGGTTCCTCGCCGTTGGCTTGGAAATAATCTAGTTCATAACCACGTTTTGCCGCCTCATTTTGTAGGTGTGTTTCAATATCGGCAAGCGTTTGTGAGCCGTAAATTTGTGGCTCGCGTTTGCCCAACATATTGAGGTTAGGGCCATTTAATAGGAGGATTTTTTTCATGGTTTATTAAGCTCATCTATGTTTTTTTACTCTCTCCCCTTGTGGGAGAGGGACAGAAAAAAGGTACAACCTGATAACAT
>NZ_MUXX01000018.1 GCF_002015045.1 Haemophilus paraphrohaemolyticus
GATGTTTGGGTTGTACAGGGATCCTTTATAAAAATAGAATCATTGTTTCATATACATTTTAGTAATGTAGAAAAATAATATTGAAGTACCCTAATAAAATCCTCCTCTTTATTATCAAAGAGGGGTTGAGGAGATTTGGCAGAGGCAAATACGAAGGCATACTCATTGCTTCATTCATTATGAGCATCTCAATGCGGTCAATTTTCCTCCTCGATTTGCTAAAAGTTTGTTAAAAATATGACATTGCTCACAGTTCTCACTCCAAAATTAGAGTATAATTGATAAGTCCTATACAACCCATAAAGGTTAGACTGCTATGCAATATCAATACAAAAACTTTGATGATTGGCTCGCCTCCAGCCCTTTCGGAGGCTCGAACCAGGCTTACGTAGAAGAAATTTACGAACAATATCTAGACGATCCACACTCCATTGATGCGTCTTGGAAAGCCATTTTTGATTCCTTCCCTTCAACCACAGTGGTTGAACAACCCCATTCTCAAGTGCGTGATTATTTCCGCAAACTAGCCCGTGAAAACATTCCGGAAGCCGTAACTGTCGTCGATCCAGAAGCAAGCACCAAACAAGTGCGTCTATTGCAATGGATTAACGCATACCGCTTCCGTGGTTACACACAAGCAAACCTTGACCCACTCAACTATTACCGCTGGAAAACCTCAAGTGTACCTGAATTGGATTACCATTACCACGGGTTTAGCGAGGCGGATTTAAACGAAACCATGACGGTCGGTAAATATGTGTTTGGTAAAGATACGATGAGATTTGCTGATCTTGCGACAGCATTAAAAGAAACCTACCTCGGCACGATCGGGCTTGAATTTATGCACGTGCAAGATATGACGCAACGCAACTGGCTCCAAGCGAAGATGGAAAGCGTGCTGAATAAACCACTTTTCTCAAAAGAAGAAAAAGTAAATTTACTTTCAGAATTGACTGCTGCTGACGGTTTGGAGCGCTACATCGGGGCGAAATTCCCTGGTGCGAAACGTTTCTCACTTGAAGGTTCTGATGCGTTTATTCCAATGATGAAAGAGATTATCCGCCACGCCAGCCGTCAAGGTGTGAATGATGTGGTGATGGGAATGGCACACCGTGGACGCTTGAATATGCTGGTTAATGTGCTCGGTAAAAAACCTGGTGAACTCTTTGATGAATTTGCGGGCAAACACGCAGATGATAACCGTACGGGCGATGTAAAATATCACCAAGGTTTCTCTTCCGATTTTGCTGTGGATGATAAAAATGTTCACTTAACTCTTGCATTCAACCCCTCTCACTTAGAGATCGTAAACCCTGTGGTTGTGGGTGCTGTACGTGCTCGTCAAGAACGGGCGGGCGATAAAACAGGCGACCACGTGTTAGCGGTTACTGTGCACGGTGACTCGGCGGTAACAGGTCAAGGCGTAATGCAAGAAACCTTAAATATGGCAAACGCTCGTGGGTATACCGTAGGTGGCACAATTCGCATTGTGATCAACAACCAAATCGGCTTTACCACGTCAAATCCGAACGACACTCGCTCAACAGAGTTCTGTACCGATATTGCCAAAATGATCCAAGCACCGATTATTCACGTAAACGGCGATGATCCAGAAGCGGTCGCTTTTGCAGCACGAATGGCAGTCGAATATCGCACTCTCTTTAAACGAGATATTTTCATCGATTTAATCTCTTATCGTCGCCACGGTCATAACGAGGCAGATGAACCATTAGCAACGCAACCGATGATGTATAGCATCATCAAAAAACACCCAACACCGCGTAAAGTGTATGAAGATCGCTTAGTCTCTGAAGGTGTAATCAATCAAGATGAAGCCATTGCGATGATGAACAATTACCGCGATGCATTAGACCAAGGCGAATGCGTTGTGCCAGAATGGCGTGAAATGGATATGGCAGCGGTCGATTGGTTACAATATCTCAACTACGATTGGACAGCTCCTTACGAAAACCAATTCCCGCAAGATCGTTTCCTAACCCTTACAAAACGTGTGGCAGAATACCCTGAAAATGTCAAAGCCCATTCTCGAGTTGAAAAAATCTACAACGATCGTAAAGAGATGGCTGCTGGTAACAAACCATTTGATTGGGGAATGGCGGAAACTATGGCCTATGCGACTTTATTAGATGAAGGCACACACGTGCGTATTTCAGGGGAAGATGCAGGTCGTGGTACCTTCTTCCACCGCCACGCAGTTGTTCACAACCAAAACGACGGTACAGGCTTTGTACCTCTTACACACTTACACGCCAACCAAGGGCGTTTCCAAGTGTGGGACTCAGTACTTTCTGAAGAAGCCGTGCTTGCCTTTGAATATGGTTTTGCAACCACAGACCCGAAAACCTTAACCATTTGGGAAGCCCAATTTGGTGACTTCGCCAACGGAGCACAAATTGTAATTGACCAATTTATCAGCTCAGGAGAACAAAAATGGGGCAGAATGTGTGGTTTAGTGATGTTGCTTCCGCACGGCTATGAAGGACAAGGCCCTGAGCACTCTTCAGCTCGCGTTGAACGTTACTTACAACTTTGTGCGGAACAGAACATCCAAGTGTGTATTCCAAGTACACCAGCACAGGTTTACCATATGCTTCGCCGTCAAGCGATTCGTAAAATGCGTCGCCCATTGGTTGCGATTACGCCAAAATCATTGCTTCGTCATCCGCTTGCGATTTCTTCATTAGAAGAACTCACAGAAGGTACATTCCAAAATGCGATTGGTGAAATTGATGCAATCGAACCAAGCCAAGTGAAACGTGTGGTAATGTGTTCAGGCAAAGTATTCTACGATTTAATTGAAGAGCGTCGCAAAAAAGCACAAACTGATGTGGCAATTATTCGTATCGAACAACTTTACCCATTCCCTTACGAAGAAGTAGCAAAAATCCTTGAGCCTTATGCGCACGTAACTGATTTCGTATGGTGCCAAGAAGAGCCTCAAAACCAAGGTGCTTGGTATTGCAGCAAACATAATTTTGAATATGTTATTCCAGAAGGCGCAAAACTTTCTTACGCAGGCAGACCAGCATCTGCCGCACCAGCGGTAGGCTACGCCTCATTACATAACAAACAACAACGTGAATTGATTGAACAAGCCTTAACACTTTAATTTAGGCTTGAGATAAAAAAGGAACCTGATATGACAACTGAAATTCTCACTCCCGTTCTCCCCGAATCGGTTGCAGATGCAACTGTCGCAACTTGGCATAAACAAGCGGGCGACCGAGTAACCCGTGATGAAGTCTTAGTCGAAATCGAAACCGACAAAGTCGTTCTTGAAGTGCCTGCACCTGTAGACGGCGTGCTTGCTGAAATCACTCAAGCAACAGGCGCAACCGTAGTGTCTTCTCAACTTTTAGGCAAAATCAACACTGCACAAGCGGGAGATTTTATCCAAAATGTTGCAAATAACGATGTTGAACCAACCCCAGCTGATCGCCAAAAATCAGCCATTGAGAACGACCATTCAGATGCAGATTCTCAAGGCCCTGCCATCCGTCGTTTACTAGCAGAACACGGCATTGAAGCGAACCAAGTGCAAGGCACAGGCGTGGGCGGTCGTTTAACTCGTGAAGACATCAACGCTTACCTTGCCAAACGTGAAGCTCAACAAGCCAAAGCGAATATTGCTACCGAACAAAACACCGTGAGCACGGTCGCTTATTCTGCACGTAGCGAAAAACGTGTGCCGATGACTCGCTTACGTAAACGTATCGCAGAACGCTTACTTGAAGCGAAAAACAGTACTGCAATGCTCACCACCTTCAACGAAGTAGATATGCAACCGATTATGAATTTACGCAAACAATATGGCGATAAATTTGAAAAACAACACGGCGTGCGTTTAGGCTTTATGTCGTTCTATATCAAGGCGGTAGTAGAAGCATTAAAACGCTACCCAGAAATCAACGCCTCTATTGATGGCGATGATGTGGTTTACCACAACTACTTCGATATCAGCATTGCAGTTTCAACCCCGCGCGGTTTAGTGACACCAGTACTGCGCAATTGCGACAAACTCTCAATGGCAGATATTGAAAAAACCATCAAAGAGTTAGCGGTAAAAGGTCGTGATGGTAAATTAACCGTAGAAGACCTCACAGGCGGTAACTTTACCATCACCAACGGTGGTGTGTTTGGCTCATTGATGTCTACCCCAATCATCAACCCACCACAAAGTGCAATTTTGGGTATGCACGCCATCAAAGATCGCCCAGTAGCCGTTGATGGTCAGGTGGTTATCCGCCCGATGATGTACTTAGCCCTTTCTTACGACCACCGTTTAATCGATGGCAAAGAGTCTGTAGGGTTCTTGGTTACCGTGAAAGATTTATTAGAAGATCCAACACGTTTGTTGTTAGAAATCTAACAAAATAAATTGAAAGGAAGTAGGGCGAATGAAAGTTCGCCCTATTTTTTGCAAAATAAAGACCGATTTTAACCGCTTGTTTTAGCAAAATCGCTAAAGGATATTTTTAGATAACGCTTCACACAGCAAATTACCAATTCAAAAACCTACGTTTTTACGGTAAAATCACGGCAATTTTTTGTAATTTTAAGTAAAGGTTAAAGTTTATGCAACAGCAATACAATCCAAGTGAAATTGAACCAAAGGTTCAACAATATTGGGCAGAAAATAAAGTTTTCAAAGCAATCAAAGACGAATCTAAAGAGAAATATTACTGTCTTTCCATGTTCCCATATCCTTCTGGCCGCCTGCATATGGGGCACGTGCGCAACTACACTATTGGTGATGTGGTTTCACGCTATCAACGTATGTTAGGTAAAAACGTGTTGCAACCTTTTGGTTGGGATGCGTTCGGTTTACCGGCTGAAGGGGCAGCGATCAAAAATAAAACGGCACCGGCAAAATGGACTTACGAAAACATCGCCTATATGAAGAAACAACTTCAACTTTTAGGCTTTGGTTTTGACTGGGATCGAGAAATTGCCACATGTAAACCAGACTACTACAAATGGGAACAATGGTTCTTCACCGAGCTTTACAAAAAAGGCTTAGTGTATAAAAAAACCTCAACAGTAAACTGGTGCCCGAACGATAAAACCGTATTGGCGAATGAACAAGTTCACGAAGGTTGCTGCTGGCGTTGTGATACACCTGTGGAGCAAAAAGAGATTCCACAATGGTTCATCAAAATTACCGATTATGCCGAGCAATTATTAGGCGGTTTAGACAATCTTCCGCAATGGCCGGATATGGTGAAAACCATGCAACGCAATTGGATCGGTCGTTCTGAAGGGGTAGAAATCACCTTTGACGTAGCGGATACCAAAGAAAAAGTGGCGGTTTACACTACTCGCCCTGATACGTTCTATGGCGTAAGCTATTTAGGGATTGCCGCAGCACACCCATTAGCTACTCTTGCTGCAGAAAATAATCCTGAACTCGCTACTTTCATTCAAGAAGCAAAAAATGCCAAGGTGGCAGAAGCTGATTTAGCGACTATGGAGAAAAAAGGGATGGCAACAGGCTTGTTCGCCATTCATCCACTCACAGGTGAAAAATTACCAATTTGGGTCGCAAACTTCGTGTTAATGCATTACGGTACAGGTGCGGTGATGGCTGTGCCTGCGCATGATCAACGCGACTACGAATTTGCCAATAAATATGGTTTGCAAATCAAACAAGTAATTGCACCGCTTGCAGGTCAAGAAATTGATTTAGCGAAAGAAGCCTTCACTGAACATGGCTCATTAATCAACTCTGCAGAATTTGACGGCAGAGATTTCGACGGTGCATTCAACGGTATCGCAGATAAACTCGAACAATTAGGCGTGGGTAAACGTCAAGTGAATTATCGCTTGCGTGACTGGGGCGTTTCTCGCCAACGTTATTGGGGCGCACCAATTCCAATGCTGACATTAGAAAATGGCGATGTAGTGCCTGCACCAATGGAAGATTTACCGATTATTCTGCCTGAAGATGTAGTAATGGACGGTGTGAAAAGCCCAATAAAGGCGGATCCAAACTGGGCGAAAACCACCTTTAATGGTACACCAGCATTAAAAGAAACGGATACCTTCGACACCTTTATGGAATCTTCTTGGTATTACGCGCGCTATACGTCACCAAAATTTGCCGAAGCAATGCTTGACAAAGACGAAGCGAATTACTGGTTACCAGTGGATCAATATATTGGTGGTATCGAACACGCTACCATGCACTTGTTGTACTTCCGCTTCTTTCACAAACTCTTGCGTGATGCAGGTTTTGTAACCAGCGATGAACCAGCCACCAAATTATTGTGCCAAGGTATGGTGCTTGCGGATGCGTTTTACTACACCAGCCCAACCAACGAGCGTATTTGGGTGAGTCCAACACAAGTGACCCTTGAGCGTGATGAGAAAGGTCGTATCATTAAAGCGACCGATCCTGAAGGTCGCGAACTGGTTCACACTGGAATGACAAAAATGTCGAAATCGAAAAACAACGGTATCGACCCACAAGAAATGGTGGAAAAATACGGTGCGGATACGGTTCGTCTATTTATGATGTTCGCTTCTCCAGCAGAGATGACTTTAGAATGGCAAGAATCAGGCGTGGAAGGAGCAAAACGCTTCTTAGGTCGTGTGTGGAATTTGGTCTATCAATACCAACAAAATCCAGCAAAAACAGCGTTAGATGTGACCGCACTTTCTGCAGATCAAAAAGCCCTTCGCCGTGAAGTGCACAAAACCATCGCGAAAGTGAGCGATGATATTGGTCGCCGTCAAACCTTCAACACCGCAATTGCGGCGATTATGGAGTTGATGAATAAACTCACCAAAGCGCCGCTTGAAAGCGAACAAGATCGTGCTGTAATGGCAGAAGCATTAAGTGCTGTAGTGCGTATGCTTTACCCAATCACACCTCATATCTGCTTTGAATTGTGGCAAACTTTGGGCTACGAAACTGCTATCGATACTGCAGAATGGGTGAAAGCCGATGAATCTGCAATGGTGGAAGATGAAAAACTAATCGTGGTGCAAGTGAATGGTAAAGTGCGTGGTAAAGTTACCGTTGCAGCAGATGCAGATGAAGAAAACGTGAAAACCATCGCCTTTGCTGATGAAAACGTGAAGAAATTTACCGATGGTCAACAAATCGTCAAAGTGATTTATGTAGCGGGTAAATTGTTGAATGTGGTGGTAAAACCATAATCCGTAGGGGGTGTGGGTTGAAAACCCACGCACCATTTTTTACGCGTGCGTGAAACGTTTACATTTCCCCCCCCTACAATAAAGGTACTTTTTATGATTAAATCAATCAAAACCTTACTGCTTGTGGCAACGGTTACAACGCTTTCCGCTTGCGGTTGGCATTTCAAAAACAACGATGTTCTTCCTCAAGAACTTCGCACATTAACCTTTGAAAGTGCTGATGAACATAGCGATATTTCACGCACACTCCGCCAACAGCTTCAATTAAATGATGTTACTTTGGTAAAAGGGCAAGAGAATATTGCCAAATTACGTTTAGTCAATGCTTCAACCAGTAGTAAAGTGGTTTCGGTATTTAAACAAGCACGTGAGGCAGAAAAATTATTAAGCTTGACCGTACAAGCGATTGTTGATGTGCCAAATAAAGGTGCTTATCCTTTAGAAGTGTCAGTGCATCGCACCTTCTTTGATGACTCTCGTGCGGCATTGGCAAAATCTGCCGAACAAGAAATGATTATGCGAGATATGTACCAACAAGCTTCTCGCCAATTGATTATCAAAATGGCAGGACTGAATAAAGAGATTAATCAACCCAAATAATAGCAACGGCGTTGCTCATATGTAGGGGCGAATTACATTCGCCCTGTTTATCTCTGCTTTAAAATAATGCTATGCTAAAACTTTTCCCAGAAGCACTTTCTCAACAACTCTCGAAAAACCTCTCTCCATTCTATCTGCTTACAGGTAGCGATTTGCTCCTGCTTAATGAAAGTAAAGATCTCATTGTTCATATCGCTCGCACGCAAGGTTTTGATGAAAAAACTGACATCACCGTGGGCAATGACACCAAATGGGATGAGATTTTTGAGATGGCTCAATCAATGGGGCTGTTTTTTAATCGTCAAATCATCATCCTCAACTTGCCTGAAAATCTGACTGCTGTGATTGCTAAACAGCTAGAAACCCTTAGCCAGCTTGCTCATAGTGATTTATTACTGATTTTCAGCTTACCTAAATTTAGTAAAGCGGTCGAAAAACAGACGTGGTTTACCAAAATTGAGTCGCAATTAGTGCAAGTAAATTGTCAAACCCCAGAAATGAGTAAACTCCCCAATTGGTTGGCTACGCGTGCGAAAACGATGGATTTACAGATTGAATCTGAAGCAGCACAACTTCTTTGCTATAGCTATGAAGGCAATTTGCTTGCCCTTAAACAGATTCTTCAACTGCTCCAACTGCGTTTTACCGACGGAAAAATTACGCTAAACCGAGCTAAAGAAGTAGTAGAACTTTCTGCTCAATTTACCCCATTCCAATGGGTTGATGCTTTACTTGAAGGTAAAACAAGCCGTGCGGTTCACATTCTACAACATCTACAAAATGAAGAAGTGCAGCCTGTCGTATTGTTACGTATTATTCAAAAAGAGCTGTTTACCCTGTTAGAAATTACCCGTTCGCCAACGCCTGTGCTTCCTAATCAAGCATTATTTACCGGTAATCTACGCACTGAATTTGACCGCTTGAAAATCTGGCAAAACCGCCGAGCTTTTTATATTCAAGCCTGCCAGCGTTTTACCTATGAAAAATTATATAGATTGATTCAAGACTTAGCCCAGCTTGAAAAAGCAGTGAAGCAAGAATTTAGTGATGATGTGTGGATAGAGCTAGAAAGGTTTTCGTTGGGGTTTAAGTAATCAAATTATCAGGCATATAGAAAACTCTATATGCCTATTTTCTAGGTTATGCCTAACAAAAACATCCCCTCTCGCTGAAAAATCAAACCGTATTGCTTAATATTTTCATCATACTCTGCAATACCTGCATAAACCGTAAGCGGTTGATTTTGCCAGAGAATTTGTAACTCCCAATAGCTTCCCATATAAACGGCATTATGCACTTCACCAATGTGTTCCGAACTTGCAAGATTTTGTGATAATTTCACCGCTTCTGGGCGGATGCCAAGTGTGTAGTGTCCATCCGCTTGCGGGAATTGCTCTTCATCAACAACTAAAAGATGTTTGCCGATTTTCAGCTGATTTCCCTGTTTTTCTGCAGGCAATAAATTCACTTCGCCCATAAATTTTGCCATAAACGCATTTTGGGGTTGGCGATAAAGCGTTTGTGGTACTCCTTGCTGGACGATCTCGCCTTTGTTCATCACAATCACCTCATCCGAAACTGCAAAAGCTTCCGCTTGATCGTGCGTCACATAAAGGGCGGTGATGTTCAGTTTTTGCTGAAGATGACGAATATTCTCTCGCATTACTCGACGAAGATTGGCATCCAGATTACTCAAAGGCTCATCAAAAAGTAGCACTTTCGGTTTTAAAATCAATGAGCGCGCCAAGGCAACACGTTGTTGTTGCCCACCCGAAAGTTGGTCGATCATTCGTTCTCCCAAGCCTGATAATTCAACTAAGGCGAGCACTTCGGCGACTCTCATCTCCCGTTCTCCTTTTCTAACGCCTTGCATTTTCAGGCTATAGCCCACGTTTTCCGCGACGGTTAAATGCGGAAATAAGGCGTAAGATTGGAACACGATGCCGATATCACGATCTTGTGGTGTAGCTTGAGTAATGTCACAATCTTCCAAGAAAATTTGACCGCTTGTGGGCAAATCTAAGCCTGCGATTAGGCGAAGAATGGTGGTTTTGCCACAACCTGATGGACCAAGCAAAGTCGTCATTGAGCCTTGTTTTAAATGTAAATTAAAGTCTTTGATGACTTCGGTATTACCGAACGATTTATGGATATTTTCTAATCTCAAATAGCCTTGCATTTCACGAACCTTTACGATCTATTAATTTATTAAAGCCCAAAATCACAAGCATCATTACTACAATGAGTGTCGCACCATAGGCAACCGCCATTCCATAATCGCCATCTTCTACACGGTTTAAAATATAGGCGGTCGCCACTTGCGTATTCGGCGTAACCAAGAAAATGATCGCACTCATTGTAGTCATTGAACGAACAAAACTAGTCACCAATGCTGAAAGCAACGCTGGGCGAAGCAGTGGCAAAATAATAAACAGAAACGTTTTAAACGGGCTAACTTTAAGCGATTTAGATGCTTGTTCAAGATTCACATCAATTTGTGCCAGCCCTGCTATGGCGGAACGCATCCCAATTGGCATATTTCTCGTCACCATGGAGAGCACAATAATCACGGCTGATCCCATAAGGTAAATCGGTGCATCGTTGAATGCCATCACATAAGAAACGCCGGCTACCGTGCCTGGAATCGCAAAGCAAAGCAAGGCGATAAATTCAAAAAAGGATTTGCCTTTGAACTGTACGCGCGTAGTTAAATAGGCGATCAATACGCCAAACAGCGCCGTAATGGGCGCAGCACAAAGTGCAAAAATCAGCGTATGAATCAGCGATGGAAAACCACCAAAATCCAAGCCTTGCCCAAATAAACGGAGATAATGTTCGATTGTAAAGCTGTGATTCACGCCCCAATTGACTACAAAACTGCCGAAGAAAATCGAACCATACAAAATCGCATTAAAGGTAATCCAAACGAGCAAAATGCAAGAAATCAACCATTTTAGACCGCTTGCAAGAGGTAAATGACTTGTTTGATTACCTTTGCCCGCTAAGGTTTGATAAGAGCGTTTGCCAAGCCATTGATATTGAATGAAAAAACTCGCTAATGAAAAGGCAAGCAAAATTACGCCCATTGTGCTTGCGGTGGTGTAATCTGGCTGTGAACCAACGATATAAAAGTAAATTTGGCTTGCTAACACATCATAATTTCCACCCAACACAAATGGCGTGCTGAAATCTGAAAGCGATTGAATAGAAGTAATCAAAAAGGAGTTTGCCAAAGCAGGTTTCAACAGCGGAAATAAAATATGGCGGAAAGTTTGGCTTGGCGAGCTTTTGAGGCTGTAACTTGCCTCTTCCAAATTAGCAGGAATAAATCGCAACGCTCCTTCAATAATCATAAATGCCATTGGTGTAAGAGCAAGCGTATGCGACAGCAAAATGCCATTAAAGCCATAAAGCCAGTTTTTGTTGATGCCGAACTGTTCAACTAAAAAATGGGTAATCGTGCCGTTTCTCCCCATCAATAGCACCACACCTAACCCGACAACAAAAGGCGGGGTCACAATCGGTAAGATTGAGAATAACTTGCTGATAAATTTCGTTTTTTTAGCAATGCGAGTAGTGTAAAGGGCAAAGCAAAGCCCAAAAAAAGTAGAAAGCAACCCAACGCTTGCAGAAACGCTAATAGATTGCCAAATTACTTTGAGTAAATGCGGTTGTTGGGAGGTTCTAAAGGCTTCATCAAGCGAAAATTTGCCATTAATATAGACAATTGCACTTAAAATCGAAAACATTGGGAAGAGGATGAAAACACAAAGGACAATCAGGCTCGCAAGCAATGTACCAATAATAAAGCGATCGCCCCGTAAAATGCCAAGTCTGGCGATGTTTTCGGTGAATAAAATAAAAATGGAGAGAAATAAAAAGAGCGTTGCGTAGCCAAAACTGGTTGCAGTGAGTTTTGCTGAGAGAAAAATCAGCCCTAAAAAAGCAACTAAAAAGCCGATTTTGGCTTTTGGATGTTTAAAAAATTCAATTGCCAATAAAGGTAAAAACCAGAGCCATGTGATATTAACACTACGCCAGCCTATTGCTACCAAAATTTCTTTTGCGGTGGAATCAAAAAGCCCATAGTGCAACGCCTGTGATGGAAACACGAGAAAGGCAAGCAAGGGCAAAATCAACCAAAATCGGGATTGGGTAGAAAACATCGGTATTTACGTTATATTTGCTCAAAGAGAAAGCGGTTAAATTTCTTCAAAATTTTGCAAATTCTAACAAAAATTTAACCGCTTGCGGGAAAATAAGGCTATTTAGCAAGTTTATCACCTAATTTTACATCTTCCACCCACTTATTGATCAGATGTTTTCCTTCTTCACTTGAGCCAAATTTATCAAAATCGTATTCCACAAAATCTAATTTTTCCGCATTTGGCATCAATGGCGAAATCTCAGCACCGATAACGGATGGTAATTGATAAAGATGATGCTCTCGCCAAGGCAATTCTTGGATCTCTTTGGTAAGCACAAAATCTGCGAAAAGTTTAGCATTATCTAAGTTACGAGCATTTTTCACAATACTGGTTCCGCCTAATGCGTAGCCTACTTTACCCTGTGGAATCACATATTCAATTGGATTGCCTTTCTCTTTTTCAGTAATGTAGGCGTGTGTAAAACCAATGCTTTCTGCTACTTCACCACGCACAAGATTAGAAGTCACTAGGTTACTTTTTGGATATTGTGAAATATTGGCATCCAATTTTTTGAGGTAATCAAAGGTTTTTTCTTCGCCCCAAAGTGAGATAAGGGTTGCCATAATGGTATAGGTTGTGCCAGATGAGCGAGGATCTGGGATTTGCAATTCGCCAGCCAACTTCGGATTGAGTAAATCTTCCCATTTTTTTGGCATCTCAAGTCCAAGAGCTTTTAATTTCTCGGTATTTACCCCTAGGCCAAGAACTAGCATATAGGTTGCAGAAGTATAGTTTCCTTTGTCCGATGCCATCAATTTTTGGAATTGTGGCAAAATGTTTGCCTGATTTTTCGGGCGATATGCTTCTAATAAACCTAATTCAGCCGCTTGAAAATGGGGGTCGATCGTACCGCCATACCAAACATCGGCTTGTGGATTTGATTTTTCAGCTTTTAATTTGCCTAAAATCGTGCCGGTACTCATTTGCGTAAAGGAAGTTTGCACATCATATTTTTCGGAGAAACGTTTTGCTACGTCTTCACACAATGCATTTTGCACCGTGCAATAAATGGTTAAACGCCCTTCTGCTTGTACATTATGAGAGGCAAGTAGTGCCGTTGTAGCTAAGCCTAAAGAACAAAGTAAAGATTTTAATTTGAGTTGCATATTCACGCTCCAAGAATGTTGTATATATAAAAGTGAATGGAGTGGACTGTATCACATAGATTGGGGGTGTCAAGTGTTAGTTTTATTCCATTCAATTATATTTAAAAACCAACAATACGATCTTTTTTTAGGCAGTTAAACATAAAATAACGACAAATTGAGATTTTTTATTTGACTTCATTTTGATAATCCGTAAAATGCACCTCGTTGTTTAGCACAACACTCCAAATGCGGGAATAGCTCAGTTGGTAGAGCACGACCTTGCCAAGGTCGGGGTCGCGAGTTCGAGCCTCGTTTCCCGCTCCATATTTCTTATCTTATGGCGTGTTAGCAAAGCGGTTATGCACTGGATTGCAAATCCATGTAGCTCGGTTCGACTCCGGGACACGCCTCCATTTTAATTTACTTTAAATTTTCATATAGAATCAATTAGCTAATTACTAGTATAAAATATCCATATTCTTATACCTATTAAAAAGGCATATAGAACCCAATTATCCCATATGCCTTTAATGTCAAATAAACATTACAACCTTATTTATTTTCAGTTGTAGATTCAACCACAGCTTTTTGCTCTGGCGCAGCTTCGTATTTTTTAATTAACTCAGCTTCTAATGCCTTTCCCTCTTTCGCCACTTGATCTAATTTCGCTTGTAATTCGCTAAAAATTTTATGCGATTCTTCCGTTGGCTGCTGAGCTACTTTTTCGCCTTCTGCCATCAATTGTATGCCTAATGCTAAGACTTCTAAAGATTTTTCTTTAAGTTGTTTCACTTTCTCATCAGTAATTTGCAAAGTATCTGCACTTTGTTTAATCGTATCAGCTTGAGCTAATAACGCTCTATTCATTACATCGCGCAATAATTTTTCATCTTTTGCTTTGTCGCCTAGTTTTTCTACTTCAGAGGTAATTGCGTTTTCGATACCTTGTTCTTGAGTTTTTTGCCATTCCCGGAATTTTTTGTAATCTTCTGCCCCCGTGTCTACTAATTCAGCAGTTTTCTCCTCGGCACTCACTTCCGTTTTTTCGTGATTGCTTGGTGCAGTTTCTGGTTTCATTCCGGTTTGGGCTGCGGGTGCTGTGTTTGCAACATTAGATGTTGTTTCTACCGGTTTATCACAAGCGGCTAAAAGTGCAGATAATAATGCAATCGCACTTAATGTTTTTAATTTAGTCATAATTAAACCTCAAAAAAATGGCTAGCGAAACACTAGCCATTGTTATTATTGTCTGAATCTAAAATTATTCGCCGAAAGTTTGTTGTAATTCAGCTTGTAATTGTTGTAACACGTTGCCTTCTTGGATAAGTTGCTGTGTTTTCTCTGCTAATGCATTTTGTGATTCAGGTGTTGGCTGAGCCATCACTTTTACAGAATCTGCTACGATTGAGCTTGATAAAGTTAAAACTTCTTTTGTTTTTGCCTTAAATGCAGCAACTAATGGGCTTTTCACCTCTACCGCATCTAAAGTTTTTACTGTTTCATCTACAGTTTTTATGAATTCAACTAATGCTGTTTCTACTTTTTGGGGGTCATTTGTTGCTAATTCAGTTTGAAGTTTTTGTTGAGCAGCGTTTGCTGCTTGCTCTTGTGCTTTGTTCCAATCTAAGATTTTTTGTAAATCTGCTTTACCTTGAGCTAACTCCTCTGCACTTAATTGCACCGCTGGTTTTGCGGTTTCAGTTTGAGCAGGTGCTTGAGCTTGTGCTGCTGGTGTTGTTGTTTCAGCTTGAGCAGGTGCTTGAGTTTGTGCTGCTGGTGTTGCTTCTGCTTTTGGTGCTTCAGCGGCTTTATCAGCTGGTTTATCACAAGCGGTTAAAAATAATGCAAATAATGCTGTTGCACTGATTTTAGTAAATTTAGTCATTTAAGTTTCCTTTGTCTAAAATAAATATCCCTCAATAGAGAGGTTTCTATATTGTACGCTGTATAGACCGACTTTCAAAATAAATGTTCCGTAAAGTCTTGTATATTTATGTAAATTTAGGCTTTTTTGTGATGTTTTTCCAAACTACGGTGGCGAATTTGCACTTTTTTGCCTTTCGCTTGAAAATATTTTGCGAGTTGTTCCGTCACAAAAACAGAGCGGTGTTTTCCTCCCGTACACCCAATGGCTATGGTCAAATAACTTCGGTTGTTTTTTTCAAGCGCAGGCAACCACATTTCTAAATAGTTGCGTGTGTGATAAATAAATTGATGCACCTCTGTTTGTCGCTCTAAAAAATCAATCACAGGCTGCTCAAGCCCCGTCATTGGGCGAAGTTCTGGGTTCCAATGCGGATTAGGCAAGAAACGCACATCAAACACATAATCTGCATCAGCTGGCAAACCATACTTAAAGCCGAAAGATTCAAATACGATATTTAGCTCTTTCTCTTGATACCCTTGTAACAACGTTCTTAAATTTTCTGCCAGTTCGTGTGAAGAAAGATGGGTGGTATCAATAATATAATTAGCTTGTTGAAGCAATGGTTCTAACAGGCGTTCTTCCAAATCAATCGCACTTTCGAGAGATAAATCTTGGCTCGAAAGCGGATGCAAGCGGCGAGAATCACTATAACGGCGAATAAGCGTGCTTCGCTCGCAGTCTAAGAACAACAATTTCACGTGATAAGGTGAAAGTTTAGCAAATAGTTCATCTAAAACTTTTGCATCTTCGGGCAAATTTCGAACATCAAGGCTCACAACCGCTGATTCTTTTGACTTCGAGAGGTACTCTGCTAATTGCGGAATTAACGGAAGCGGAATGTTATCTACGCAGTAATATCCCACATCTTCTAACGCACGTAATGCAACCGATTTGCCTGAACCTGAACGCCCGCTAATAATGATAAGTTCCATAATAAACCCACCAACTACTCTTCTGTTTCTGATTGTCTATCAATATATGCCAAAATCTGCCAGATTTCATCTGCCGATTGTGTTGCTCTGAGCTGTTTAGCTAATGCTTTATCGCTAAGTTTTTGGGCAATTTGCTGCAAACAGCCTTTGTATTTTTCACAACAGCCTTCAGGAAACATCATTGCGTAAACCAAATCAACCTCTTTATTATCACTGGCTTCATAATCAATCGGCTGTTCTAATTTAAAAAAGAGAGCAATGGGTTGATTAAGTTCAGTACAATCAGAAGGCAGTTTTGCGTGTGGTAATGCAATGCCATTACCGATGCTTGTGGAACCTAATTTTTCGCGTTTGAACAAATTTTCAAAACAGTTCACAGGGCACATTTCTTTTGTATTAAGACTGTATTCTAACTGGAGAGATTCAGCAACCGTTTTGCCCGCTAACTCTAATAAGCGTTTTTTACTTGAAACGACCACACCATAATAAATATGTTCTGGCGTTAAAAATTCTGTTAATTGCATAATAAAAGTGCCATTGAAATTCAATGGCATTCGTTATTGGAAGAATTAAAGTTTAAACTGATCACCTAAGTAAACTTCTTTTACTTTCGGATTTTCAAGCACTTGGCTTGGTGTACCTGTCGCAATCATCTCACCACTACCCACAATATAAGCACGCTCACACACATCAAGCGTTTCACGCACATTATGGTCGGTAATCAGCACACCTAAGCCGCGCTCTTTTAAGTTAACGATAATTTTTTTAATATCGATAACCGAGATTGGATCCACCCCTGCGAAAGGTTCATCTAACAAGATAAATTGCGGGTTAGCCGCTAGTGCACGAGCAATCTCCACGCGACGGCGTTCGCCCCCTGAGAGCGCTTGTCCAAGGCTATTGCGGATATGCTCAATATGAAATTCTGAAATTAACTCATCAGCACGTTCACGGCGCTGTTTATCATTCAGATCTTTACGCACTTGCAACACTGCCATCAAGTTATCATACACACTTAAACGACGGAAAATGGAGGCTTCTTGCGGAAGATAGCCGACCCCTTGTTTTGCACGATCGTGCATAGGTAGCGAGCTAATATCTTCGTGATCAATACGAATTGTACCGTTATCATGGCGAACTAAGCCCACCACCATATAGAATGAGGTAGTTTTACCAGCCCCATTCGGACCAAGTAATCCCACAATTTCACCCGTATTTACGTGAAAGCTCACATCTTTCACTACCTTACGATTTTTATAGCTTTTCGCTAAATGTTCTGCATAGAGCGTTGCCATAACTTTCCTATTTTTTATTCTGATTTAACTGATTTGGAATAAGTACGGTTTTCACGCGTGTTTTTCCACCGCTTGTTGCTTTAAGCTGCTGTTTTTTTACATCATAAGTGATTAACGGCGCCTTAATAAAGCTATCTAGTTGCTTTAATTCCGCATCACCCGTTAAAGTTAAAAATTCGCTGTTCAAATCATATTTTACGCTTGAGCCTTTCCCGTTTACAGGCTTACCATCATCAAGAGTTTGTTGGAAAGTAACAGGAGAGCCTACCGCATCTAATGTCTCTTTTTTACTTTCTTGACGAACGATTGTCACTTTATTCGCTTTCACAATAATTGAACCTTGTGTAATGGTAACACCATCAGCAAAAACGACCGTGTTCGTATTCATATCTAATGATTGACTGCCTGAATCAATGTTAATTGGCTGATCAGTATCATTTTTTAATGCTTGAGCCGATAAACTCACGCCTAATAAAGCGGTTAAAATGGTTGTTTTTATTGCAAATTTCATTGTTTTTCCTTCTCTTGCTCATTTGCCGCTTTAATGACTATCGGCTCAATATAGCTTTTCACATCTTTTAGCAAGGTTGCCACTTGCTGTTTTAAATTTCCTTTCAGCCCAACGCCTGTAGTGGTAAAACCTAAACCTTGCGATTTAACTTCGCTATCGGTAAACACATCTTGCGTAGTTAAATTAACTGAAAGATGATCTGTTTCAATACGTTGTAATTTTGAAGTTGGCTCAAGAGCTTGTAGTGTTACATTGCCAGAAAGAGTCAAAATTCTCTCCGCATTGATTTCTGCGTGATCTGCACTCAATTTCCACTGCTTTAAAGCGGTCAATTTATCAAATAAATTAACTAACGGGTTTGTAAATTCGGTTTTTTCGCTCTCTTCATAACGCTTGATCTCTTCTGCTTCAGCGTAATATTCTGGTTTGCCTTCTAAATCAAACACCGAAGTAGACATTCGCTTTCCTGTGTAATCTGGCATTCCCTCTTTTTTAATCAGATTATCTAGCCCGTTTGCGTCGTCTTTCGCTTGATATTGCATCCAGCCCACCAAGGCTGCCACAATCACCAGCAGCAGGGCTGTTATTCGTTTATTCATATCCCATACCTATAAATTTAACGCTAAATCATAACACAATTTTGATATTCATAGAGAGGGTTAGTTCAGGGATTTTGTAAATTTTGTGAAAAAATAAACCGCTTGTAAGTTTTTTTAATACTTACAAGCGGTTAGTTTTCACGGTAATTTTGCTCAATTCTAACCTGTATTTCGCATCCCCGCAGCAATCCCTGTGATGGTAATCATCAAGGCTTGTTCAAGTTCTGGATCTGGATTTTCCGTTTGACGTAATCGTGCGAGCAACTCAACTTGTAATAAGTTAAGTGGGTCGGTATAAACATTACGTAAGGCGATAGAATCGGCAATCCAAGGTAAATCGCCCATTAACTGACCATCGCTCGATAGTGCAAGAATGGTTTGAATATCCTCACTCAATTGCGTACGGAGATTTTGCCCTAGGCGTTGCAACTCTTTAGCGACTAAGCGTTGATCATAATATTCCGCCAACCATAAATCCGCTTTGGAGAACACCATTTCAAGCATACCGATACGAGTTGAGAAGAATGGCCACTCTTTGCTCATCTCTTTAATTGTTGCTTCATCGCCTGCTTCAATCATTGTGCGTAACGCTGCCCCAGCTCCAAGCCACGCAGGCAACATTAAGCGGTTTTGCATCCACGCAAAGATCCAAGGAATAGCACGTAAGCTTTCTACCCCACCGTTTGGATTACGTTTTGAGGGACGTGATCCTAACGGTAATTTCGCTAACTCTTGTTCTGGCGTTGCCGCACGGAAATAAGGCACAAAATCAGGTTCACCACGTACCACGCCACGATAAATTTCACACGAAATTTCTGAGCCTTTATCCATTACATCACGCCAGCTCTGTTTAGGCTCTGGCGGCGGCAGTAAGTTCGCTTCTAACACCGCACTCGCGTATAAATTCAAGGTATCAACAGCCACTTCTGGCAAGCCAAGTTTAAAGCGAATCATCTCACCCTGTTCTGTTACACGTAAGCCTGATTTGAGCGAACGAGGAGGTTGAGATAAAAGTGCCGCATGCGCAGGTGCGCCACCACGCCCTACTGTACCACCACGACCGTGGAATAAAACGAGCTTAATATTATGTTTTTCCGCCAAATTCACTAAGGCTTCTTGTGAGCGATATTGTGCCCAAGAAGCAGCTAACATTCCCGCATCTTTTGCAGAATCAGAGTAGCCAATCATCACCATTTGGTAGTTATTGATAATGCCACGATACCAGCCGATATTAAACAAATCGGTCATCACTTTTTCGCTGTGATCTAAGTCGTCCAATGTTTCGAACAGCGGGGCAACAGGAATGGTATATTTGCAGCCTGCTTCTTTGAGTAATAAATGCACCGCTAACACATCTGATGCTTCACGAGCCATAGAGATCACATAAGCAGAAATCACGCCTTCTGGCTGCTCAGCGATGACTTTGCAGGTATCTAAAATCTCTTGCGTTTCTGGACTTGGTGTCCAATTGGTTGGAATGAGCGGACGGCGCGAGCTTAATTCACGCACTAAGAACGCCTGTTTATCATCTTCGGTCCATTGAGAATAGTCGCCTAAACCAATATAGCGAGTAATTTCTGCAATCGCCATTTCGTGTCGAGTACTCTCTTGGCGAATATCTAAGCGTGAAAGGCTTAAACCAAAGCAACGAATACGACGTAAGCAATCCAATAAGCCACCGTTAGCGATAATACGCATTCCGCAAGCGTGCAGTGATTGGTAGCAATCGAAGAGTGGTTCCCACAACTCTTCATCGTTAAATAGCACGTCCTCTTTGTTGATAGTAACAGGCTTGTCTTCGATTAACTCGCCAAAATAAGTTAAAGTATTTTGTAATTTGCTACGTAAACCTTTAACCACCACACGATACGGCTCGATATGGTCGCCATATTTTTCACAGAATTCAGGCGTACAATTGACAACAGAAAGTTCTTCAGCTAAATCGCTGATATCGTTTAAGAAGAGTTCCGCTGCTTTCCAGCGATTCATATAGAACACTTTACGGGTTACTTCCGAAGTCACAAATGGGTTGCCATCGCGGTCGCCCCCCATCCAAGAAGAGAAACGCACTGGAGCGAGTGCCACATCGTGTTGCACGCTAAAATATTTTTCTAATTGGAAATTCAACTCACGGCAGAAATCTGGCACTGCTGTCCAAAGGCTATTTTCGATGATTGCCATCCCCCATTTTGCTTCATCAATTGGCGTTGGGCGAGCGGCACGAATTTCGTTGGTATGCCACGCCAACGCAATTAACTGCATCAAACGGCGTTGTAAGCGGAATTTTTCGCCCTCGGTTAAATCATCGTGTTCTAATTGCTCTAAACATTTGTTGATCTCAACGTGTTTATGCACTAAAGAACGACGGGTTACTTCGGTTGGGTGAGCCGTTAAAACCAGCTCAACGAGTAATTTTTCAACGGTTTGAATGACTAACTCAACAGGCGTATTTTGCGCTTTCAAGCGGGCGAAAAGTGCACCTAAAGCGCGATTACCTAAGGTTTCATCATAGTCGTGACGAGAAATCGTTTGATATTGTTCTGCAATATTGGTGAGGTTTAAGAATTGGCTAAACGCACGAGCCACAGGTAAGACATTTTCAGTTGAAATATGAGCGAGTTTATCCAGTAACTGCTCTCGGGCTTGTTCATCGCCGCTACGAGATTTTTTTGAAAGCTGACGAATACTCTCAATCAGATCTAAAATTTCGCTTCCTTGTGCTTCCCGAATCGTTTCCCCTAAAAATTCGCCCAACATATGAATGTTTTGACGCACGCCAGAATGAGGTTGGCTCATAATATTTCCTCTTTG
Source organism: Haemophilus paraphrohaemolyticus (assembly GCF_002015045.1). Classification (GTDB taxonomy): domain Bacteria; phylum Pseudomonadota; class Gammaproteobacteria; order Enterobacterales; family Pasteurellaceae; genus Haemophilus_A; species Haemophilus_A paraphrohaemolyticus. The sequence goes on from NZ_MUXX01000018.1 coordinate 21,154, forward strand.
ATTTTGAAAATTAACTGAAAGTAGATATATCGAATTTGAGTTAAAATTTCAACCTAGAATTTTTTTATTTATGAAAAAAATGATAAAACGCAAATTTTCTCTTTTTTAGTTTTTTCATTACGTTTGTTTTGTCCTACTCGCTCTGCTATGATACGCCCGTTTTATTTACTGATAAGGACAAAAAATGATTACATTACACACTAACTTTGGCGACATTAAAATCGCGTTAAATTTTGAAAAAGCCCCTATTACAGCAAAAAACTTTGAAGATTACTGTAAAGAAGGCTTCTACAACGGTACGATTTTCCACCGTGTTATTGATGGCTTTATGATTCAAGGCGGTGGTATGACTTCTGGCTTAAAAGAGAAAGCAACCAAAGCCCCAATCGAAAACGAAGCGCACAATGGTTTAAGCAACAAACGCGGCACACTTGCAATGGCACGTACTTCAGACCCACATTCAGCGAGTTCACAATTCTTCATCAACGTAGCAGACAATACGTTCTTAGATTACCGCTCAAAAGAGCTATTTGGTCGTCAAGTGGTGCAAGAATGGGGCTACGCAGTATTTGGTGAAGTGGTTGAAGGGATGGATGTTGTTGATAAAATCAAAGGCGTGAAAACAGGCAATAAAGGTTTCCACCAAGATGTGCCTGTTGAAGAGGTAGTGATTGAGTCTGTGAGTGTGGAGTAAGTTCAGATTTCTCCTAGAGCTTTCTCCCTAGGTTACGCATAATTCAGCCCCTTTGGGGCTGTTTTTATATATTTAAATCAATTGAAAATAATGAAAACCTACCTCGTTGGCGGTGCCGTCCGCGATGCTTTATTAAATATTCCCGTAAAAGACCGTGATTTCTTAGTCGTTGGCTCAACGCCTGAAGAACTCCTTTCGCTTGGCTATCAACAAGTGGGGGCGGACTTCCCTGTTTTCCTACACCCAGAAACCAAAGAAGAATACGCCCTTGCACGCACAGAACGCAAAAGTGGGCAAGGTTACAACGGTTTTATCTGTGATTTCTCACCAGATGTGACACTTGAGCAAGACTTAATCCGCCGCGATCTAACCATCAACGCAATGGCTCAAGATCTCACAAGCGGTGAAATTTTCGATCCATTTTGCGGATTGCAAGATCTGAAAAACAAAATGCTTCGCCACGTTTCACCAGCGTTTGCGGAAGATCCGCTGCGTGTATTACGCGTGGCACGCTTTGCGGCTCGGTTTGCCCATTTAGGCTTTAAGATTGCCGATGACACGGTAAATCTGATGCAAAAAATGGCCGCTTGTGGAGAACTCGATCACTTAACTGCTGAGCGAATTTGGCTTGAAACACAAAAAGCTTTCGCCACACCTTCGCCACAAATTTATTTTGAAGTGTTACGAGAAGTAGGAGCATTGAAAGTCCTCTTTCCTGAAATTGATGTCTTATTTGGCAAGCCTCAACCAGAAAAATATCATCCCGAAATTGATAGCGGCGTACATACGTTAATGGTATTAGCACAAGCTAAAAAATTGGCAAAACAGGCGGAAAATCCGACCGCTTTGCTCTTCTCTGCCCTTTGCCACGATTTAGGAAAAGGCTTAACGCCCGAAGATATTTTGCCACACCATTATGGACACGAAGTCAAAGGCATTCAGCCGACAAGAAATTTAGCGAATCGCTTAAAAGTGCCTAGCGAGATCAAAGACTTTGCGATTTTGGTGACCGAGTATCACACTCATTGCCATAAAATGGCTGAGCTTCGCCCTGAAACGGTGTTAAAGCTCTTTAATACGTTAGATGTGTGGCGAAAACCCAATCGATTTAAAGATTTCTTGCTTGCTTGCGAAGCAGATAGCAAAGGCCGCTTAGGTTTTGAAGATCGTGAATATCCGCAAGCTCAACTTGCGATGCAATATTTTGAAGTGGCAAATAAAGTGGATGTACAGCAAGTGATTGGAGATGGCTTTGAAAAACAAGCGATTCGGGATGAGTTGAATAAGCGCAGGATTTTAGAAATTAAACGCATTAAATCACAACATTAAGTAAGCATTGCACAAAACGAATGAGCTTGTCTAAAGCGCGCCTAAGTAGTCGTTTTGTGCAATCACTTTATATTTAGCTATTCAACATCCCTTCCAACGTTTCCTGTGCTTCTAACCATTCCATTTCAATCTCTTCTACTTTCTGTTTTGCTGAGATCTGCTTGGTGAGTGTTTCGGTCAGCTGGGCTTTATTTTCTGCTTCGTAGATTTCACTGGTTGCCAGTAGCTCTTCGAGCTTGTTTAACATCGCCATTGCCTTTTCTAACTCTTTCTCAAGTTGAGTAATTTTCTTTCGAAGTGGGGCGGTTTGTTGACGAAGTTCTGCCTCCAAACGTTTTTGCTCCTTGCGATCTTGCGCTGAAAGATTACCGCTTGTATTCGTGCTTTCTTCGCTGCTAGCGGTCGAATTTTCCTCTTTTTTTGCAGAAGCCAATGCAAGAGCATTTTGTTCATTTAGCCATTTTTGATAATCTTCTAAATCGCCTTTAAACTCTTCGACTTTATGATCGTGCACCAAATAAAATTCGTTCACCGTGCTACGCAATAAGTGACGATCGTGCGAAACCACCACAAGCGAGCCTTCGTAATAAGTGAGGGCATCAGTGAGAGCTTGGCGCATTTCTAAATCAAGGTGGTTGGTCGGCTCGTCCAATAAGAGTAAATTCGGGCGTTGCCACACAATCAAGGCAAGTACAAGGCGGGCTTTTTCACCGCCAGAAAAAGATCCGACCGCTTGTTTCACTTTATCACCTTTGAAGTCAAATCCGCCTAAGTAATTACGCAATTCTTGTTCGGTTTTTTCGGGTGCAAGCTTTTCCAAATGCCAAAGTGGGCTTTCATCAAAACGGAGCGTATCGACTTGGTGCTGTGCAAAGTAGCCAAGCTGTACACCTTTTGCTAATTGCACTTGCCCTGACAGGGCAGAAATCTCCCCCGCAAGCAGTTTAATCAGCGTAGATTTACCTGCACCATTTCGCCCCAAAAGCCCGATGCGAGAACCTGGCACGAGGTTAAGTTTGACCGATTTTAGCACTGTTTTGTCGCCATAACCCGCTGCAACATTTTCCATCATCAATAGCGGACTTGGTAAGCTCAATGGCGGGCGGAATTCAAATTCAAACGGAGAATCTGCATAGGCTGGGGCAATTAACTCCATTTTTTCCAAGGCTTTAATACGGCTTTGAGCCTGTTTGGCTTTGGTTGCTTTTGCTTTGAAGCGGTCGATAAAACTTTGTAAATGTGCTACTTTGCGTTGCTGTTGTTGATAAGCCGCATTTTGTTGGCTGATTTTAGTTGCTCGCTGAATTTCGAATGAGGTGTAGTTGCCCGTATATTCGTTCAATTTTTGGTGTTCAATATGAATTACGTGATCGATGATTGGATCAAGAAAATCGCGGTCGTGGGAAATGAGTACGAGCGTGCCACGGTAATTGGTGAGCCAGCGCTCTAGCCAAATAACAGCATCCAAATCCAAGTGGTTGGTCGGTTCATCAAGAAGGAGTAAATCTGAACGACAAATCAACGCTTGCGCTAAGTTTAGACGCATACGCCAACCGCCCGAAAAAGATTTTACGGGGGAGTTCAGTTGTTCGGTGCTAAAGCCTAAGCCATTTAATAACGTTGCAGCACGAGATTGAATTGTCCACGCATCAATGGTGTCTAATTGGGCATGTGTGGTGGCGATTAAATGACCATCGTTATCGTCATTGGCTTGTTCCAGCTGCGCTATAAGTTGTGTGTATTCACGATCGCCTTGAATCACATAGTCAATTGCTGAAATATCTAGTGCGGGGGTTTCTTGGTTCACCCACGAAATTGCCCAGTTTTTCGGCAAGCTAACTTCACCGCCTTCTGGTTGTAATTCATTTTTTAAGAGTGCAAAAAGCGAAGATTTTCCACAACCATTTTTACCGACTAGCCCCACTTTTTGACCTGTGTGAATAGTGGCGGAAGTGTTTTCCAAAAGCGTATTTAAACCGCGTTTTAAAATTAAATCTGTAAAAAAAATCATAATAAATTGACTAAATATGCTAAAATTAACAGCATATTTTAGCATAATCAAAGAAGAGATGTTTGATTCATTCGATGTACAATTTGTTCTATATTGAGCAGTCATGTGGTTGTGTAATAGACTTGACTTTAGTCTTCGTTGCAATAAATAATCTATATCTCAAATTGAGATTTTTACACAACAAGTAACATCTCTTAGTTAATTTATTTTTAAGGAAACACTATGAAATTCTCTAAAAAAGCACTCTTTTTAGCAACGGCATTAACCTCAGCGGTGCTTGCTGGCTGTCAAGCGCAATCTAATGTCTTGGTATTTAATACGCCATCTCCAACGGCAACGTTTAATACTAACAACCAAACCGCAGCAGTAAGCGTCAATACACGTGATTTACGTACTTCACGCGAAGTCTCTTCTTACACCAAAAATGGCGAAGTGATCCGCTTAACTTCAAGCCCTGAAGTAGTGCAACTTTTACAACAAGCGGTACAACAAGATTTAAATGCAAAAGGTTTCCAATTAGTGCAAGGTGCGGCGAATGCGAATGTTACAGTGAATGTAAAACGTTTCTTCGCAACGGTTGAGCAAGGCAATCTTCGTCACAAAACCAATGCGGAAGTGAATGTAGATATTACCGTACAAGGTGCAAAAGGTAACTTCAACAAATCTTTTAATGCTACCCGTGGTTATGAAGGTGCGTTGGGGGCAGATAATAAAGACATCCAAAAAATCTTAAACCAAGCCTATCAAGATGTGATCAACGCCATTTATAACGACAACGAAGTGGCGAATGCGATTCATCAATATAAATAATATTGTTTTGATGTAGCAACTATGTTGCTCCCATGTAGGGGCGAATTACATTCGCCCTATAGCTTCATACCAAATTATCTTCACAATAGGGCAAATATTATTTGCCTCTACAAAATTATGCGAATCCCAAGAATTTATCATCCCTCATCATTAGCCAACCAAACAAGCTGTATGCTTAGCGAAGAAGCCACCAATCACGTTGGGCGTGTATTAAGAATGAATGAAGGCGATGCCATTATTTTATTTGATGGCTCAAACCATATCTTTCACGCCACATTACAAGCGGTCGAAAAAAAGCAAATTATTGCAAAAATTCACGCTAGCGAATTAGATGATCGCGAATCACCTTTGCCTATTCATTTGGGGCAAGTAATTTCTCGTGGCGACCGAATGGAATTTACCATTCAGAAATCCGTAGAGTTAGGTGTAAAAACCATTACTCCGCTTTGGTCGGAGCGTTGTGGCGTAAAACTCAATGAAGAACGCCAAGATAAAAAATTGCAACAATGGCAGAAAATTGCAATTGCGGCTTGCGAGCAGTGCGGACGTAATGAAATCCCTGAAATTCGCCCCATGATGAAGCTCACCGATTGGTGCAAAGAGCAAGATGGGATGCTAAAGTTGAATTTACATCCTAGAGCCCAATATACTATCCGTCAATTGCCGAATATGCCGAAAGAAGGCGTGCGATTGCTCATTGGTTCTGAAGGCGGGCTTTCTCCCGAAGAGATTGCAATGACAGAAACAGAAGGCTTTACCGAAGTGTTGTTGGGCAAACGAGTATTGCGTACAGAAACCGCATCTCTTGCGGCAATTACTGCTTTACAGGTCTGCTTTGGTGATATTTAACGAGAAAAGAGAATGTTAGAGAACTTACAAGGTAAATTTTTAATTGCAACGCCCGACATGGACGATCCTTATTTCGATCGTGCCGTTGTGTATATTTGTGAACACAATAACAACGGAGCCATGGGATTAATCATCAATATGCCAACCGATTTGTCTGTGTTGGAACTGCTCACACGAATGGATTTCCAAATGGCAAATCAGCGTGATTATAAAAAAGATCAAATGGTATTAAGCGGCGGTCCTGTGAACCAAGATCGCGGCTTTATTGTCCACACCAAAACGGCACAATCTTTCTTACACTCTTATAAAGTCACAGATGATATTATGCTGACCACATCGGGCGATGTGTTGGATACCTTAGGCACAACAGATGCACCTGAACACTTTATTGTTTGTTTAGGTTGCTCTACTTGGAATAGCGAGCAGCTACAACAAGAAATTGCTCAGAATATGTGGATTTATTCCGATGCAAATAACAAAACGTTATTCAAAACAGGTTATCTTGATCGCTGGTTAGAAGCCAATGAGATGATGGGCATTTCATCTGGTGTGTTAAGCGCAGCGGGAAGAGCTTAAACCTGCCAAATTTTTTATTATTCATATTCATTATTCGTTATTCATCAAACAAAAAGGCTAGCATTTCTGCTAGCCTTTTTCATTAGATAGTAATTCTATCTTTCTGCATTAACCAATTACCATTGGAAACCGTATGCAGCCCCCACCATCGCATCTTTCTTACCAGATACGTTTGATGAACCGCTTAGTTTGATAATGTGTTTACCATTATCTGATAAGCGTGAGTAACCAACTGCTACAGCTTGTTCACCACGGTAGTTAGTGGTTGCAACACCTACCATAGATTTACCAGAGGTATGTGGTTGTGGAAGCATACCGATTGCACCAGCAATTGCAGTACCTTTTCTGCCACGTTTCTCCACTTGGTCAATCTTATCGTTTAATTTACCGATAGCTTGAGTGTTTTGGTGGATGTTTGCTTTCGCATCATTTAATTGACGAACGTTTACTGCATCACCTTCTTTCACGCCGTTTGCAACGTTAGTTACACGAACAGGTTTTCCTGCATTGTCACCGAATTTAACTTCAGTTACGTTATCACCTGCTTTAGAAGTGCTGATTGTAGTTGCAGCATCACCTTTACCTACTGTTGCTGTTTCAGTAGTTACAGTGTTTACGCTCACATCGTTCGCTAACGCGTAAGTCACATTGTTGCCATCACGTTTAACTTTTAAGTTTTTACCTGCAGTGTGAGTAACTGTTGTACCTGCACTTACAGATGCACCTTTATCGTTAGCCGTTGAAGTTTCGATAGCTTCTTGTGAATCTGCCACTTTCACTGTCCATGCTGCGCTGTTGATTGCATCTGCTACGTTTTTCACAGTTGCAACTTTGTTTTCATCGCCTGCATTCACAGTTACTTTACCACGGTTTGCATCGCCTTCCGCTGTGCTTGCGTTTACAAGAGAACCTGTATTCACTTTCACGCCATTTGCATCAACGGTTAATGTATCAGTATCTGCTGATTTAACATCATAAGATACATTCACAACATCTTGGCCGTCCACTTTCGTTACTGCCACATTCGCTTTCGTACCTTTACCATCTACATAGTTTACAGCATCGCCTGGATTTACAGTTACGTCTGTGCCATCAGTTGCTTTTGTTTTCCAACCTGTGTTGTTGATTGTGTTAACAACATCACCTGTTGTCGCAAATTTAGCATCAGCACCCGCTGTGGTATCTGCGTTTCCGTCTTTACCTACAACTGCTTTACCTGTTGTTGAGTTTACAGAAGCATTACCTTTGGTGCTTGCTACTACACTGTTAGCCACTGAAGCTTTATCAACAGAGAAGTTCAACTTAGTTGTTTTACCGTCTGTTGTTGGTGTAATCACAACAGAACCGTCATCACTTGTAAAGTTAACTGCATCTGCATGAGTTACAGCATCAACATCTTCGTTGTTTGCTTTCAAGTTCCAACCAGCATTTAACACATCGTTTACAGTTGCCGCTTCTTTGCCAGTGGTTCCTGCATCAAATGGTGCTTTAGTTACTGATTTAGTTGTGTTATCTACTGGGGTTAAGTGATTATTTAAGTTGAGGTCATAAGACACATTCACAACATCTGGTTGGCCGTCCACTTTCGTTACTGCCACATTCGCTTTCGTACCTTTACCATCTACATAGTTTACAGTATCGCCTGGGTTTACCGCTGTTGATTTGTCTGCATTAGCCACTTCGTTACCATCTGCATCAACCACTTTAGTCGCTTGCGTTTTCCAACCTGAGTTGT
>NZ_MUXX01000019.1 GCF_002015045.1 Haemophilus paraphrohaemolyticus
GATGTTTGGGTTGTACAAACAAGCGGTGAAATTTTAAAGGAAAAAACACAATGACAAACACAACCAGCAACGAAATAAAACAATTAGACAGCGATTACATCGCCCAAACTTACGGCAGATTTAACCTTGCACTCTCACACGGCAAAGGCTGCCAAGTGTGGGATTTTGAAGGCAACGAATATTTAGACTTTACCAGTGGCATCGGCGTAAACAGCCTTGGTTGGGCAGATGAAGATTGGTTAAACGCAGTTGTGCATCAAGCCAGCTCGCTTGCCCACACTTCAAATTTATTCTTCACCGAACCCTCTTCTCGTTTAGCTAAAAAATTGGCAGAAGCAAGCGGTCTAAAACGTGTCTTTTTTGCCAATTCGGGGGCAGAAGCGAATGAAGGGGCGATCAAAACTGCACGCAAATATAGCCACGATAAATATGGAAAAGATCGTGCAACCGTTTTAACGCTAGTCAATTCTTTCCACGGACGCACTATTTCAACCCTTTCTGCTACAGGACAAGAGATATTCCACCAACATTTTTTCCCATTCACCAAAGGTTTCGATCATACGCCAGCCAATGAACTACGAGCACTTGAAACTCGTTTAGGTCAAAAAGATGTATGTGCCATTATTTTGGAAGTCGTGCAAGGTGAAGGCGGGGTTTGCTCGTTAGATCACGAATATTTACAAGGCGTACAAGCTCTCTGTCATCAATATGATGTGTTATTGATCATTGACGAAGTGCAAACGGGGATTGGTCGTACGGGCACAATGTTTGCCTACCAACAATTTGGCTTAACACCAGATATCATTACGCTTGCCAAAGGCTTGGGCGGTGGCTTACCTATCGGGGCGTTTGTATTGGGCGAGAAAGTACAAGATACACTTGGCAAGAGCGATCACGGCTCCACTTTCGGGGCAAACCCTGTAAGTTGTGCAGGAGCAAACGCCGTGCTTGCGAAAATTGATGATACATTTTTAGCTGAAGTAAAACGTAAAGGCGAAAAATTGCAAAAAGCATTGGCAGCATTACCTAAAGTAAAATCAGTCTCTGGCTTAGGCTTAATGATTGGCGTAGAATTTGAAGAAGGCACAAAAGCCGCGGATATTGTGGCAAAATGCATCGAAAAAGGCGTGCTTTTCTTAACCGCGAAAACTAAATTGCGCTTGTTACCGCCATTGATTATCAACGATGAGCAAATTGAGAAAGGAATAGCCGTGTTGAAAGAGGTGCTAGAAGCCTAACAATCAGGTTAATTAGATAGCATAGTAAAACAAAAACGCAGAAATTATTGAAATTTCTGCGTTTTTTCTCTTAAGTATTGAATAACATCAATTCTTAGTTTTTGAAAATCACATCTTCTCTCGGATCGTAATCTGTTGATTTCAATACTTTATTTTCTTCAAAGTATTTTTTCAACATTTCTGCATCAATAAAGCCAGTGTTTACATAAGTCGGATGATTTTTCATCACTGGATAGCCATCCCCACCACCTGTTAAATAATCAGGGATAGATACTTTGTAGGTTTTATTCATATCTAACGGCTGACCACCAATTTTTACATCTGAGATGTTTTTTGTACTACGATCAACGACCATTGAAATACCAGCAAGTTGTGGATAGCCACCGGTGTCTGTCTGTTTTAATGCAACTATGGTTAAGAAATCCACTAATTCTTGACCTTTCAAATCAAGCGTAGAAATCATATTACCGAATGGTTGAACGGTTAAAATATCTTTATAGCTTACATCGCCTTCAGGTAATGAAGCTCGAACACCGCCGCTATTCATAATACCAATATCCGCTTTCACACGTTCCATTTGTGATTGTGCAATTAAACGACCTAAGTTGGTTTGTTCAAAACGTACTGCTTCACGTTTACCATTGAAGAAACCATCTGTTTACCGACAATAACGCCTAACGTTTTATCGCCTTCATCTTGGTATTTTTTCAATTTAGCGTGTAATACTGCATCAGGTTGAATCTCTTCGGCATAAAGTTTGTATTCACGCGTGCCATCTTCTTTTTTGATGGTTTCTTTTAAGTTAATTGGAATTAACTTGTAATCTACTAAAGTGGTTTTACCATTTTTAAATTCGAAATCAGCACGACCTAAATATTTACCCTATTCGCCCGCTTGCATAATCCAAGTACCGTTTTGGTAGTCTGGTTTACAGGCCATGGTTGGTTTGTATTTTTCGATAAATTGACCTTTCTCATCGAAACAAACAGTGTCGTGAGTATGACCACCAATAATCATATCAAACGAGCCTTTAGGCAATTGACGTGCCATTGACACATCACCTGGTGCATTAGTGCCGTGTTTCCCCTCTAAATACCAGCCCATATGAGTTAAAGCAATGCGTACATCTGGTTTTTCTTTTTTGTTGATCTGTTTTAACGTTTTTTCAGCCGTTTGAATTGGGAAGCGGTCAAATTTAAACTAGATTTTGCAAATTAAAAGAAGAGGATTAAGCCCCAAGTAATGGCAAAAAATACCATTGCCATAAATACAGCGGCCGAACCAATATCTTTAGCTCTACCTGAAAGCTCGTGATATTCCGAGCCAATGCGATCGACCACAGATTCCACCGCACTATTGAGCAATTCTGCAATCAAGACAATAAAAATGCTACCAAGAAGTAAAATTTTCTCGATAGCACCATTGCCGAACCAAAACGCCAGCGGAATTAAAATAATTGCCAACCAAACTTCTTGGCGAAAAGCAGCCTCATTGAGATAAGCCGATTTCAAGCCTTTCATTGAATAGCCTGCAGCACGAATAACACGTGCAAAATTTGCTTTATTTTCAGGTTTCATAACTTAATCCAAAAGAGAAAAACGGGCAGTATTTTACCTAAAGAAATTGTTTGCAACAAAGACAAAATCACCGTTTATACAAAAAATAACCAGTTATAACGCAAATAAGCTTAATTTTTTATCTGAATTGAACTTTTCCCTATTCCATTAAAAGGCATTTTCGGCTAATCTGACAGCTCATCATTTTTCGATGAATAATTGGTCTTTTATTTTTTCAGAAGTGAAACATTATGAGTAATTCTTTATCTTCAAAACTACTCGGCGGTAATCTTGTATTACGCATCGCAGTAGGTCTAATCTTAGGGGTAGGTTTAGCCCTTGTGAATCCTGAATGGGCAAAAGATGTTGGCGTTTTAGGTCAATTCTTTGTGAAATCCTTACGTGCTATCGCACCTATCTTAATTTTCGTATTGGTTATGTCAACCATTGCCAATAAAGAAGTCGGTTCAGATAGTAAAATCAAACCAATTCTTGTGCTTTATGCACTAGGCACATTCGTTGCAGCATTAACTGCTGTGGTATTGAGCTTTATCTTCCCAACCACTTTAGAATTAGTAGCAAGCCCTGATGGTTTAGCACCACCAGATGGCATCGGTCAAATTATTAAAACCGTGGTTTTCAACCTCGTGGATAACCCACTTCAAGCCCTTGCAAACGCAAACTTCATCGGTATTTTAGCGTGGTCTATCGGTTTAGGTATCGCATTACGTCACTCTTCACCAAGCACTAAAACATTCTTAAGCGACTTTGCAGATGCGGTTTCAGCAGTGGTTAAAGTTGTTATCGCATTAGCACCAATCGGTATTTTCGGTTTAGTTGCAGATACTTTTGCAACCAACGGTTTAGATGCTTTCATCGGTTACGGTCGTTTATTATTAGTATTACTAGGTGCAATGGCGATTGTTGCATTCATCTTAAACCCACTTATCGTATGGTGGAAAATCCGTCGCAATCCATATCCTCTAACTTTCCTTTGCTTACGTGAAAGTGGCGTGATGGCATTCTTCACCCGTAGCTCAGCGGCGAACATTCCAGTGAATATGGGCTTATCAAAACGTTTAGGTTTACGTGAAGAAATCTATTCTCTTTCTATCCCGCTTGGTGCAAACATCAATATGGCGGGTGCAGCAATTACCGTTACTGTATTAACACTTGCAGCAGCTTACACACAAGGCATCGTACCTGATTTCTGGTCTGCATTGTTATTAAGCATCGTGGCTTCAATCTGTGCTTGTGGTGCATCTGGTGTTGCGGGTGGTTCACTCTTATTAATTCCATTAGCATGTAGCTTATTTAACATCCCGAACGATATTGCCGCACAAGTAATCGGTGTAGGCTTTATTATTGGTGTTATCCAAGATTCAGCTGAAACTGCGTTGAACTCTTCAACAGACGTATTATTTACCGCAGCGGTAAGTATGGCTGAAGATAACAAAGCAAATTCATAAGGAGAAAATAGAATGGGTACTTTTGGTTACGCAATGATGACTGTTGTTGCATCACTTGCTATGATCTGTTTTTTAGCATTTAGTATTTTCTAATTGCTCTCATTTAAATAAAGAAAAACCTGCATATCAAAATTATGCAGGTTTTATTTTATGTCTTTATTTCTTATTTTTCTTCGTCATCTTCACTCGCATAACCATGCTCTGGCAATGCTTTTCCATCTAAATACGCAACATTATCTTTAAGCACCAATCGCCCTTCGGTAAACCATTTAATCACAAGCGGGTAGATTTGATATTCTTGCTCTCGTGTTCTAGCTTCTACATCTTCTACGTTATCTTCAGGGAAAATTGGTACTTTTGCCTGCAGCACAATCGTACCGCCATCGACTTCTTCATTAACAAAGTGGACGGTTGTGCCGTGTTCAGTATCGCCCGCTTCAATCGCTCGTTGGTAGCTGTTTAATCCCGCATATTTTGGCAGAAGAGAAGGATGGATGTTGAGAATTCTTCCTGCAAAACGTTGGGTAAATTCAGGCGTGAGGATTTTCATATAGCCTGCAAGCACGATCAAATCGACAGATTGCTTTTCCAAATAATTACCAATCGCCTCATCCATCGCGAGGTTATTTGCAAAATTTTTGCGAAGAAATACCGATTGTGGAATGAGGGATTTTTTAGCTCGAGTTAAGCCATAAGCATCGGATTTATTGCTTACCACACAAGCAATTTGGGCAGGGATATAATCTGAATAGCAAGCATCTATAATGGCTTGAAGATTATTTCCTTGACCAGAAATCAGAACAGCGATTTTTTTCATTTTATAGACCCATTAGTGATAATCCGTGGGTAATAAATTACCCACAGTTAGGCATAATCATACCCCTTTGGGGTATATAAAGAATCAGCCCCAAAGGGGCTGAATTATTTTTTTAATTGACGCAGTTATTTCAATATGATGAAGAACTATTCAATCTCAACTTGTGTTTCGCCTTCGCCAAGATGAGCAATTTTACCAATTACCCACGCTTTTTCATCCGCTTGTTCAAGCAATGCAAGAGCCGTTTCAACATCTTTTTCTGGTAATGCAATCACCATACCTACACCACAGTTGAAGGTGCGGTACATTTCATAACGGCTGATATTACCCTTTTCTTGCAACCAGTTGAAGATTGCAGGCCATTGCCAGCTTGATTCGTCGATCACCGCTTTGGTGTTGTCTGGCAATACGCGAGGAATATTTTCCCAGAAGCCACCACCTGTTAAGTGAGCAATGGCGTGAACTTCAGTCTGTTTGATAAGTTGTAAAATAGACTTCACATAGATTTTGGTGGGTGCTAAAAGGTGTTCACTAAGTGGTTTGCCTTCTAATAAGTCCGCTGAATTTGCACCGCTCACTTCAAGCACTTTACGAATTAACGAATAACCGTTTGAGTGTGGACCGCTTGAACCAAGAGCAATAAGTGTGTCGCCTGTTTTCACGGCTGTGCCGTCAATGATTTCTGATTTTTCTACCACGCCCACGCAGAAACCTGCTAAGTCGTAATCGCCTTCGTGATACATTCCTGGCATTTCGGCGGTTTCGCCACCCACTAATGCACAGCCAGACATTTCACAACCATCTGCAATGCCTTTGATTACATCTGCTGCCACATCTACTTCTAATTTACCTGTTGCATAGTAATCTAAGAAGAAAAGCGGTTCTGCCCCTTGCACGATTAAATCGTTCACACACATCGCCACTAAATCTTGACCGATGGTATCGTGTTTTTTCAAGTCAATCGCAAGACGTAATTTTGTGCCCACACCATCTGTGCCCGATACTAAAATCGGCTCTTTATATTTGGTTGGTAAAGCACATAATGCACCGAAACCACCCAATCCCCCCATCACCTCAGGGCGGCGAGTACGTTTTACATCGCCTTTGATACGTTCGACTAATTCATTCCCAGCGTGAATATCTACGCCAGCATCTTTGTAGCTAAGTTGTGTGTTGCTCACGATTAACCTCGATCAGTTAAAATAAAAATCGGGCAGATTATACCATTAAGCAAACGTTTGCGGTATTGTTAAATTAATTCATTTGATGACATTTTTAAAATTAAAATGAAATTGCTTGCAATCAAAATTCATTTGTACTACTTTAATAGTACAAATAAGCTCAGACTCTAGGAGAAAAAATGAGAACTACAACCGCATTAGTAACAGGTGCAACCGCAGGCTTTGGCTTGGCAATCTGTAAAAAATTGATCGAAGCAGGCTATAAAGTGATTGGTACGGGCAGACGTGCAGCCCGTTTGGCAGAGTTGCATTCGCAATTGGGCAACGATTTTCTACCGCTTACATTTGATATTACCGATTTAGAAGCCACCAAACAGGCATTAAACCAACGCCCAGAAGGCTGGCAAGCGGTCGATTTATTGGTGAATAATGCAGGTTTGGCATTAGGCTTAGAACCTGCCCACCAAGCTGATTTAAACGACTGGGCGCAAATGATCGATACTAATGTGAAAGGCTTAGTGAACATTACACGCCTTGTGTTACCTGAAATGGTGGATCGTAATCATGGGCATATTATTAATTTAAGTTCAATTGCCGGTAATTACCCTTACCCTGGCGGCAATGTGTATGGTGGTACGAAAGCATTCGTCACTCAATTTAGCTTGAACTTACGTGCCGATTTAGCAGGCACAAAAATTCGTGTGAGTAATGTTGAACCTGGACTTTGTGGTGGCACGGAATTCTCCAACGTACGCTTCCACGGTGATGATGAAAAAGCCGCAAAAGTGTATGAAAATGTGCAATCGGTTCAGCCTGAAGATATTGCCAACATTGTGTTATGGCTGAACCAACAACCTGAACACGTTAACATTAACCGTATTGAAGTGATGCCAACGGCGCAAAGTTTTAACCCTTTAAAAGTCACCAAAGAAAATGAATAATCAACCTAATAAACTTTCTCATTATTTAACGGAAATTACCGAACCCTATTTAGCTTTTTTGCGTGGTTTAACCCCAGCATTACTATTTTTTGTACTTTATATGGTGATGACGCAATATATTAAAGATCCCGCTTTTGCCAAAGAGCTATTCTTTTATGTTGACGATCCTAAATTATTAAGTATTACTTATTATTTTATTCGTTTCTTAGTGGTGATTCCGTTATTTATTATGCTCTCTGCTTATTTATTGAGTTTGCGGAGTTTTTATTTAAAACAGCAAAAAATTTTAGAAGAGGTCGGGTTTAATTTCTTTATTAAATTAACCTTGTGGATTACTTTCTGGTTAATTCAAATTATCTCTGGAATTTTTGTTTTATTATTTGCTTGGGTGAACTTTTATAAAGTTTACGATAATCTCTTTTTAATGTAAGAAATATAAGGAAAAATATGTCAGACACACTCTTAAACCCTTATTTCGGCGAATTCGGAGGAATGTATGTACCCGAAATTTTAGTGCCTGTTTTAAAACAGTTAGAACAAGCATTTGTAGAGGCACAAAATGATCCTGCATTCCAAACAGAATTTACCGATTTACTCAAAGACTACGCAGGCAGACCCACCGCTCTCACCCTTTGCCGTAACTTAACCAAAGGCACCAACACCAAACTTTACTTAAAACGTGAAGATTTATTGCACGGTGGTGCCCACAAAACCAACCAAGTGTTAGGGCAAATTTTACTGGCTAAACGTATGGGCAAAACGCGTATTATTGCCGAAACAGGTGCAGGGCAACACGGCGTGGCAACCGCACTGGCATGTGCGATGCTTGGTATACCGTGCGTGGTTTATATGGGTGCAAAAGACGTAGAACGCCAATCGCCAAACGTATTCCGTATGCGTTTGATGGGGGCAGAAGTGATTCCCGTACAAAAAGGCTCTTGTTCACTGAAAGATGCCTGCTGCGAAGCGATGCGTGATTGGGCGGCAAACTATGACACTACTCACTATTTAATCGGTACGGCAGCAGGTCCACACCCCTTCCCAACCATTGTGCGAGAGTTCCAAAAAATGATCGGCGAAGAGACCAAACGCCAAATTCTGGAAAAAGAAGACCGCTTGCCTGATGCGGTGATTGCTGCTGTGGGCGGTGGCTCAAATGCGATTGGTATGTTTGCAGATTTCATTGAAGAAACCGCTGTGAAACTCATCGGCGTAGAGCCTGCGGGCAAAGGCATTGAAACGGGTGAACACGGTGCACCACTGAAACACGGCACCACAGGCATCTATTTCGGAATGAAATCACCAATTATGCAGGATAAAGATGGGCAAATTGAGGAATCCTACTCTATTTCTGCAGGCTTAGATTTCCCGTCTGTCGGACCACAACACGCTTACTTGAACGCCACAGGCAGAGCCGATTATGTTTCTATTACTGATGATGAAGCCTTAAATGCGTTCCAAGAATTAGCCAAACACGAGGGCATTATCCCAGCCCTTGAATCTTCACACGCCTTAGCTTATGCGTTGAAACTAATCAAACAAAACCCTGAAAAAGAGCAACTCTTAGTCGTTAATCTTTCAGGACGAGGCGATAAAGACATTTTCACGGTCGATAAAATTTTAAATGGAGGAGCCGCATAATGAGCCGTTTTGATACCCTTTTTGCGAAATTAAAAGCCAAAAACGAAGGGGCTTTTGTGCCGTTTGTCACGCTTTGCGATCCTGATTTTGACCGCTCGTTAGAAATTATCGACACCCTCGTTGAAAATGGTGCGGATGCCTTAGAGCTTGGCTTCCCATTTTCAGATCCCTTGCTCGATGGACCTGTTATCCAAGCCGCCAACAAACGTGCTTTAGATGGTGGTTTCAGCACCGATGCGTGCTTCGAACTGATTACTAAAGTCTGTGCAAAATACCCAGAAATGCCGATTGGCTTATTGCTTTGTGCCAATTTAGTGTTCGTCCCAACCCAAGAGGTATTCTTCAAACGTTGTGTCGAAGCGGGCGTTGACGCAGTGTTAATTGCCGATCTTCCCGTTTTAGCCGCGGAAGAATTCGTCCCAGCAGCGAAAAAACATGGCATTCAACCTGTATTTATCTGCCCCCCGAATGCGGACGAAGAGACAGTAAAACGTGTAGCTGAACTGACTGAAGGTTACACTTACCTAGTCTCTCGTGCAGGTGTTACCAGTGCAGAGAACCAATCTCATGCTACCAACCTAGACAACCTTGTTGAAGCTCTCAAGCGGTCAAATTCTACCCCTATTTTGCAAGGCTTCGGCATCGCCAAACCTGAGCAGGTTAAAGAAGCCTTAGCATTAGGTTGCAATGGCGCGATTTCAGGCTCAGCGATTGTGAAAATTATCGAACGCAATTTAGATAACCAAGCAAACTTGCTTAAGGAATTAGGGGAGTTTGTGAGGGAGATGAAAGAAGCGACACGAGCTTAATTTGACAAGCGAGCAAGCGGTTGAATCTTACGTTTTTTTTGCAAAACTTCTCTTTGCAAAACTCTCTAAAGATTTAACCGCTTATTTTCGTTATAATGTCCACAATTTTATCAAAAGTTTATCAAGAGAGTTTTGAATGGCGACTATTGCACAAAATCCGCTGGTGTTGGTGGATGGTTCTTCCTATTTGTATCGTGCGTTTCACGCATTTCCACCGTTGACTAACCAAGAGGGCGAGCCAACAGGGGCAATGTATGGCGTGGTGAATATGTTAAAAAGCTTGATTTCACAAGTTGAGCCGAGCCATATTGCGGTGGTGTTTGATGCGAAGGGTAAGACTTTTCGTGATGAGCTATTTGAACAATATAAATCGCATCGTCCACCAATGCCTGATGAATTACGTTCACAAATTCAGCCGCTGCATGCCATTATTAAGGCGTTGGGCATTCCACTCATTTCGGTTGAAGGTGTAGAAGCTGATGATGTAATCGGCACGCTCGCGGTGCAAGCCGCAAAAGAGGGCAAGCACGTTTTAATCAGCACAGGCGATAAGGATATGGCGCAATTAGTGAATAATCATATTATGCTGATCAACACGATGAACAATACCTTGCTTGACCGTGAAGGTGTGATTGAAAAATATGGCATTCCACCTGAGTTAGTGATTGACTGGTTAGCATTGCAAGGTGATTCGTCGGATAACATCCCTGGTGTGAAAGGTGTGGGCGAGAAAACCGCGCTTGCTTTGTTGCAAGGAATTGGCTCAATTAAAACCATCTATGAAAATTTAGATAAAGTCGCAGAATTGAGCTTCCGCGGTGCAAAAACATTCGCGACAAAATTGTTAGCCGAAAAAGAAATGGCGGATCTTTCTTATTTATTGGCAACCATTAAAACCGATGTTGAGTTGGACGTTACTCATGATCAACTCACGACTTCACCGCAAGATCACGATAAATTGGTGGCGCTTTTCGGCAAATATGAGTTTAAAAAATGGCTCAATGAGGTAATGAATGGCACAAATCCTGTGACGACTAGCACCAAAGAGCGTATGCCGAACAATTATGCTGCAACGCAAGCGGTGGAAAAAACAGAAAGTTTTGCAAAAGTGGAAATTGACCGTTCGAAATATGAAACAGTGAGAACCGAGGCTCAATTAGAAAAATGGATTGAGAAAATACAAGCGGAAAAATTGGTTGCAGTCGATACTGAAACGAATGCGTTGGATGTGATGTCGGCAGAGCTTGTAGGGATTTCATTTGGACTAGCTTCTGGTGAAGCGTGCTATATTCCATTGACTCACAAAGAAGAAGTGAGCGAACAAGCTGGGCAGGGCGATTTGTTTGCGGAAAACACCGCAAACGTAGGCTATGAATTAGTAAAAAATCAGATCAATTTAACCGCTTGCTTGGCAGCATTAAAACCGATTTTAGAAGACAAGCAAATCAAAAAAATTGGGCAGAACATCAAATATGATTTAACGGTGTTTGCTAATCACGGCATTGAGGTGCAAGGCGTAGAGTTTGATACAATGCTGGAATCTTACACCCAAAACAGTACAGGTCGTCATAATATGGACGACTTGGCAGAACGTTATTTAGGGCATAAAACCATTGCATTTGAAGAGATTGCGGGCAAGGGTAAAAATCAGCTGACCTTCGATAAAATTGTGTTAGATGTGGCCTCTGAATATGCAGCAGAAGATGCAGATGTAACAATGAAATTGCATCAAACCTTGTTCCCAGAGCTTGAAAAAACGCCGACTTTGTTGAAACTATTTAACGAAATTGAAATGCCGCTTGTACGTGTGCTTTCGCATATTGAACGCAATGGTGTATTGATTGATCCGCAAAAATTGTTGGCACAATCCCAAGAGATTGAACAGCGTTTGGCGGAAGTAGAGGCAGAAGTGCATCAAGTTGCGGGGCAGGAGTTTAACTTGGCTTCTACGAAACAGCTACAAGAAATTTTGTTTGAAAAACTCGGTTTGCCTGTGAAGAAAAAAACGCCTAAAGGAGCTCCTTCAACCAACGAGGAAGTGTTGGAGGAATTGGCTCAAGAAGGGCATATTGTACCAAAATTGTTGATAGAACATCGTGGATTAAGCAAGTTGAAATCAACTTATACCGACAAGCTACCACAGATGATTAACCCAAAAACAGGGCGTGTGCATACCTCTTATCATCAAGCGGTGACGGCAACAGGGCGACTCTCTTCAAGTGATCCAAACTTGCAAAATATTCCAATCCGAAACGAGGAAGGACGTCGCATTCGCCAAGCCTTTATTGCTCGTGAGGGCTACAAAGTAGTGGCAGCCGACTACTCGCAAATTGAACTTCGCATTATGGCACATTTGGCAAATGATGCAGGTATGCAAAAAGCTTTTGCTGAGGGGAAAGATATTCACCGCTCAACAGCAGCAGAGATTTTCGGTGTGTTGCTTGAAGAAGTGACTAACGAACAGCGCCGCAATGCGAAAGCGATTAACTTCGGCTTGATTTATGGCATGTCAGAATTTGGTTTGTCGAACCAGCTCGGCATTTCTCGCCAAGAAGCAAGAAGTTATATGGATGCTTATTTCAACCGCTATCCGAATGTGCTGCAATTTATGACCGACATTAAAGCCAAAGCAGCAGAGCAAGGTTATGTAGAAACTCTGTTAGGAAGACGATTATATTTGCCTGAAATTAAATCGAGCAATGCAATGCGTCGCAAAGCGGCAGAGCGTGTGGCAATCAACGCACCAATGCAAGGAACAGCAGCAGATATTATTAAAGTTGCGATGATCGGTATTGATAAAATGATTTTTGGTGATAAGAACATCAAAATGATTATGCAAGTACACGATGAATTGGTATTTGAAGTGAAATCCGAGAAAGTTGATCATTACAGCCAGTTGATTAAGGCGGAAATGGAAAAAGCAATAAAATTGCACGTACCCTTGATTGCAGATGTTGGTGTGGGCGATAATTGGGACGAAGCTCACTAGTTTAATAGTACAATGGGAAACTTTTTGTTTTCCCGTTGTCAAAAAAGCAAATTTATTCCATTTATAAAAAGGAAAATCAATGAATAACTTATTTAGAAAAACGTTGTTTGGATTTGCAATTTTTTCACTAATTTCAACCGCTTGGGCGGATGAAAATGCGGTATCAGAACTGCAAAGCCGTTTAGAAAAAGTAACACAATATAGTGCGGATTTCGATCAAACCGTGCGTTCTAGCAAAGGTAAACAAATCCAATCTGGTAAAGGCAAGTTTATGGTAAAACGCCCGAACTTGTTTAGAATGGATACTCAACAACCTCAAGAAAATCAGATTATCTCTGATGGCAAAAATTTATGGTTCTATGACCCATTTGTTTCACAAGTGACCGTCAATACAGTTGAAGATGCTGTAAACAATACTCCTTTTGTGCTCTTAACCAGCAATAACAAAAGCCATTGGGATCAATATGATGTGACCCAAAATGCAGATACTTTCGTATTAAAACCCAAAACGAAAAAAAGTAGCATTAAACAATTTGATGTACGCATTGATGCAAATGGTGTAATGAAAGGCTTTAGTACTATTGAACGCGATGGGCAAAGTAATCTCTATTTATTACGGAATATTGCATCATCAAATTTATCAAACGATTTATTCAAATTCAGCGTGCCAAAAGGCGCTGAGCTTGATGATCAACGTAAAAAATAATGAACTAACAAGCGGTTATTTTTTCATAAAATTTAACCGCTTGTTTGCAAACTAGATTTAGAAAGATAATGAAAACAGTGTACTTACAACGTGATCCAGAAGAATGGCAACAGTTTGTTGAACTGCTTGAGCAAGCGGTGAAAGAAGAAAAATTAGAGCAATTCTTTTCTCTTTTCTTAACGTCAGATGAACGCGGTTCTTTAGGTTTACGTACGCAAATCGTTAGGCATTTGCTGAGCAATGATCTGTCTCAACGTGAAATTCAGCAAAAACTGAATACCAGTGCGGCAACGATCACGCGTGGTTCGAATATGCTAAAAACACTAGATGCTGATTTCTTAGGTTGGGCGAACGAGAAACTCAATGGTAAAGTGTAGAGAAAGCAGAAAGCGTCGTTCATCGGGTTTATTTAAAAGAGCCAAAAAGCTCTTTAATTTGCTGCTAAGTTTTTATATACCTAAGGAAATTTCGACTAAATTAGGTTGGGCGTGGTTTGGCTCAAGTCGGATTTTTGCACCAATTTTTGTGGCTTTATTAAGCGTAATGTTGTTATTCAGTACGGTTCCCATTCCTTATTCCGCTTATATGGTGCAACAAAAAGTAGGACATTTGATAGAAGGAAAATCTTACGACATTAAGAAAAAATGGGTAAGTTTAGATAAGATTTCTTGGCAAATGCAAATGGCAGTCATTGCTTCTGAAGATCAAAAATTTGAAAGTCACTTTGGAATTGATTTAAATGCCATTCAAATTGCATTGCAAAAAAATGCGAAATCTAAGAAAGTGCGAGGCGGTTCGACAATTTCTCAACAAACGGTCAAAAATATGTTTCTTTGGCATGGGCAAAGTTGGATTCGTAAAGGCATTGAATTACCACTAACCTTTGCTATTGAACAGTTTTGGGGCAAAGAGCGGATTTTGGAAGTCTATTTAAATATTGCTGAATTTGGTAACGGTATTTTTGGTGTGGAATCCGCTGCCCAAACTTTTTTCAAAAAATCAGCAAAAAATCTGAGCTTAAATGAAGCGGCTTTATTGGCAGCATCGCTACCAAATCCAAATATTTACCGCGTAGATCGTCCAGGGCCCATTATGAAAAAACGCCAAGCATGGATTATTCGACAAGTTTCAGTGTTGGGTGGGCAGCAGTATCTGGATCGATTAGAGTAGGTTAATTCATAGCAAACACCTTAAAATACAATAAGTTAGTTAATTTATTATGATCCATCTCTATGAGATTATTACATTCTTTTACTATCTTTTAACAAATAAAAAATACTTTTAAAGAATATTTCTTTAAAAGTATTTCAATATTTTAAAAATAACAAGCGATTGTTTTTTATGATTAATTTGCAAATCTATTCCGCAAATTCCTGCATAAATTCAACCGCTTTCTCAACCATCTCTTTTGAACCTGTAAAGAACGGCACACGTTGGTGTAGCGTGGTTGGTTTGATGTCTAAAATAGGGTTGATGCCATCAGTTGCCAAACCACCAGCCTGTTCGGCTAAGAATGCCATTGGGTTACCTTCATAAAGCAAACGTAATTTACCGTTTGGATAGACGGTTGAAGTTGGGTAGATGTAAATTCCTCCTTTAAGCAAATTACGGTGGAAATCAGAAACCAATGAGCCGATATAGCGAGAAGAGTATGGGCGTTTGGTTGCTTCGTCGCTTTCTTGACAATATTTAATAAAGCGTTTCACCCCTTGCGAAAAAGTGACATATTGCCCTTCGTTAATAGAGTAATATTTCCCTTTTTCTGGCATTTGCATATCTGGATGAGAAAGAATAAACAAGCCAAGCGATGGTTCGTAAGTAAAGCCGTTTACACCGTTGCCTGTAGTGTAAACCAGCATTGTGGATGAGCCATAGGTGACATAACCCGCGGCAACCTGTTTTCTTCCCTCTTGCAAGAAATCTTCCATCGTAACAGGTGTGCCAATTGGAGAAACTCGTTTGTAGATAGAGAAGATCGTTCCCACAGATACGTTCACATCAATATTAGATGAACCATCAAGCGGGTCAGTCATTAAAATATATTTTGCATTACGAGAACGTTCAGTATCAAATGAAATGAAAGAGTCATCTTCTTCAGAAGCAAATCCTGCCACTTCTTCACGTGCAATAAGTGCTTTTTTCATTGTTTCGTTGGCAAAAACATCCAATTTCATTTGGGCTTCACCTTGAATATTTTCTGACCCTGCAACACCTAAAATATCTTTACTCAAGCCTGCATGGTTAATTTCGCGGTGGATAAATTTTGCTGCCAAGCGGATAGAAGAGAGAATACCACTTAGCTCACCTTTTGCTTGTGGATATTCAGCTTGTTTCTCAATAATAAATTCGCCTAATGTTTTCATAATCACTCCTTTTTATGAATTGTTCAGTTAATCAAGTATGGCCTATCAGCTTTAATTATAGAAAGGATCTTTAGAAAAGATGTAATAGAAATGTTGAAAAATGTGAACTAGATCACACACTTTTGGCTATAAAAAGAATAGGCAGACTTTCGTCTGCCTATTATGTTATGCGATAACTTCAATACCTTTATGTTGTACAAGGCTAAGTAATTTCAATGCTGCACCGCTCGTTTTTTTTAACGCCTCGCTCCCATTCAGAAATCATATTTTTGCTCACGTTCAGATAATGTACAAAAACACTTTGCGATACTTGTTCTTTTTCGTAAATGGCTTTGATTTCGTCTGGAGATAAAAAAGGGCGTATTCTCATACGCCCTATACATTTATTTAGATTAAATCCAACCAAACTCGTACGCAATAAAGAGTAGCGTAAAGCCTGTTAAGTAAGTTAAACCAACAACGGCCAACCAGAACAAGCCGCCTTTCACGCGATGTTCTCCTTTTAAAACCAGTGAGAAGTTTAACCAACCAAAAATTGGTGTGGACACGAAAGAACAGATCATCGCAAATGAAAGTAATTTTGCTACATCGCTCATAAAGAAGAGAATGATGATAATGCCGATGGCTGAAGCGGCTGTCATCCAAATATTTAAGCTTGCTACTGAACTCTCTTTTCTTCCTAATAAAATACGCAATGCTTCGTTGTTTGCACGTGAATAGCCATCGATTACGGTAATGGTTGTGCCGAACATACACATAAAGGCAATCAATGCGATGAGTAATTTAGACCAATCGCCAATAGCAAAGGCATACATTTTGATAAGCTGTGCAATATATTTTACGCCCGCTTGTTCAACCACTTCACCTGAACCATATTGCACCAATGCACCGAGTGCTAAGAAAACAATCGCTAAAATTGCTGTACCGATAAAACCGATGTTGAAGTCTAAAATACCGTCTTGGTAGCTTACTTTGCTTAAACGGCGTTTTGCAACCACCCACATTGAGTTGATTGCGGAAATCTCAATAGGAGCAGGCATCCAACCCATCAATGCAACGATAAAGCCAAGAGAAGCCAAATTCCACGGTGACGGTTCAATAAAATCAGGTGCAACTTGTACACCACCTTTTGATGCAGCGATAACTACCGCAGAAACCGTTGAAATTGTTAAGGCAATCATAATGAGCTTAGACAAGCGATCTAAAAATTTGTATTGACCGAGTAAAAGAATGCCTAGTGTGCCGGCAATAATAATGACACTTGCAGTTGGAATGCTGATGTCCCAGTTCAGTCCTAACGCAGAAATAATAAATTTGAGAATTGCTGCCGTCACAATACCCACCGCAGCGGTGTTAATCATTGTGGCGATCACATTCAAGATAAAGAAAACAACTAAGTAGATACCACCTTTTTCTTGATAACCTTCAAGCAAGGTTTTGTTCGAACTAAGCGTATATTGCACGCCGAAACGGAAGAAAGGATATTTGAAAAGGTTCGCTAAAATAATGATGATTGCAAGTTGCCAACCATAGATTGCACCTGCTTGAGTTGATGCCACAATATGCGAACCACCAACTGCCGCAGATGCCATTAAGATACCAGGCCCAAGCGCCTTAAACTTTGAAACCCAAGTTGAGCATTCTTCGATTTGTTGCGTCATAAAAAGTCCTACATTATGTAAATTAAAGTCTTGGCGATTTTAATTTAAATTTTTAATAAAATATAGTCTTTTAGATAGAGCTTTTAGGATTTAAAACTATTAAAGAGAGTAAAAATGCGTGAAATGGAAGTTAGATTAGAATTTAATTCTGGTTTTTAAATTAAGATTAGATAGTTAAACTAAAATAAACAAATGTTACAGAAGAATAAAATTTGTAAAATTTTTATCAAATGATATAAAAAAAGCTAGCTTTGAAATCTGTTCAAAACTAGCTTTAGTTTACTTTAAATCTAAATTAGCCTTTTTGTACGTTATATGCTTCCAACGCACGTAGTGAATAAGTGTAAGCTGCACCCGCATTTAATGCGATAGACATAGCAAGTGCTGCTGCGACTTCATCTTCTGTGGCTCCCGCTTTCACTGCTTCTTCAGCATGCACGCCAATACAGCTTTCACAACGAGTAGTTACCGCAACAGCTAAGGCAATTAATTCACGTGTTTTCGGATCTAACACATTGCCTTCTGCCGCTGCAGAGCCTAATGCTTGATAGGCTTGTAACATTTTTGGATATTTTTTACCTAAGCCACCAAAAGATTT
Source organism: Haemophilus paraphrohaemolyticus (assembly GCF_002015045.1). GTDB lineage: Bacteria > Pseudomonadota > Gammaproteobacteria > Enterobacterales > Pasteurellaceae > Haemophilus_A > Haemophilus_A paraphrohaemolyticus. The sequence continues at coordinate 17,970 of NZ_MUXX01000019.1, forward strand.
TTTCACATGCGCTACGTCATTTTTCCAATCTGCAAACATAATATTTCTCCTTAAATTTATGATGATGTATGTTTAACTGATGTGTGCATTATAAGAAAAATGAGCTATGATAATTGTCAAATCATCTCAACTGTTTTTGTAAAAATCTCAAAATGGAAATTTCTCATGGATTATTTAGATAAGCTCACTCAGCTTGCACAAGTGCAAGGTAAAATTAATATTCGTTGTTTATTTCAAGGCGATTGGCGAGTAGAACACAATGTGAATACCATCCAAGATGAAGGCATTTTTCATATTATCGAACAAGGCGAATGCTGGCTAACTTTGGCGGATAAAACCTTTCATTTGCAAGCCGGCGATCTGTTTTTCTTACCCAAAAACTGCCCACACCGAATGCATAGCTCTGCAAAAGTTTCCACAAAATCGACCGCTATTACCACCTCGCAAGGTTTATTTGAACTTCGTCAAATCGGGCAAAAATCTCCTGATCTCAAAATGTTCTGTGGGCTATTTTTATATCAAAAAGAATCGCTTTTAATTGATGCCTTACCCGAGTATTTGCATTTTCACCTGCCTGAAACACCTGTTCAGCCACTGCTTCAGCTTTTTCTTAAAGAGGCAAATGAAACAAATCAAGGCTCAAAATCAGTAATTGATGCATTGGCGAATGTGCTTTTTATCTATATTTTACGCCACGCCTTGCAGATGGGATGGGTTGAATCAGGCTTGCTAGCAGCCTTTGAAGATAAACGGCTTAGCCATGTGTTGATTAAGATGTTAAATGAGCCGCAAGCAGAGTGGAATATTGAACAATTAGCCGAGCTTGCATTGATGTCTCGTGCTAATTTCTGCCGTGTTTTTCAACAAAAAATGCAGATGCCTCCAAAGAAATTTCTCAATCAAATTCGATTACAACAAGGGGCTTATTTGCTCAAACAAACCCCAAAAAGTGTGCTAGAAGTGGCATTAGAAATTGGCTATCAATCGGAGGCGCATTTTAGTAAAGCGTTTAAAACCGCGTATGGCATCACTCCGAGTCAGTATCGGAAGTAGCTTTTTAATTCAGTGAGCCTAACTAGTGTGTTTTGTGACTGGTACTATAAAGGATTTTATCTGTATAAGCCAATGCAATTGCCGATGCTAAAAAGCCGAGGTGTAAAAACAACTGCCACATCATCGTTTTTTCAGGCATATTATTTGCATTTACAAAAGTTTGAAGCATATGAATAGATGAAATGCTAATAATTGACATAGAAAGTTTCACTTTCAGCACAGTCGCATTAACATGGCTAAGCCATTCAGGTTGATCTGGGTGATTTCGAGTGCGAAGCTTAGAAACAAAGATTTCATATCCCCCAATCGTTACCATAACTAATAAGTTAGCAATCATTACTACATCAATCAGATTAAGCACTGCCAACATAATGGTGTTGGAATCCATTACATTGATATTTGTAATAAGCTCCCAAAGCAATTTCATAAATTTATAAGCATAAATACCTTGTGCTGCAATCAACCCTAAATAAATAGGCAATTGCAACCAACGGCTCATAAAAATCAGCTTACTGATTGCATTTGTTTGCGCATTATATTTTGCATAAGAATCTTGAGTTTTTGTCTGTTCCATAGTTACCACGATAAAATTTAATAAACATTGTATAAAAAAGTTGCACGAAAATAGCAGTTTTATAAAAATTTTCAATCATTTTTCAAATAAATTTGAATAACGCTATTTTCTATATGCAACAAAAACGACCGCATAATGATCCGAGCATAAGCGGTCGTTAAAGTAACAAATTGTACGTTATTCTTCTAACGAATACGGCAATTCACAAATCTGCAACGCAATACCATTTACGCGGAAATTTGCCTCTTGTTCCACATCTTTGTTCATTACCACTTGCAGCCACAATTTACCTTGGTAATGGACAGCAGAAAGAATTGTCCCCGTCGCACGCCAGTTTTCGCCGAGTTGCATTTCAATACTCGAAGCAATTTCTGGTAAGGTAATTTCTCCTTCAACTTGACCAACCAACGTAAACATCGCGCGTTTATTTGCGCCACGATATTTCGCTCGTGCCACGGTTTCTTGCCCGATGTAACAACCTTTGGTAAAGGAAATCGCATTTTCGACCGCTTGTAAATTTGCTGCTTGAGGAATCAGTTCAAACTGGTTTGCTTTAAACAAAATCGGTAAGCCATCTTGAATATCTATCAGATCCCAAAGTTTCGCCGAACCATTTGTTTTTACATTTTCGCCCCAAACAATCGCTCGTTTTTGCCCTTGCGGGAGCACTAAAGCAGTCGAATTTTCGTGAAGTGTTGCTAAAATCTCACCACTTGTTACGCCATAAAGCGGGATATCTAATTCAGTGAAAGTTACTTTTGAGAACACCGCATATTTTTTGAGCTGAGTTAAAGCTTCAGGCAATAGATCTTGATGCATAATCACAAAAAATTGCTCTTGACTGGCTCGATATAAGCGGAATAAGGCACTAATTTTTCCTTTAGGATCACAATGGCAGGTTAGCGTGTGGCTTCCTACTTCAAGCTTTGCCACATCGCACGTTAATTGTCCTTGCAGATATTTTTCCGCATCCACTCCTGCAATTTCAATCAAACGATATTGTTCAAGTAATACGCAAAGATCGGGATAGATTTTGCTAATTTGATTACATTTGCATTTCATTTTTAAGTCCTTAAAAATCCTTTTTCTATTCTAAATTTTGGATTTGCTCACGCATTTGCTCGATAAGCACTTTCAATTCCACCGCAGAATTAGTAATATCGGCATTGATTGATTTTGAAGCCAGTGTATTGGACTCGCGATTGAGCTCTTGCATCATAAAGTCTAATTTACGTCCTACTGCACCGCCTTTTTTAAGGATTGAGCTAGTCTCTTTCACGTGCAATTGCAAGCGGTCTAATTCTTCCGCCACATCGACACGCTGTGCGGTGAGCACCATTTCTTGCTCTAAGCGTTGTGGATCAAGTTGTAGATTAAGCTCCTCAAAGCGTTGTTGCAGGCGATCTTTTTGCCATTGCAACACTTCTGGCATCTGTTGTTGCACACTTTGTGCTATCTCAGCTATGTTGTCTAAACGTTGCTGGATAATTGCTTGCAAGTTTGCTCCTTCACGCCCACGCATTTCAATAAAATCAGTTAAAATTTGCTCAAACCCTGCCAATAAATCTTGCGAAATTTGGTCTAAATCTTGGCTTTGTGCATCGACCACACCTGGGTAACGTAGCACATCTACCAAGTTGATCTCCCCATCTCCCGCAATGCCTTGCAAGGTTTTAAGCGAAGCGATAACTTTCTCTGCATAGTCGGTATTTAATGCGATAGTTTTATTTTCAGCTTGCTCCAATTCAACGCGTAAGCTACATTCCACTTTACCGCGAGTAAGGGCACTACGCAGGCGTTCACGCAAGCCCATTTCTAACTGGCGGAAAGCCTCAGGCAGACGGAAATAGGTTTCTAAAAAGCGTTGATTGACAGAGCGAATTTCCCATACTGCATTGCCCCACTCTTTTTTAATTTCTAAATGGGCAAAGGCGGTCATACTATAAATCATCTTGATTGTCCTGTTTTATAATGAAAATTAGCTTATTGTACTGTAAAATAGCTAAGAATTTTAGTAGAAGGAAAGAAAAACTATGCGTCCGAATAATCGTGAATTAAACCAAATCCGCCCTGTAAAAATTACCCGTCACTACACCAAATATGCTGAAGGTTCTGTGTTAATTGAATTTGGCGAAACCAAAGTGCTTTGCAATGCAACCATTGAAGAAACTGTACCACGCTTCTTAAAAGGGCAACAACAAGGCTGGGTAACTGCAGAATATGGAATGCTTCCACGTGCGACCCATTCTCGCACCCAACGTGAAGCTGCAAAAGGCAAACAGACAGGCAGAACGATGGAAATTCAGCGTTTAATCGCTCGTTCTTTACGTGCAGTGGTTGATTTAAAAGCCCTTGGCGAACGCACTATTACCGTGGATTGCGATGTTATTCAAGCCGATGGTGGCACACGCACTGCATCTATCACTGGTGCTTGTGTAGCACTACACGATACTATTGCTCACTTAATCGAAAATGGTACGCTTAAAACCAGCCCACTTAAAGGCTTAGTTGCCGCAGTTTCTGTTGGCATTGTGAATGGCGAAGCGGTTTGCGATTTGGAATATGTGGAAGATTCAAATGCGGAAACCGATATGAACGTGGTAATGGTTGAAGATGGCAGAATGGTTGAAGTGCAAGGCACTGCAGAAGGTGAACCGTTCTCGCACGATGAATTATTGCGTTTGTTGGACCTTGCAAAACAAGGGATTAACCAGTTAGTTGCAGCACAGCGTGAGGCGTTAAATCTATAATTTTCCATCATTTATTTAGTAGGGCGGGCTTCCGTTCGCCGTTTCATTTCTTTAACTGGCGGACTGAAGTCTGCCCTACATTTAGCACCTATGACAATCGATCCAATCTGGCTCTATATCGGCTTAATTTTACTCAGCTTTCTCTCCATTACTCTCTTTTTCTTACATTCTCGTTCAACCAACGAAGCTCAAGCATTGCTACAACAAAGCGAAGAGCAAAAAGCCCAACTGACTCAGCTTTCACAAAAAGCAGAACAGCTTGCGACTGAAAAATCACAGGTAGAACAATGGGCGGTGCAATATAAAGTTCGCTCTGAAAATGCCGAAAATCGGGTTAGCGAAAAAGAGAGCGAAATCCACCGCTTGCAAGCAAAAATTGAGCAGGCTGCTCAGTTAGAAGATCAACAAGAAAGCTACATCAACGAGTTGAAAGAACGCATTGGTGCATCGCAAGCAAAAGCGGAAAGCTTGGAAGAGCAACTAGCTTTTAGCCATCAACGTTTAAACCAAAAAGAGCAAGAGTACCAGCGTTTGAATGGACAGTTTACCCAATCGCAAAATGAACTGACCGAATTACGCACAACGCTTAATGAAAAACAGGCAAATTTTGAAGAGCAACAAAGCAATTTTGTGCAGGTAAAACAGCAGCTAAATGTGGAATTTCAACATCTGGCTCAACAAATTTTAGAAGAAAAAAGTCAACTTTTCGCTCAAAGTAATCAATCCTCATTAGATGCATTACTCAAACCATTTAAAGAGCAAATCGAAGGCTTCCAAAAACGTGTGAATGAAGTACATAGCGAGTCGCTTAAAGGCACAGCAAACTTGGAAGCAGAGATCAAGCGAGTGTTACAAATAGGTGTGTCGATGTCAGAAGAAGCACAAAATTTGGCAACTGCTTTGAAAGGCAACAATAAAATCGCAGGTAACTGGGGTGAGGTGCAATTAGAAAGCGCGTTGCAATCAGCGGGCTTACTGGCAAATGAGCATTATGTGGCTCAAGAAAATTTTCGCGATGAAGAGGGCAAGCGTTTTGCTCCTGACTTTGTGTTGCATCTGCCTGATAACAAGCATTTAATTATCGACAGCAAAGTCTCGCTCGTTGCGTATGACAAAGCCATTCGCGCCGAGAATCAAGCCGAAGTATTGCAAGCCTTTGATGAGCATTGCCGTTCGTTGCGGGCACATATTGACGGGCTTTCTAAGAAAAATTATAGCTCACTTTTAGGCGTGAAAAGCCCTGATTTTGTGCTGATGTTCGTGCCGATTGAGCCTGCTTACATTGAGGCAATGAAGCATGATCCGCAGCTCTTTAACTTTGGTTATGAACGTAATGTGATCTTAGTTTCGTACACCACGCTTATGCCGATTTTACGCACAGTCGCAAACCTTTGGCGAATTGAACGAGGTAACAGCGAAGCTCGTGAGATCAGCGAAAAAGCGGGTGATATTTACAATCAAGTATGCACCATTGCAGAGCGTTTGAGTAAACTTGGTAACACACTCAACACTGTGAATAATCAGTACAATCAAACGGTTACTTCACTCGTTGGACGACAAGGTTTGCTCGGTAAAGTTGAGCGTTTCCAACAACTTTCCACCAAGGCTAGTCAGAATGTGCCGCAAGTGGAATTTCTGCAAAATGATTTGGATATAGCGAGATTAGAATTGTTGGTGGAGAGAGAAGAGACAACATAAATAAATTCTCGTAAAAATTACATTGAAGTAAACATAACCTAGCCTCGTGCTAGGTTTTTTATTTGAGTGTGAGTGTGCTATCCTAACGCTATTCTTTATTGAGTGAATTTTTATGACCTATTCCGATTGGCTAACTTATGCCACCCAATTATTAACCGAAAAATTAAGCCAAGATCCTTATCTGAATGCGAAATTAGATGCGAATTTGCTATTACAAGCGGCGACAAAACGATCACGTTCTGCAATTTTTGCATTTGGAGAAACAGAGCTGAATGAAACTGAACAAAATCAGCTAAATCAGATGCTAAAACGCCGCACGAAAGGCGAACCGATGGCATATATTTTAGGCGAAAAAGAATTTTGGTCGTTGCCATTAAAAGTTTCGTCTGATACTTTGATCCCCCGCCCAGATACGGAACGATTAGTGGAAGTAGCGTTAGATTGGGCAAACAAGCGGTTGGAAAATCAAGAAAGTTTGCAAATTTTAGATTTAGGCACAGGCACAGGGGCAATTGCACTGGCACTAGCTTCCGAATTAAAGCAGAAAGTGCAAGTATTAGGTGTCGATTTTAAGCCCGAAGTGGTAGTACTTGCGGAAAGTAATCGCCAAACGTTGCAGATTGAAAACGCCCGCTTTCAGCAAAGTGATTGGTTTTCCACATTAGTAAATCAGCAGTTCGATTTGATTGTAAGTAACCCACCTTATATTGATGCGGAAGATGAAAATTTGCAGATTGGTGATGTGCGGTTTGAGCCTTTAACTGCATTGGTAGCAGATAATCACGGTTTGAGCGATTTGCAAAAGATTATCGAAAATGCACCGCTTTATTTGAAACCGAATGGGGCGTTATTCTTAGAACACGGTTGGCAACAAGCACTCGATGTGCAACATGTTTTCCACCAAAATCAGTGGCAAGCGGTTGAAACTTTCAAAGATTATGCCAATTTAGATCGCATTACAAAGGCTGAGAAATAAAGCTAGAAGAGTAAAAAAGAAGGACAAAATGGACGATATTATTAACGAAATTTTACAAGAGCTGGAGTCACCGAAAATCACGATAAGTGATGAAAAACTGCAGACCTTTTTATATGAAGAAATGGACCGAATTGGCGGAATTGTGGATGAAGACGTAACTCCTCGCCAACGTAGTGCACGAGCTTCAGCTTTGGTACGGAAAGTTCGACCGCTCATTACAGCTAATAATGAACTCGACAGATTACATCAACTACTAGATGTGATTTACCGCCAAATGAAATTTTCTTACCGCTACACCGACTATTTCAACAGTGATAATTTGCTGCTACATAAAGTGTTGCAAACCAAGCAAGGTATGCCGGTTTCTTTTGCCGCCATTTTGCTTTATTTGGCGGCAAAATGTGGCATTCCACTGTTTGCGGTAAACTTCCCAACACAAATTATTTTACGGGCGGAAATCTCGCACGATGATGGTCGTCAAGAAACGCTTTTTATCAATCCAGCCGATGGTAAGTTTTTAAGCATGGATGATTTAGAAAAATGGTTGGATGGTGAGCCGATGGCGGGGCTTTTAGTCACACCAATGCTTATTCGTCGTGCTGAGCCATTTGAGCTATTGGAACGAGTGGAAACACTGTTTAAAATGGCATTAACTAAAGAAAAAAAATTTCAAGAAGTGCTAGAAATGATAAACTTCCGCCTGATTTTTTCGCCTGATGATCCGTATGAAATTCGCGATCGTGGGATGATTTTTGCAACAATGGAATGTTTCCAAGCGGCTTATGAAGATTTGAGCTACTTTATTGACCAATGCCCAGATGATCCATCAGCACGCATGATTAAAATGGACATTAAACAGCTGGAACAAAAAAGCAAAGAGATGATTTTACACTAATTTTATTAACTAAGGAATCAAGATGACCGATAAAATCGTAAAAGTAGGCAACGTTGAAGTTGCTAACAACAAACCATTCACCCTATTTGGTGGAATGAACGTATTAGAAAGCCGCGATATGGCGATACGTGTGTGTGAAAAATATGTGGAAATCACGCAGAAATTGGGCGTACCTTACGTATTTAAAGCCTCATTTGATAAAGCAAACCGCTCTTCTATCCACTCTTACCGTGGGCCTGGTATGGAAGAGGGCTTAAAAATCTTCCAAGAATTAAAAGAGACTTTTGGTGTGAATATCATCACCGATGTGCACGAAATCTACCAATGCCAACCAGTTGCGGAAGTAGTGGATGTGATTCAGTTACCCGCTTTCTTAGCTCGCCAAACTGACTTAGTTGAAGCGATGGCCCGCACGGGTGCAGTAATTAACGTGAAAAAACCACAATTCTTAAGCCCGGGGCAAATGGGAAATATTGTCGAAAAAATCGAAGAGTGCGGCAATGACAAAGTGATTCTTTGCGACCGCGGGACTAACTTCGGTTACGATAATTTAGTTGTAGATATGCTCGGCTTCAACATTATGAAGAAAGTATCAAAAGGCTGCCCAGTCATTTTTGATGTGACGCACTCATTGCAATGTCGCGATCCATTTGGTGCAGCTTCTGGCGGACGCCGCGATCAAGTAACAGAATTAGCTCGTTCTGGTATGGCGATTGGTTTAGCAGGGCTTTTCTTAGAAGCGCATCCTGATCCAAACAACGCAAAATGTGATGGCCCATCTGCGCTTCCACTTTCTAAATTAGAATCCTTCGTTTCTCAAATGAAAGCGATTGATGATTTAGTGAAATCGTTTGAAGAGATTGATACTTCTAACTAATGTAAAAAAGGTTGTTAGCTAAAACTAACAACCTTTTTCATATTCTGTGGAATTATTTATATTCAACTACCACATCTTTCTCACTAATCGTATCACCATAAACAGGCAATAATGTTTTATCGTATGCTTGTTTTAACACCCCTTCTTTACCTAATTTTTGGATCTCTGCATTTAACCAATTAAGTAATTCAGTGTCGCCTTTTTTCACAGCTGGGGCGATGGTATCTTGATCACCTAAATTTTTAATGCCCACGGTAAAACTTGGGTTTTCTTTTGCCCAAGCAAAGAGCAAGGTGTTATCGTGTGCAAGTGCATCACCTCTACCATCACGCAGTGCCTCAAAAGTTTCGGTATTTTGTTCGAATTTTAAGGTTTTGATGTTGGGATAGTTTTTAGTGAAATACGCATCAGCCGTTGTGCCTTTGTTTAATAACAAGGTTTTATCTTTAAGCTGTTCTACATCGGTAATTACGCTACCATCTTTAGACACCACACCCAATGCCACTTTCATGTATGGATCAGCAAAATCAACCACCTCTTTTCGTGCTGGTGTGACGGTAAAGTTAGCAAGGATAATATCCACTTTGTTAGAAACCAAGTATTCCGCACGGTTTGCCGCTTCTACGAGCACAAATTCGACTTTGTTCTCATCTCCCAATAAATCTTTAGTAATTGCTTTGGCAATTTCTACATCAAAGCCTTGGCTTTTACCATTGGCATCAACATAACCAAATGGCGGTTTGTCACTAAATACGCCAATACGTACTTTGCCTGCTTGTTTTAGCTGCTCAATGGTTGAGGTCGGTTTTTGTGCCACTGGCTCATCTTTATCGTTGCAAGCGGTCAATCCTGTGGCAAAAATTGTAGCCGCGATGAATGCGCCGATTTTTTTGAAAGTTTTAGATGTTGTCTTCATAGTTTGTTCCTCTCGGTTCGTAATTTAAAATATTAAGAAATGCTTTCGCCCGATCTGAGCTCGGATTGGTAAAGAAATCTTCTGGTTTGGCTTCTTCAATGATCTTCCCTTTGTCCATAAAAATAATGCGGTTCGCAACTTGACGAGCAAAACTCATTTCGTGAGTGACGATCAGCATTGTTAATCCTTCTTTTGCCAATCCTAAAATGACATCTAATACTTCGCGCACCATTTCAGGATCAAGGGCTGCGGTCACTTCATCAAATAAAATCACTTCAGGATTCATACAAAGGGTACGAACAATGGCAATCCGCTGTTTTTGACCACCCGATAATTCACGCGGAAAGGCATTTTTACGTTCGTATAACCCAACACGTTTAAGCAACTCATCGGCTTGTTTTTCTGCTTCAGCTCGATCACGATTTTGCACTTTAAGCGGACCGAGCAAAATATTGTCAATTACTGATAAATGAGCAAAAAGTTCGTAACTTTGGAATACCATCCCAATGCGTTGGCGGGCTTTCGTCCAAGAAATATCTTTGCCAAGCTCTCCGTAATTTTCTAGCAAAATTTGACCGCTTTTAATCTCTTCTAAGCCGTTAATACAACGTAAAAAAGTACTTTTGCCACAGCCAGAGGAGCCAAGGATAACCAGCACTTCGCCTTTTTCAACAGAAAGATTGATACCTTTAAGGGCGGTGACTTCGCCGTAGTTTTTGATTAGATCTTTGATTTCTAAAAGTGCCATTTTTATTCCCACTTATTCTCTAAAAACTTCGATACCAACGACAACGGGTAACAAATCACAAAATAAAGCCCGAAAATTACGCCGTAAATCCATAATGCCGCCGTTGGATCAGTAAAGAGCGACGTTTCAATAATTTGTTGTCCTACTTTGATAACTTCTAAAACACCAATCAACATTGCCAGCGAGCTGGTTTTCACCATACGAGTGAAAAGGTTAATTGCACTAGGGGTGACGCGTTTAATACTTTGCGGTAGCAAAATGTAGCGGAAAGTTTGTAGCTTGGTAAGCCCCAATGCATAAGCGGATTCCACTTGATGCTTTTCAATTGAGGTTAATGCACCTCGTACCAAGTCGCCCATTTCTGCCGTGCCCCAGAAAATAAAAACGATAATACAAACGGTAATACCACTTAGGTGCACATCGAACCATTTTGCTAAGCCGAAGTAAGTAATAAACAATAAAGCAAGCAATGGAATGATGCGGATAAATTCTAAGTAGAAATGGCTGATGGCTTGCACGAGCTTGTTTTTGCTAGTCATTACCACACCAAAAATCACACCAAAAATGCAGGCAAAAAAGACCGAAATAAAAGCGATTTCTGCGGTAATAGCTAAACCGTTCAATAATCGCTCAAGATTGTTACCTTGCCACAATAAACTAAGCCCCATATTTTGCTCTCCGTGTGCGACGTTCTAAATAACGGATAAAAATCGACATTGGTAACAGAATAATGAGATAGAAAGCGACCAGTAAAAATAAAGCTTCATTGGTTTTATAGTCCATCCCGATAATCTCTTTTGCCATAAACATTATCTCAGCGACAGCAACGGCACTGATGACCGAGGTCTCTTTCATTAAAAAGAGCATGTTTGCCCCAATTGCAGGTATAGCAATGGCAAAAGCTTGAGGGAAAATCACATAGCGAAATGCTTGAAAAGGTGTAAGCCCAATGCTGAGTGCTGACTCAATTTGCCCTTTAGATACAGCTTCCAATCCACCTCGAATTGCTTCTGCCATATAACTACCACCCAAAAATGCTAAGCCAATCACGCCGCACGTAAAACCATCTAACTTGATCCCAATTTTAGATAAACCAAAATAAAGAAAAAATACTTGAATGAGCAAAGGCGTGTTACGTGAAAGCTCGATATAGCCTTTCACTAGCCAACTCAGTGCATTGACTTTATAAGTCATAATTACCGCACAGAACAAGCCGATAAGAAGCGATAACACGATACCCCAAAAAGCGAGATGAAGTGTCATAATGCTCGCATCCACGAAGCGTGGCAAGGCTTGCAAAATATATTCCCAGTTCATGGTAATTTTCCGTAATAGTTTAAAAAATAGTTAAGTAATCGTTTGTATGAAAAAGATGTTAGAGGAGATTGATAAGAAAAGGAAAGAATGGAAAACTATTTTTTATGCTAAAAAATTATAAAAAAGCCATCATAGACAAAAATTGTTACTAAAAAAAATAGCTACCTATTTACTTTTAGTAACATTCTAATCTGCTGATTATTCTGACTTTCATCTAAAATATCTATTGCTAAATTTTTACATAGTTGTTTAATATCAATGTAACTTTCTGTGTTTAGTAATAGGCAAAATTGAGAAGGCCTACTACAATTTATAAATGTTTGCTTTGCTATCAATAAAGGCATTGGGCAACGATAGCCTGTTAGATCTAATGAATAAGTTTGCATTGTTATATAAAAAATAACCGCTTAACATTAAAATAAGCGGCTATTTTATTTATTCCTCTGAAATGATTTTATTATCACTATATTCAATAATACGCGCAATTTTATAAATTTTAATTGTTTCTTTTGTATTTAAGAAAATAGGTCTAAATTTCTCATCAATTTTACCAAATGGTATTTGTAAATTGATAGGAATCATTTGATTTGGCGGAAGTGGACTATCTAATTCCAATTGCATATCTTGGCTATAAATCACTTCACGATTATGTGTATAGATACTAAGCCATTGAATACTTTTAATCGGTTTTGAGCCTTTGTTGATTACCTCATAAGGAAATTGAGATAAAGCCTGCCCGCTTGCATCAATAATTGTTTCACGCTCTTTTACATTAATTTTAATAACATCATCTAATGTTGGATTACTTTTCGTCTGCTCAACTGATTTTTGAATGGACGCTGTTGAATCCTTTTTTACTGGTACATCTGATTTTGGTGTAGAAATTACAGAAGGCGTTAATATCATTAAAAAGAATGCTGTAGCATATTTTAATAAATTCATAATTTCACCTCTTAAACCTTACGGCGTTCAGCCATAATTTTTCCCATTTCCGTTAATGTTTCTTGAGCAATATATTGTTTACCTAATTCGAACAGCGGTTCTTCAAGTGGAATATGCAAATCGTAACCAGAAACAAACCGCTTGATGAGTGCTTCATCAATTTGCGTACGTTGGTTTTCCAATAATTCGGTTAATTGAACCGCTAAATCTGCCCAACTTTGATGCAAAGTTTCGTGTTGGCTTTCTAATTGATCAATGTTTTCTTGTGCTTGTGGGTAAACTTCAACCAAGGCAGGAAAGAAATCTTTTTCTTCGTCATCATGATGCAATGGGGCGGAAATGTTGAAGTAGTTTAAAATTTGTTGCACATCATTTTTAACCGCTTGATTCACACCGTGTTCTGCTAAATAAGCGGGTAAAATTTGCAATTGTTTGCAAAAGCGTTTTACTTTGCTATGGCAAGCATAAAGCATTTCAATCGGCTCAGCCCAAGTGGCAAAGTGTTGAGGTTGGAGTTGTTGCATATTAATTCCCAAAGTAAAAGAAATTTACCCTCTCCCCTTGTGGGAGAGAGACAGACAAAATGACATTTGGTCATTTTGTCAGAGAGAGAAAGATAATCTTAAGCCTTTTGCATCGGCGGTACTTCTTTGCCGATTTTAGCATAAAATTCCACCACAAAATCATCAAAACGATCTTCATCAATCGCTTGGCGAATGTGTGCCATCAGGCGTTGATAGTAACGCAAGTTGTGAATGGTGTTCAAACGTGCGCCCAAAATTTCGCCGCATTTATCTAAGTGATAAAGGTAGGCTTTGGTATAGTTTTTGCAGGTGTAGCAATCACACTCTGGATCAAGCGGACTAGTGTCGCTTTTGTATTTCGCATTGCGAATTTTCACCACGCCATCGCTCACAAACAAGTGTCCGTTGCGGGCATTACGAGTTGGCATTACGCAATCGAACATATCGATCCCACGGCGAACCCCTTCTACCAAATCTTCTGGCTTACCCACGCCCATTAAGTAGCGCGGTTTGTCTGCTGGCAATAATGGTGTGGTAAATTCTAAAATGCGGTGCATCTCTTCTTTCGGTTCGCCCACGGCTAAACCACCTACTGCATAACCATCAAAGCCGATATTGACCAAACCTTCAGCGGAAATTTTGCGTAACTCTTCATAAGTACCACCCTGTACGATACCAAACAACGCACGCGGGTTTTCTAATTCATCAAAGCGATCACGGCTGCGTTTTGCCCAACGAAGTGACATTTCCATTGATTTTTTTGCATAATCAAAAGTGGCTGGGTATGGCGTACATTCGTCGAAAATCATCACAATATCAGAACCTAAATCGTACTGAATTTCCATTGATTTTTCAGGTGAAAGGAAGATTTTTTCACCATTGATTGGATTTTGGAAGGTGACCCCCTCTTCTTTAATTTTGCGTAATTTGCCGAGGCTGAACACTTGGAAGCCACCCGAATCCGTTAAAATCGGGCCGTGCCACTGCATAAAATCGTGTAGGTCACCGTGCATTTTCATAATTTCTTGCCCAGGGCGTAACCATAAATGGAAAGTATTGCCGAGCAAAATTTGTGCACCTGTAGCAGCGACTTCTTCAGGGGTCATCCCTTTTACTGTGCCATAAGTGCCAACTGGCATAAATGCGGGGGTTTCAACGTGGAACTCCCCTTTCGGGCGAGAAAAAGTTAAGCGACCACGACGAGCATTACCGTTGGTCTTTTTTAATTCATACTGCATAAAAATCCTTAATAGAGAAACAGTCTATTATTTTTATTCAAGCGGTCAAAAACCGCCACACTTTTGCTAAATGCAAATTTAAAAACGAATGCCAGTGCCAAGCCCTAATCCAAAGCCTACGCCGTTTGAACCACCGCCGACATTTGCACCGCCAGAAAAGCTACAGCCTGCCAATAAACAAGTTAAAAGCACACTAATCGCAAATTTTTTCATTTAAAAATTCCTTAATTTCGCAGAACTTGCTATATTTCTGCCATTCTAAAAACTGACTATTTTACCTGTTTTTATTCTGAACAGCCAATAGAAAGGAAAAAGTATGAAATTTATTTACAGAATCGTGGCGTTTTTCGTAGTTGCAATTGGTGTAGTGGCAGTGGCTTCCGCCAATTTGCTTAGCATTTCAGAGAAAGAGATTAACGATTATTTACACACGCGTCTTGCTGAAAAAGTTCCGCTTGCCGATAGTGTAGGGATACCAGGTTTAATGCAATTGGATTACCAATTGCATGATTTAGTCACGCAAATTGGTCAAACCAACGAGAAAAAAGTCGAAATTCAAGGTATCGTGGATGGCTTGTTGATTGCTCGTGGCAAAAAGCACGAAGCAAAAATTAAGCTAAATTTAGATACTACGCCTTATTTTGACTCTGAAAAAGGGGCAGTTTACTTAAAAGATGTCCGTCTACTTAGTTGGGAAGTTTCACCAGAAAAATATCAAGAAACCGTACAATTTTTCTTACCTATGCTTTTTGATGGTTTAACGAATTTATTGAATCGTTCGCCTGTTTATACGTTAGATGAAACTAAAACCAAAGAGGCATTAGTAAAAAAATTTGGTAAAGCGATTATTGTGGAAAAAGGTACGTTACGTTTAGAAACTAGCCTTTTCTAACCATAAATAAAAGGAGAAAAAATGAAAACAATTGAACAACTGTTTGCCAACAATCACGCTTGGGCAACGCAGATGAAGGATGAGCAATCTGATTATTTTAAAGAGCTTGCAGAACACCAAAATCCAACTTATCTCTGGATTGGCTGTTCAGATAGTCGTGTGCCAGCTGAAAAATTAACAGGGCTTGGGCCTGGAGAGCTATTTGTCCATCGTAATGTGGCAAATATGGTAATCCACACCGATCTTAACTGCCTTTCTGTAGTGCAATATGCCGTTGATGTATTAAACATCAAGCACATTATTATTTGCGGACATACCAATTGCGGGGGCATCAAAGCCGCAATGGGCACAGTGCAAGATTTAGGCTTAATCAGTAACTGGTTGCTACACATTCGTGATCTTTGGTTTAAGCACGGACATATGCTTGGTAAGCTATCCCACGAACATCGAGCCAATATGCTGACGCGGTTAAATGTTGCCGAACAGGTTTACAACTTAGGCTGCAGTTCCATTATTCAAACCGCTTGGGATAAAGGCAAAGAACTTTCTATCCATGGTTGGGTATATGACGTGAATGATGGATTTTTAATCGACCAAGGCGTAATGGCTACTAGCCGTGAAACGCTTGAAATTACCTACCGTAATGCTATTGCCAAATTGATTGCAGAAGCGGATGAGCTTGCAGAGAAAACAGATTACAAAAAAGAAGTTGAGCAAGAAATTGAGAAACAACTTGAAGAGATTGCAGAAAAAACAGTATCAGAGTAACATTTTTCTATATAATTTATAGGAAAGATTGCTAGTTACTTTTATTTTAAAGGAATAGTAGGCGGGCATAGTAGACAAAAAAACACAGAAATTTCAATAATTTCTGCGTTTTTGTTTATTCAAAGCAACATTAAGCCGTAATCACGTCTGTTCCACCCATATATGGACGCAACACTTCTGGTACGGTAATTGAACCGTCGGCGTTTTGGTAGTTTTCTAACACCGCAACAAGGGTACGACCAACCGCTAAACCAGAACCGTTTAAGGTGTGAACCAAACGGGTTTTCTTGTCGTTTTTCGCTTTACAACGAGCTGCCATACGGCGCGCTTGGAAATCCCACATATTTGAGCAAGAAGAAATTTCACGGTAAGTATCTTGAGCAGGTAACCACACTTCTAAATCGTAAGTTTTACAAGAACCGAAACCCATATCGCCCGTGCAGAGTAATACTTTGCGGTACGGTAAGCCTAAAAGTTGTAATACTTTTTCAGCATGTCCCGTTAATTCTTCTAACGCTTCCATTGATTTTTCAGGTGCAACGATTTGTACCATTTCCACTTTTTCGAATTGGTGCATACGGATTAAACCACGAGTATCGCGACCGTAAGAGCCTGCTTCTGAACGGAAACAAGGGGTGTGAGCGGTCAATTTTAACGGAAGTTTTTCTTCTTCAATAATTTCATCGCGTACTAAGTTTGTCACTGGTACTTCAGCGGTTGGAATTAAGCTAAATGAGCGTTGAACTTCGTTAGGATCTTGACCTGTTAATGGTTGAGTGTGGAACAAATCTTCACCAAATTTTGGCAATTGACCTGTGCCGAATAAGCTGTCGTGGTTTACTAAGAATGGTACGTTTGTTTCCACATAACCGTGTTGTTCGGTGTGTAAATCCAGCATAAATTGCGATAACGCACGGTGTAAGCGGGCTAATTTACCTTTCATTACCACAAAACGGCTTGCGGTTAATTTTGCACCAGCACCAAAATCTAATCCGCCTAAGTTTTCGCCTAGGGTTACGTGATCTTTAATTTCAAAATCAAATTGACGTGGTTCGCCCCAACGAGCGACTTCTAAGTTTTCGCTATCATCTTTACCTAACGGCACCTCTTCCGCAGGTAAATTTGGTACGTTTAAAAGCAACTCTTTAATTTGCACTTGCACTTCATCAAGGGCTTTTTTCGCTTCATTAAGCTCATTACCCATATTATCCACTTCTGCCAATAAAACAGAAATATCTTCGCCACGCGCTTTTGCTGCACCGATATTTTTAGAACGAGCATTGCGTTCTGCCTGTAAAGTTTCCGTTTTCACTTGCAATACTTTACGTTGTTCTTCTAACGCTTTTACTTGTTCAACGTCTAAAATAAAATTACGTTTTATTTTTAATGCGTTTGCCACTTCATCTAAGTTGGTACGCAGAAGGTTTTGGTCGATCATTATGTGTTCCTTTTGTTTAAAATGTTAGCTACGAGCTGCGTTTTTCATAATGCGTTGTTTCGCTACTTGCCACTCGCGATCTTTAATATCTTCACGTTTATCGTGCAGTTTTTTACCTTTCGCCACGCCAATTTTCACTTTTGCCCAGGCTGCTTTCCAGTAAACAGAAAGTGCTACAACGGTCATCCCATCACGGTTTACTTTACCAAAGAGAGAGTCTAGTTCACGTTTGTTGAGCAACAATTTACGGGTGCGTGTTGGATCTGCCACGATATGGGTAGACGCCACGTTTAATGGGGTGATGGTAGCCCCAAATAGAAAGGCTTCGCCATTGCGGAAAGTCACATAGCTATCGCCAATATTTGCCTTTCCTGCACGTAAGGATTTCACTTCCCAGCCTTGTAATTCTAAGCCAGCTTCGATTTCCTCTTCGATAAAATATTCGTGACGAGCACGTTTATTTAATGCGATGGTATTCGAAGCCACTTTGGGTTTCTTTGCCATAATTTAATTCTTGTTAAAAATAAAACTGATTTTACCCTAATCTAACATATCAGCCAATAAAAACTGTAGCACTGCATCCATCCGTAAATGTGGAATAGGCTCATCGTATTCAATATGTTTCGGTTCGAATTGGTCAAAATCGAACTGATTATATTGCCAATAACTTGCATTCGGCAAACGGCTCGGTACGCTACCTGGGTAAGTGACCGACACTTGCGATGGATTATTGGAACGCACACCTTTTACCGCTTTGAAAGATTGTCCATCTTTGGTCACATTGACTACATCTGTTGCTTTGATGCTTGAAATCGCATAATAGCCTAGCTCTTTAATACCCTCAAAAGCGGTGTGATTTCCACCCTCTAAAACCAATTGTCGCATTAAGCTTTCCAAGTTTGGAATTTGCTCGGGCGTAATATGATCCGCTTTGGTAGCAAGAAATAACAGCTTATCGATATGGGCAGAAAACAGGCGTGAAAACAGGTTTCGCGTGCCGTAATGGAAATGCCTAAACAGTTGCTGTAAGCCAATTTTCATCTCCATAAATTCATGATAACCGTGATTTAAGGGCGTTAAGCAATCCGCTAAAATTACTTGACGATCAAAACGAGAAAAATAATGATCATAAAACGGTTTTACTATTTTTTGCTGGTAATGGTAATAGCGTTTTTCCAACATTTTATAGGTGCTATGTTTATCTGCTTTTTCTAATTTTTGCCAATCCATTTCCGTTAAATTTAATAATGGAAAGAATTGTAGAACAGGTGCACCCTGCATATTTTGATCAGGCAGTACAAATCGTCCAGGTTGAATATACTGCATTCCGTTTGCTTTGCATTCTAATAAATAAGCGGTGTATTTTTCACTTAAATTTGCAAGTTGGTTTTCATCGGCTTTTGTAAAAAGATCTAAATTTTCGACTGCTTGTAACCATTCTTTCGCTAACTCAGCACGTTTTCCAGTGTGTACTAATTTCTGAGCTTCGCACCATTCTTCAAAAGATTGATTTAAAATTGGTAAATCTAGCAACCATTCACCTGGGTAGTCAAAAATATCCAGATAGAGTGTATTTTCTTCAGCCAAATGGCGAGAAAGCCCTTTGCGTTTGTAGCGAATAGCTAAGCGAATTTCACTAATTCCACGCGTAGAATCGCACCAACGTGCAGGCGTTTCTTCTAAACATTGACGATTTTTATCATATTCAAAGCGTGGAATGGTTAAATTACCTTGTTCAATACGTTTGACCGAGACAATTTGTTCCGCTTTTACTGCCTGAAACAGAGGTAAGTTTGCTGTTTGATAATGTAAAAGTTGATCAACAAGGCTAGTAATAAACGCCGTTTTTCCGCTTCGGCTTAACCCTGTTACTGCCAAGCGTAAGTGGTTATCTAAGCCACGTTGAACTAAGGTTTGGAGTTCATTTTTAATTCGATTAAACATAATAGGTTTTCTGATAAAATAATCTTCCGATCATATCAAAAATAGGCAGAACAAAAAATGGAAAATGAGATTGAATTAAAGATTATGCTTGATGAGCAAAATATTGCCCCCATTAGCGAATGGCTTGTCAAGCAACATATTTTAGACGAGAGCGAAACCTCATTGGGCAACACCTATTTCGACACACCAGAGCAATATTTTGCCGAGCATCAAATGGGCTTTCGTGTGCGATCGAAAAATCAGCATTATGAAATGACGCTCAAAACTAAAGGCGAGATTGTTGGCGGCCTGCATATTCGCCCTGAATATAATCTGCCGTTGGAGAATGAAAAGCCTGATTTTAAGCGGTTGATTTCTCATTTTAATTTGCAAATTGACCAAGCAGAACAGATTTCAGCAAATCTTCAACCAATGTTCAGCACCGATTTTCTACGCCATCAATGGCTAATTGAGATAAACCAATCACAAATTGAAGTGGTGCTCGACCAAGGCGAAGTAAAAAATCCATTCGGTTCAGAAAAAATTTGTGAGCTTGAATTTGAATTAAAAACAGGAGCATTAGCGGATATTTTTCAGCTTATTGAGCAAATGCCCAAATTAGATGGAATGTGGTTAAGTAGTTTAAGCAAAGCACAACGCGGTTATATTGTTGGCAATCCTGAGCGTTTTAAACAAGAAATTTTACAAGCGGTAAAAAAAGAAAAAAATTATACACTTGAACAGCAATTAGCGGATTATTTACGTCTTTATCCAGATGAAGAAATTTATCAAATTTTTGTGAGAGAATTTTATGGGGTTAATCAATATAAAATGGAGGAATTACAGAAGTATTTAAAAAGTAAAATATATCTATGTAAAAATATTGAAATCCTAAATAATACTATTGGTAGTTGCTTATAGTTTTTTCAGATATATGCCTAAAGCCTTTTTACTGTAAGGCTTTAGACACTTTTTTAGCGATTTATCCTATTTTTACAACCCCGCCTTAAGACTAGCTTCAATGAACTTATCTAAATCTCCATCAAGCACAGCTTGGGTGTTACGGTTTTCCACACCTGTGCGTAGGTCTTTGATACGGCTGTCATCTAACACATATGAGCGAATTTGGCTGCCCCAACCGATGTCAGATTTACTCTCTTCCATCGCTTGTTTTTCGGCATTTTTCTTCATCATTTCCATCTCAAACAATTTCGCTTTTAGCTGTTTCATTGCCTGATCTTTATTTTGATGTTGTGAACGACCGTTCTGACATTGCACCACAATCCCCGATGGCATATGGGTAATTCGCACCGCAGATTCGGTTTTATTCACGTGCTGACCACCCGCTCCTGAAGCACGATAAACATCGATACGTAAATCCGCAGGGTTGATTTCGATATCAATATCATCATCAATTTCAGGATAGACGAACGCCGCTGCGAACGAAGTATGGCGGCGGTTATTAGAATCAAACGGGCTTTTACGCACCAAGCGATGAATCCCAGTTTCGGTACGCAACCAACCAAAAGCGTATTCGCCTGAAATGCGAATAGTCGCCGATTTCAAGCCAGCCACATCACCGTCTGAAACCTCGATCAACTCTGCCTTGAATCCTTTGCTTTCTGCCCAGCGTAAATACATACGTAGGAGCATTTCCGTCCAGTCTTGTGCTTCCGTACCGCCCGAACCAGCCTGTAAATCCACATAGCAATCTGCTGCATCATGCTGACCGCTAAACATACGTTGGAATTCAAGTTTGGCAAGTTTAGCTTCTAATTCGCCCGCTTCTGCTTGGGCTTCGTTGAAAGTTTCTTCATCTTCTGCTTCAACAGCAAGTTCGATTAAGCCTTCCACATCTTCAATGCCTTGATCGAGTACTTTAATAGTATTGACCACCATTTCAAGAGCAGAACGCTCTTTACCTAAAGCTTGAGCTTTTTCTGGCGTGTTCCAGATTTCAGGTTGCTCTAATTCAGCATTCACTTCTTCTAAGCGTTCAACTTTGGCATCAAAGTCAAAGATACCCCCGAAGCACATTGGTGCGTTCAGCGAGATCGGCAAGTTGGTTTTTGATTGGATTTAATTCAAACATTATTTTTCCTTTTATGGAGAATAAATGCTCTCTATGAAAGAAATTGTAGGGGCGTGTGCAACACGCCTCTACATAAGAGCAATACATTAATAAAAAGTTAGTAAATTATATCTCAAGCGGTTATTTTTTGAAAAATTTTGCAAAACAAAAAGGCTGGCTTGATTTTCACCTTGCCAACCTTTTGGAAAATTGCTTAAAAATTAAAATAATTTTCTTGATGTTTCAAACAATTCTTCTTTGAATGGACGACGCATATTGTTGATTGCATCGATGATGTCGTGGTGAACTAATTTTTCGTTTTGAATACCCACACAACGTCCACCAAAGCCTTGAAGTAATAATTCTACCGCATAAACCCCCATACGTGAGCCTAAAATACGGTCGAAGGCACAAGGCACGCCGCCACGTTGAGTGTGACCTAATACGGTTGCACGGGTTTCGTGACCAAAGCGATCTTCAATTTCACGAGCTAATTGGTGCACATCTGTCATTAACTCAGTAATCGCAATGATGGCGTGGCGTTTGCCTTTTTTCAAGCCATTTTCGATGTTACGCATTAACGATTCTTTATCTAAGCCTTTTTCGGGTACGACAATATATTCACAACCGCCAGCTAATGCGGCACTGATGGTTAAATCGCCACAGTGACGGCCCATAATTTCTACGATAGAAATACGTTGGTGTGAGCTTGAAGTATCACGTAAGCGGTCGATTGCTTCTAATGCCGTTTCAAGTGCCGTTTGGTAACCGATAGTGTAATCCGTACCCGCTACGTCGTTATCAATGGTACCAGGTAAGCCGATACAGTTAATGCCGAATTCTTCCGTTAACAGTTTCGCTCCCATATAAGAACCGTCACCGCCGATAACTACTAAGCCATCAATATCATATTTTTTCAGCACTTCAACACATTTTGCACGAACCGCTGGATCTTTAAATTCAGGGAAACGTGCAGAACCTAAGAATGTACCACCGCGGTTAATTACATCTGATACAGAGTGACGCTCTAATTTCACTAATTTATCGTGATATAAACCATAATAACCATCGCGAACGCCATAAATTTCTAGTCCATAGCTTAATGCTGCACGTACCACGCTACGAATTGCAGCGTTCATACCTGGTGCGTCGCCACCGCTTGTTAATACGGCAATACGTTTGATTTCTTTAGCCATTTTGACACCTTATTTAAAAATTAAAAAAATTCAATTGGGCGGAAGATTACGCTTTTTTGCAGGCGAATTCTACCATAAAATCGTTATTTTTTGATCTAATCCAATAAAATTGCTAATGACTTGTCAAGGGCTGTGAAAAATTGCTCCACATCCGCATCAGTATTGTAATGAGCCAACGAAAGCCGCACCGTTCCCACTCGATTTAAGTAGCGAAGATAAGGCTTCGCACAATGCTCTCCACTACGAATTGCTACTTTGCTCTCTGTGAAGAAAGACGCCAAATCAGCGTGGTGAATACCTTCAATTACAAAGCTCATTGTCGGGCTATTTTGACTGCCTAGAATATGCAAATTTTTATAGCTTTTTAACCGCTTGCGAGTATTTTCCGCAAGCTGATAGAGCGATTGATTTAATGCATCAAAATCCCATTCTTTTAGCCATTGTAACACTTCGCCAAAACCAATAATGCCTGCCATATTCGGCGTACCCGCTTCTAAACGATAAGGCAGCTCTGCCAACGTAAGTGTGGTTTTGGTCACATTCTGTAACATCTTTCCACCATAAAAGAACGGCTTTAAGGCTTGCAAGCGGTCAAATTTCCCAATCAAAATGCCAACGCCATTTGGCCCATACATTTTATGTGCAGAGAAGGCATAGAAATCTGCTCCGATTTTTTTTACATCCACTTGCTCAGAACAGACTGCTTGTGCCATATCTACCACAATTTGAGCAGAAGAATGTTCACGAATAATGGAGACAATCTGTTCCGCTGGTTGGCGAACGCCTGTTACGTTTGAGACTAAATTAAATGCCACAATTTTGGTTTTTACTGATAAGACTTGTGTTAAAACCTGCTGATCGATCTGATAACCTTTATCCAAAGGCAACACAATCAATTTTGCCTGTTTACGTTCGGCAAGTTGCTGCCACGGAATAAAATTGGCGTGGTGCTCGGCAACAGAAATCACAATCTCATCGCCCGCTTGGATTTGCTCTTCTATTCCATAAGCGACTAAATTCAGACTGTGAGTTGTGCCACTGGTCCAAATGACCTCTTCGCGTTTCGCATTAAATCGTTCAGAGACTAAACTACGAGCTTGTTCATATTTTTGAGTTTGAGGCAAATCATATTGACTGCGATGCACCGAGCCAGCTGAACTGTAAAAATGCTGCGTTGCGTCAATCAAGCTTTGCGGTTTTAATGTCGTCGCAGCACTGTCTAAATACACCCAATCAGGAGATTGGCTAAAAAACGGAAAATGTTGGCGAAATTGACAGTTAATTTGGCTCATCGGAATTTTCCTTATTGATGTTTTCTCATTTTGTTATAGAGGCTATTGCATGGAATGTTGTCGCCATCACCGTCTAATCTTTTGGCATTGCATTGGCGAAAATAGCGCTCCGCTTCTGTGTAATGTCTGAAATCCTTGCAAGTTAATTTTTGCGAGCAATCAACACCGCTCATCACGCCAAAATATTCAGGTTTGTGGGTTTGCACAACATTGCTATCATTTGAGCGCTGATAACCAATACCTTTAGTTTTGCGCCATTCGGTTGGCTCAATCGGGCGAGCATCATTCCATAATCCAATTCGGCGACTTCTCGCTTGCTCTTGAGTTTGTTCATAAATCGGCTGAGTTTGGCGATACGCCCACGCCATTCCTTGCTCAACTAATTTAAGGTTGATGTTTACATTTCGGTCATACACCACAGCAAGCACTCGACCATATTTATCATACCCCGTGCTTTGCAGGGTAACTTGCTTTTTAAATGCTAAGTTAGACAAAGCTTGCTTCGCTTTATTACCAAAGGGTTGAGAGGATTCAGGGGCATCAATATGCAGTAACCGAACTTTTATTTGAGTTCGCTCCTTCAAGCACGTAAGCGTATCACCATCGCTAATTCCAACCACTTTACAGTCAATGGTTCGCTCTATTTTCGCCAGTGCAAGCGGTGAAATTTGCCAGAAAAAGAACAAAGATAGTAGAAAAGAAAGTTTTTTCATAATTTAAAAACAAAAATGCTGAATTAACTTGGTTAATAATTCCCTTGTTGGCTCAATAAACTTCGTTTCTAAAAATTCATCAGGTTGATGAGCTTGCTCAATCGAACCAGGCCCAAGTACAAGAGTTGGGCAAAGTTGTTGGATATAAGGTGCTTCGGTGCAGTAGTTTGCTGATTCGCATTTTTCGCCTAACAGTTTTTCAACCACTTGCACGATTTGAGCGGAATGTTCGCACTCATAGCCTGGAATACCACTGTGCAATTGGCGGATTTCAATTAAATCGCCATATTTTTCAAGCATTGGAGCAAGGTGTTCAAGCATTAAATGATGTAAATCTTCCACAGCTAAACCTGGCAACGGGCGCATATCCAATTGCAACTCACAGCAAGCACAAATGCGGTTAATCGCATCGCCCCCGTGAATGTTACCAAAATTCATTGTTGGATAAGGCACTTTGAAGAAATCGTTGCGGAATTTGGTTTTCAGCTCATTACGCATTGTAATCAAGTGAGCCGTTGCTTCGTGCATCAATTCGATCGCGTTAATGCCACGCTCTGGATCGCTTGAATGTCCACTTTTTCCCGTAATGCGGATCGCTTCGCCCATATGTCCTTTGTGTGCACGAATTGGTTTAAGCGAGGTTGGTTCGCCAATAATGGCACAATCAGGGCGAATATGGCTGTGCTGTGCAAAAGTGCTCGCTCCTAGCATCGTGGTTTCTTCGTCAGCGGTGGCAAGAATACGAATTGGCTTTTTCACTTGGCTTAAGTCAAGCTGACTGACTACATCGACTACGAACGCAAAAAATCCTTTCATATCCGCCGTGCCTAAACCGTAAAATC
This sequence comes from Haemophilus paraphrohaemolyticus, assembly GCF_002015045.1. Taxonomy (GTDB): domain Bacteria; phylum Pseudomonadota; class Gammaproteobacteria; order Enterobacterales; family Pasteurellaceae; genus Haemophilus_A; species Haemophilus_A paraphrohaemolyticus. The sequence continues at coordinate 43,613 of NZ_MUXX01000019.1, forward strand.
TTCCTTCTTTTTCGGTAAGATTAAACGGATTGAACGTCCATTTTCCGTCATCAAAAGGGACAGTGTCGGTGTGCCCCGCCAGCAATAAACCGCCTTCGCCTTCGCCATAAGTTGCCAATAAATTGTATTTATCTCGGCTATTTTCAACCGCTAAAATCTCGCTATGAAAGCCCAAATCATTGAGCCAGTTTGCCAATAATTCAATCAGCGGTTTGTTCGATTGATCCTCAAATGCTTCAAGGCTCGAAATAGTCGGGATGGCAATCAGTTGTGAATAGCGATCAATAAATTTCATCTTCATCTTCCTCTTGTTGGCGATGTCTTATGATATTTCTCATAACGGCAAAACCCGCAATTATTTCCCAAATCATTATTGTATAAAGGCTGATACGCTCTAATATTGGCGAAAGTAACGTTGGATAAACCATTGTAATACTTACGCAAATCAATCCAATAAAACCAAGCCAGAGACTCGATTTTTTAAGGCGTGGTGTAAGGGTTTTGTCTAAATCTAGCCCAATAAAAAGTAGCATTAAGTTACCAATAATAATAGAGAGACTTAAGCCGAAATTTTGCAAACCACCTTCTGAATATCGACCGCTTGTAATCTCAGAAACTAATGCCGTACCGATAGCAAAAAGCAGTGCGAGCAGGAGCTCAACTAGCCAGAGACGTTTATGTGAAATCGGATAAAGGCAAATTAAATAGAACGGCACAACGATGTAACTTTGGTAGCTAAATAGGATTCGCATAATATGCGGTAAGTTGGAAAGCGTACTTTCTTTACCATCAATCACGCTCCCAATGGGGAAAAAAAGTTCTAGTGTTGAATGATGAAAATAAGCGGTGATGGAACGCCCACTAAATAAAATGGTAACGTGTTCGCCGAAAAGATAAAAGACACCTGCATAAGCCATTAACCCACCGAAAATAACGGTTAAAATCATCGCCATTTTTTTAAAGCAAGGATGCATTAAATAAGGATAAACCGCTATCGCAAAAGAGCCACTTTTGAAATAGTGGCGAACGTTTTGCGAAAGCGAAACCAAGAAATTTAAGATTGAAGTGAGATATTTCATCTTACAAACTCGTACTACAAAAAGGCATAAATAGAGCCGATGGATAAAATAAAGGTACAGCCAAGTGCGACCGTTTCATTACGTGAAAAATCAAATTTGCCCGATTTCTGGTAACGCGTGTAAAAAAAGAGGATTGCCCCAGGTGTATATAAAATTACTGAAAAGAGTAGGTATTCTATTCCCGCTGCGTAAACCAACCAGAAACCATAAAGGGTTGCAATAATGCCAGCCAGTTTGATATACCAAGCGGCACCAATGTTAAATGCGAGTCGAAGTAAATAAGTACCAACTAAGAAATAAGGCACTAAAATCATCGTGGTCGCCAACTGAATAAGCACATCATACCCTTTGCTAGTGAAAAAAACGAGTACCAAGATAATTTGAATAACGATGTTAGTAAACCAGAGTGAGCTAATAGGTGTATCGTTCTCATTCTTTTTATTCAGAAAACGGGGAAACACTTGCGTTTGGGAAGCTTGATACATCACTTCTGCCGAAAACATTGTCCAGCTCATATAAGATGCAAGTACAGATACAATTAAGCAAAAAGTAATCAAAATTTTACCGCTTGTGCCGATCATATGTTCCATAATGCCTGTCATTGAAGGATTCGGCATAGCAGCAATCACTTCACGCGGCAAAATACCTAGCGAAAGCGCAGTAATCGCTACATAAAGAATCAGGGCGATTAAAATGCCTAGGATTGTCGCAATGCCCACATCGTTTTTCTTTTTCGCGTGAGCGGAAAGAACCGTTGCACCTTCCACGCCAACAAAAACCCAAAGCGTAATCAGCATCGTGCTTTTGATTTGATCCAATAATGGCATTTGCAAACTTTCGCCGTGGAAATCTTGCATAAATTGAGTAGACGAGAAAAAGATTATGGCTAATACAATAAAAATAATTAACGGAAGTACTTTAACGATCGTTGCAATCAAATTCACATAGGCAGCCTCTTTTATACCCTTTGCGATCAAAATATGGATCAACCACACCACCAAAGAAGCAGATAAAATCGAAACTAGCGACGTGCCATCGCCAAAAATAGTAAACTGTTCGCTATCAAAAAAGAGCCCAAACCCACTGAATGCGACAACAAGATAACTTACGCTACCAATAGAGGTACAAAGCCAATAGCCCCAAGCTGCAAGACCACCGATAAAATCGCCAAAACCTTCTCGTGCATAGGTATAAATGCCACCATCTAAATCAGGACGCAATCGAGAGAGGAAGAAAAAAGAAAGCCCAAGGAAAATAATCCCAAAACCTGTGATTGCCCAACCCGCGAGCAAAGCTTCTGCACTTGCAACCGCTGCCATATTTTGTGGCAGGCTAAAGATACCCGAACCAATCATCGAACTCAGTACTAGTGCAGTAAGTGATACCAATCCGATTTTGTCTTTTGACATAAAATGTCCTTTATTTATTTCGTTAATTATTCAAAAAATTTGCATAATTTATCATAAAAAGCGGAGAGCATCTAATTAAAAGGACAGATTGTGGGTGAAAAGATAGCCAATTACAGATAAAAATAAAGCCCTGATAAACAGGGCTTCATTTTTAATAAACTAAGTTTCTATAAAAGAAGTAGAAATTAGTATTCTAATACTGCACGACGGTTTTTCGCGTAGTCAGCTTCAGTATGACCTAAAACTGCTGGTTTTTCTTCACCGTAAGATACAGTTGCAACATTTGATGCACCTTGTTGTGCTAAGTAGTTTTGTACTGCGTTTGCACGACGTTGGCCTAATGCGATGTTGTACTCTGGAGTACCACGTTCATCAGCGTGACCTGCAACAGTTACGTTTGCTTTAGTTGCTTTTAATAATTCTGCGTGAGCATCTAATAATGTACGGTATTCGCCTTCAACATTGTATTTATCGAAACCGAAGTACACAGTGTTGTAACGAGTTTGTAAATCTTGTGCAGACATACCGCCGTATTGAGCCCCTGCATTTGTGTTTGCATTTGCTGCTGCGTTGTCTGAAGATGAGCTACATGCCGCTAATACGAAAGCTGGCGCCGCTACCATTAAAACTTTAGCTAGTTTTTTCATTTTATACTCCTAAGAGAAGATTATTGTTTAGTTAAATACGGTGACCAAGCAGGGAACTTATATTGCCCTCCTGCACCAGGCAGATTTGCTTTAAAACGACCGTCTGCGGACACCAATTGTAGCACTTTACTCGTACCTTTGGTAGAGCTATAAATAACCATAATGCCGTTTGGTGAAATACTTGGGCTTTCATCTAAAAACGTTGAACTTAAGACTTCCGTGCCACCCGAAGTGAGATCACGTTTTACCACTTTATCTCCAGCAATCATGATTAAATTCTTGCCATCAGCAGATGACTTAGCTGCATAGGAAACACCGCCTCCTACATTACTTACACCACCACCTGATGCACTCATTCGATAAACTTGTGGTGAACCTGAGCGGTCTGAGGTAAAGTAAATGAAACCACCATCTGGTGACCAGCTTGGTTCAGTATTATTTCCTGCATTTGCAGTTAATTTGCTTGGCGTACCACCGCCAGCACCAACAACATAAATATTCAATTCACCATCTTGATTAGACGCAAAAGCAATTTTTGAACCATCTGGTGAGAACGCTGGTGCACCATTATGCCCTTTTAATGCAGCTACAACACGACGGCTACCCGAGCGAAGATCATGAACAACAACTTGTGCTTTTTTATTTTCAAAAGTCACATACGCTAATTTACTGCCATCTGGCGCCCACTCTGGCGACATTAACGGCTCTTTACTTCTAACTACGGTAAAAGCATTGAATCCATCATAATCAGAAACTCGTAACTCATATGATGATACACCACGTTGTACTACATATGCAATTTTTGTTCTAAATGCACCTCGAATTTGCGTGATTTTTTCAAAGACCAAATCACTCACAGTGTGAGCACCTTGACGCATTTGTGCCGCTGGCACATTAAATGCGCCTTGATCTAATACAGCAGCAGGTGAACTTAAAGTATCAACTAATTGGTATGCGACATTATAACCACCGCCAGCTGGCGTTACTTGTCCGACCACTACCATATCTACACCAATATCAGTCCATTGTTGTGAAACTACTTCACTTGCAGAACCTGGTTGAGCCGGCAGTTTAGTTCTATCAATAGGAGAGAATTTACCACTGTTACGTAAATCATCAGCAATAATTTGACCTACATCTTCGTTAGCACTACCTTTAAAAGGAATAACTGCAATTGGCTGAGCCATACTCACACCTTCGTCTACCGAAATCACTACATCTGACTCGGCTTTAGCAATATTAGCACTACACAATAATGCGAACACACCCATTATACTCGCTAAATGCGATTTAAACTTCATTTTTTAACCTCTAGGTTATTATAAAACTTTTAATCCAAATTTGATGATTGGCGATTTATAAGTATTATAAGTCGGATCATCTTTTGCCCTTGGTACACTTTGTGCACGAGTAATAGCCGCCACCGCAGCACGACAAATATCTGGTGGGCCAGAAATCACTTCGTGACTTGAAATGCGTCCATCTCGTTCAATGTTGATTTTTACACGACATTCACGACCACTAAAACTCGGATCCACTTGATACTCACGTGATAATTTTTGTTTAATTAAACGCTCATAACCACGGTCTGCCGTACCTTGTCCATCGCCCAGTCCTTTACCGTTACCATTACCCGCAAGGCCAGCTGAATTTTTGTTTCCACCTTTCGTGGCTGAGCCACCACCAATATCGCCACCTGATAAGAAATCATCTAGTGCCTTATTATTTTGGGCTCTTGCTGCGGCTGCTTTTGCTTCTGCATCTGCTTTAGCCTTAGCATCAGCTACCGCTTTGGCCTTCGCTTCCGCAGCAGCTTTCGCTTTTGCCTCTGCTGCCGCTTTTGCTTCTTTTTCAGCCTTCTCTTTGGCATCTTTCTCAGCTTTTGCCTTCGCTTCTGCTGCGGCTTTTTCTTTAGCTTCTTTTTCGGCTTTTAGTTTCGCTTCTTGAGCTGCTTTTTCCTTAGCTTCTTGTGCTTTTTTCTGCTCTTCCAATTTCTTCTGCTCTGCTTTTTGAAGGGCTTCTTTCGCTTTACGCTCTTCTTCAGCTTGTTTTGCTGCTGCCTCTAAACGTTTTGCTTCAGCTTCCGCTTTTAGACGAGCTGCTTCGGCTGCTTTTTTACGTGTTGCTTCTTCTTTCTGTTTCTCAAGCTGCTCTTGTTTTAACTGCTCTTGACGCTGCTGCTCTTTTTTCAACTGTTCTTGCTTGATTTGCTCTTGTCGTTTTTCCTCTTCTTGTTTTTGCTGAGCTAACAATTGAGCCTGACGTTGTTCTTCTAAAGCCTTTTCTCGCTCCTGTTTTTCAGCAAGTTCGGCTTTAGCTTGTTCAACTTCTTCAGCAGCCTCTTCTTTTACATCTTCAACAGGTTTTGTCTCTTCCACAGGTTTAGGTTGAGCATTCCCTTTTCTATCTGATTGTAATCGACCATATTCTGCTGCCACTTGCCCTGTATCAACCATCACCGCTTCAAACTCTTCACCATCTCCACCATTACCGCCAGCAGCAGGAGGTAATGTGATATTGGTAAACAGAGAGCCTAGTAGAAGCAACCCAATTAAAAGGGCGTGCAATAGTAGGGAGAGAATTATTGCAAATTCAAGTCTATCGTTTTGAGATCTCACACGTTATCCTTGATGATTATTGACCTTGAGTCATTAAGCCTGCTTTTTCAATACCCGCTTCTTTTAATAACACAATACCTTTGATCACTTCTTCATAAGGCACGGTTGCATCACCTGCAACTAAAAAAAGCGTGTTTTCATCTTTTTTAAATTCTTCACCAGCAAACAAAATCACTTCTTGATCGCTTAGTTCTTCGCCATTACTACCAGTAACAAAGTTGCCACCAACTTTTAATTTATATAAACCCACACCCGCCACTTGTAAAATCACGGGGGTCTTATCTTCATTGGTTACTGATTGACTATGCTTATCTTCTGGTAAATTAACTTCTACACTTTGGCTGATAATGGGCGCTGTTGCCATAAAAATAAGCAAAAGCACAAGTAATACGTCCAAGAATGGTACAATGTTAATTTCAGATTTAATGTCCTTACGTTTGCGACGGTAAGACATATTTTCCTCTTTTACTAAATTCAGGTTATCACTAACATTTCACGACAAGCGGTCAGATTTGTATCTCTTTTTGCAAAAAATTAAATAAAAATGACCTCTTGTTCTCATTTATTTTTTAGAAAATGCTTGACGGTGTAAAATTGTCGTAAACTCATCAATAAAGTTTGCGTAATTTTGTTCTAACTTATTCGCACGTAAGCTTAAACGGTTATAAGCCATTACTGCAGGAATAGCCGCAAACAAACCGATAGCTGTTGCAATCAACGCTTCTGCAATACCTGGTGCTACCGATTGGAGGCTTGCTTGTTTCACTGCACTTAATCCCATAAATGAGTGCATAATTCCCCAAACAGTACCAAATAAACCGATGTATGGGCTAATAGAACCAACAGTACCTAAGAAAGGAATATAGCTTTCGAGCGTTTCCACTTCACGGTTTAGCGCGAGGTTCATTGCACGACTCGTGCCTTGAATATTTGCAGAGGGTGCATCTGGGCTTACTTGTTGCAAACGAGTAAACTCTTTGAACCCAACATAGAAAATTTGTTCTGAACCGCTTAATTTATCACGACGATTTTCTAATCCTTCGTGTAAACGATTTAAATCTTCGCCTGACCAAAATTTATTTTCAAAAGCGAGTGACCCTTTTGCTGCATTAGTCAAATAACGACTACGTTGAATAATCACTGCCCAAGATAATACCGAGAAAGTGATAAGAATAAGCATGACGATCTTAACAACGATACTTGCTTGTGCAAATAACGAAATTAAGTCAAAGCTAGTTTCTTGCATTGAAAACTCCAATAATGATAATGAATTAGTGAGATGAATCCATTGCATCACGAATATTTTTCGGTATTGCAATCGGTTTCATTTTAAGTAAATCGACACTTGCCACACTAACTATTGCGTAGCTTATACAAACTTGATCACGCAAAAGTTTCTGTTCAAAAATAATCGTCGCTTTCTTTATTTCTTTAATTTCTGTTTCAACAGAAAGAAAATCATCTAAACGAGCAGGCGTTTTGTAGTCTATTTCTAACTTCTTCACAACAAAAGCAATATTTTCCGATAACAATGATTGTTGGGAAAAGCCTTTGTTGCGTAAAAATTCCGTTCTTGCTCGTTCAAAAAAACAGACATAGCTTGCATGATAAACCACACCGCCCGCGTCTGTATCTTCATAATAAACTCGAATAGGAAAATGCATATTCTATCCTATTTTATTCTCTTTCGTAAACGTCCACTTTTTAGACGATCACGGCTGTCTATTTTATTCAGTTAAAAATGCCAGCGCAATAGCTTTTGCAATTTATTTTTTATTTAAAAATAAAAGTACACTTTCTTTTTATAATTTAACTCAAAAAAGGATACAAAGCGAAGGGATAACAATTGCATAACCGATTAAAGGTAGGAAAACCAATTGCCAAATTTTACTACGGATTTCAAAGCCGATACCGTGAATCCATAAAATCCCCATGCCATAAAAAGCCAATAAAGCAAAGTAAGGAATTTTACCGCCAAAATAGAGCCCGAAAGTGGTCGATTTTAATAAAATCATTGCAAACAGACCGCTTGCAAGAAGAAAAGAAAGGGCTTTTAGCAAGCCCTTTAAAGTTAAGTTATATAACAAATGAATCATAGATTATTCGTCAAATTTACCTGTTTTCTCAATCTTTGTCGTAACAAATACGGCAAAGTAAATTGCGAGAAACATACCAAAAAACCAAGTTAAATAAAACATAATTGCTCCTTAGTATGCTGTTGCGTGGTTTTCTTCAATGAATTTTGCATCAAGACGACCAAACATTTTGATGTAAGACCAAATAGTATAGCACAATACGATTGGTACAAAGAAACACGCTGCATAGAACATAACGGTTAAGGTGTTAAGGCTTGCAGTTGAATCCCAAACAGTTAAGCTCATTTCTGGATGAGAAATTGAAGGCATAATGAATGGGAACATAGAAACTGCTGCGGTTAAGATAACACCAATTTGCATTAAAGATGATGCAAAGAACGCAGTACCTGAGCGGTTTGCTTTAGATGCAACGATGGTTAATAATGCACCGATGACTGCAATTGCAGGTACAATCCAAAGCACAGGCATTTCAGCATAGTTTTTAAACCAAGCAGATGTTTCAACAGCTACAGTTTTGTTGGTTAATGCAGAAACTGCGTTGTGATCTAATTGGCTTGTGATCACAAAACCTTCTTTGAAGTATAACCAAACACCCGCTAATACAAATGCAACTAATGTTACGGTTGCCGCTAATTGTGATACGCCACGTACGCGGTTGCGTAATTCAGCCGTGGTTTTCATTTGCAACCAAGTCGCACCTTGAGTAGTTAGCATAAATAAACTCACCACGCCGCATAATAATGCGAATGGATTTAATAAGCCTAAGAATGTACCCGTATAAGTTACTTGATTGATGTTATTAAACTCAAATGGTAAGCCTTGTAATAAGTTACCGAACGCCACACCGAAAATAAGTGACGGCACGAAACCACCGATGAATAATGCCCAATCCCAAGCATTACGCCATTTTGGTGAGTCGATTTTCGCACGGTACTCAAAGCCCACTGGACGGAAGAATAATGCTGCAAGCACTAATATCATTGCCAAGAAAAAACTTGAGAATGAGGTTGCATATACAGTTGGCCACGCTGCGAAGATCGCACCACCACCTGTTAATAACCAAACTTGGTTACCATCCCAGTGAGGTGCAATTGAGTTGATCATCACACGACGTTCTGTATTGCTTTTACCCACCACAGGTAAAAGCGTTAATACGCCCATATCAAAGCCATCGGTAATTGCAAAACCGATTAACAATACAGCAATTAAGATCCACCAAATAAAGCGGAGAACTTCATAATCTAACATTGTCTACTCCTTATTTCGCAGATTGCTCAAAGTAGTATTTACCTGTTTTTAATGCACTTGGACCTAAACGACCATATTTGAACATTAAATACATTTCTACTACTAAGAAGATTGTATATAAACCACATAATAAACCAATTGCAGTCCATAATTCAGCCACAGTTAAGTGAGAAGCCGAAATACCTGTTGGTAACACTTCATAAACTGCCCAAGGCTGACGTGCGAACTCAGCTAAGAACCAACCAGCTTCAATGGCAATCCATGGTAATGGCATAGACCATAATACCACTTTAAGTAACAATTTGTTTTTACCTACTGTACCACGGAAGTTAAAGAAGAATGCTAAGCCAATGATTAAAGACATTAGCATACCAGAGCCAACCATCATACGGAACGCCCAGAAGTTAGGACCTACATTTGGAATAGTTGCATCTGCTGCTTTAATAATTTGTTCTTCTGTTGCCGCTGTAATATTATCGCCTACGTATTGTTTTAACAATAAACCAAAGCCAAGATCTTTTTGAACTGCTTGGAATGCTGCTTTTTCTTCTTCTGTATAGTTACCAGAACGAAGTTTTTCTAATAAAACAACTGCTGTAGCACCGTTACGTACACGCTCAATATTTTCTTTACGAATATCATTTAAGCCTTTGATTTCAGTATCTAAAGAACGAGTTGCCACTAAACCGCCAAGGTATGGGATTTGAATTGCAAAGTCGTTTTGACGAGCTTTAGAGTTTGGAATTGCAATTGCATTAAATGCCGCAGGTGCTGGGTGAGTTTCCCATTCAGCTTCCATGGCTGCTAATTTAACAGGTTGTGCTTTACCGATTTCATAACCAGATTCATCACCCATAATTAATACAGATAAAATAGCGAACAAACCAAAACTTGCCCCCACTGAGAATGAACGTTTTGCAAAGCCTAAATCACGACCTTTTAAGATATAGTAAGCACTGATGCTTAATACAAAGATCGCACCACAGGTATAGCCTGCAGTTACAGTATGTAAGAATTTACTTTGAGTCACTGGGTTTAAAAGAAGATCAGTAAAACTGGTCATTTCCATACGCATTGTTTCAAAGTTAAATTCTGAACCTACTGGGTTTTGCATCCAGCCGTTCGCTACTAAGATCCACATTGCAGAGAAATTAGAACCAAATGCCACACAGTATGTTGCTAATAAATGTTTTTTCTTAGACAGACGCTCCCAACCAAAGAAGAATAAACCCACGAAAGTTGATTCTAAGAAGAACGCCATTAAACCTTCTAATGCTAAAGGTGCACCGAAGATATCGCCTACATAGTGAGAGTAGTATGACCAGTTTGTACCAAACTGGAATTCCATGGTAATACCAGTCGTTACCCCAAGAGCAAAGTTAATACCGAATAACTTACCCCAGAATTTAGTCATATCTTTATAAACTTCTTTTCCTGTCGTTACATAAAGTGTTTCCATCACTACAAGCACAAAAGAAAGACCTAATGTAAGCGGCACAAATAAGAAGTGATAGAGAGCAGTTAAAGCAAACTGCAAACGCGAGAGTTCAACAAAGTCTAACATCTCAAACCTCTTCATCTTGATAATATGAAATACGATTAATTATTCGATACCGAATAATGCCCCACAAAACTTTGACCCAAAGCAAAGATCTACCCCACATAGGTAATCAGAGTTTCAGGCGACTATTCTACCTGTTATTGAAAAAATAAAAAACCGCCCCTATTAACAGGAACTTAACCTTTGTATTGAAATAATTCAACTTTTAGCAAAATTTTTTAATAAATTAAGAAAAAAGATCAAAATATGTTACCTCTCAAGAGGTAAAATTAAGTTATTCTTTTGAGAAAGATCAAAAAAAATCTGATTTTTAGCCATCTGCTCTTGCTGACTTTTTCATTTAAGCGTGCTAATCTCTTAGCGATTTAAGTCATTTTTATTTAGATTGAAAGCTTTTAGCTATAATAGAAAAAGGTAAAACTATGCTAAAAAAATATTTTCTTCTCTGTTTTCCAATTTGTACCAGTGCATTATTTTCCACAAGCGTACAAGCCCAAGTAAAAACCTCGTCTCTTACTATTGAAAAACCAGAGGTTATTAAACTTATTCCACAATGTGAAAATATGTTTAACGTTGCAAATACGCTTATTAAAGATGCAGAAAGACAACCAGGTACACACACTCAAGTAAAGCGTTTAAAAAATAAGCTAACAGAAACCCAAAAACAATTGCTCGCAATGGAAGAAAGCTTACAGCAGAAAAGTTGTGAGAAAGGATTAAATGCATTAAATACGTTGAAGCAAAAACATTAAATTTCAGATATAAAAAATACGGTAAAATCATATTTTTAGTATTTGATTTTACCGTACCATAAAATTCCTATAAATTACTTACCATTCCATGCTTGAATAGCATCTAAACGAGCTTTAATTTTGCTTTGTGCATCGCCTTTAAAGTAATCTTTAGCTAAACCGCCTTCCCAGCCACCATAGTTCGGGTTAGGTAATACGATGTAAGTTTTACCAAATTTTGCTTGGTTTTCTTTTACAAATGCACTGCGTTCTGCATTTAATTTACCGTATACTGCATCACCAAAGTCATCTAAGTTATCGCCGACATAAAGTACGATTTCATAGCCTTGTTTTTCAATTTCAGCAAAACGAGCAGCTTTCGCTGATTTATCTTTTTTCAAGTAAAATACTGACTCGTCCACACCTTCAAAGCCTAAACGTTTCATATCGTCAATTGTACCCGCTTTTTCGGAGCTATCTTTACGGTTAGTTACATAGAACATTTTACCTTTGTGTGAATTAACATAGTTGTTAAATTCTACCGCACCAGGAACTGCACGAGATTGTCGAGCATCAACCCAGCGTGTCCAATCTTTACCATCAAAACCTTTATTATTTTGAACTTGCCAACCAGCGTATGGGCTGTTGTCTAGCATCGTTTCGTCTAAATCTACTACCACCGCTTTTTTCTTACCTTTAGTCACTTTCGCGTGATCAAAGGCAGTTTTAGCCGTGTTATAAGCTTGGTAGGCAAGCGCTTTATATTCGCCCGAATCTTGCATCCAGTTAATGCCCATTACTGCTTGTTGTTGCAATTGAGCTTCCGCGTGTGCTTTTGCATCCATTTGATTATGTGCACAACCTGTTAAGACTAATGCAGATAACGTCGCTAATACACTTACTTTTAAAGTCATTTTCATATTTTTTTCCTTCTGAAATTAAATAGACAAATTAAATAAATAGAGAGCGGTCATATTTTTACGGGAATTTGCAAATGTTCCAAGTAGAAATATTTAGATTTGTGATTTAGATCACATTTTATAGTGTTTTAGCTAAAAAATTTTTTAAAGACACGCTAGAAAAAATTGTTGTTAAACCGCTAAAGCTACACACCTAATAAAAAATTGTTGCTAGCATTTATTTTTAAAAATAGTTCAGTTCGGTAAATTAAGCCGCAACCATTACCATCGCTGGGCGTAATACACGGCCTTGCAATGTATAGCCTTTTTGTAACACTGCGCAGATGTGGTTTGGCTCAATACCTTCAGCTGGCTGCATTGAAATCGCTTGGTGAAGCTCAGGATTAAATGCTTCTCCAACAACGCCAACTGCTTCCACTCCAAATTTAGCTAAGGTCGAAATAAATTCTTTGTGGGTCATTTCTACGCCATCAACTAACACTTGTGTTGTTTCATCAGTAACAGCATTATCTAATGCGGCTAAACCACGTTCAAGATTATCAACAACAGTTAGTAGCTCTTTTGAAAATTTTTCTAATGCAAATTTATGAGCTTTTTCGACATCTTGCTCAGCACGACGGCGAATATTTTGAATTTCTGCTTGGGCACGTAATTGAATATCTTTTTCACGGGCATCAATTTCTGAAACGTAAATTTCTAATTCATTGATACGAGCGTAAGCTGCAGCTAATTCTGCTTCTACAGGTTGCTCTTCTCTATTTTCTGATTGTACTTGCTCTTCAACCGCTTCAGGTTGTTGGAGTTCTACATTTTCTTGTTCTGTGCTTTGCTCTTGTGCTTTTTCTTGTTGAGTAGTCATACAAAATCCTCTTAAATTCAGTGAAATAAAATCGGATTTAATATAATAGCAAATTAGCGAAATTCAAGAAGAATAGGAAAATAAATCCTTCTTCAGGGCAAAAAAGGCTTGCAAAATGTGGGGGGTAGCTTAAAATCCTTTCGATTTCATTGCCATTGATTGGTGTGGAAGATTCGTCAAACTTCGGAGAAATCCGACCGCTTTTATCTTTTTTCTTAACGGAGAAAACTAAATGAAAAAATTCGCAGGTTTATTCGCTGCAGGTGTGGCTTCATTGGCATTAACAGCTTGTAATGAAGAAAAGGCAAAAACAACTGAGGCTGCTGCCCCAGCTGATGCTGGCACTGTTCACTTATATACTTGGACTGAGTATGTACCTGAAGGTTTGTTAGATCAATTTCAAAAAGAGACTGGTATTAAAGTTGAGGTATCTAGCCTTGAATCTAACGAAACAATGTATGCGAAGTTAAAACTTCAAGGTAAAGATGGCGGTTATGATGTAATCGCACCTTCCAATTACTTTGTGTCTAAAATGGCAAAAGAAGGAATGTTAGCGGAGCTTGATCACAGCAAATTACCCGTTATCGCAGAATTAAACCCTGACTGGTTAGACAAACCTTACGATAAAGGTAACAAATATTCATTACCTCAACTTTTAGGTGCCCCAGGCATTGCATTTAATACTAACAACTACAAAGGCGACCAATTCACCTCTTGGGGGGATTTATGGAAACCTGAATTTGCGAACAAAATCCAATTATTAGATGATGCACGTGAAGTGTTCAATATTGCATTATTGAAATTAGGCAAAAACCCGAACACAACTGATCCTGAAGAGATCAAAGCGGCTTATGAAGAATTGAAAAAATTACGTCCAAACGTACTTTCATTCAGCTCTGACAACCCTGCAAACTCATTCATCTCAGGTGAAGTATCTGTAGGTCAATTATGGAACGGTTCTGTGCGTATTGCGAAGAAAGAACAAGCACCTATTGATATGGTGTTCCCAAAAGAGGGCCCGGTACTTTGGGTTGATACTTTAGCTATTCCAGCGAACTCAAAAAACAAAGAGAACGCACATAAGTTAATCAACTACTTATTAAGTGCTAAAGTTTCTGAGCAACTTACCCTTGCAATCGGTTATCCAACTTCAAATATGAAAGCATTAGAAGTATTACCGAAAGAGATCACGCAAGACCCTGCGATTTATCCAACACAAAAAGTGTTACAAGAATCACAATGGCAAGATGATGTGGGTGATGCAATTGAACTTTACGAGAAATATTACCAAGAGTTAAAAGCGTCTAAATAATTTAGATGTGTAAGAAGAGCTGGATTTACCAGCTCTTTTTTACATACAGAGCAAAACATAATCTACCATCATTCCAGCAATATCTTTACCTGAAATCTTTTCAATTCCTTCTAAACCAGGGCTCGCATTCACTTCTAAAATCATCGGGCCTTGGTTTGTGCGAATCAGATCAACCCCTGCAACATCTAGTCCAATAGCTTTGGTCGCTTGAATCGCAATCATCTTTTCTTCTTCTGTTAGGTCAATGCTTTCAGCTTTACCACCTTGGTGCAAATTGGCACGAAAATTGCCATTGCCTGCAGTGCGCTGCATACCTGCAACGACTTGCTTACCAATCACAAAAGCACGAATATCCTGCCCTCGGGTTTCTGCGATAAAATCTTGTACTAACGCTTTTTCTCCTGCTTGTTTTAACGTTTCTAGCTTATTTAAGGCTATGGCTTTTCCTTCACATAACTCCACGCCAGTACCTTGCATACCAACTAATGTCTTAAGTACGACAGAAGGAGAATGCAAAACCAATTGTGAAGAGCTTTCAACTAATTCGCCAATGTAGCTTGTTGAGGGAATAGGCAAGCCGTAAGCGGCAAGCAATTGCAAACTTTGCCATTTGTTTCGAGCCAATCGAAAAGCGTGGGCATTATTTAGCACTTTCGTTTTTTTAATTTCAAAATGCTGCAACACATAACAGCCCATCTCTGTGCTGGTTGCGCCAAACCGAGGAAGTACCGCTTGATATTTATCGAGTTCTAATTCTTGTTCAGGCGTTTGATAGAACAATCTAGCGGTCGATTTTCCTTCAACATTTGCAAGTTTAAGCAGCATTCGATTGGGATCGAGTATATCGAGGGAAATGCCACGCTGTTCGCACGCAGTTTTAATCCGTTGGCAGCTATATAAACGTGGTTCTCGGCAAAGCATTAACCATTTAATAGAGGAATTCGCCATTACAAATTGCCTAAAATATCTAACGCATCACTGAGTTTTTTCACACCAAAAACTTCCATTCCCTTAATTGATTTTTTAGGCATATTGCCAAAAGGCACAATGGCACGCTTGAAGCCGTGTTTTGCCGCTTCGGAAATACGCTCTTGACCGCTTGGAACAGGGCGAATTTCGCCCGCTAATCCAACTTCGCCAAATATCACAAGATCTTGCGGAAGCGGTCGATTTCTAAAGCTCGAAATTAAGGAGAGAATTAAGGTTAAGTCCGCACTGGTTTCAGTCACTTTTACCCCACCTACTACATTGACAAACACATCTTGGTCTGACATTTGCAAACCGCCGTGGCGGTGTAAAACAGCAAGCAGTAACGATAGACGGTTATGATCTAAACCCACAGCCACACGGCGAGGATTAGCGAGCATAGAGTGATCGACCAAGGCTTGAATTTCCACCAAAAGCGGACGTGTGCCTTCCCAAAGTACGACCACCGAACTGCCTGAAACTTGCTCTTCGCTACGGCTCAAGAAGATCGCGGATGGATTTTTGACTTCGCGAAGACCTTGTTCTGTCATTGCAAATACACCCAATTCATTTACCGCTCCAAAACGGTTTTTTTGGCTGCGCAAGGTGCGGTAGCGAGAGTCTGATTCACCCTCTAACAAAAGTGAAGCATCAATCGCGTGTTCTAAAACTTTCGGACCTGCAAGCGTGCCATCTTTGGTTACGTGTCCAACCATAATAATTGCCACTTGACGGGTTTTCGCATAACGAGTGAGGAATGAGGCGCATTCACGTACTTGTGAGACCGAACCTGGCGAGGATTGGATATCGGAAAGGTGCATCACTTGAATAGAGTCAATTACCATAATTTTCGGCTTTTCTTGATCGGCAATATTACAAATATGCTCAACCGAGGTTTCAGAAAGCATTTTGAGATGTTCAGTTGGCAAGCCTAAACGGTTCGCGCGCATTGCCACTTGTTGGAGCGACTCCTCACCTGTGACATATAGTGTAGGAATTTCTTTAGATAATCCGCACATCACTTGTAGCAGCAACGTACTTTTCCCCGCACCAGGGTGGCCACCAATCAGAATGGCTGAACCAGGCACGACACCGCCCCCCAACACACGATCGAGTTCGTTAAATCCGCTACTAAAACGAGGTACTTCTTGCAAACTAATTTCAGAAAGTGCTTGTACTTTGCCTGAAGTTTCGCCCGCATAGCCACTAAAGCGGTCGTTTTTTTTACTTTCTTTGGCAGAAACCAAACGAATTTCGCTGATGGTGTTCCACGCATAGCACTCTTTACACTGTCCCATCCACTTGGAATATTCTGCGCCACAATCGCTACACACATAAGCTGTTTTTGGTGCTTTTGCCATATTAAACCTCAACCCTAAACTGAAAAATTGACGAAATACTATCAAAAAATACTGAATGAATAAACACTGAAATTTTTATTTTTTCGAGCAGGCTCGAAAATTTAAACATTGGTACTCGCTAAAACAGAAAAAATCCGCAAACTTTAAGGGCGTGAATAACACGCGTATTGATTTAAAAGGAAATTTAACAAATGAAATCTTTAATAAAAAAGTCACTTTTTCTTAAGCCTTCAAAGGCATTTACTCTCATTGAATTGATGATTGTTATTGCTATTATTGCCATTCTGGCGACCATTGCGATCCCTTCCTACACCACTTATACACAAAAAGCGGCACTCTCTGAACTTTTACGAGCATCTGCTTCATATAAATCAGATGTGGAAGTTTGTATTTACAACACTGGCAATGTGGCAAATTGTTCAGGCGGCTCAAATGGTGTGCAGGCAAATAAAACCTCAAGCGACGAAACTAAATACTTGAAATCTGTTTCTGTCGCAAGCGGGGTAATTACGGTAGCAGGTAAAGGCAATATTGATGGCTTTGGTTACACAATGACGCCAACCTTTAGCTCAAATACGATTAGCTGGAAAACAACTTGTACAGGTTCTGATACGAGTTTATTCCCTGCAAATTTCTGTTCTACAGGCTCAACAAACTAATAGCATCAATTCCAAGCGGTCAATTTTGACCGCTCTTTTGCTAATAAATCACTTATAACAAAAAAACTATGACCTATACTGTTTGCGATTTAAACACTCAAAATATTTTTGAAATCTCTGAACCTCAATGGCAGAAAAATTGTGAAGATAAAACCATTCTTTTACGTTATTTGGCTATTCCCGTTAAAGAGGATAAAGAGAAATTATGGCTTGCAATTGATGATTTAAATAATCTGACCGCTTATGAGATTTTTTCCTTTATTGCCCATAAAGAGATTGAGCCCATTTTAATTTCTACTGAAGAATTAAAATATCTATTAAATGAGCTTTCACCTAAAAAAGATATTGTTTATGAAGCCACTGAGATTATTTATTCAGATAATAATCAGCAAGTAGATTTAGATCATAATGATCCTGTTATTCATCTATTAGATGAGTTATTTAATTACTGCTTACAGAAAAATGTTTCCGATATTCATTTAGAGCCTCAGAAAAATCGACTTATGATCCGCTTGCGGATTGATGGTGTTTTACACATTTATAAAATGCTATCGCTAAATTTAGCTAGCCGTATTATTTCTCGATTAAAAATTCTTTCTAAATTAGATATTAGCGAAACTCGCTTACCGCAAGATGGACAATTTCACTTTAAAACAAAAATCTCTGATACTTTAGATTTTCGTGTTTCCACATTGCCAACTAATTTTGGTGAGAAAATAGTACTGCGTTTACAAAAGAATAAACCTATTGATTTAGATTTTTTAGAGCTTGGATTTAATCCTCAACAGAAAGAAACTTTATTAAATGCGCTAAATCAACCACAAGGTTTAATTTTAGTAACTGGCCCTACAGGAAGCGGTAAAAGTATTACTTTATATAGTGCATTAAGTTATTTGAATCAAAGTGAAAAACATATTTTAACTGCAGAAGATCCAATTGAAATCGAAATTGATGGCATTATTCAAACCCAAGTAGATCGTGGCATTGGATTAGACTTTAGCCAATTATTACGCACTTTTTTACGCCAAGATCCCGACATTATTATGTTTGGTGAAATTCGTGATGAAGAGAGTGCACAAATGGCATTGCGAGCCTCTCAAACAGGGCATTTGGTGCTTTCCACACTTCATACTAACGATGCTCCATCAGCAGTAGAACGCCTGTTGCAACTTGGAATTAAAGAATTTGAATTAAGAAATAGCTTGCAATTGGTCATTGCTCAACGCCTAGTTAGGAAAATCTGCACGCATTGCCAAGGCAATAGCTGTGAGCATTGTTATCAGG
Source organism: Haemophilus paraphrohaemolyticus (assembly GCF_002015045.1). GTDB lineage: Bacteria > Pseudomonadota > Gammaproteobacteria > Enterobacterales > Pasteurellaceae > Haemophilus_A > Haemophilus_A paraphrohaemolyticus. Next base: position 62,363 of record NZ_MUXX01000019.1, read on the forward strand.
GCTACAAAGGGCGAATTGGTGTGTATCAATTACTGTCAAAAAATGGTAAAGAATTTGAAAAATCAACCGCTTGTTTAGATTTTTCTAATTTGGCAGAAAGTGCAATACAAAAATGCCAAGAAAATAAAACCAATTTACCAGAAATCCAGAGGGTATTAGGCTATGTTTAAGGTATATGAATTTCATTGGAAAGCTATTAATCGTTTTCAGCAGAAACAGAAAGGGAAATTATTAGCTCGAAATCAAGATGAATTAGAACAAAGGTTAATTAAAAAAGGCTTTCAGCAAATTAAAATTAGTCGGAATTTTATTTTACCTAAAAATCCAAAATCTGAAGAGGTGACTCAACTTATTTCTCAACTTGCTTTACTAATTAACGCAAGACTTCCCTTAAAACAAGCGTTATCAATCATTTTAGAAAATACACAAAATATAAAAATCTATTTATGGCTTGAAGAAATAATACGTTCAGTTGAGTTAGGTTATTCTTTTTCAAAATCATTAGAAAATTTAAATCGCTATTTAAATAGCCAAGAAATTCAGCTTATCAAAATGGGAGAAATGAGTGGAAAATTAGGTGTGATGCTTGAAAATATTGCACAATCTAGGTCTGAAAGTGAGAAATTATTTTCTAAAGTAAAAAAGATCATGTTTTATCCTGTGATGGTCTTAACAATTGCGTTAACACTTTCAATTGGAATGTTAGTGCTAATTGTGCCTAAATTTGCAGAATTATATAGTGCTAAAGATAAAACTCTTCCATTTATTACGGAAATACTCTTTTTTCTCTCTAATTTATTAGTGGATAATTATATATTTCTACTAGTTTTACTTATTTTAAGTAGTGTTTTACTCTCTTTTTTAGCGAAAAAAACAACAATAATCACAAAGCTAAAATACTCTATTTTAAGTAATATGCCCGTATTTAAGGCTATTCTTAGCCAATCACGTATTATTTATTTTACCCAAAATGTAGCCTTAATGCTAAATGCTAGCCTTCGGTTAGATCTTATTTTAGAAACTTTTTTATCGAATAAACAAGCCGATCCTATTTTACAAAAAGAGTGTCTATCGGTATTAACGCTGATTAAACAGGGTTACGCTTTTTCTGAATGTTTAAATACAGAGGTATTTGAAAGCCAAACGGTTCAGATGTTATCCGTGGGTGAAAAGAGCGGAAAATTAGCTGAAATGAGCGAATATGTTAGCCAAATCTATAAAAAGAAATTAGATGATCAGCTAGATATTTTGTCGCAATTGCTTGAGCCTGTGCTAATGGTGGTATTGGGCGGGATTGTTGGCACAATTATTGTTGGGCTTTATTTACCAATTTTTGATATGGGATCTTTAGTTGAATAAAATGGATTTAGTAAAATTTTTGGAATTTTTAACTGCCATATTATTCGCTTTCTGGTTTAAAAGAGAAATACCTCTTTTTGCCAAGCGAATCAATCGGCAAACTTATGACGAATTTTATTCTCTAGTAAATTTTCAGCTAAATTATAGCGATTTTGAAAAACAATCCAAATTAAAAATAAAAAAGAGTAAGTTATCAATTCTTTTTTTCTTTATTTTTCCTTTGGTTACTTTATTAAATCAAAATTACCTTATCTCAGCAATAATTATTATCCTATGCTTTCTAACTGTATTAGATATACTTTATTACCTGACTGATATTCGATATTTAACTATTTTATTTTTACTCACACTATATAAAGGAGATTTAGAGACATTCTATTTTACGGTCATTTTCTTTATTTTTATTCACTTTTTCTCTATTTTCCTTTTAAAGAAAGAAAGCTTTGGGCTGGGAGACAGTTTATTATTAATCGCTTTATCGCCTCTTTTTACGTTAGAGCAGATGTTACATCTTGTACTCATTGCTTCTTTATTAGGGATTACATATTACCTAACAGAACGATGCATGACTTCGCAAAAACGGCAAAAATTGCCTTTTATTCCGTTTATTAGTGTGGCGACTTTTATTATAATTTACCTCAACTAATCATAAATTGAGGATAAAGAATGCCTTATATTGTTGGATTAACGGGCGGTATTGGAAGTGGAAAAAGCACCATTGGTGGTCTATTTTCAGCACTTGGAGTGCCTGTGATTGATGCCGATATTATTGCCCGTCAAGTCGTTGAAAAAGGCTCGCCATTATTAGCAGAATTGTGCTCTCATTTTGGTACTGATGTTCTCACAGAACAAGGTGAATTAAATCGAGCTAAATTACGCGAAATCATTTTCTCTCATCCTAATGAGAAAACGTGGCTGAATCAATTGCTTCATCCTGCCATTAGAAATGAAATGCTTGCTCAAGTGGAACAATGCCAGCAGCTTTATGTGATTTTAATGGTACCATTACTGATTGAAAATAATCTGCTCCATTTATGTGATCGTATTTTAGTGGTAGATGTGCAGCCTGAAACACAAATAGAAAGAGCGATAAAACGTGATAATAATAAGTTAGAGATAATTCAAAATATTATGGCATCACAAGTTTCAAGAGAAAAAAGATTAAGTTATGCTGATGATATTATTGATAATAATCAGCCGCTTGAAAAAAATTTAGGAAAAATAAAAAAACAAATAAATGGACTTCACAAAATTTATTTGAAAAAAGCAGAGGAAAAGCAATGTCAGAATTAGTCGTAGAATGTCCAACTTGTCAGAAGAAAGTAGAATGGAAAACAGAAAATAAATATCGCCCATTTTGTAGCGATCGCTGCCACTTAATCGATCTCGGTGAATGGGCAAATGAAGAAAAACGGATTCCAGCGGTAGAAGCTGAAATTTTTTCTGAAATTTTAGAAATGCAAGCATAGTAGACAAATTTGTTGCTAATATTTATTTTTATAATATTAGCAACGCTTTTTATATAAAAGCTTTTAATAATACTGATCATTTAATTCATCAAACGCTGAGCCATCATTAAAAAGCGTTTCTAAAAATTCAGAAACCTCTTTCTTTCCTTCTTTACCTAAGCCAAAAACCGAAACATCACTCATTGATGCCGATTTTCTGGCTCTTATAATCGCTTTTGGAAACTCTTTTGCCAGCTCTTCTTCCACAATTTCAAGTAAGCGGTCGAATTTGTGATCTTTCATTTTTTGCGTGTTGGCGATACGGATATCAATAGTTGCTTGCATAAAAAATACCTCATTAACTGGATTTAATATAAGTGAATTTAAATACAGTATAACAAGGTATTTTAAACTGTCAATAAAAACAGTGGTTTTTCTATAAAATGATTTACTCAATCCCTACAATCTTATGCGTTTGCAAACTCAGCTGCCATTTCGGCTCGTTTTCACGCTGATTAAGTTGCCCTAACTGGGTAATTGTTTCGAGCAAATTCATTTTGCCATCAATTTCGCACGGCGAGAGATAATAATGCTCTGCTTGAATTTGTTGCTCAATCTGCTCGCAAAATGCTAACACATCTTCATCCGCCACAATACGTACCTCATGTGCAAAAGGAATACAACGGCGTTGATATTTCTCTTGATACAACCGTTTCGGGCTAGTTGCAATATAATCAATCTGTTTCGGTACTTCTTTCAAGCCATTAGTTTCAATCGCTAAAAAATAGCCCTCTAGTTTAAATGCATCCAATAACACGTCTAGATTAGGTTGAATAGTTGGCTCTCCACCTGTGATGATAATATTCCTTGCTGAATAGGATTTCACTTTGGCTAAAATCTGGTCCAGCGTCCAACTTTCAAACGTCATATAATCGGTATCGCACCACGGACAAGTAAGGTTACATTTTCCAAAACGGACAAAAATGCTCGGCATTCCCGTGTTAAAACCTTCGCCTTGCAAGCTCTCAAAAATCTCAACAATCGGGTAACTGATGGTGCTAAAAATGGTATTTTGCATTTTATTTGCCATTTTTTACCGCTTGTAAATGTGGGGCTTGCGAATATTCACAGTAAGACGTTGGAGTTTCCCACAGGCGAATAAGTGTCACAGGCAAGCCAACTTTTCTAAGCTTATCAAACATATATTTTGCCATCTCTTCCGCAGTGGAACGGCTTGGAATACCATACACTTTTGAATCTAAATCGATCAACAAATTCGCTACTTTGCTCTCTTTTGGGCTGTTAAGATCGTAAATAAACGCGTGATCCATCGGGTTTAAAATATGTGTTTTCACGATAGCTTTCAGATCAGCATAATCCATCACCATCCCACGTTTTGCCCCATCTGCGACTAACTCGCCTGCTACTTCAACTTGCAATTTGTATGTGTGCCCATGCAGGTTTTTACATTTGCCATCATGACCATCGAGCATATGAGCCATATCAAAACTAAATTCTTTCGCGATTTTAAACATCTTTTTTCTCTCTTTCTGCAAGGTATTCATTCAAGCCTTTTTCACGCAACACACAGCTTGGGCAAGTATGGCAGCCTCCTTCTACGCCTAAATAGCAGGTATGGGTATGTTCGCGAATATAGTCAAACACACCCAGCTCATCTGCTAATTTCCACGTCTCTTTTTTGGTAAGGTACATCAACGGCGTGCGAATGTTAAAGTTATAATCCATCGCCAAATTCATCGTCACGTTCATTGATTTCACGAACACATCGCGACAGTCTGGATAACCACTGAAATCGGTCTCACACACGCCCGTGTAAATGGTAGAAATATCCTGTCCTTTGGCATAAATGCACGCATAAAGTAAAAATAGTGCGTTGCGACCATCCACAAAGGTATTTGGCTTATTGCCCTCTTGCTGAATTTCTGCGCCCTCTTGCATTAAGGCGTTAGTGGTAATGGCTTTGATCACCGAAGTATCAATTAATGTCTGTTTTACGCCTACGTCTTTGGCGATCCATTCGGCTTTTTCAAGCTCAATCGCGTGGCGTTGTCCATATTGGAAAGTCACCACTTCAACATTTTCCTTGCCAAATTCTTTAATCGCTTGGAAAAGACAAGTAGTAGAGTCTTGCCCGCCTGAGAAAATCACGAGGGCTTTTTGGGGTTGTTCAGATAAGTTCATTTTGTATCCTTAGTTTTTTTATGTGGGAGGTTCTCGAACCACAGGAAAAAGTAAGCGGTAAAATTTCGACAATCTCTTGCAAAATCTTACCGCTTGTGAGGGTCTATTATAGCTGAAAAAAGTAGAATAAAAAATGTATTACCGCCTAAAAATTGTGGCCGTTACAACCTCAATGAAACTGCCGTGTAATAACAAAATGCCCATTCCAATCAGCACGCAAGCAGTCAAGAATTTCAAACTACTTGCTATCGGAAAGCTAAATTTAGCAGGCAAATACCACACTTTTAACTGCACAGCTTTATGACGGGCAAAGACCACAATCAACGCAAAGAATGTCAGTGTAATACCTGTACCGACCGCCATCATTAATGTCGCCAATACGCCCCAAAGGTAAATATTGAGCGTATAAGAAAGGAACAACACTAAAATTGCCCCTGAACACGGGCGCGATCCAATGCTCAAAATCAAGAAAAGTCGGCTTTTCCAACCTGTTGATTGATCCATTTGCACTGATGAAGGCAGATGTTTATGCCCACAACCGCAATGTTCATCGTGAACGTGATATGCAACAAGCGGTGTTTTTTCTTGGGACATTTGCATTGGGATGATTTTTCTAATCTGCAATTTAGGCAATCGAATACCTTGCAACGCTTGATAAATCCAATAAAACCCTAGCAAAATCATCAACATAAAGCTGCTCCGCTCTACCCATTTAAGCGTTAAATTGAAATATGTGCGAGAAAGCGTAAAGGCAACAACAATAATCGACACCAACAAAATAGCCACCAAACCTTGCACAATGGAAGAGACCAAGCTAATTTTGACCGCTTGTTTGAGTTTCGACTGTTCTAAAGCCAAGTAGCTCGTGAGGATAAACTTACCGTGTCCAGGACCAACAGCGTGAAAGATGCCGTAGAAAAAGCTGATTAAAATAAGGGTAATGCCTGCTTCTTGATGTTGTTGATTAAGCTGATTAAGCGAACTAGAAAGCTGTAAGTTAAAAGCTTTTTGCCACAACATCACTTTATGCAGCAAGAGCGGATAAACCCAATAAACAGCGACCACCAACAAGGCTAACACGAGCAAAGAGGCAGCGGTTAATTTTGATTTTTGCATTTCATCTCTACCTTTTGGGCAAAAGCACGCCCAAGTGATTGATCTTCTGGTGTCTGATCTTTGTCCAAACTTGAGGCATAAAGTTTCAAAGTATCGTCCACTTTCGGTTGCACCACTTTGATTTCACATTTTTTATCATCAATCGAGACATCACTTTGATAATTATACTCCATCGCCATATAGTAGGTTGGCTCGTAGCTCATCAGAGTAATGGGCACCGCGCTCAGCTTTTGCGGTTCGCTTAAATAAACATTCATCGAAAAAATAATGCGGTTATTTTCCACCACAAAACCGTAATCCGAAGGCGTTTCGGTAAACGGAATCAAATTGCTTTTTTGGTTGTAAAGATAGCTAAAGTAATGATCTTTCTTTGCCGTATCAATCATCTCTTGGGTTAAATCTTGCTTGGTTTTATCAGGATCTACACTTGATTGCATTTCATAAATTAACGTGCTGGAGGCGATTTCATCCAACGTCCAAGACATACGAAACCCTTTTAGCGTTTGGTTTTCTGTCAAGGCTTGGGTTTTAAGATCGACAAAAGCGTGTGGATGGGCGAGAACATTGAGAGAGAAAAGCGAAAAAAGGAGCGTAAAAAGGGATTTCATAACTCTTACTTGCACAAAATTTTTAAAGGCTAAATGTACATTTTATTAGAAGAATATATGTAGGGGCGTGTTCAACACGACCCTACATAGACCTCTACATAAAATATCTAAAATGCAGTGTACATTGTATAAATAGAAAAAAAGCGAATCGTCTATATAAAATATAAAACGATTCGCTGGAATAAAATGAGTTGGTCGATAAGCCGAGTTCTGTCGTGGACAATCATTCCTCTAGGCATAACATCGCTGTTATGCTCAAGCAACCTACCCGAACTCTGGACGGGCCATCCATTGAGTTCCTATTTGGTCTTGCTACGAGTGGAGTTTACCCTGCCGTGAAGTGTTGCCACCCACGCGGTGCGCTCTTACCGCACCCTTTCACCCTTACCATCTCTAAAAAATATACACAGAGTATGGCGGTCTGCTCTCTGTTGCACTGGTCGTCGGCTCGCGCCGCCCAGACGTTATCTGGCACTCTGCCCTGTGTAGCTCGGACTTTCCTCTCGTTTACTTGTCCCACTATTTTGTATTGCACAGCCGTGCGACACAGTTTAGGGCTTCAATAAACCAGCGATTGTCTAACTAACTCGGTACGTAGTATAGCGTATTGATAGCATTTTGCAATAAGTTGCGGTAAAATCGCACCAATTTTTGCCTAGACTTTAGGCTCTATTAAACAAGGAATTCTGATGTCAACACATCTTACCGAACAACGCTTTAGCGATTTCCCGATTCACGAAAAAGTACTTTCTGCTCTTGATAGTAAAGGCTTTGAATTTTGCACACCAATTCAAGCTCAAACTCTCCCAATCACTCTCAACAATAATGATATTGCGGGTCAAGCCCAAACAGGCACGGGCAAAACGATGGCTTTTCTAATTGCGACCTTCCATCATCTACTCACACACGATCTGCAAACACATAAAAATCAACCGAGGGCAATGATTCTTGCCCCTACCAGAGAGCTGGCGGTACAGATCGCTTCTGATGCTGAGTTGCTAGTTAAACAGACTCGCTTGAAACTTGCGCTAGCCTATGGTGGCGATGGCTATGAGAAACAAGTGCAAGAGATTGAAAAAGGCGTTGATATTTTAGTCGGCACCACAGGGCGTGTGATTGATTATGTGAAGCAAGGCATTATCAACCTTGATTACGTGCAGGTGATTGTGTTAGACGAAGCAGATCGAATGTTTGACCTTGGTTTTATTAAAGATATTCGCTATTTGATGCGCAAATGTCCAAAGCCAACCGAACGCCTTACCATGCTTTTTTCAGCAACGCTTTCTCCACGTGTGCGTGAGTTGGCGTATGAGGATATGAATAATGCAAAATATGTCGAAATTGAACCGCTTCAACGTACAGGGCATCGAATCAAAGAAGAGCTTTTCTACCCTTCAAACGAAGACAAAATGGCATTATTGCTCACGCTTTTAGAGGAAGAGTGGCCAGAGCGCTGTATGATTTTCTCGAATACCAAACACGGTTGTGAAGAAATTTGGCGATATTTACAGGCAGATGGGCATCGAGTGGGCTTGCTTACTGGCGATATTCCACAGAAAAAACGCTTAAGCTTGTTAGACAGTTTCACTAAAGGCGAGTTGGATATTTTAGTGGCAACCGATGTTGCCGCACGAGGCTTGCATATTCCTGAAGTTACGCATGTGTTCAATTACGATTTGCCGGATGATCGCGAAGATTACGTGCACAGAATCGGACGAACAGGTAGAGCAGGGCAAAGCGGACATTCAATTAGCTTTGCGTGCGAACACTATGCGGTGAATCTACCTGCAATTGAGGAATATATCGGACATGCAATTCCTGTCAGCCAATATGACGCTAATGCTTTATTACCTTTACCTAAAGTGAGTCGTCCTCGCTTTAACAGACATTATTCATTAAAAAAATATTAAATATGAAAAAATTACTTCTTTTACTACCCTGCCTATTTTTTTTAACCGCTTGTACACAAGAAACTCAGGTGCTATGGGAAGACTTTACCGAAGGTTTTAATCACGATCCTAAACGAGAACCCGTTAAAGTGGTTAAAGGTTATTCAGGCGAGGCCCAAGCAAATTTCAACAAAGGAACGGCTAAAACAGCAAAGATTTCTAAATTTCCTGCTTCGAAAACAGCCGTAATCGGACATCAACGTATTAATACCACTGTGTGTAACGATCTTGATGACTGGTATTTAGACGGTTTCCGTGTAGGAAAATCGTTCCGTAGTCAAAAAACAGAAATGTTCCAAAAACGTACCCAATATTGCCAAGGAAAATTGCCAAATGCTCATCGAACTTACTGGGAAAATGGCTACGAAATAGGCGTAAAATCTTAAAAGGAGAAAGAACACATTATGACGCTTGCAATCGCACAAACCTATTCAGGGAAAACTATTTCATTGGTCGCCCAAATGGCAAACCGCCACGGTTTAATTGCTGGTGCAACAGGTACAGGGAAAACTGTTACATTACGTAAATTAGCTGAAGCATTCAGTGATGAAGGCGTGCCCGTTTTCCTTGCCGATGTGAAAGGCGACCTTTCTGGAGTTTCACAAGCGGGCAGTTTTTCAGGCAAAATTGCAGAACGAATCGAACAATTCCAACTAGGGGGCGAAAGCTATTTGAGTGGCTACCCTGTGTCTTATTGGGATGTCTTCGGTGAAACAGGCATTCCGCTTCGCACCACCATTTCAGAAATGGGACCGATGTTACTTGCACGTTTACTTAACTTAAACGATACGCAAGAAGGCTTATTAAACCTCGTATTCCGCGTGGCAGACGACCAAGGTTTATTGTTAATTGACCTAAAAGATTTGCGTGCAATGCTCAAATATGTTGCCGAAAACGCCAAAACATTCCAAGTGGAATATGGTAACGTTTCAACTGCAAGCGTTGGAGCGATTCAACGTGCATTGCTTGCACTGGAAAATGAAGGGGCAGAGAAACTCTTTGGCGAGCCCGCATTAAATCTTGAAGATTGGCTACAAACTCGCGATGGTAAAGGTGTGATTAACGTCTTAAACTCAGAGAAATTAATTAACTCTCCACGCCTATATGGTGCATTCTTACTTTGGTTTATGGCAGAACTTTTCGAAATTCTGCCAGAAGTAGGCGATCCAGAAAAACCGAAATTTGTCCTTTTCTTTGACGAAGCGCATTTATTGTTTGATGGTGCACCGAAAATTTTAGTAGATAAAATTGAGCAAGTGGTACGTTTAATCCGTTCAAAAGGTGTTGGCGTTTATTTTGTAACCCAAAATCCACTTGATTTACCTGATTCAGTGTTAGGGCAACTAGGCAATCGTGTACAACACGCTTTGCGAGCCTTCACGCCTCGTGATCAAAAAGCAGTGAAATCAGCGGCTGAAACCTTCCGAGCGAATAAAGCTGTAAATGTAGTCGAAGCGATTACCTCGCTAGGTGTAGGCGAAGCCTTAATTTCCGTCTTGGATGAAAAAGGAATGCCAACACCAGTGGAAATTGCGTTAGTTTACCCACCGAAAAGCCAACTCACGCCATTAACTGAAACCGAGCGTAGCCGTTTAGTGAAACAGGATGATCTTTACAGCCATTATAGTGCTTATGTCGATAATGAATCTGCCTTTGAAGTATTAAACGCTCAATCACAAGCGGTGCAAAATCGAGGGCAAACTGCAAATGCTGAAGAGGAAGAAGGATTTTTAGGAGGAATGCTTGCCTCGATCTTTGGTTCGAAAAAGAAAAAAGACCAATCACTTGCCGAACAAGTGGTGAGCCAAGTAGCTCAACAAGTTGGGCGAAATTTACGCAATCAAGTAACAAAGCAAATTATGCGTGGTTTACTTGGAGCAATTATTAAAAAATAGGTATCTATGTTAAAGGGGCTTTATAGCCCCTTATAACGCCCTAAATTTGAAGTATTGTTTGTTTTGCCAATTCTCTTGCCAATTTATCGATATGCAAGACATCATCAATTTCTTGAATATCAATTGGTGCAATATTTTCAACAACACTTCTATTTACATTCACAATATCCGTAAAGCGGATCTGTTCATTTAAAAACGCATCAACAGTAATTTCGTTTGCGGCGTTCATTGCAGTAGTTGCGTATTGCCCTGCGGCAAAAGCATCAATTGCTAATTTAAGGTTTGGATAACGTTCAAAATCAGGCTCAATAAAGGTTAATTCTTTAAGCTTGAAGAAATCAAGTGGCGGTACACCCGCGTTGATACGATCTGGATATGCCATACTATGTGCAATTGGCGTACACATATCTGGATTCCCCATTTGAGCAATTACTGAGCCATCAATATAACGGACCATAGAATGGATTATGGATTGCGGATGAATAATAATTTCCATCTCTTCTGCAGTTGCATTAAACAACCAACGTGCTTCAATATATTCCAAGCCTTTGTTCATCATCGTTGCACTATCCACTGAGATTTTTTTACCCATCGACCAATTTGGATGAGCCACCGCTTGAGCAGGCGTAATCGCATCAAATTCATTTAATAGTTTAGTACGGAACGGACCACCTGAGCCGGTTAAGATAATTTTGCTCACACCAAGCTCTGCAAGCGGACAAAAACCGATCTTATTTTGCGCTTCCACAGGCAAAGACTGGAAAATAGCATTATGTTCGCTATCAACAGGCAAGAGTTTTGCATCTGACTTTTTCGCTTCATCAATAAAAATCTGCCCGCAAGTGACTAGCGATTCTTTATTAGCAAGTAATACACGTTTCCCGGCTTTAACCGCAGAAAGTGTAGGTAAAAGCCCTGCAGCACCAACAATTGCTGCCATCACCATATCCACTTCAGGGTGTGAAGCAAGTTCGCAAATTGCTTTTTGCCCAGCTAAAACTTCCGTTTTGATGTTAAGTGTTGAGAGGTGTACTTTGAGTTGTGTGGCTGCATTTTCATCATCTAATGCCACGAATTGAGGTTGGAATAAGACGCATTGCGCTGCCATTAATTCCACGTTTTTTCCGCCTACTAAAGCGAAAATTTGATAATCAGACGAGTTGTTTTGAATGACCGAAAGGGTGCTTTTGCCAATGGACCCTGTCGATCCTAGAATAACGATTTTTTTCATAGTAAGTGACCTTCAAGAAAAGACAGGGCATTTTAGCACAGATAAGATTAGTAATACCAATGACCATAATGTACCGAAGGGTAAATCGCAGGAACAGCAGGATAATAATTTACTTCTCTTTTACGTGTATCGCTTTGATTTAGCGATTCTTTCTGTACAGGGTGGTTTTTATCAACAGTATTTTTAGTATTAATACGTTGTTGATATGCTTGAACAGCTTGCATATCCATTGGCACAGAGCTTTGTTGTTGAGGTAATGAACAAGCAGAAAGTGCCAAAATAGTACCAAATAACATTATTTTTTTCATTTTATGTTCCTTTTAGTATTCATTTCGCAATTAAGGAATAATATCCTTTATTTAAATGAACAATCGTAGGTTTTCCATTGTACCTATTTTAGGCACAATGTATACTGTACCCGTTTTAAGAATAAATATGTCTTTTTTTTGCAAAACATTTGATGGATTATCTAAATCCTATTAAATACGAACTAATCACTATAAAAAACCCAGCTTAAGCTGGGTTATTTTCTTATTCTACATTTTTTGCTTTAAACAGTATAATTAACACTAACATCGTGATACCTGCCGTAATAAAACCAAGTAAACCTGATTCTGTAAAACCGACAACTAAGTAACCAACTACTGATGCTACCGCGACTAATAGTGCATAAGGCAATTGTGAAAGTACATGATCCATATGGTTACATTGCGCCCCTGTTGAAGAAAGAATTGTCGTATCCGACACTGGCGAACAGTGGTCACCGCATACAGCACCTGCCATTACAGCTGATAAGCAAGGGATAATTAAGTTTGGTTCAGAATGCATCGCCATCGCTGCACCAATTGGTAGCATAATACCGAACGTACCCCAACTTGTGCCTGTTGAGAATGCCATTGCAGAAGCAAGCACGAATAAAATCGCTGGCAAGAACGCTGGTGAAATGTTACCTGCCACTAAACTTGAGAGATATTTGCCCGTTTGCATATCACTTACAACACCGTTGATTGTCCACGCGAAGAAAAGAATTAAAATCGCACCAGACATCATTTTTACACCCGCCCCATAAGCTTTTGTGTAATCGCTTACAGAAATATGGCGACGCATTAATAGACAAAGCGTGAGTACGATAATACTTGCCACACCACCTGTTACTAATGAAATACCAACAGTAGTATTTTCAAATGCACCTAAAATAGTAAATGGATTGCCCGCTTCAGCAAGTGCATCGCCACCTGTTTTTAGCATCATCGTTACCGTACCGATAATTAATGCTAAGATTGGAAGAACCAAATCACGTACGCCCGCTTCTGAAGAACCTTGCTGCTCAGATGATTTCTCTTCTTGGCTCATTGCATTATGTTCAAAACGTGCCATAGAACCTATATCAAAAGAGAAATAGGCTACGAAGAACACCATTAGAATTGAGAAAATCGCATAGAAGTTCATCGCACTCATCGTTACAAACGCGCCTAATGGAGTGTAACCCGCAATAGAGTGTGTCGCTAATAATCCTGCGATAAGCGTGATGATATAAGCCCCCCAACTTGAAATTGGCATTAACACACACATTGGTGCTGCCGTTGAGTCTAAAATATAAGCAAGTTTTGCACGTGATACTTTGAATTTATCAGTCACTGGACGAGCAATCGCACCTACAGCAAGACTGTGGAAATAGTCATCAATAAAAGTAACAAAAACCAAGCAAGCCGCCATTAATTTTGCACCACGTCTGCCTTTAACCTTCTCTTGGGCCCAATTTGCAAAGGCTTGGTTTGCCCCTGAAACACTTAATAAAGAAGTTAAAATGCCTAATAGCACTAAAAATAAAATAATATTGATATTGTTACTATTAAAGCCCTCTTCGCCACCTTTATAAAGTAAAGAAACTACGCTATTTTTTAAATATAAAACAGCATCAAGCACATTACCGCCAGCTAACATTAATGCACCAACAATAATACCCAAACTTAATGAAATTAAAACACGTCTGGTTGCAATCGCAAGCAGAAGTGCAATTAACGCTGGTACAACTGACCAAAGCGATGATGAATAATCAACAAGATTCATAAAACCTCTAATTTATTAAAAGATATTTTTATAACGTCATTGAATCTACTGAATGTATTTACGCAGGAAGGCAAATAAAGGAAGGATAAAAGGAAGCATCCTCACCTAACTTACAGTAGCACTCCGCAGTGATACAAGGAATATCGAAACTGCGACAGTGTCGTCCCTTTCGGCAACGACCCCAACCAACCAAGATGACGCTTGATTGATTTCGGCAAATACGCCTTTCATTTTTCCTCATCGTTTTCCACTCAGAAAAAGTACTTATCGTATTTGCACCTCTACAATTGTAGGATTGACTAAGATTACCTGAAACAAAGGCATTAAACAAGTAGATTTTTCAACATTTTAAATACCATTTTTACTTATTTTAAATCTAGATTATTTACCTTAAAAATATATTCGGGTAATATACGCCTTAATTTGACTTAATAAATAATTTTTTAAATAGGAGATTATAATGTCTAATACATTAAGAACTTTGTCAAACATCCGTAGCTTACGTGTTCTTGCTCGTGAAACTTCATTAGAACAATTAGAAGGTTTATTAGAAAAATTGACAATTGTTGTTGAAGAAAAACGCGAAGAGATTAAGGCCCAAGAAGCTGAACAAACTAAATTCTTAGAGCAATTAAAAAAATATGAAGAAATGTTAGCAAATGATGGTATTTCTGCAGACGAATTAGCCTCACTTTTAGGAAAAATGCCTACCGAGAAAAAAGCACGTAAACCAATTGCTCCTCGTCCTGCTAAATATAGATTTATTGATGCAAACGGTAATGAAAAAACTTGGACAGGTCAAGGTCGTACACCACGTGAGTTAGTTGGTAAAAATTTAGCAAATTTTGAAATCTAATATGATTTAGTCATGAAATAACTCATGCTTTTTTGTATGTTTACAAAGTAAATAGCATAGTAGACAAAATAGTTGCTAATATTTATTCTTCAATAATATTAGCAACTCTTTTTATTTAAAAAAACCTTTATAAACATCATTTTACGTTTTTTTCGTTAATCCATTATGATTATTTAATTGACGCTATAGTTGAAGATTCTTTTGTTACGATACACTTGATTATTTTATTTTGACAATAATTTTTTGGTTCATATTTCAAATATGGATTTCAAACCTCTTTGTCTATTATATTTTTAACGTTCCCAATGTTTAGTTTTGGGATTTACATATTCCACGCCATGATCTTTATAATCAACTCCTTCTAGCTGCAATAAGTAGCGTTTATTCGGAAGCCCGCCGCCGAATCCTGTCAGACTTTGATTTTTGCCGAGAACTCTGTGGCAAGGAATAAGAATTGAAATGGGATTACGCCCTACTGCCCCCCCCACCGCACGCATGGCATTAGGTTTACCAAGTTGCTGGGCAATTTCGCCGTAGCTTGTGATTTTACCGTAAGGAATTTGTCGGAGAATTTGCCAAACCGATTGCTGAAATGCTGTGCCTTGTGGAGCAAGAAAATCCAAATGCTGAAAATCGATTTTTTCGCCTTGAAAATAGCGGTCTAAAATTTCGCGTGTTTTGCAAAAGATTTCATAAATTGCACCGCTTGTATTGCTAACGGGAATGAAATTTTCAAGCTGAGTGGTAGGCTGTTCTTCGTTAAACTCAATAGCAATTAGCCCCGTTTCTTTCGCGAGTAAGAGCAGATTGCCAACGGGAGAGGGGTAATATTGATAGAAAATTGTCATAAAAATTCCAAGAGAAAAGGCGTGTAATCAGTTTACACGCCCCTGTTTTGAAATACTATGCTAAATTCTGGTTAGAATTTGTAGTTAAGATTTAAGCCGTATAAGTAACCACTTGCACGTACTTTAAATGTTGCTCCATCTTCACCAAAGCCAAATTTGGTGCCATGTAAGTAAGCGAAGCCAACATCTGTTGATAAATTCGGCGTGAATTTATAGGTTGCACCTGCAGAATACCACATGCGGTTAGTATCTGGGATTGAAATTGATGGATGATTTACGCTCGCACTACGGTCGTAAGCTAAACCTGCACGTAATGTTAAATCTTGTGTTGCATCATAAGATACACCTACTGCATAACGGTTTGTATCGCGGAATGCTTCATCTTTGTGCATGTAGTGAGCACTGCCATTCATGCTGTATGCGTCTAGGGTTTTTAAACGTGACCATTCAGTACGCTTCCAGCTATATTGTACGGCAAAACGATCCGTTAATTTATGGTAACCTGAAAGTTCCCAGTAAGCAGGGAGGTTAAGTGTTAATTTCCCATCACGTTCTTCACTATTTGTCGCAATCACAGAACCTAAGTTGGTTGAAAGCTCATTGCGATATTTACCTTTAAATTTCACATCTACCGCAGAATGGTAAGCTAAACCCCAACGGTTGTTTTCATTTAGCTCGTAAGCAAGACCAGCATTCCAACCGAATGACCATTTATTACCAGTGATACGGGTAAGTTCAGTTTCTTTTGTGTATGAAGATAGCGATGTTGCAAGAGCGTTTAAGCTGTTTGCTGCTTGTGCGGCTGTTGTTCCAACAGGAAATTGTGCAGCAATCGCTTGTAATTGCTTGTTAGCAGGTTGAGCAGCAGCTAAAGTAGTTAAGGATAATGATTGGTATGCGGCTGGAAGGTGTTGTAATGCAGTTGCACCTGCTCGAGCTCGTACAGCACCTGCTTTAGTGACAGCTACTTGATCACCTAATGTACGGCGAACTTCTGCTTTAGAATAAATTGCGTTTACACCCGCACCAAAGCTAAAACCGTTACCAATGTTATAAGCACCGCTTAAATTAAAGTTATGTGCTTGAAGTTCGGTTTGACCGCCTAATGTGCCTGCATTGTAGCTATTACTATATTCTGTACTTAAACCAAAATTGACGTTATAGCCTAAACCTACAGCGAATTTATCGTTAATTGGTGCAACAAAATAAGTATTTGGAATCACTTTGGTTGGAACAACATTGTTTTGGTTTGCAGAGTTGCCTAATTTAGTTTTGCCTTGAATGTGTAAATCGGTATCAACCAAAATGCCGCCCACAGACATTTCAGCCCCTTGGAATTTCATCATTAATGCCGGGTTCGTTGCGACGACAGAAGCATTGTCAGCAACGGCTGCGTTACCCGCATATGCCATACCTAAGCCTGATGTTGAAACTTCTGCTAATTGGAATGCCGCCGCATTTGCACCGCCTGCTGCAAGTGTTAATGCTGATGCAAGCAATGTTTTAGTAAATTTAGCCATTAATTGTCCTTTTAAAATCTTGAAATAAAAATATTATAGAGGGAAAAAATTGGCGGGAATTCTACGAAGTGAAATGTTTGATTGCAACTCAAAAAGGGAAATCAAGCAAGTGTTCCGACCAGTTGCAAGGGAACTTTTACCTCCTTTTCTATTTCATTTTAAGTTTAAATTCGCCTCCAAAACCTCTATAATAGTAGGGAAATTTCTTATCATTTGGTGAAACCTTTTAAAATGATAAGTGTAAATCAGTTCAATATACTTGACTAAAATAGTCAACTCCATCAAAATTCAAGCATATCCAATCTTTGATTGGATTTTTAATTAAATGAGGGCGAATTTATGAGATTAACGTCAAGAGGGCGTTATGCGGTAACCGCAATTTTAGATATTGCGATTCACGGTAAAAAAGAGCCTGTCAGTCTTGCGGATATTGCAGATCGTCAAGCAATTTCACTTTCTTATTTAGAGCAGCTTTTCGCACAATTACGCCGTGAGGGGATTGTACATAGCGTACGAGGACCTGGCGGTGGTTATAAATTAGAAAAAGATCCGAAAGAGATTACGGTGGGTATGATTATTTCGGCAGTAAATGAGAATGTGGATGTGACCAAATGTAAAGGTAACGGCAACTGTCGCAAAGATTCGCAATGTTTAACTCACACGCTTTGGGAACGCCTAGAAGATCAAATCGGAATGTTCCTTAATACGGTATCACTTGAAGATCTTGTTCAGGAAAATGCAGACCACGATTGCGAAGAATCGCATTGCCATGAACATCATCACCACCATTAAACAAAGATTTCATTAAAAATAACCGCTTGTAGGCGAGTTAGGAGTAACCATAACAATGTCAGTAAAATTACCTATTTACTTAGATTATGCGGCAACTACGCCAATGGACGAACGCGTTGCCCAAAAAATGATGCAATATATGACCAAAGATGGCATCTTTGGTAACCCTGCTTCACGTTCGCACAAATTCGGTTGGGAAGCAGAAGAAGCGGTTGATGTTGCACGTAACCAAATTGCGGACTTAATCGGTGCTGATGCACGTGAAATCGTGTTCACTTCAGGTGCAACCGAGTCAGATAACCTTGCAATCAAAGGTGCAGCACACTTCTACCAAACTAAAGGTAAACACATCATCACAGTGAAAACCGAACACAAGGCGGTATTAGATACTTGCCGTCAGTTAGAGCGCGAAGGCTTTGAAGTGACTTACTTAGACCCAGAAGAAGATGGCTTGCTCGATTTAGAAAAATTCAAAGCAGCTATTCGTCCAGATACTATCTTGGTTTCTGTCATGCACGTTAATAACGAAATGGGTGTGATTCAAGACATCGCGGCAATCGGTGAAATCTGCCGTGCTAACAAAATCATTTTCCACGTTGATGCGACGCAATCTGTGGGTAAAGTGCCAGTAAATGTTCACGAATTAAAAGTAGATTTAATGTCATTCTCTAGCCACAAATTATACGGACCAAAAGGTATCGGTGGCTTATATGTTTGCCGTAAACCACGCGTGCGTTTAGAAGCAATTATTCATGGTGGTGGTCACGAGCGTGGTATGCGTTCAGGTACATTACCGGTTCACCAAATCGTGGGTATGGGTGAAGCGTATCGTATCGCAAAAGAAGAGATGACCGAAGAAATGGCACGCTTAACTAAGTTACGTGACCGCCTATATAACGGCTTCAAAGATATTGAAGAAGTGTATGTAAACGGCTCAATGGAACCAGGTAAACGTGTAGGCTCAAACTTAAATATTAGTTTCAACTTCGTAGAAGGTGAGTCATTAATGATGGCATTACGCGACATTGCAGTTTCATCTGGTTCAGCTTGTACTTCTGCAAGTTTAGAGCCTTCTTATGTGTTACGTGCTATCGGTCGTGATGATGAATTAGCTCACAGCTCAATTCGTTTCACATTAGGTCGTTGGACAACAGAAGAAGAAATTGACTACACTATCGAATTAGTGAAAAAAGCGATTGTGAAATTACGAGATCTTTCTCCACTTTGGGAAATGTTCAAAGAAGGTGTAGATTTAAGCAAAATTGAGTGGAATCACCACTAATAAGATTAACTTCCTTCTTTATTAAAGAGGGAGATAAAATAGAAGGAACAATAAAATGGCATACAGTGAAAAAGTAATCGACCACTACGAAAATCCACGTAACGTAGGTACATTCGACAAAGAAGCATCAGACATCGGTACTGGTATGGTGGGTGCACCTGCGTGTGGTGATATCTTACGCTTACAAATCAAAGTAAACGATGCTGGCATTATCGAAGATGCACGCTTTAAAGCCTACGGTTGTGGTTCTGCAATCGCTTCAAGCTCACTGATTACCGAATGGGTAAAAGGTAAATCTTTAGAAGAAGCGGGTGCAATTAAAAATAGCGACATCGCAGAAGAGTTAGAATTACCGCCTGTGAAAGTTCACTGCTCAATTCTTGCAGAAGATGCAATCAAAGCAGCAATCGCAGATTACAAAGAAAAACAAGCTAAATAATTTAACAAGCGGTTGATTTTGCAAAAATTTTGCGAATTCCGACCGCTTCTGTTTTATAGGGTATATCAGCTTGCTGATTCAGGCTCTTCGTGCGTGAACTTCGTTCACATACCCTACAATGTTTCGTAAAATATGATTTTCTTCATTTAAGATATTAGGAATATATTATGGCAATTACATTAACAGAAACTGCCGCAAACCGCGTGCGCACTTTCCTTGAGAACCGAGGAAAAGGCATTGGCTTACGCTTAGGCGTGAAAACCTCGGGCTGTTCAGGATTGGCGTATGTGTTGGAATTCGTTGATGTATTAAATGAAGACGATCAAATATTCGAGCAACACGGCGTAAAAGTGATTGTGGACGAAAAAAGCCTCACTTACCTTGATGGCACGGAGTTAGATTTTGTGAAAGAAGGCTTAAATGAAGGCTTTAAATACAGCAACCCAAATGTAAAAAATGAATGCGGTTGTGGTGAGAGTTTTAATGTGTAAGGAGTAAGAAAATGACTAACGCTTTTTTACTTTTTGGTTTGCCCGTGCAGTTTCAAATTGACCAAGCAGCACTTTCTGCCCGTTATTTAGAGCTACAAAAAGAGCTTCATCCAGATAATTACGCAAACAGTTCTACAGCCGAGCAACGTCTTGCAATTGAAAAATCAGCTGATGTAAACCAAGCATTAAATGTGCTGAAAGATCCGATTTTGCGTGCCGAAGAGATTATTAAGATTGAAACGGGTGTAGAGAAAAACCTCGAAGAAAAAAGTATGCGAGATGTTGAATTCCTAATGCAACAGATGGAATGGCATGAAACCCTTGAAAGCATTGAACATAAAAAAGATGAAGAGGCTTTAACCCACTTTCTAAAACAGATCAAAGCCGAGCAGAAAAAAGTTTTAATCGAATTAGAAGAAACGCTAAATCAAAAAAATTGGCAGCAGGCAAACGCATTAACAGATCGTTTGCGTTATTTTAAAAAGCTGATTATTCAGATTGAGAAGGTTGAAGAGACGTTTTTCGAAATGTAATCTTGAGTAGAGGTGGGATTTATTTCCACTCCTACGCTTAACCTCATCAAGCGGTCGATTTTTAGAGATATTTTACCGATGAAAACCCTAGAAGAATTATTAGATAAAAATTCAGCGTGGTTGATTTTGCGTGATTGGTTTACTCAAGCAAAAAATCACTACGAAATTTTAGCTAGCTACTCTGAAGATGCAGCTGCTGCGTTAGTTGGAATGCAACTACCAACCCGTTCACCGCTTGGTGCGATTGTGTATGAAACAGGTGGTGTGTTAATCGATCACGGTTGGTTGCGCATTTTAGGTTCAGGCAACGAAAAATTACCGCGTGGTTTATTTGATTGGAACTTCGGTAAAACTTTCAAACAATCGGGCGAGCAGCCCAGTTACTTATTAGTAGCAGATGATGCAATTGGTGGTTACTTTGCGATTAACGCTGGCAGTTTAGGCGATAAAATTGGGCAAGTGTATTATCATCACCCGAAAAAGAAAACGTGGGAACCTTTGAACTTAGGCTATTCTGAATTTTTGGGCTGGGCATTATCAGGCGATTTAAACGATTTCTACCAAGATTTACGTTGGGATAATTGGCAAAATGATATTAAAGAACTGCAAGGTCATCAAGTGTTAGAGCTTGAAAGCAAAATCGCTGTGCCTGTGGAACGCCACTATCAAGGTGTGTTTGCTCCTGAAAATATGGGTTATTCAGTAGCCTAAAATAAATTAAAACAAGAAATAGAGAAGAGATAATAATGGCATTACTTCAAATCGCTGAACCAGGGCAAACTGCTGCACCGCACCAAGCACGCTTGGCGGTGGGGATTGATCTTGGGACAACGAATTCATTGGTTGCAACTGTGCGAAGTGGCACGGCAACCGTGTTATTAGATGAAAAAGAGCGGGCGTTAGTGCCGTCGGTGGTGCATTACACGGAAAACGAGAAAACCGTGGGTGTAGAAGGTTTTGCATTTGCAGCTGTTGATCCGCAAAACACCGTGATTTCAGCCAAACGCTTAATTGGGCGTTCGCTTGCCGATGTGCAAAAACGCTACCCTGATTTACCTTATCAATTTATGGCGAGCTATAACGGCTTACCGTTAATCCAAACTAAACAAGGCAATAAAAGCCCTGTGGAAGTATCAGCAGATATTTTGGCACACTTAAACCGCTTTGCTGAACAACGCCTAGCGGGCGAATTGTCGGGCGTGGTCATTACTGTGCCTGCTTATTTTGATGATGCTCAACGTCAAAGTACTAAAGATGCGGCACGTTTAGCAGGTTTGAATGTATTGCGTTTATTAAATGAGCCAACTGCAGCAGCGATTGCTTATGGCTTAGATAGTGGACAAGAAGGCATTATTGCGGTTTACGATTTAGGTGGCGGCACATTCGATATTTCAATTTTGCGTTTAAGTCGAGGCGTGTTTGAAGTATTGGCAACAGGTGGTGACACCGCATTAGGTGGCGATGACTTCGACCTCTTATTAGCAAACTGGATTACTGAACAAGCAGGCGTGCAACCCCAAAATGCGAATGAACAACGTGAACTATTAACTCTTGCCACTCAAACCAAAATTGCCCTTTCACAAGCGGTCGAAATTGAAGTGAAATTTGCAAATTGGACAGGTACGGTCAGCCGTTCGCAATTTAACGAGTTAATTAAACCGCTTGTTAAACGTTCGTTAATGACTTGCCGCCGAGCATTGAAAGATGCGGGCGTGGAAGGTGAAGAGATCCAAGAAGTTGTGATGGTTGGCGGTTCAACCCGTGTACCATTTGTGCGTGAACAAGTGGGTGAGTTCTTCGGTAAAACGCCATTAACGTCGATTGACCCAGATAAAGTGGTTGCTCTTGGCGCAGCCATTCAGGCGGATATTCTGGTCGGCAATAAGCCCGATGCGGATATGTTATTACTCGATGTGGTACCACTTTCGCTTGGTATTGAAACCATGGGCGGTTTGGTGGAGAAAATCATTCCACGCAACACCACCATTCCTGTAGCACGTGCACAAGAGTTTACCACTGCGAAAGATGGCCAAACCGCGATGTCTGTTCACGTTCTACAAGGTGAGCGTGAATTGGTGGAAGATTGTCGTTCACTTGGCCGTTTTACTCTGCGTGGCATTCCGCCGATGGTGGCAGGGGCAGCAACCATTCGCGTGACTTATCAAGTCGATGCTGATGGTTTGTTGAGTGTAACAGCAATGGAAAAATCCACTAAAGTGCAGGCTTCGATTCAGATCAAGCCATCTTATGGCTTAACCGATGAAGAAGTAACCCAGATGATCAAGTCTTCAATGGAAAATGCCAAAGAAGATATGGAAGCTCGCCAGCTTGCAGAGCAACGTGTAGAAGCTGATCGTGTGATTGATACTGTGATTTCAGCTCTCCAAGAAGATGGGGCAGAAGTACTTTCCGTTGAGGAATTTAAAACCATTGAAGCGGAAATTCAAAAGTTGATTGATTTAAAACAAGGTTCAGATAGAGCAGCGATTGCCCAAGGGATTAAAGAGCTTGACCATGCTACCCAAGCATTTGCAGCAAAACGAATGAATTTATCAATTCAAAAAGCATTAGCGGGTAAAGCCGTTGATGAGATTATTTAAAAGAGGATAATATGCCAAAAGTAGTTTTTCTTCCCCATGAAGAATTTTGCCCAGAGGGTATGGTTGTTGAAGCCAATGAAGGCGATAATTTATTAGAAGTAGCACACAATGCGGGCGTGGAAATTCACCATGCGTGTGATGGTTCTTGTGCTTGCACGACTTGCCACGTTGTGATTCGTGAAGGGTTCGATTCTTTAAACGAAAGTTCAGATCAAGAAGAAGATATGTTGGACAAAGCTTGGGGCTTAGAAATGGAAAGCCGTCTAAGCTGCCAATGTGTGATTGGTGATGAAGACTTAGTAGTTGAAATTCCAAAATATAACCTTAACCACGCAAACGAGGCTGCACACTAATGAAATGGACTGATATACAAGATATTGCGTGGGCGTTGTACGATCGCGATCCTGATTTAAACCCTGTAACCGTGCGTTTTACTGATATGCACCAATGGATCTGCGAATTAGAAGAGTTTGATGACGATCCTGAAGGCTCAAATGAATCAATCCTTGAAGCAATTTTGTTAAAGTGGATTGAAGAGTACGAGTAGATAAGAAAAATGCTTTTACTGAATGGTAAAAGCATTTTTTATGGCATATGGAATAGAAGGCCTTGGCATATAGGCCCCAAAAGCATAATCCCAACAGATTATGCCTTTTTCACTTTTTAACCTATCTTATTTCTGACGCATTGCAGGGAATAAGATCACATCACGGATAGATGGTGCATTGGCGAAAATCATCGCTAAGCGGTCAATTCCTAAGCCTTCGCCCGCTGTTGGTGGTAAGCCGTGTTCGAGTGCTACCACGAAGTCATCGTCGAAGAACATTGCTTCATCGTCACCTGCTTCTTTCGCAGCCACTTGTGCGTGGAAACGTTCTGCTTGGTCTTCCGCATCGTTTAACTCTGAGAAGCCGTTACCGATTTCGCGTCCACCGATGAATAATTCGAAGCGGTCGGTCACTTCTGGGTTCTCATCATTACGGCGTGCAAGCGGTGAAATTTCCGCAGGGTGTGCCATTAAGAAGGTTGGTTGAATCAATTGATGTTCTGCCACTTCTTCAAAAATCGCATTTACCACAGAACCTAAGCCCCAAGATTTTTGGATTTCAATGCCTAAGCCTTTCGCAATTTCCACTGATTTTTCGAAATTGTCTAAATCTTCGCGTTTAATGCCGTTGCCGTATTTTACAATCGCATCGTGCATAGTGATACGCTCGAATGGTTTGCCGAAATCGAAGGTATATTCGCCGTAAGGCACGGTAGTTGTGCCAAGAATATCAATCGCTAATTTGCGTAATAATTCTTCGGTGTTGTCCATTAAATCGTGGTAGTCCGCATAAGCTTGGTAGTATTCAATCATTGTGAATTCTGGGTTATGACGAACTGAAACGCCCTCGTTACGGAAGTTACGGTTTAACTCAAACACACGCTCAAAGCCGCCTACGACAAGACGTTTTAAGTAAAGCTCAGGGGCAATACGTAAATACATATCCACGTCTAATGCGTTGTGGTGCGTGATAAATGGTTTTGCTGCCGCACCGCCTGGAATCACTTGCAACATTGGGGTTTCCACTTCGATAAAGTCTTTATCTAAAAAGAATTGGCGAATGCCAGAAACCACTTTTGAACGAATAATAAACGCACGACGAGACTCTTCGTTCGCGATTAAATCTAAATAACGTTGGCGGTAACGAATTTCTTGGTCAGTTAAGCCTTTGTGTTTGTTTGGCAGTGGACGAAGGGATTTGGTTAAAAGCTGTAATTCTCTGGCACGCACGGTTAATTCACCTGTTTTAGTTTTGAACAGTGTACCTTTTACGCCGATGATATCGCCTAAATCCAATAAACCTACTGTGTTTTGGTATTCACCTTCAGGCAAGTTATCGCGTGCTACATAAAGTTGGATCTGACCACTCACATCTTGAATGGTAATAAAAGTTGCCTTACCCATTACACGGCGCAACATTACACGCCCCGCCACCACCGCTGGAATCGCTTTTTCTTTTAACTCTTCGCCATCTACATCGTTGTATTTTGCGTGTAAATCCTCCGCCTTATCTTCGCGACGGAACGTATTCGGGAACGGATTACCACGTTCACGCAATTGGGCTAATTTTTCACGGCGAGCGATCATTTCACCATTCAGATCTAATTCTGTATTTTCTACTTCAGACATTTTGTTACCTTTTGGGTTAAATTTTGGAAAAAAACGCTCGAATTATAGCGGATTTTGCAGGCTTTTGGTAGGAAACAAGCGATCGAAATTCGCAAAAGATTGGCAAAATTCAACCGCTTGCAATAAGAGAAAAGTTACATCACCACCACATCAAACTGATCTTGGTGGTAATAAGGTTCTAATTTTACCTCGACTTTTTTGCCAATAAAGGCTTCAAGTTCGGCAAGGGAGGCGTGGCTTTCTTCGTTAATTAAATATTCCGCCACTTCTTTAGAGGCATAAATTCGCACTTTTTCGGTGTTAAATAAGTGATGCACACGGACTACTTCACGCAGTATTTCATAGCACACAGTTTCCACCGTTTTGATTTTGCCACGACCTTTACAAGCGGAGCAGTCGCAGCAGAGAATGTGTTCAAGGCTTTCGCGCGTACGTTTGCGAGTCATTTCTACCAAGCCAAGTTGGGTAAAACCATTCACATTAGTTTTGACACGATCATTTTTCAAAGCAATTTCAAGTGCTTCAAGTACTAATTTGCGGTGCTCTTCATCTTGCATATCAATAAAATCAATAATGATAATCCCACCTAAATTTCGCAATTGCAGTTGATGTGCAATAGCTTGCGTGGCTTCAATATTGGTATTGAAAATGGTGTGTGCTAAATTGCGTGAACCGACAAAAGCGCCCGTGTTGATGTCAATTGTAGTCATCGCTTCGGTTTGCTCGATGATTAAATAACCGCCCGATTTAAGGTTTACACGTTTATCTAAAGCACGCTGAATCGCCTCTTCCACACCGTAAGCATCAAATAAGGTTTGTGTGCCGCTATAAAGAGTAACACTGTCGGTAAGCTCTGGCATGAATTCTGATAAGAACTCTTTGACTTGCTCGTAAGTGATTTTAGAATCAATTTTAACTGAGCAAATGTGCGTGCCGACAAAATCACGCAATACACGTTGTGCTAATGCTAGTTCACCGTAAAGCATTGATTTGGTCGGGTATTTTCCTTTACGTTCTAATACTTTTCGCCATAAACGTTTTAAAAAAGCCGCATCTTGCTCGAGGCACTCTTCGTTTACTTCCTCTGCAGCAGTGCGGACAATAAAACCGCCAAGCTCATCGCAATAGGGATCTACAAGGGCTTTTAAACGACAGCGTTCTGCTTCGCTTTCGATACGTTGTGAAACGCCTACATAACTATTTTCAGGCATAAAAACCAAATAGCGAGAAGGCAGGGTAATATCGGTGGTTAAGCGCGCCCCCTTTGTGCCAAGCGGATCTTTCACCACTTGCACAACAATATCTTGTCCTTCACGCACCAATTCGCTGATGTTTTTCACCACAAATTGTTTTTTCTCATTTTCATCTACGCATTCGGTGTGCGAAACAATATCAGAGGCGTGCAAAAACGCAGCTTTTTCTAAACCAATATCCACAAAAGCAGATTGCATCCCCGGTAACACTCGGGTAACTCGCCCTTTGTAAATATTGCCCACAATCCCACGTTTTGCCTCACGCTCAATATGAAGCTCTTTCAAAATCCCGTTTTCAACCAATGCTACCCGTGTTTCACTTGGGGTCACATTCACCAATAATTCAGCACCACTCATTTTGTTATTCCTTAAAAATTGATTGTAGTAAGTTTAACACTTTGTAAAAGTGCTGTAAAAATTAACCACTTGAGATGAAAATAAAAAAGCCTAATACTATTCAATATTAGGCTCTCAAAAATTACGAATTCACTATATGTTCTTCGTACGCTTGCAAAGTATTTTGCATCAACATCGCAACCGTCATTGGACCAACGCCACCTGGCACTGGAGTAATGAAATCAGCTCGTTCAGCAGCTGCTGCAAAAGCAACATCACCTTTTAATTTGCCGTCTGCTCCACGGTTAATCCCTACATCAATCACAATCGCACCTTCTTTTATCCATTTACCTGGGATAAATTCAGATTTACCCACTGCAACAACTAAAATATCTGCTTGGCGAACGTGGCTTTCTAAATCTTGGGTAAAGCGATGAGTTACAGTAACGGTACAACCACCTAGCAATAATTCTAATGCCATTGGGCGCCCTACGATATTCGAAGCACCTATGATCACTGCATGTTTGCCATATAAATTTACACCTGTGGTCTCAAGCAATTTCATCACGCCATATGGAGTGCAAGAGCGTAAAGTTGGAATACGTTGGCATAAACGACCTACGTTATAAGGATGAAAACCATCTACATCTTTATGTGGTGCAATTGCTTCAATAACTTTGGTGGAATCAATCTGTTTTGGTAAAGGTAGCTGAACTAAGATACCATCAATAGCCTCATCGTGATTAAGTTCATCAATTAAAGAGAGTAATTCAGATTCAGATGTCGTTTCAGGTAGATCGTAAGATTTAGAAAAGATGCCAATTTCTTCACAACTACGGCGTTTGCTGCCAACATAAACTTGTGAAGCAGGATCAGCCCCCACTAAGATCACGGCTAAACCTGGTGCACGCTTTCCTTGAGCAATATGTCCTGCAATTTTGGTCGCAATATTAGCTTTGATATTTTTAGATAATTCAGTACCTGAAATGATTCGGGCTGTCATAAACTCTCCTTAAATGAGATAGCAATGATGATACGAAAATGTTTTCCATTTTCTCAAAAAAAAGACTTTTTGATAAGTAAATTTTAATAAACGGATAAAACTCAATCATTTAGTAGAAATATAGTGATTTTTATTTGACAAGAAAAACCATCTCTCTATAATAAACGGCACTTATCGGCGAGTAGCGCAGCTTGGTAGCGCAACTGGTTTGGGACCAGTGGGTCGTAGGTTCAAATCCTATCTCGCCGACCATTCTTTTTTATTTCAGAAATCCTTTCTTAAAATAATTATCTTAACAATGCGCCCTTAGCTCAGCTGGATAGAGCAACGCCCTTCTAAGGCGTGGGTCAAAGGTTCGAATCCTTTAGGGCGTGCCATTTAAAACCTTTTAAAATCAATCACTTAGCCTTATAGGTAACGTTGATTTTTTGTGTTACGTTTTGGGATTGTGTCAAAATTGTGTCGTAAATTTTACGCTACCTGCGTGTGCCATTAAGTGATCAGCATTTAAGTGAGCGTATTTCTTAACCATTTCTAACGTTTCCCAACCACCTAGCTCTTTCAATGTAAACAGAGGCGTTCCCGCTTGTACGTGCCAACTTGCCCAAGTGTGGCGGAGATCGTGAAAGTGGAAATCTTGTAACATTGTTAGTCTAGTTGCTCGGTCAAAGGTTTTTCTGTTAATATCATCGACGGGATTTCCTTTGGCTGAAACAAAAACATATTTACTATGTTTCCCTTTCTGGTTGTGTAACAATTGGATAGCTTCGTCATTTAACAGTAGCGATCTTGCCTTCTCTGATTTAGCAATATCGTTACTTACAATGGCAATTTTCCGCTTAAAATCAATTTTATCCCACGTCATTGTGAGAATTTCGGTTCTTCTTGCTCCTGTCATTAAAGCAAAAGAACAGATGGCTTTCATCCAATCTGTACCGATATTCGAAATGAGCCGTCTAGCTTGTTCTTGGGTTATCCAACGAACACGTATCGGCGGCTCTTTTTTCTTAGGGAAATGCGGCATTTTATCTATATATCCCGCCTGATAAGCTAGATTAAAAATTCGAGCGAGTGATTTGATATATTTATTTTTAGTCGCATTAGATAACGGCTTACCTGTGCTTTGACTAACTTGAGGTAAGGCATTTACTGCTTCTGCCCCTGTGATCGTACTAAGTCCGCGACCCGCAAAAATAGAACGCCAATAAATAGCATGCCTTTTCTTGGTTGCTTGATCGGCTAAACCAGCAGATTGTTTCAAGTAGTCTAATAATGCCTGTTCAAATAAATAATCAGGTTGCTCATCTAGTTTATCTAACCGCCACATTTCTGTTCGGATTTTATTATAGAATTCTTGGGCTTCTCTTTTTATCGCTGTGCCAGTAGAGCGTCTAACTCTTTTACCGCTTGGCGTTGTGAAATCAACCCAATAGATTTGGTCTCTTTTGTAGATCGACATAAGTTTACCTCTTCGACCGACAAAGCTAATCGGTCTGGATTATTTGCCTTTTCTTTGTGAAGATCAAGCTCTGATTTGGTTACTCTCCATACTTTTGATCCTGCCATTTTAAAAAATCCCCAATTTTTTCTATGCCTGTAAACTGTTTGATAGTGGCAATTTAAGTATTCAGCAGCTTGAGAAATTGTTAATGTTTCCATTTTTTCTCTCCAAATAAAACGCCCTTAAAACTAAGGGCGTGGGTTTATAGAATCATTTTTGCGAGTTGGTTAAAGGCAGCGTAGCCTTTGTACCAGTATTCGATGTTGCCTGTTTGGTAGAAGTTGTGCCAGTACCATTTGATTTGTAGGCGGAGTTATTTTTCAGTCATGGTGCATTCCTTAAATTTAAGGAGTGGGAAACCGCCTCACGTTATTTCAGGTGAGGTCGGTTGAGTATTTAAGGATTATTTAAATACTGCGACTGAGGTTGCGGATTCGTTGTAGTGTCCGATTGCAAGCGGTCGGCGATTGGTACGGTTGATGCGGTCGTTGATTTTTCTGACGGCTGGGTTGGTGGTGCGAATATATCGCTGAACCACGTCCAAGTTAAATTCTACGCTGTTTTGCTGATGACTACGGAATGGGCGTAATGTGTGCATTAGGGTTTCTACGCTTTCGGAAAATCTTGTGACGGCGTAGTAGAAGTTCTGCCAGTCGAGCCATTCTTGTTCGGTTAGCTCCAGATTATCCATTCGGTCAATCGGGGAGTAGCTGTTGCCGAGTGTGGCTAGAAAGCTGATGGCATCTTCAAATTGTGAGGGTTTGAGTTGGTCGTATTTGCCCACTTTAAACAGACTTTTGAGTTGGCGATAGATTTCTGCGTAACTCATTCCAGTACGGTGATGAGCTTTTACGACTGCCTCTTGGATTGCTTGCTGTTGTTCTGGGTTAATCGTGCGTTCGGCTTTTCCTTTAAACCAGTAGTCGTGCAATGCTTGGTAGCACTCTTTTTTGTATTTGATTAAGGTTTTACGAATTTCGGGTTTGCAACGGTTTACGTCAATGCCGAATAACCAGCCATTTAAGTATTCGATGGGTAGGCAGACCATTTCACGATTTTTACCGTCTTCTGCAACCATTCGTATGATAAGAATACATTGAGAAAGTATTTCATCACGATTCATTCTCTCAAATTGAGCGTGCCACGATAGCCCAATATTTTCGCAGATCGGTTTCATTGCGGTGTAATGCACGCCATCTTGTTCAAAAGTAACGAGAGATTGATTATTGAATGAGATAGTTTGAGTAGAGATTTGATTTGACATTTTTTGTACCTGAAATTTTAGTTAGTAATTGATCAACTTTAGTATGGTTGATCGGGCTTCAACTACCGATTTCAGACGGCGGAACTTATTTCCCGTAGGTATTGTATTAGGCTCTCTCGACCCGATCATTGATTTTACTAAATGCTTAAATATAAGAATTTGCAAAATTTAGGTACAAAAAAACCGCTTTTTGATCGGAGCGTTTAATAACCGACTGAAATAGATAGTGCGGTAATCATAATCCGATGTGAGCGGTGTTGTCAATTAGA
>NZ_MUXX01000020.1 GCF_002015045.1 Haemophilus paraphrohaemolyticus
TGTTTGGGTTGTACAGGAGGGCAAATTACGAATAAAATAATAAATTAGTTACGCCTTAAACCCATTTAATCGATTAGTCGCCTTCACAATACCTTCTTTAAACAGCACTTCTACACAGCGACTTGCTTCATCTACGGCAGAGTTTATTTTTTCTTGGTCTTGTGGAGCAGGTTTACCCAACACATAACCTGCTACTAAATCGCGATGACCTGGATGCCCAATGCCAATACGCACGCGGTAGAAATTATTGTTGTTACCAAGGCTTGCAATAATATCTTTCAAACCGTTATGACCGCCGTGTCCGCCGCCTTGTTTGATTTTCGCTACACCAGGGGGAAGATCTAATTCATCGTGAGCAACCAAGATTTCTTCAGGCTTAATACGATAAAAATTTGCTAAAGCCCCCACCGCTTTGCCACTTAAATTCATAAAAGTAGTCGGTACAAGCAAGCGAACTTCGTCTTGTGCGGTATTGATTTTTGCCACTTTACCAAAATATTTTGCATCTTCTTTTAAAGAAACGTTATACATTCTAGCAAGCTCATTGATAAGCCATTCGCCTGCATTGTGGCGAGTGCCTTCATATTTACTGCCAGGGTTGGCAAGCCCGACAATCAATTTAATCTGTGACATAATTTTGGCTTCTATTGGCTTTTAAATAAAAGGCGATATTGTAGGCAATTTGGGTAGATTTCTCAAGGTAAAAAGCAAGCGGTGAGATCTACAAAATCTTTTACAAATTTCACCGCTTGAAATTATGGTTTATCCACTAATACGCTAATGGGTGTTTGTTCAGCAGGTTCTGTTTTTGGATCTTCGCCATATTTGTTGGTAAAACGTTGTCCATCCATAAATAACAAAACACCGAGATAGATAGCGTACATCAATAATACGAGAGGCACTATAAGACCTGGAATGATGCTCGGATTTGCTTCATTGATATCCATAATGATAAAAGATAAAAATACTATAATTGGCAAACCTAAATAAACTGCAAGTTGCCACCATCCCGAGAAGCCTAAATCGTGTAGGCGACGAGCCGAAAGGCTAAAGTGGGCGAGCGTTGTTACCAAGCTAAAAAGAGAATAAGCAAGTCCAAAAATCAAAGTACCTGCATTTGCAATCATTCCGATTATTTCAGATTGAAAGGTTGCTGCTAAAAGATTTCCACCTAAATCAAATATCACTCCAGGAATGATAATAAGAGCTAAGCTGATTAAAAATGAAATCAAGCTAAACCAACCAAATTCCGCCCGACGTGCTCGCCCGCGATAGGTAAATGTTTTTTTAAGTGCTTGGATAAACCAGTTCATACAGACCTCGTTGTTTGCAATTTATGGAGAGAATTTTACCGCTTATACGCCAACGATTAAATTAAATGTTTGCGGTGAATGTTCAACCATTCTTAATAATAATGCGGCTTGTGGATTCGGTTTTGTTTTTCCTTGCTCCCAACCTTGATAGGTTCTCACGCTTGTTCTCAAACGATGAGCAAATACTGCTTGAGATAAATTTAATTTTTCACGAATAGCTTTCACTTCGTTAGCACTGATCGTCACAGGCTCTGATTTTTCAAGCGTCTCGGTGCGTAATGTGATTTTGCCTTGTAAGTGATCTTCGAGTGCTTTTGCCCCTTCCATTAAATCGTCAAATAAACGGCTCATTTATTCCCCCTTGCTAATGCTTTTAAGTTTTCTAAAACAACTTTAAACGTTCTTTTTTCCGTTTCGTTTAAATCCTCTTTTTCGCCTTTTCCATAAGCGGCAAAAAGCCAAATCTGATTACCATTAACAAAATAATGGTAAATTGCTCTTGTTCCTCCTCGTTTACCTTTATGACGAGAATGATCAGCTAATCGAATTTTTCTTAACCCGCCTGTTCCTTGAATAACATCACCTTTCTCTGGATTATCTAATAGTTCATTTTGGAAAAGTCGATACGCTTCATCACTAATATGTTCTTTTCGATATCGTTCAAAGGGTGGTAATTCGATAAAAGTTAATTTCATCTTCACATTCCATATATAAATACAATTTGATTATACGCTTAAAGAGTATGAAGTAAAAACAAAAAAGCTACGAATATGTGATAGATATTGTAGCTTTTAAAATGAATTAACCTTCAGTTTTTGCACCACTTGGCTTTCTGCGTTTACCAATATTTTTGGTATCTTTATGACGCACTTTTACCTTCGTTTTTGCCGCTTCTTTTTTCGCCTCTTTGCGTTTTTTGATGCGAGCTTTCTCTTTTTTCGTGGTGGTATTGGCTTCGCCATCTTTCGGAGCTTTGGTGCGAGGTTCTAAGCCTTCAATCACACGCGGTTTTAATGGCTCTTCGGTGTAGCGTTTGATTTTACCAAGCAGTTTATAATCGTGGGCTTCCACTAAGGATATAGCTGAACCTTTTTTGCCTGCACGTGCAGTACGACCGATACGATGCAAATAAGTATCTGCACTGTAAGGCAAATCAAAGTTAATCACAAAATCGACATCATCAATATCAATTCCGCGAGCGGCAACATCGGTTGAAACCAACACATTCACTCCCCCCTCTTTTAAGCGAGAAATTGCCTGATTACGCTGGGTTTGTGCCATTTCGCCCTCTAAATAGGTCGAACGAATGCCACGTTTACGCAGGGTTTCGCTCAGCTCACGCACATTTTCACGGCGACGAACAAACACAATCGCTTTTTCCATTGCTAATTCGCTAATCAAGCGAGCAAGCTGTTTGGTTTTGTGCTCAACATTATCGGAATGGTAGTACCATTGCTGAATTTTCTTACGTTCGCGGCGGCTTGGTTCGGCTTCGATTTGTACAGGGTCGTTTAGCAAACGTTTTGCAAAATCGGTTAATAATTCGCCCTCAAGTGTTGCTGAGAATAGCCACGTATGTTTACGCCAACGGGTTTCTGCCGCAATTTTTTCTGCATCTTGTCCAAAGCCCATTTGCAACATTCGATCGGCTTCATCAAAAATAAGAATTTCTACTGCACGGCAGTCAAAGTTTTCTTCTTTGATGTATTGCATTAAACGACCAGGTGTTGCGACCACAATATCTTGATTGCTGTTGAAAATCTCACCATGATTTTGATACGCCACACCGCCCGTAATAGTGGCAATACTGAGTTTTGTAAATTTCGCCAATGCTTCTGCTTGTTCTGCCACTTGCATTGCCAATTCTCGGGTTGGTGTTAATATCAAAATACGTGGTGCACCAGGTTTACGGCGAGGATAGTCTAACAAATGTTGAATAGCAGGCAGTAAAAACGCGGCGGTTTTGCCTGTGCCTGTTGGAGCTGAACCTAACAAATCACGCCCATCTAACGCGTGTGGAATGGTTTGAGCTTGCACCGAGGTTGGGCGTTTATAGCCTTTTTCGTTCAAGGCTTTGAGTAGTTGAGGGGATAGATCAAACTCTTCAAATGTAGTTAAAATCGGGGTTTCCGTTGTCATGCTAATCCTTACTAGCGGTTAAATTTTGCTAAATCTTTGCAAGTATAGCATAAAGGGGAATGCCCTTTTGTATAAATCGTATAAAGTCAGGGTATCTGATTTATCAGCTGAATTTGTGGCAGAAGATTATCGTAGAGATCATTAACTAAACGACATTTTTCTTGTGGATTCGCTGTTTTTAGTGCGGTTTCAACCGGTTGCCAAAATTGTGTAATAAGTGCGGTCATTTTTTCTCTCTTATTCGTTAAAACGGATCAAGCCTTCTTGTTGTGTTGTTGCGATTAATTGACCATCCTGCGAGAAAATTTGTCCGCGTGCTAAGCCTCGCCCTCCAAACGCATTATTGCTTTCAATTGCGTGCAAATGCCAGTGATTTAAATCAAACGGACGATGGAACCAAATACTATGATCAATCGTTGCAACTTTCATTCCTTTTTGTAAAAAGCCTTTTTCGTGCGGATGAAGTGCGGTCAAAATACAGTGAAAATCGGAAAAATAAGCCAATAAACATTGCTGAATTTTTATATCAAGCGGCGTTTCACCATTGGTTTTAAACCAAGAATATTGCTCGGCTGGCAATTTTGTCCCATTAAATGGGTTATTCAAATATTTGGTTCTCACCTCAAATGGACGCTCAGCTGCAAATTTTTCATTGAGTGGTTCCGGCAAGGTTTGAGCCACTTTTTGTAGCATCACATTTTCATCTGTAAAGTCTTCAGGCGCGCCAACATTTGGCATTGTATTTTGATGTTCAAAACCTTTTTCAGGCACTTGGAAAGAAGCGGTTACATGACAAATGGTATTTTTATGTTGAATGGCTTTTACGCGTAATGCAGAAAAGTTACGCCCGTCACGCAAGGTTTCCACATCGTAAATAATCGGATATTGACTGTCTCCTGGAGCAAGAAAATAGGCATGACAAGAATGTAAAATGCGATCTTCTGGCGCCACCTGCATTGCCGCAGATAACGCCTGCGCCACAACTTGCCCACCAAATACTTGGCGAAAACCTAAATCTTGGCTTTCACCACGAAAGATTAAATCATCAATTTTTTCAAGCTTAAGAAGATGAATAAGGTTATTGAGAATATTTGACATATTGCTTTCCTTGAGGATAAGAAAAAGTGCGGTTATTTTAGCGGAGATTTTGGGGAATGCCAAAGCTAGCAATAATTTTAAGATAGAAGTAAAAACTTAATTTTAATCCCTTTGGAACAGGGCAATGTCTTTCGACCGATGCTAAAATGGAACGCATCGCTAGTACAATCGTCTCAATCCCTTTGGAACAGGGCAATGTCTTTCGACTTAATCTTAGGGTTAGCCGTAGGGTTATTGAAGTAGTGTCTCAATCCCTTTGGAACAGGGCAATGTCTTTCGACTTTTTTGAGGTTGATGTAATTAGACAGCGAGTATTAGGTCTCAATCCCTTTGGAACAGGGCAATGTCTTTCGACCTAAGAGCTTAAAACCTAATGCGTATATCAAAGTCTCAATCCCTTTGGAACAGGGCAATGTCTTTCGACTGCAGTGGGGGGTTAGAGCCTTGTGTGGCAAGGCTTCCCAGAGCCACTTCCCAACTTTTTCTGATGCTTGAATAGTTGGGTATTGATTTGATTAAATATTGAACAATTTTTATCATTCTTATTTTTTCAAAACGCAGTCAAAAGTGCGGTGTATTTTAACAGAGTTTTTCAGATGCGCCAGTCCTCGCTACAATAAAAATAAATTTTACAAATTTGTATTTGCTGACAATTTTTCAAAACTTGCTTATACTTCTGTTGCGAGCCAAAAAAACTGCGAAAAAAAGCCATTAAAACTGCGAAAATAAAACCCTAAGATTTTTTCGTTGTTTTAATGGCTAATTTGTATATTTAAACGGTCTTTAAAGGCGGTTTAAATTTAGAACTTATAAATCATATTATCCTCATAAATCCCATCTTTGGAGGTTGAAGCCTTCACCACAATTCGCTCATAATTCTCAAATGCTTGCCAGTTATCTGTTTTGCTTTCCTGCATGTAATCCAAATAGCGAATGAACTCACTTTTCGTGCTACTAAAGAAAATATAAGGCGGTTTGGTGAGATTGATAAGTCGCAAGAAATCAATCAAATCAAAATAAGTCGATTGTTTATAACTCTCTTGGCGAGTGCATAAGTAAGGCGGGTCAAGCAGCAATAACACCTTCTCTTGGTCTTTATAACGTGGAATGAGTTTGTGGAAAGACTCGCTGACAATCTCAATACCATCTAAATATCCCTCAGCTGACGGATAATCAGATTGGCGAACGCAATGCCAAAAATCTTTAGCAAATAACGCCTCAAAACTGCTGACTTGTTGCCCCGAAAATAACAACCAAGAAGCCAAACAATTTAGGTCTTTATACCCTTGAAAATCGTTGATTTTATTGATGATTTCAGCTTTAATTTCCTTGCTCAAACGCCCATTTTTTGGTACAATACCGTGTAAGTGATTAAAGATAATTTGGCGTAATCGGTTGATGTCGTCAATGTATTTTAATCTCTTAGCGTAGCCATCAAAATCGTTATAAATTACGGTCGCTTTTGGCTTGATATGCTTGGCTGTATGGCTTAATAAGCCACTTCCACCAAATACGTCCACAATCGTCCAACCTTCGCCCTCTCCATCAATGTGTTTGTCTAATACGGCTTGCACATGCTTCAAAAACATTCGTTTCTGCCCAACAAAAGGTAACGGAGCCTGCTTGAATTGCACTACGCTTTGTTTGTTTGTTTGTCATTATTATCCCTTTTTCTGGTTGAATTACATCCTATCTCTAAAATACTATTTAGAGATATAAAATTATTTTAAACCTTATCAGGCCAAGGGTCGGATGTTGTCCACATCATAGCGGGCGGTCTTAGATTTTTGGGGCCAATGTCAGGAATTGCCTCATTGCCTTTTATTTTAGGGTCTGCGTGGTATGGGGTAAATCGCATGAAATTAGCATCGCCTACACCTCCCACATAAATACCTGCAACAGCTCTATTTGTATCATCATCATATAAGCTAAATCCACAAGAGTCATCTGATCTAAATCCAAGAGGAATCCCACTTGTACCAATAACTTCAACCCTCCCTGGCTGTCTTGGTAGATACCCTTTTTCTTTTTTGCCTAAATAACCAAATAGCCCCCACGTCAAACCGCCCATATGACATGATACAAGGTTGCCTTGCCTGCGTAGTTTAATGTAAGCACCAGGCTTTAGGTTTTTAGTTACAGCATTAACCAAACCTGTATCACCATCTATCACCACCCATTTCCCGTTGCGTTTTTGCCATTTCCAGGCTCCGACTCCACCGCCATCTGATGACTCATAGATAGTCCCGTTAGGCTCATTGCCTTTTATTTTGGGCTCCTCTCCTGTTATTTTGTCACCTGTTGTATCGGGCTTATCAGGGCGACCTCTACCAAGCACAACGGTTATGGCTTTAACATCTCGCCCGATTTGTTCTAGGACTTCAGGCAGTTGTTGTAAAAGGTCCATTAGCTATTTTTTCCTCGTAAATAAGCTGCCTTTAAGTCCATTGCTTTTAAGGTGTTAATTTGCTCAATCACGCCATCTAAACTCTGTTTAAATTCCGTCAGTTTGCTGGTTAGTGCCTCAGGTGCACTGCTTCCGCTTGCTTTGAGTTTGCGTAACTCTTCTGCCAGCTCTCTAAACGTGTCTAAATCTGCCCATACTTCGCCACCGAGTAAATCCGCTTTGAGTTGGTTGATTTTCGCTTCGAGCTGTTGATAAAGGGCTTTATCTTGCTCGCCTAAGTATTGAGCAAACTCGGTTAAGAGTTGTTGAATGTTTTGTGTTGTCATAGTCGTCCTATTTTGTAAGCTATAATTAAATCTGAAAATTCAGGTAAAACAGGTGTACCACAGCCACCAGAAATACCTTTTGATAACGTCACCTTGATAGGTTGTTTTGATTGCAACGATACCGCCACTGCTTGTTTCAACTGCAATTTCACGTCGATTGCCCGTTTACAGTCTTTCATCGCTTCATTCCTCTACGCGTTTTGCAGAATAATAGCTATAACGCGTAATCTTTCCACCACATAGCGTGTCTCGCCAGTTGCTCGTATTCGTGATTTTTAACGCCCAACTTGCGGTCTCCCACCTTGTGTTAGCTAAACGGTCGCGCGTGCAAGTGATTTTGATGTTGTTATCAGATAACGCAATACCATTGCCTTTTGTCAAATGGATAACTGGATCTTTGCTACTATCAGACACGATAAACAAGTCAAATTCGCTATCAGCAAAGTCTTCTGGTACTTCTTTCTCATCTAGCGTCAGCATTTCACTTTCATCGTCACCAAATTTCCAGTTAAAATTAATGATCGGTTTGTCTTTAGTCATCATGTTTAAACATTGCCCCTAATTGATTCGGGCTAAACCGCCAACCATTTTCTCCACCGCAAATCGCATTAAAGCACCACTCACTGCAAAAGTATTTTGAGCGTTTTTGTTTGATGCCTAGCACAATCCCTAACGCACCCCACCAGTCGTATTTACAACCCAAAGTGCGGTCAAAATAGGCTTTGATTTGCGCCTCGGTGACATCGTTGAGGGGGATTAAATCCCATTTTGTGTTATCGGACACATCAATCTGCTTGCAACGCACGCCGCCGTCTTGTACCGATGAGGAGTAGCAGTCATACATTGTTGTATGCTCATAATGATGCCCATTGCCAAACTCAATACGCTCAATGGCAATTTCGCAATGCGAATATTGGCCTTTGGTAAAAAATCGAGTAATGCGGTCGGCGATTGCTTTAACTGGCTCTTTGCGCCAGTCTCGCTTGTGTTTGTACATCGCCAAATAAACCTTAGCCATTTTGGTATGCCTCCATCAAGTTATCCATTTGCTTGATAATGTCATCGTAGATTGATTGCAGTTGCTCAAGCGTGAGATTAGGGGCTGTGAGTTCATACTTGCGCATACGTTGGTTGGCAAGCTCCATTTGGAGTTTTTCCAATCCTGCCGCCTGCGTCAAAATCAGGTTTGTGGCGGTCTTATTATCCAGTCTTGCGCGTTGCGCGAAATCCGTGATATAACGGCTACATTCGCCTTCATAATTTGCGGCTTTAAAGGCTTCTGCAGCCGCTTGTCGCTCACGATATTCGCTCTCAAAGCGTGTCCAGGTGCTGTAGATTTTTGCTGCGTGCTCATCGATGTTGGCGATAAGGTGAGTTTGAGTTTTTGTAAAATTGTCAGCAATTTTCGCTTCATCTTTTACCCATGCTGTACCGTTCCATTTGCATGGTTCAGCAAGTGGCGCAAGTGCGGTTAAATTTTCGGGCAATTCACCTAGTTCGGTATGTTCTACTTTTTCGCCTGTTTCCTTGCTGTAATAGGTGCCTCGATGGTCGGCTTGATATTGCCAACTGTTATCTTCTCGCACAATGACAAAGCCTTGTTTCGGTTGTGGCGGTGCATCTAAATAACTGCCTGCGGAAAGGCTACCGCCTTCGCTCACATATTCGGTGACACTATGGCTGTAAATACCTTGGTTGTCAGTGCAATACACGATGATTTCACCATTTGTTTCGGCAAAGCCGTCTTGATTAAATGTTACGGTCATGTTGTACTCCTTATTCGGCTAGGCAGATGTAGTGATAGGCGATGTTGCGTGGGCGAGTTTCACTGATGTTATTTTGATGCTTAGCTAATAGCTCGCTCTGCCCCTTGCCGCCTCTTATACCGTTGCCAGATGTCATTAAATATATGTGCTTATCAATATTCACTCCACCTTGGATAATAAACGCATAATCATCTAACGAGCCAGTTCCGACAACTTTATGAGAGTGAGCTTCTGTCGCATGAGCTTGCACACTCAACACTCCACGCCCCGCATCTACACCCCGCCCATTATCCCAGCCACGAATAAACTCCCCGCGTAAATCAGGCAACTGCCCTGACGGATATTTCTGTGCCAATTTGGGATAACGACGAGTATCAAACCGCTGTCCGTTCATG
This sequence comes from Haemophilus paraphrohaemolyticus, assembly GCF_002015045.1. Taxonomy (GTDB): domain Bacteria; phylum Pseudomonadota; class Gammaproteobacteria; order Enterobacterales; family Pasteurellaceae; genus Haemophilus_A; species Haemophilus_A paraphrohaemolyticus. The sequence goes on from NZ_MUXX01000020.1 coordinate 9,445, forward strand.
GCTAAGCAACCTGTTGGGATGGTAGAGAGTGGATAAGGGATAGGGATACCAATAAATAAATCATGTAAAGCATTAAAATCAGTGGCATTGGCTTTTTTTCCGATTTCCGCAAGCAACGTCGCTTTTAAGTTTGCATCACCTGCTAACGCACGGGCCAATTCTTCCAGCGTGTCCAACGCAGCAGGCGCAGAACCCACCAATGCGGCAATTGCGGTTTTTACAAATGCGGTTGTGGCAATTTGTGTGTTGTTTGTGCCTAATGCAGCTGTGGGCGCGGTTGGCACGCCTGTGAACGCAGGGTTAGCTTTTGGGGCGTAGCCTGTGCGGTCTTGGTTGATACCGTCCACTTGGTCTTTTAGATAATTGGTTCTCGCCCCTAGCTCTTTGGCTTGGCGATTATCAATACCGTCTGGCCCGCCCATTACAGGGTCGGATGTTTCCAATTGATAGATGTTTTCCACCCATTGTCGGGTTAAGATTAAATTTGCCATTTTATTTCCTTTTTGAATTAAGCTGTGCCACGATTAAATCTGCCGTTACGCATTGCCATACCATTGTGCCGAAGTGCTGCTTGACGGTAGTCTAAACTTGCCAACACACAGCGTGCTGGTGCAAATACACGCAAGGTCTTACGCAGTAAATCGGCTTGGTCGTTGGTGATGGCTTGTTGCAAAATCACGCGGTAATGTGCCCATTTTGAACGATCACCGTGGTAGTAAGTGCCATCTCGAATAAATGAACCGTCGCGACGTTTGTCAAACAAGCCTTCAATAATTTCCACTTCGCCAAAGCCCAGCTGGCGAATAATTTCTCGCATTGCCCACGGTGTGCCTTTGTAGCGGTGCAACTCGACCGCGCGTTTAATCAGCTTGCGTTTGGCGTCAATACTTTCGGCGAGCAACCAGCCGTCATAGCCGGTGACACTCCATTTTTCGGCAAGCAATTCCAAAAACTCGGTGGGGACTAAATCCACGAAGCTGGTCATAATTTGCGATCTGTCGAGCAAATTAAACCGCTTGCCAAGGTCGGCAAGTGCGGTCAGTTTTGGCGATGTTTCAATGATTGACGGATATTGCAACTTAGCCATCTTTGCGCCCCGCGTTGATGTTTATCGTAATGCTTTCGCACTCTGCCCATTGTTCAGGCGTGAGCTCGGTAAGTTGTGGGCTTGCCAAATGCACGTTATACACTCCAGCGACTTTCAGTACGCTTTGAATATCAAGCGGTATGATGTCTAGCCCCAATTTTTGCGTGCGTGATGAAAGATAGGTTCGCAAAGCGGTTTCGGCTTTGGCTTTCACTTCATTTTCGGCGACGGTAGCGAGCAAATCTAAGTTAGCAACCACGCGATAGCTTTTGCGTTCAGGCGCAGCCACAATCACGGTGTCACACAGCGGTCGGTGTTTTTCGCCACTGATGTAATGGCGAATTTTTTCCTGCAAAATTGCTGACGGCAGTCCGTGCTTGGTCAATACCGTGACTTTGACCGTGCCACCTTGAGGGGTGGAAATCGCCACATCAGAAATCACTTGTGACACGCTTCGCGTATGGTATTCATACGCCGCAATAGAGCCGCAAGTGGTAAAGGCTTCAGGGGCAAGCAAAATGCGTTTGCGATAAGCATCATCGCTTTCGGTGCCAATGCCATTTGCCGATACATCAATGTTAGAAACGCTTACGCCTGTAGGCAGTTCGCTTTTGAGCGTTTTGATTTGCCCGATTTGCCAGCCGTTGCCGCTTTCGCCTGAGGTTTGGCAAAGGGCTGAAACATCTACATATTGCTCAGTGGGGTTAATGCGTACTTCTGTTTGAGTTGCAAAGAGCAAGCTATCAGTCGCGGCAACCAACGTGCCTTGCGGAATCACGATTGCCGAATGCGACCCTGCGATACTAAATCGCAACGTGACGTCTGCTGCTTGGTCAGATAAGCGATAACAGCCCATCGGCTCACCGCATAAATCTAAAGCAAGCCCTGTGGCAAATTGCGGAAAGGTTTGCAAAAAGGCGTGGTTAATGCCTTGTCGCACTAACATTTCGCGGTAGGCGTAAGATTGAATAATCGACCGTTCAATATGGGCAGGTTGCAATGTTTTACCTGTGCGTTGCTCGTAGTCGGCAATGGTATCGGCTAAAATTTGCTTGATGTCGTCAGAGACGATTTTGACTTCTTCTTTTCTCATTGCACCACCTGTGTCTGATAAAGTTCCCGATATACATCATCAACTAACGACCAATAAATCAGCAGCTCAAAATGCGGAGCCTGTCCGTCAATGGCGATATGATCAACCTCGATGCGGAGCTCCCATGTTTGCAGGGCAAGCGTGATTTCACGCACCATATTGGGCAGGGCGATGTCTTCAGGGTAGTCGATGTAGCGAAAGTGGTCGGAGCCAAATTCAGGGCGAAGCACATCAGTGCCTTTGAGCGTATTGAGAATGTTAGCAATGCACTGATGAATATCATCAATGCCTTGCACCGCTTGTTTTTCGGTTGGTGCTAATTGCCAGTGGGTTGAAAGTATCGTATTTGTATTCATAGCCTGGATGATACAAGGCTATGGGGAGGTGGGCTTTTAAACTGATTTAAAGAATTAGGCTTTAGATGAGCTGGTTGGCTTGCCGTCACCTTGTTCGATGTGGTGATGGCTTTTAAGGGAAATGCCGTCAGCAATCACATCGCCACCGTTTACGTTCACATTACCGTTGTTCACCTCCACTTCGCAATCATTGACAATAACTTTACCGCTGGTATGAATGGTTAAATGGCCCGATTTGCGGTCGTGGGCAATCGTTGTGCCGTTTTTAAATTTTTTGAGCCAAATGTCGCCATTGGCAACAGGTGTGGGATCTTGCTCGTTATAAATCGCTCCCAGCACGCAACCACCTTCGCCACGTGCATCGAGTAAAATCGCCACCAGTTCGCCCACATCGGGCAAACAGTAAAACTGGTTGCCGCCTGCGTTGAGCGTTAAGAATGAGAGCCACGCAGTTTCTAAATCTTCAAGGGCGGGGATTTTACACCGCACTTTGTGGTTTTTTGGGTCGATTGCCGACACAATACCTTCTTGATAGGTTGCCCCAAAATTATGCGTTTGCATTCGTTATCTCCATTCCTAGCGTTAATAAATCATCAGGGATAAATTCCAACATTCGCACTTCGATATTGGTAATGTAGCCTTGACTGCGTGAAATGCTGTGGCGTGATTGCTTGATTAAGTATTTCCCCGAAAACACACCTAAATTTTTGAGCAGAATAGTGGAACCAGCCACTAATTTTGGGTTGCCAATGAGCGTAATATCGCCTGCACTTTGGTCTTCGTTTTGCTCGCTTAATGCCGCATCGCCTCTGGCATCAATCTGTTCTTGGCTTTCACCTCGGGTGGTAATTTTGAGCGTATCGCCACTTGCCGCCTGTGCCTGCTTCATTTTCGAGCGAAGTGCGGTGGCTTTTTTGCTTTTTTTCACCACTTTTTTACCGCTTGTATCAAAGCCCTTGATTTCCACCTGCTTTGCCGTGTCTTTAATGCGATCACGCAGGCGAATGCTGATACATTGGGTTTCGTCTAATACTGCCACAGGCTCGGTTTGTCCAAGTTCGTATTTGTCGGTAAACACCAGTTGATTGCCCACAATCTTGAAGCTGTGATGATACTCACGGGCAAGGCGGGTAAGAAATTCCACATCACGCTCTTGATATTGGGTGATGCGTTGAATGGGAATGTGGCGAATTTTACCTACCACTTTGAGCTTCAAACGGTTCGCCACCGCAGCCACCACTTGGGCGAGTGTGGTGTTCTCATAGGCTTTTGGCTTGAGTGTGCGATTGGATTTACTCACGCCAGTGGATAAGGCTCGCAAGGTAATGCTGGACGGACGATAGCCATATTCTACTTCATCAATCTCAAACGCCCCTATCGCGACCAACGATTCGCCTTGGTAGCCAATCGCCGCTTTGAGTTTGTCGCCTTGAGTGGGGAACCACTGGCGAATCCATTTGCCACTGATGTCTTCAAACTGCACCGAGAGTTCGTCCGATTGCCCTTCGAGATAGTCGGTGTAGGTCAGCTCAATCAAAGACGGCTCAATCTCTGCCGTGATATTGGTTTTCTCATAAAAGAGCGTGAAATCAGGTTTTTGCACGTTACTCATCGGCATTTCCTCGCAACCACGGCGGCAGGTTTTCGTTTTGCGTTGGTTTCACGTTTAGCACAGGGATAAACACGGTCGCCCCAGTAGGCAACACTTCACAAAAACTGATATGTGGATTGGCTCTAATGATGCGAGCATATTCCAGTGCATCGCCATAGTAATAATAGGCAAGGTTATCCCAGCGTTCGCCTTGTTTGACGGTATGTTTAAGTACGGTTTGGGTCATTCAAAATCTCCACATCTTCATCTTCACGCAATACAACCCAAGCGGTCATTTTTGCCACTGAATTTGCGGAATTATCCAGCCGCTCATTGATTTCAGTTAAAGCATTATCGGCAGGCGTAAACCAGTTATTCCATTCGCTATCAGCAGATGCCCGTCTGAAACTCTGTTTCATTATTTGCAAATCATCATACACCGCCGACACATCACGGCTAAATTCACTGACCACAGGCAAGAAATCTCGCACGCCAGCCAATGCCGACTGCATACCCACCACGTCCCCAAAACTCCCCAAGGCATTGTCTAAATTAGCAAGCGTACTCGGCAAATAGGCCAACGCCGATGCAGGATCGCTTGCTAATTGCCGAACTACGGCAACCGTGTTGCGAACTTCATCCACTGCCCGTTTGCCTTGCTGATAAATTTCCACTGCACGGCTGACGGCACGTTTTGCGGTGGAAAGCGTATTGACTAAACCTTGCGGCAAAATCGAACCCAGCAAGGATTTTCCGCCCACATTTAACGCCGCACCCAGTAGGCTGTTTTGTCCATTGCCGACAAATTCTCGCAAGCTGATATTCATCTCGCGAGCCAAGGCATTACCCTTGCCGTCGGTAAATAGTGTGGTTGATGAAATATCGGTGATCACAAAATTGCCTTTGTATTTTGAACCCCACATCAAGGCAAGGGCGTCTTGCTTAGCTTTTGCCGAAAGTAGCGATTGATAACGACTTTCCACGCCGCCGATTTTGTGATGCAGACGAATCGCAAAGGATAAATCTGTCAGTTTTTCGCCCATAGCTTGTAGTTTTGGCTTGCCTTTGAGCACCGCGTGTTCGGCAAAATCCGCAGAATGGGTTTCGTTGAAGTCGGTCAAATTGACAGGCTCAAAGGCGATATTACCTAGCATAAAATACATCGTTTTTTCTCCTTAATAAGCTCTCCGTTGTCGTTGGTCAAACACCCGATTAAGCAGGCGTTCAAACTCCACAAGGCTGATATTCAATCCCTGCTGTACCTGTTCCATTACGCCCTGATTTTGGCTACCGTTCACGTTAATGGTCGGGTTAAAATTGACCACGATGCCGTTGTGCTGGTTGGTTTCGTTATTTGTCACCGCATTTCGGTTTAAAGGCTGATAATCGCGAAAGATTGACGGATTTTTACCGCTTGAGTTTGGATTAAAATCAGACGTACGATAATCCGCAGGCTGATTGATACCCAAAAGATTCCCTACAAAATTCGCCCCGAATTTAATATCATCCCACAGCGAACCGAAAAAGCCTTTTTTCTCGTTTAAAATGGGTTTAAAGGCGGTTTCAATGCCGTTTAAAGCAGGCTCGAATTTCACTGCACTTGAGAGATTTTTGCTGGCATCACGAGCGAGAGGTTCGGCTTTATCCATACCGATTGCCAAGCCTTCTACAATGTTCTGCCCATAACCTTTGAATACACGGCTTGGGCTGTGGATTTCCATCTCGCCTGTAAACCAACCCTTGATAGATTTACCTAAACCGATCACCCATTCTTTCGCACCGTCCCACGTATTGCGAATACCATTGACTAAGCCGTTGATAAGGTTAGAGCCGAATTCAGTAAACTTCGCAGGTAAATCAATCCCAAACCACGACAACACACCTGAAAAGGCTTGATAAAATAAGCCCAGCGGCGACCAGTTGAGAATAGTGGCTGTGATGTTGCCAATGCCTGAGTTGAAGAATGTGGTGATGTTTTCCCACACACCACTAAAGAAAGTCGTGACCCCATTCCAAATATCAGAAATCGTTTGCCCGCATTGAGCTGACTTTTCGCCAATCCATTGCCACATTTGACTGAATTTTTCGCTGACCCAATCCCAGTTATCCCAAAGCAAATAGGCAAGTCCTGCAATAACGGCAACGGCAATGCCGATGGGGTTGGTAAGGAATGCACGACCAATAAAAATGATCGCTTTCCCAACCATCATCAAGCCTTTTAATAAGGTTCCCATTAAGGTTACGCCGAGTTTTGCCGCTAAAAATACCATTTTGCCAAGCCATCCGATGAGATAGCCAAAACCGTAGGCAAGTTTGAGCACAACAGGTAACAATAATTTTCCAATAAAACCAGCAAGCCAGAAAACACCTTTGCCAACAAAGGCAATCACAGAGCCACCAAAAGATAACACACCCCAAGCCATTTTAAGAACGGAAATCACTTTAAGCCCACCCCAAGTCAGCATACTTAATCCACCAACCAAAGCGGAGAAACCAGCAACTGCACCTAAAGCATAAGTTCCCCATTTCGCAATTTCGCCCATAAGATCTGAGTTTGTATTAATGAAGTCAGTCACCCGAATAATAAGGGGCTGTAACCAACCAACAAAATCATTGATAACAGGTAGAATGTAGTTACCGATGCTAATACCTAATCCAGTGAAACTATTTTTCAATAATTTAAGGCTGTTTTCTGTTGTTGCACTTCGTGCAGCAAATTCACGCTCCATTGAGCCAAGGTATTTGGGTTTACCATTTTCATCTGTTTCTTGTAATGTTTTAATACTCTTTTCAAGCAAATCCACGTTACCTGCAATCGAAGAGACATCATCTGCATATTCTTTACCGAATAAATCTACCAACACACCTGTCCGTTTGGCTTTAGGTAATTTTTCGACACGTTTCAAGAAATCGACGATTGCTCCTTGCCCGTCTTTGGCGATATTCTTTTTAAGTTGCTTTGCAGAGATCCCAACTTCTTTTAATGCAGCTTGGAATTTCTTACCTCCTTTATCTGCAGTATTGAGCGAGGTAAGCATTCCGTTAATAGCAGTACTTGCCACTTCAGGGGATTTACCTAGAGATATAAAAGTATTAGCTAAAGCAGCGGCAGCATTTTCAGTTAAACCAAAGTCTTTTGATACCCCAGCAATACGTCCTAATGTGTTTACAATATCAGATGCTTTAGCTGGGGAGCTATTTGATAATTCATTGATAGCATCACCCAAATCGCCAATTTTACTAATCGGGATTTTGTACACGTTAGCCAGTTTTGCCATTGAATCACCACTTTGTTCAGCAGACATATCAAAAGCTACCGACATTTTAGAGATGGTTAAGGTAAATGATTTAATATCTTCCTCTGCAACGCCTAACTGACCACCCGAAGCGGCAATAGCAGCAAGCTCTTTCCCTGTCATTGGAATAGTATTGCTCAAATCAAGGAGAACCTTGGAAAGTTTTTTGAAACCATCTGGTGCTTTAAAATCGACGACTTTCTTCACATCAGCCATCGCACTTTCAAATTCAATGGCTGGAGTAGCTAAACCTACAACAGAGCTACCGAGAGCAGTTAATGAAGCAGCACTGCTTTTCATTCCAGCAATAGAAAGCTGGTTTAACGTAGCCATTCGTTGCCCGATAGTTTGAGTAGAATTTGTTAATGATTTCAGAGTATTTTTGATTTGGTTAATACCTGAAATCGCCCCACCGACTGCGGCTCCAATAACTAAACTAATTGCAAGATTTGATGACATCGTTTATAGTCCTTTTAAAAATGAAAGGGGGGTAAATATGTTCAAATTATTTGATGAATTGCTAGGTCTGATTGGCTATGCGATTGCAGGAATTTTAGGACTCGTTCTTGTGTCGGTTGGCTTTACCCTTTATCCAATCATTACATCAATCATCCTTGGCTTATTGGTGATTTCGCCTTTTGTTCCAACACTTGAAAAGATGCTTAAACGTCTCGAAGCTCGAATGTATAAGAAGTCACTGACTATCAAGTTGACCGAAGAAACTAAACGATCTTTTAAAGAAGGTTTTAATAAAGCTTTTAAATAACAAAGCCGCTTAAATAGCGGCTTTCGTGTAATTGGCTTTTATCTGCCGTTGGGCTTGAGTGAGCCACCGTTCAATTTCATCAAGCGTCATTTCTTCCAGTTCTGAATGCGAAAATCCAAACCAAAACGCCAAATCAGCTAACGCCGCATCGAGAGCGGTTAGTTCAACTTTCCCTTCTGCATTTTTTCAACCACTTCTGCCGCACGTTTGAAGTCGGCGATATCTAATTCGTCTAAATCTTCAGGTACTAAACCTGTCACGATAGAAAGTAAACTCATGCTTTGCTCAATATCAGTGCTACCTTTTATCTTGCGAATATCTTTTGCTTTTGGACGGCGAATTTTTAACTCGGTGATGGTTTTACCTTCTCCATCTTGAATAGGGAAATCGAGGGCGACAATAACGTCAGACATAAAAAACTCCTTTGTGAGATTGTTTAACTTTCACAAAGGAGTTTACTTAAATGGGGTTTAAACGGCTTTTAAACTGATTTAAAGAAATCTATTGCCCAATATTGGTGCGGTATTTTTGCAACACATCTTGACCGTTTACGCGGTAGATATTGGCAAGCACATCTACAAACAAAATTTCTTTGCCTGCCAGCGTTTGCTTGATAGACATAATTTGGAAGCTGTCGGAATGTTCCGTCGCTTCTTTATTTTTCAAGCTCCCACCTGTGGTTTTGTTAAATGCCACATTCATAATGGTGACAAGGGCTTCCTCCGCAGCCAAGCCACGAGAATCAAATACCTGCACATTAGAACGTGCCATCAGTTGCACGTTTTTATAAGGATTATAGGCGTTTACTCGCACTTCAGGATAGAAGCTATCCCAAATCACTTCGCCTTCCATGGCATTTAACCCTGCAGGCAGTTTGATTGTGCCGTGTAGCCCCAAGCCTTTGTGTTCGATAAATTCAAACTCGATATCAGGCAACTTAAACTCTTTGGCTTTGCCAAGTAGCGAGTTGCCGTTCATATACACATTGGCGTTCACAATCTGATGAATTGCGGTACTCATAATTTTCTCCTTCTAGCGTTGTGACACCAAGTTCACTAAGTATTTACGGGTCATCACTGATTTATTGCTGATAAGCTCGGCTGGCAATTTCGGCGTGTATTCATACATCAACGGCACGTGACCTTTGCTAAATTCATCGACTAAGTCCGTGTCGTAGTCAAGGCTGACGCGATAACCTACAATGCTTGGCAAGGCTCGCAAATAGGTGTCCACCGTTTCCAATAGGCTGTCAATCAACGCATCATCAATCGGGCGGTCGATAAATTGCAACTCGGTGCGACGGATGCTTTCGTCGATTAAGTCACCTGTGCGCAACGCCGTTTCAAAATTGATGATATGAGTTACCGTTGGATAGTTTGACGAACGGTTACCCCATAAGCGGAAACCTGTACCGAAGCTGTTAAAAATCGTGGTAATGCCGACCGCGTTAAGCAGGTTGGTTTCGGATTGTTCATCATCCACACGGGCAGTTAAAGGGACTTCCATCCCAATCACACCTTGCAACTGACGGTTTGAGGTGGAGAACCAGTAGCCGTTGTCGGTATCGGTTTTCATCCGCAAGCCTGCTGCGTGCACCGCTAAACTTTCAAGCGTATTGCTAGAACCCAACGCATAAGGGAAGAAGTGGCGAACACGTTCAGAACTTGCGGAGGCATTCAATACACCAATCGGACCTCGAGCTTGAATCGCTTTAGAAAGCGATGTGCCTTTCGGCAATTGCACATAAGCCACTGCTTTTAACTGTTCGGCTAATGTTGAAAGAGCCGCTGCACAGCTGGCAGTTTTATCAAACTCTGGGCAGATTAAAATTTTGGCATCTGCACCGTAAAGGTTGAAACCGTCACGCAATAATTCAAAGCCTTTGCGCTTGCCCGTCGCTGAATCAATCCCGCCTTTGATGTCGGCTTCCGTCACTTTTTCAGGGTCGGCATAGGCATAAGTGGCTTTTAAGCCTTCGTGTATTGCTTTCAAGGTAATTTCGCCTGTTTGCAAGTTTACGCTGTAATCTGTGCCTTCTTGCAAAGTTTGGCTAGATGATTGAATGCTGATGTTCAATAGGCCTGCTTTCGCTGTTTTTGCCATTAAGGTGGAGCTGTCTTGCGTTAAGACTTCGTCTGTAATGTCAGTTTTGTGTTTTTTCGGATCTAACACATTGACCACATACACCTTACCTGCGGCATAGCGTGCCAATACATCAAAGGCATCAGGCAGGGTAAAGCCTTGGTTTAAAATCACACCAAATTGGGCAAAATCTTTGGTGGTTTGGCACACGGTCAATTCATTGACAGCCCCGATAGGTGCCGTTCCCACGATGCCAATAATTGCACCGTCCACCGTTTCCACCGCAACAGAGCCACCTGTCACGCGTGTGGTTTTGGTTCCGTGATGGAATGCCATAATGTTCTCCTTATGGTTCTTTGCGGCGGTAACGTGCCGCGGTAAATTTTGGTAAATTTTGCGGCTGGCGTTCTTCCACCTGCCACGTTTCGGTTTGAATGATGAGCTGGTATTGCCACAAGCCGCTTTCTTCGCCTGCAAATTCTTCGCTCACCAAATGACAAGCTGTGCAATTTGTGGGGCGAAAACCCACGACGGCTAAGCGAAGTTGGTCGAGCATTTCCAATGCACCGGTGTCATCGTGTTGGCTGCGGGCTATGACCGTGAGGGCAATCAACACTTTGCGGCGTTGTTGGATAATGTCAGTGCTATCAAGACTTTCAAATTTGGAACCTGCATACTGCACCAGCACCGCACCATATTGGTCGGTGAGGTTGTAGCGGTCTAAGTCATCAGGAAACAACTCGATGCTAAAACGCGTGGTCTTCTGTTCGATGTGGTTTCGAATGCTTTCCAAAATAGGTAAAGTGGCACTCATTGATGCTCCCTTAATAGCCCGACAAATCCAATTTCTGTGGTGCGCGAGCTTTAAATTTCAACGCAGACGGTAAGTTGTCATCACCTTCCGCACCGATTTCCGTTAAGCCCAAATGCAGTTTGCCACTGGCAATGCGCTCCAAATCTTTTAAGGCTTGGCTGTGGGTTTCTTTCACATTGTCGGGAAAGCCTTTGCCTTCAGGACGGCGTGAATACAACCAATAGCGAGCCAGTTGTAGGCAAATGTTACGCACAAGCGTTGGCACATCATTTAACGGTAGCAAATAACGTGAACGTAAATAGCCGTCCACCGTTTCGGTGGCGTATTCGCACGCCTTGTTTAATACGGCATAATCGACTTCCGTTGCTCTTGTGTTGTCATTAGAGAGCTGCCCAAGCACCACTTCGCTCACCACTTCCGTTAAATCTTGTGCCTGAATGTACATTATTCTTTACCTTCGCCTTTATTGTTTTTGTTTGCCTTTTCCGCTTCTTTGCGGGCTTTTTCTGCTTCTGCAAGATGAGCTTTTTCCGCCTCAGCTTCCGCCTGTTTGCGTTTTTCGTCTTCGGCTTCATCTAGCTTCACATAAAGCGAGATTTGGGCGTATTCTTCATCGGTTAATTCAATTTTTGCACCTTGTTCATAACGATTGCCGTTATGCAGAATGACCATGGTGCCGATAACAACGTAAAGTTTTTTGTTCATTGGTTTCTCCTAGTGAAACGGTGTTACAAATCTCCCCTAACCCCTCTTTACTAAAGAGGGGGATTTTTTGGGGTTATAGGCAACCTTTAATCAAATAACCAGCCGATGCACCGAGTAAGTGCGGTTTGTGAATATCGGTGGTGCGAATGACTTCGAGTTTGCCGCCGTTTTCTTTGTAGGTGTCCACAAATAAGCCACCTTGACGACGGACGGTGTAGCCATAAGACGGCTCGTACACTGTGCCTTTGCGTTCGGTTGAACGTGGAGCAACATAGGCAAGCACAATGGCGTCAGACCAAATGTCTTTAAGTTGATTGCTTTCTTCATACACCGCTTCGCCGATTTTCACGGTATCGATACCAATCAATCTAGCGAATACTTCGGGCGTTACAATCGCCACTTGTGAATACTTGAGTTTTTCAATGACAGCGGGGTGTTCTTTTAATGCTGCCCACACATCGCCTGCAATCACGCATACATTCGGTTTGCGACCGATAGCACGCTTCACAGCACGAATGCCCGTGTCGAACATCGCAAAGATGTCTGCTTGTTTGCTCGTGATTTTCGATGTACCGCTTAAGGTCACTTTGTTGCCTGCATCGTATTTGCTTTCATCAAGGGCAAGGGTTGCCACTTCTTTTTCACGCCCTAATGCAATCACATCTTGGGTGGTATTTAAGGCAAATTGACGGAGAGAGAAAATCGCTTCGTTTTCTTCACGGTAGTCGATGGCGTATTCCACATCGTGCTCTTCTAACGCCACGTCGATTGCCGTGATGTCTTCAGGATCTAAACGGTTTGACGTGCCGCGTAAGTTACGCACCGTACTTGGTAAGCGGAATGCAAGGCGACCGAATTTCGGAATTTTGCCCGCCTCTTTGTCGATTTCCACAGTTGGCATTAAGACTTCACCCACTAACTCAAGGTTGTGATAGCCTTGTGCTAAGTTAGTTAAAACAGGATCTTGCACGCGAAGTGCTTGAAGATTGTGTGCGGTCATAAGTTTTCCTTCTATTGATAAATGGCATTAAATGCAGCTTTGTAGCTCACATTGTGTTCTTTGGCGTAAGCACGGATTTTTTGGTCAGCTTCGATGCTCGCTGGATTTGTGCCTTCGGCATATTCCACCGTGCTGTCTTGCGGAGCTGCAACTTTGTCTTTGGTGGCGACTTCACCGAAGTTCACCACTTGTGGCTGAGCGTCCAAAAAGGCTTTGAGTTTGCTATGCAGGTTTTCGCCTTCGCTAAATTCAACCACACCACCTTGCATTGTGGTGGAAGCATAATTCAACAAATCCACCGCTTGCTGTTTGGCAATCGGGGCGAGTTTGCCAGCTTTGACTAAACCTTCGGCAAAATCGGCATTTTCAGCTTTGGCTTGATTGAGTTCAGCTTCTGCTTTTTCGGCTTTCGCTTTGGCGTTTTCATCTTTGAGTTGCTGATTTTCAGCACGCAAGCGGTCTAATTCCGCTTTCTCTTCTGCACTCATTTCAGGTTCTCCTTGAGTTGGTTCAGTTTGATTGGGTTCATTTGGCATTGCTTCGCAAAAATCCACAATACCTTGCTCACTTTCTGAAAATTCAGGATTGCGCAAGCCTTTCACAGCTGGTGGCATTGCGCCTAAAAAACCGACATGGCGTAAATAGAGCGAACCTTGCTTTGGATTGTCAGGGCTATTGGCAAGGTAAAAAGATGCCGACACTTTTTTGAAACGCCCATCTGTGACCATTTCGGCAAATTCAGGGTGAACTTGGTCAAGTTCGGCTTTCAGCACATCGCCGTCTAACTGCAAGCCTTTTACCCACGCATAGGCAGGGGCTTCCATTGTGGGGTGTCCGATAACGGCTGGGGCTTCGTGATAGGCTACATCGTAGGCATCCACCGCTTGTTGCAAATCGGCAGGCGTGATTTCCACCACCGTGCCGTGTGCATCAGGTCGTTTACCCGCTTTAAAAATTTCAATCAGGGTCATTCGGTTCTCCTTGTGTTGGTAAACATCATAGAAAAAATGACCGCTTGTCGCTTTTAAACTGGTTTAAGGATTGAAAAAGAGAATTTGAAATGGGAAGAAGGAGAAAAGGCGTGTTTTTGCGTGTTTATCGGTGTTTATAAACACGCTTAAGGGATTCCGAGCAATCATTTATCGAATCCAATTTAAAACGCCACAGAGGGCGTTTTGTGCGTTATTTTTGATTTTTAGCCAAAGTGACTAACTTTGGTTAATTTGACGCTGCAAAAGTGCAGTCGCTTTTCGCAAAAGTTTTTGCTCGTCTTGTTCGCTTATGCCTAACCACGGACGAGCTGGAATGGTGGCTTTACCCCCACGCCCCGCCTTACCGCCAAATTGGTGCAAGCGAGCATATTTGGCATCAGAGCCAAATTCCACATTTTGGTCGTTGTAGTTATATGCAGTTTTATCCGACAAATAACCATCTTGACGTAAAATTTTGGTGGACTTGCCTTTCTTTTTCTTGCGAGCCAAAGTATTAGGTGAAAGCGATTGCCATTTACTTCCATCAGGTGCTATTTCTTGCTTAAACCGTTCCGCGTGGATTTTTTTCAAGGTTTCGCCCAGCACGCCATAGAGCCTGCGAGGGTGTTGCAGTTGGTTGGCAACATGGTGCAGTTTTGCGACCGCTTGGGTGTCGTTGAGGGTGATTTTAATCATCGCTAAAAGCCAGCTAATTTATTTTTTAACACATAGCCTTCAAGTTGCCATAATTTATTAAAGGCGTTCTCAAAGGCAATACGTTCGCCAATTTCTTGGTTATAGGTTTTCGGTGAAACACAGGCGGATTCACCTGTTACTGTAAAACCATTACGCAAGGTTAATACACAAACCGTGAGCGTTTCTGTTAATCGGTGGAATTGTTTATCTGTGATAATAGATTCCAAATGTTCTTGGGTAACACGTTCAGTCATTTTTATTCTCCTATTGATTAAAAAATAAGTTGGGCGTATAGTATTTCTAACGGTGGGGGTTTCCTACTGGAAAGGTTGGCGGCAATGTTTCATCCGTTATTATCCTGTTCGAATCAGGCAAACCACCGTTAATCCAAATCACCCCATAATAATTCGTAGCTTTTCTTAAAATCGTTCCATTCAACTTTGCTTTTGATTGTGCTTGCTGTGCGAACTAGATTGACTTTATGAACCAGCTTTTTCTTGCTTAATTCGTCTTTGAGCTTTACTTCGTAATCCATTTTGATTGCTACTTTACCTTGCTCGGTTTCATACACAAAAATCAGCGTAGGTAATTTCTGATCACGTTCCAACAAGATTGCCTTTGGATTTCTCAACTTCTCTGGCAACTGCTCCCAAAACTCAATCGGCAGGTTAATGCCTTTGGCTTGCTTGGTATCACGCAAGGCGTGTAACACGTCATCATCTCGCACTGCAATCACCGCACTTTGTGGAGCTTTTTCAAGAGTGTTTAATTTATCAATCACTTTGGCAGGGATTACGCCCACGTTTTTGATTTGCCCACGAGCTATTTTTTCGCTGGCAACTTGATCTACCATAGACTTCATCGCCCCGTTTAATATCATCATCGCACGTGGATTTTGTAACACGTTTTCAATTAAGAGGCTGGCAAGTTTCGGTTCGGCGGTAACGGCTTTGTTGAAAAGTAGCTGATCTACGTCTGCATTCCGCCCTGCGGTCAAACGCTCAAAATTATGCGGTTGAAAGCCCACGTCATAACCCTTTGGCACTTTTACCATTCGGGGATTGCCTGAACGTGTGCCAACCAGTTTTTCTTCCCACTCAATTTCAGGCGAAGGGCTGACGGTTCTACCCATTTCCTTGAGGTCGTCTTCATCGTGAGCGGTGACGGTGCAGTGGCAGCCATAGGCTTTAATCGGGTAATAATAATGCCAAAATGGATCGCTGGCTGGCAAAATCGTGCCGTCTAAATCAATATGCTCTTGGCGTGGGTGGCTATTGTCGTGGTGATGATATTCCCAATAAGGCATCACATCAGCCAAATCTAAATGCTGTTGCAACCGCCCGCGATTGTAAGCCGCATAAACATTAGTGTCGTAAATAATACGAGTTCGCCAATTTCTACCGCCTTTGTAATCCCAGCCTGTGCGAGAGACAACCTCATCAAACCGCTTGCGAAAGCCCTCCAGCGTTTCGCCGTTGGCAATGGCATTATCTACTGCTTCACGAAAGGCAAGCAGCACCTCATTGCGGTTTGCTCCTGCGACCATAAAAAAGTAGTCGTGTTCTTCACCGAGTACGTCAAGGTAGCTGTTGGTGGGTAAATTGAGCTTTTTCTCAAAGTATTTGACTTGATTTTCAAAGGTGAATTTCATTCAAAAATCTCCCCTAGCCCCTCTTTACGAAAGAGAGGGACTTGGCACGCTCATCTTCTACAGATTGTCGCCCTGCAAATTGGGCAGCGGTTGAACCCCACGCCAGCAGTTCGCCATATTCGGCATAGCTGAGTTCTGGAATTAGACTATCAAGTTGGTTGCGAAAATCTTCCAAACTCTCCGCTTGTCCTAAGCGGTCGCGAATATCGTGTAGCCAAGTTTCAACAACGGCTTCGCCTTCCACCTCCAACTGTTCGCCAATGCTTTCAATCACGCTTTTTGGGATTGGCTCGGCAAAATCCACCTTATCCGTCCCTTTCTTTTGTAAAGATGGGTTAGCGGAGATTTCTTGCATCACAATATCGCCCTCTTCAAAGCCATAAGTGCGGTGGATATATTGCTCGGTAAAGCTCACGCCAATTTCAGTCAAAATCTTGTCACGTTCCGCCTGCAGTTTGTCAATGATTTCTTGCTCGAATAGCTCGAAGATTGGCAAGTTGTCCACGCTAAAATTCAGCTCACAAATCCACGCCAACAACTGATTGAACGTGCCTTCTACAAGACTGGCGTCGTCGTTGCGAATATCACGCGTCACTTCTAGCCCCGCGGTGGCAGAGGCTCGGTTAGCTTCCGCTTCGGTGGTTTGGTTTTGTCCTAATAAGGCAATGGCAATTTCAGATTTGCAGTATTTGATGAAATTATCAAAGGCTTCGGATGAACCGCTTTTATCAGCACCTTCCACTAAGCCGATGGTGCTGTCGTCAGGAATCGCGGCAACCGCTGTGCCGAGCATCGCTTCCATACTGTCGAGCAAGTCTTCCACTTCGTGAATTTGTGCTTGTCGCGGATGTTTCCCCACTAGCCAAGGGGAGCCATATTTTTCGGTAAATTCCAACCAATACTTAAAGCCTGCTTTCTTAAAAGTCGCCGCCCAAAAGCAAAGAGATAAATCGCCTAAGCCATACGGGTTGATGTAGGTCGCATTTTGGGTTGCCAGCAACATTCGATAAGACGGCAGTTCTTCTCCGTTGATGTTGTCTTTAGTGCGGAGCCTGAGCTGGTTTTCATCATCGAAAACGAACCACTCTTGCGGTTTGCCGACAATGGCAACAGGCAACAACAAGCCGTCTTTGCTTTCCCACATCACTTCTAACGCTTGATAACCAAACAGTGTGGCATCAAGTATTTCACTGATAATTTGGCTCATCGGCAAGCGGTCGAAAAGTGCGGTTAAAATCTTGTCCGTTTTTTCATTGCCTGTAGGTGTGATACGCCATTCCAGCCCTTTGATTGCTGCTTTACGTCGGCGAACACAGCCCCCGACGTGACTGTCTGATAAAATTTCACGATAAGCCGAAATATCCTTGCCCATTTTCTTCAACACAGGATCAGGGTTTGGCAAATAGTGCATAAACGACCAATAGTCAATGGCGTTGGCACGGCTGGCAATGATGCGGATTAAATCTTGTTTTTTCAGAGTCATTGGCTTTCCTTATTTTTCATAATCCACAAAGGCGGCAAGCAATAAAAATACCCACCAAAACGGTTTGTCGTAAAAAATCAGCACAGCGGCAGAAATGGTTAAAGTTACAAATGCGATCATGGTTAATATCCTTGCGTTAATTTTCGGCTGGCTCTTGGTTTGCGACTGTGGGCTTTAACCGGCAACTGCACCAACTGACGGCTGGCATAATGAGCGAGCAATAAAGAAATTGCGGTGTCGCCGTGGCGTTTGTTTTTGCCGTCTGCACTTTTGGTTCGTTTATCGGGAATGCGTGGCACGCCTTTCACCACTTGGAATGAACGCAAATCGGCAAGAATATCGGCATCTTTAGGTATACTGTCGAGTTCGCCATCTTCGAGTGCGGCCTTAAATGGGGCGGTGTGTTCGCGATACCATTTTTCCGATAACTGCACGCAATCCACCAATGAGCCAAACGCATCGCGAGCAGCTTCGGCTAAATAGCCCCCGTTCCCACGTGCATCAAAAGCTGCACCAGCGAAGCGTGGCAAATGCTTGAGAATAAACAGCACGATTTGTTCTTGTTGCTTGTAAGGCATATTACCTAGCTCTACAATCAACCGAACGCTTTTTGTTAAGTTTTGTTGTTGAGCTAACACTACAAAAGAGGTCATATCGCCACTGCGGGCAAAGTCTTCGCCTAAAAAATGTAACTGTGTTTCATCTAGGGTTTGCAAAATAGGCTGAAGCGTGGTTTCGCACCAATCCAGCATTTCCTGATAGCGTGTCGGCTCAGGCACAAGGCTAAAGCCATATTTTGCCGTCATTCGGATTATGGGTGTGTTTTCGCTCATTTGGCGTTCAATTAAGGCTCGCGAGAGCCATAAGCCTGTGCCATTTTTCGGTACGCAGTAGTATTCTTCTTCCGCATCTTCTTTGGTTGCAGTGTCATTGAGTAGGTTTTCTTTCCATTCTGCTTCTTTTTCGGCTGTCCATTCTTGCTTGCTGACTTGGCAAATACGTTGGTATAGCCCTTCAGCACAGGCATCATCGAGGGTAATCGTATGCACTGAGTAGCGTTTTCTGCCTGCCCGACTATCTAAAATCAGCTCATTGAAAAGGTTGTCCGCACCGTTGTGGGTAGAAATCAACCGCACTTTTGCCCCCCACATTGTGAGAGCGAGTGCTGCTTTCAATACTTCCGCAAGGTATTCATGGAAGGCCGCTTCATCAATTACCACCACGCCTTGCATACCGCGTAAGTTTTTCGGATTACTGGAAAGGGCTTTCACTTTGAAGCCTGAAGCAAAATAGATCACATAGGTCAAAATGTCCTTATCTTCATCTTGCAATACTTCTTCTTGAATTTCGCCCGCTGCATAGTTAAACGCCCTTGCCCACATTGCTACCGCATCAATAAATTCGCGAGCCATTTCCTTATTTGACCCAATGTAGAACACATCAGAGCCGCCGTCTTTTTTGGCAAGGCTGGCAATCAATGCATCATCAGCGGCTTCTGCCCACGTCAAACCTGTTCGGCGAGATTTTTCGGCGATTTTGAGCTGCGATTTATCCGCTATCCAACGTTTTTGATAGCCCAGCAGTAGTTCATTTGGGTCAAAGGGAATAAGCTCTTTCACTATGCAATACCTAAAATTTGCTGTTTGATTTTGTCGGCGGTTTCCGCCGATAAACCTGCTTGAATAACAATTTTTTCCGTTTCTTCAGCAGCAAGTTCTGCACGTCGTTTTACATCGGCTTGATAGACTTTGAGCTTAGTGCTGGCTTGAATAAGTGATGCCACGTTTTTGCCCGCAAAACTTAGGGCTTGAAATTTCTCCATCGGGGTCATCTCATCGTCTTTGGCTTCTTCGATGTCCACAAGCGCGTCAAATAGGGACGACTGCAACATCCCCATTAAGGCTTCACTACGTTTGTCTTCCTTATCTTCTGCGCCTTCGGCAATAATGCGAGCCGCTTCAGTACTATCCTTGATTGCCTTAAAACGGCGTTCAATCTTCTGCCCATAGCGATGAATCGCCGATTTGCTGATGGAATAGCCTTTCTCACGTAATAGCGTTTCCAATTCCACATAGCCCGAAAAGCCGTTCTCAGTTAAGGCACGTTCTAGCCAGCGGCGAACATCTTCGGGCAGTTTTTCAATACTTGAGCGAGGTGCCATAATTTCCCCTTACGCCCAATACTTTTCAGGGCGGGCGATACCTGCTTGGCAGTCGATGGTGTATTCCACAATGTCCACACCTAAGCGGTTGATGTCGGCAAACCATACACCGTGCGGTTGTTTGTCGATTTCCACCAGTCTGCGGTCGGCGAGATATTCCAACTGCTGACGCACTTCAAGAGCGGTGACGTTTGGGTAAATGCCACGCATCACATCAAGTAAAAACTGCTCGCTGGTGGTGTAAGGCATTGCTTTATGTAATACGTTGAGCAACTGCCAACGCATACCTTCGCGGCGTGCTTTTTCCATCATTTTGCACTCTCCATTTTGTATAAATCACTGAGGGTTTTATGCAGTGCATCCATCTTGGCTTCTAGTACCGTTTGTCCACGAATGTAGTCATCTCGCAGTACATAAACCAAGGGCATTTGACTGTTCATTTGGTTAATTTGGCGTTCTAAGTCGTCCACCTTTTCATTCACTTTCAGTTGGTTTTGATGCCGTTCACTCAAACTGTTTTGAAATTGAGCCACTAAGATTTTGGCAAAACCAAAACAGCAACCTAAGAATGAAAGCAACAACCCCACTAAGTGCCAAAATTCGACGTTAATGGTCATCAGCTTGCTCCTTGCAGATGCCGCGATAGGTGGCGTTATGCACTGCAATTTGCCGTAAAGTTTCGGTGGTGTCTTGGCGACTTGCCTTGATTACACCAAAGCCTGAACAGCTCGGGTTAATCACGGAGATCACCTTGCTGTTGCAGGCGGTCAATAAGCCCATTGCGATCAGAAGTGCGGTTGTTTTCTTCATTCTTTTTTCTCGTTTCAAAATGTTTGACTTGGGTTTGCGCTACAGCTTTTTCCTGTTGCAGTTGCTCGTTTTGCTTAAACAAGCGGTCGATTTCTTGCCTTGCCTTGCGAATTTTGTAGCAAGCCACACCCACGCCAAGCAATACAAGGGCAGAAAAGCCTAAAATCAGATAAAAAATCATTCTTCACGCCCCCGATTATTTAACGCATTAGCGAAACCTTTGGTCGCCACGCCACCACCACAAAATAGGGCGAAGGTGGTAAAGAGTTCGCCTACATAGGCACGGTCTAACCACACGGCATAAACCAAAATACCAGCCATCAATAAAGCCCCGAAAAACTGGATAAAGGCGGTGGTAGAAAGGCGACCGTTGTCGTTGGTAATCAATTCTTTGAGTGCCATTAGTAACCCCAGCGTAAGTAAAACCATTGGGCAACCGTGCGACCTTTATTGATTGCACGGCTAATTTTGGCGTTATTGCTTAATTTTTTCATTGTGTTCTCCGTATTCTTCAAATCTCCCTCAGCCTCTCTTTTCTAAAGAGGGGGCTGTTTTTTCTCCGTTTTACCGTTCCCCTCTTTTGTAAAGAGGGGTTAGGGGAGATTTATTTAAACAAATGTTCTAAATTGACAACCTGCTCGGAATCCAACCAACTCCACACATCAAAGCATGGGCAATCTTTAATCCATTCATTCGGACTGATTGTGCCATCGCCGTTAAGGTCGGGGCTTAAATCACGATGTCCACAAATGCGAGCGCTGGGATATTTAGCCTCTAATTGGCGCAATAATTTATGTAGTGCCTGCCATTGTTTTTCGGTGTATTCGCCGTGGTTTTTGCCGTCTTTGCGAATACCGCCGACCAAGCAGATGCCAAGGCTGTTTAAGTTATGCCCTTTGACGTGTGCGCCCGTTTCGCCTTCTTCACGACCTGTTTCGACTGTGCCGTCAGTGTCAATCACAAAATGGTAGCCGATGTGTTGTAGGTGCGGATTGAATTGCTTGTAGTAGCCTGCTAAACGCTGAAAGCCACGCTGTTTGTGCCAGTCGTCAATACGTTGTGCTGCGGTTTGAGTGGTGGTGCGTAACTGCTTGCCGTTTTGAGTGGCAGAGCAATGGATCACGATTTTGGTGATGGGGAAAGACATAAAAAACTCCATTTATTAAGGATTATTTAATAACTGGAGTTTAATAAAAAATAGTATAGATTGATTTTAAACTAATTTAAGGAAGACTGGATTTCTTTATCATAAAGCTCATCAAGTGTTTGTTGATATTCGTGAATTTTATCCAACTTTTCTTGTTTCTTAGGATCGTTATCCGCAATATTTTGACATTGTGTTCTTAATCTCGCTATTTGCTTGTTAATTTTTCGCTTAGTTAAAAGCAAAGTAACATCAGGTGGATCAACCCAAATAACTAATATAGTTGTGAGGTAGCTTAACCCGCCTGATACAAGCCCAATAATTGCGGGTAATGCTTGAAAATTGACCTGAAAGTGTGAAAAAGCCGAGTGCAACAACTGTGAATAAATTGCAATCAGCATCGTATTTAATCCTGCGAGCCTTTTCTTATTCATTCGTTGTAGCACCCTTTCTTTTTTTTACTTGTTTTAAACGCTCTCTTAGGTGTGCAATTTGTTCTACTGTTAATTCATCTAAATCAAATTCTTCTACAACTTTAGAGCCATCTGCTTTTATGGTTGTAAGTCGCAAAATATTGTCGTGAATAAAATAGTTTAATAGGCGGTTAGTTACCGCCCATCCAATTACACCAAAAAGAGCCACAAGCGCAATAATAGTGCTGATACTCATCGTTTTCTTCTAAACTAATTTAGATTGAAATAAATTTTATACTACTTTATTTTTACCATCCGCAGGCGAATGTTCAATCACTTGCTTAATGGCATAAGTTTTCTTTTGTTCTATGCCATTATCAACGGTTTTGATTTCCAACTCAACATAAAATAAATCATCTGATGAAAATCTTGCCGTATTTTCTTTCACTTGTTTCCAAAACTTTTCATCGTTAATTTTAACTGCAACAGGTGTTTCTTCATTTGGTAGAATGACTTTCCAGCCACTTTGAGATGAAGCAAAGTTAATCGTTGCAATACGAATATATTGTTTATCTGGTTCAATAGTTGTAATCGTTTTTGTTACTTGTTGATCACGAAAATAATTTACTTGTTCAAACCCTACTTCAAGCAATTCTTGTTGTTTATTGCCTGTGTAGAGTTTTGCTTTTACATCACGAGAAATCGGTTGATGGAAAATTTTTGATAAATCCTTACGAATAGGGTTGCTTTGTAAAAGTGTATTAATCTCTTTCGTACTTTCAATGGTTTCTCCATCTATTTTTAGACTTTGTGTTCGTTCATCAATAATAACATCGGTTACTTTACGACCTTTTAATTTATTGACAACTGCAATTAAACCACCAGTAACGGCTCCGCCCGTAGCAAGCCCTAATACCTCCGCTACATTAAGCTGCCCTCCCATTTGAGCAATAGCAAACCACGTTTCAAATGATCCTTCTTTGTAGGCTTTCACTTCAATGCTAATTTCACTATTCGGACCGTTTAGCAATTCATTAGCTTCTTTTACCATTGCCGAAAATGCCATTAAGCTACGACCAAGTACATCGGCATCAATAACATGATCTTCCGTTTTACCACCGTCATAGACTAATTCAAAGCTTGTTGTTCTTAAGTTTAAGTTTTGTTGTTCAGTTGTCATCTTAATTCCTCAGTTCCTCAATTATTTCTTTTTCTTCCCACCACAAATACTTTCACAAGGCACGCCGTCTTTGTCGCGGTCTAGGCTACTGACACCGCATTGGGTGAGATAGAAACGGGCTTCTTCGCAGCTATCCATATCTTTACAGATGCGCTTGCCTTCGCATTGGAATTGTTCTTTAGCAAATACGGCAACTGCTACGCCTAATAGGGCGAAAGCGACGTATTTTAGGGATTTTTTCATTCTTATTCCTTAGTTAAACATGCATTTTTCACCCGTTTTATTGGTAAACGGATTGGTTTGTAAAAGTTTTGCTGTTTCTGTGCCTTGACAGCCAAATTTCTTCCACGCATTCGCGCAAAGGTTTTTGTCTTTGTTTGCTTTTATTAAGCCTTTTGAATAGAACTCGTTGTATCGGCTTTCTTTTGAAGTCGGATCTTCACCAAGCAATTTTTCTACTTTGCCAGCTGTATCGAGACGCATATTGAGATCACTACAATTACCCGAAGCCTGCATTGCATAGCCGAAATTTTCCGCCAGTTTTTCATTGGCTTTGTCTGTGTTTGCAATTGCACAAACTGAAAAAAGTGCGGTTGTTAATACAAGTAGTTTTTTCATTGGTTACTCCATATAGTCAATTAATTGATTTTTAACGTTGTATTTCATTTTCCAATATTGATATTTACGAGAAGATAATTCATCTTCGATAAGCTTAAATCGGCACCTGTTTTCTTTTAATAGTTGGTTTATGGCTTCAATATCAGGTCGCATTTTGGTAATGCACCAATTCATCAACGCCATAAATAGCAAGAATATGGCGGTAAATGCCCCAATAATAGATGCTATTAGCATAATGGCATCATCAGCATAGATGTTTACCAGCATTTCTGGAGTAAATTTTACCGTACTCGGTAAGAGTGGCACGCACGCCAACAATATCCAAAACCATTTAAATGTAAAAGGTGAAAGAAAAATACAGCGGTATTCTTTTTTCAGCAACTTTTTTGCCTGTTGAAGTTGCTCATCTGAAAATTGCGTTAAGATTTCTTTCGTTTCTTCTTCATTCATTCCGTTGAAGTAATTCAGCGTGAATGTGCTATCAGAAATAATGTTGTGATTAAATTGCTGCATTATTTGTTTTTTACTGTAAAGGAGCTACCTAAAATTCTGTTGTTATTGAATTGCTGTGCAATGTTAGTCGTTCCTGCCGCTTGCCCCATTGCCGCCATTGTCTGAGCCACGCTTAAAATCGCTGCGCGTCCCTGATCATCACATTGCATAAATAACTGCACCAACAAGCCTGTTTTGTCAGAAAAATCAGTCTTAGGCATATCTTTTAACATTTCCTGTTCTATCGCTTCATAGGTTTCACGGCGATGTCCAAGCAAGATGTACTCAATATCAAGGTCTGCTTTTTGTCGAGCAAGATCAAAAAGCTGTTTATCTGGGAAACTATTGGTTTTTTTTCTTTCTGCAAAAGCGGTCGGTTTCATACCTAAAGCCGCTGCCACTTCTTTATCTGTTGATATTTTTAGTTCATTTTTTAAGCGAAGTAACTTTTCTTTGAAAGAATCCATAATTTCCTCTTGATAAATTCAGAAAATCTGAATAAAATTCAGAATATAGTTTATTGATTGTTTATCAATTATACCACAACAGGAGAAAAAAATGCTGAATGTTAAAACGCCTGAACAGGTGAAAAGCGAGTTTGAAGCTCGCGGTGAATCTTTCGCTGATTGGGCAAGAGAACACGGTTATGACCGATTGTATGTTTACCGCGTGTTGAATGGCACGATTAAAGCTAAACGTGGTATCGGACATGAAATCGCCGTGAAACTTGGCTTAAAAGCGGCGGCTTAATCACGCAACCTGCTCTTTAACAATTTGGAAAAAACAGCGAAAAATCTAACCGCTCTTTATTTAGAAAAACAATAGGAGAACAAGATGAAACTGTTAAACAGACTAATGAGTTACCTACTCAGAAAACAAGGTTACAAAGTAATTGACCCAATTACCCAAATTGATTTATCCACGCCTGCTTTTATGCGTGATCCGAATGCAGTGGCACGATTGAAAGAGAAAGGATTTTTACAATGAAAGAAAGAATTAATGGCACGCAGCGTGCGTTGCGGATTTTAAAAGCCCTAAAAGGGCGAACGATGGACGGCTTAAGCAATAAGGATTTGTGCGAAGCGATTTCTGAAACGCCGGTGAATATCACCCGTGCCACAGCGATTTTAGAAAGCGAAGGCTTTTTGCGGAAATTACCGACCGGCAACTGGACGCTCAGTTTTGCCCTGCTCAACCTTGCGGTGTGTTATGAGCAAGATATGCAGGCAGTGAATGAACGATTTAATGAAATGCGCCACCGTGTGGCAACAGGCGGTTTTTAGGAGTAAGCGATGACAGATTTAAGATTAAGTGAACAACAAGATGCGGTGGCATTGGCAAGTAAAGCGATGACGCAGGATAAGGCTCAGGCTTATGAATTGGTGGGAATGATTAAGGCATTCGACTTTACTAGAAAGCTGGTAACGGTTACCACTTTAAAATCATTACAGGAAATTAAAGAAAGTAAGCGTTACAAAGACTTAGAGCTAACCGACCAAGATGGAAAAATGGTAACGGTTACCACCTTTAGAGATTTTTGCACAACACTTGGTTTTAGCGGAGAAAAGATTGATCAAGACCTTTTAAACCTAAACACCTTCGGCGAAGAGTTCTTTGAAACCTCCCAACGCCTCGGCTTAGGCTACCGAGAAATGCGAAAACTTCGCCAGTTGCCTGAGGAAGCCCGTGCGGAGATTGTGGAGGCAGATTATTCGGAAGCGACAGATAAAGAAGATTTGATTGAGAAAATCGAAGATTTAACTGCGAAACACGCCAAGGAAAAAGAAGCCTTGCAAGCCCAGCTGAAACGCAAAAGCGATGATTATGAGGCTCAGGCTAAGATGATTGCGGCGAAAAATGACCGTATTAACCACCTTGATTTGGAACTGGCGAAGAAAACCAAAGCGATTGAAACCCAAACACCTGAACAACGTGGCGGGGCGTTACGCGAAGAAGCGGCTGCGATTTCTTACAAAGCAGAAGCGGTGCTACGAGGGCAAGTATTCCAAGCCTTTGAAGCCTTAACCGCCCACACGGAAAGCACCGGCATTGACCATAAGCAGTTTATGAGTGGCGTGCTTGCCGAGTATCAGTTGATTTTGTCGGAACTTAAATTCCACTTTCAGCTTGATGATGTGCCAAGTGGCTCGAATGTGCCTGAATGGGCAAGACCTGATTCCCCTTGGGCGGATAAATCTGATCTAGAAACTGTGGAGTAAGGAAAATGCAATGGCAATTTTACCGAGTGTGCTATCCCACTGGGCAAACCTTGTGGAGACGGCAAAGTTTGGCGAGAAGGAGAAAATTATTGAAGAAGGCTGCACCGCCTGCGGTTTAAGTCGGGGTACTTTCTTAAAACAAATTAAGCCTTTTCGCCCTGCCAGCGGTCGCAAAGTGAGATGTGATAAAGGTAAACATCAACTAAATGAAGATGAGCTTAGATTGATTAACTCAACTTGGCTTCATATGCGACGAAACAATGGCAAAACGATGATGACCTTGGAGCAAGTCATGAATATTTTACGAGCCAATGACAAAATTAAGGCAGAGTTTACCGATGAGAATACAGGCGAAGTTCGCCCTTATTCAGCCAGTTCGGTAGAGCGAGCGTTACGCAATGCAGGACTTCACCCTGATCAAATGTTACGCCCAGCCCCTGTGGTGCAGTTGCAAAGCCGACACCCGAACCACGTTTGGCAAATCGACCCGTCTTTGTGTGTGCTTTATTACTTGAAAGAAACAGGTAAAGGCAATGGGTTGTGTGTGATGGAGGCAGAACAGTTTTACAAAAACAAACCTGCCAATGTGGCAAAGGTGGAACCGCAACGGGTGTGGCGATATGTGATCACTGACCACGCCAGCGGGGTGATTTATGTGGAATATGTTTACGGTGGCGAAACAGCGGAAAATGTCAGCCAATGTTTTATCAATGCCATTCAGAAGAAAGATAACCCAAGTGAACCTTTCTATGGAGTACCAAAGATCCTAATGTTTGACCGAGGAACAGCAAATACATCTCAGATGTTTACTCATTTATTACATCAACTTGATGTGAAAATGGAAATTCCGAAAGCCCACAATGCCCGAGCCAAAGGGCAAGTGGAAAAAGGCAACGATATTGTGGAACGCCAGTTTGAAAGCGGTTTGCGGTTTATGAATGTGAGTGGCTTGACGGAGTTAAACCAGCTTGCTCACCAATGGATGCGGTATTTTAACAGCACTAAAAAACACTCTCGTCATGGGCGAACACGTTATCAGATGTGGCAAACCATTCGTGCTGAAGAACTTACTATTCCACCTAGTCGGGAGATTTGCCAAGAGCTAATGATTACTGTGCTCACAGAACGCTTGGTGACAGATAAGCTGGAAATCAGCTTTGAAAATCGCCGATACGATGTGCGTGATGTGCCTGATGTGAAAATCGGCGAGAAAATCACGGTAGGCAAAAATCCTTATCGCCCTGAATGTGTGCAGGTGCAGTGCTTTGAGCAAGTTTTTGCTGATGATGGCACGATGAGCCTAAAACCTTACTGGGTGGTGTTAGAGCCTGTGGAAATCAACGAGCTAGGCTTTAGAGTGGATGCGGCAATGATTGGCGAAGAATACAAGGCACATCGCAAAACGGCATTTGAAGCCAATAAAGAAGCCGCTGAACAACTTGCTTATGGTGTAGAAAGCGAAGATGAGTTGAAACGAGCGAAGAAAGCCAACGCACCATTATTTAATGGGGAGATCAATCCATATCAACACATTGAGAATACGGACTTGAATTGGTATATGCCGAAAAAAGGTCAAGAACACGAACTCACCACCAACGCCCGACGGGTGGAGCAAAAACCGATGTCGGTGGTGGAATTTGCCAAAAATGGCAAAGCGCGCTGGGGTGAATTGTGGAACGGTGAGTGTTATCAATGGGTGAATGGCAGATACCCGCAAGGTGTGCCGCCACTTGAAGCAGAACGGCTATTGGGCTTGGGGTTTGAGGATTTTAAAGCGGAGTTTGTGGCACCAGAGCCTAAAACGTCGCATTTGAAATTGCTTGCCGCTTAACCACCAAAATCTCCCCTACCCCCTCTTTACAAAAGAGGGGGACTGATTGAAGGAGCATTTTATGCTGAAGTTAAAACAGGTGCTGATTGATAAAGGCGTGAGCTTAAGGCAGTTAGCACAGATGATGAAAGTGTCGCCTGCGACCATTTCCCAGTTGATAAACCATAATCAACGGGTGCGGGAGTGGGCGGCATTTGAGAAGAGTTTAATAGCGTCTTTGCAAAAGATTGGGATAAACCAACCGCTTGCAACGCTATTAGAAAAGGAAGCGACAGGGGAAAGTTTGGCGACCGAGCCTGCCGCTTCCGCCCTTAAAACAACCAAAGAGATTAAGGACGAGATTATGTTACTCGCAAAACAGGCTTTATTTCCAGCCACTAAGAAACATTTTTTACTGCCGATTGACCCTTTTTCCGTCGATATTCGTTCGGCTGACGAAGTTTTCGCCACGTCAGATATTCGTTATGTACGTGAGGCGTTGTATCAAACGGCAAAACACGGCGGCTTTATGGCTGTTGTGGGCGAATCAGGCGCGGGCAAATCGACCCTGCGTCGTGATTTGATTGATCGCATTCGAGCGGAAAACGCCCCGATTGCGGTGATTGAGCCTTACATCATTGCGATGGAAGACAACGACATCAAGGGCAAAACGCTGAAAGCGGCACATATTGCGGAGGCAATTATTTCTACCCTTGCGCCATTGCAAAGCGTGAAACGTTCTCCCGAGTCACGTTTCCGCCAGTTGCACAATGTATTGAAAGAAAGTTGCAAATCGGGCTATTCCAACGTGCTGATTATTGAAGAAGCGCACTCGTTGCCGATTCCAACCTTGAAACACTTAAAACGCTTTTTTGAGTTGGAAGATGGGTTTAAAAAGCTGATTTCCATTGTGTTGATTGGTCAGCCTGAGTTGAAACTCAAACTTTCCGAACGCAACACAGAAGTGCGTGAAGTGGTGCAACGCTGTGAGGTAGTGGAACTTGCCCCACTCGATGCGGAATTGGAAAACTATGTGGCGTTCCGCTTGGCAAAAGTGGGCAAAAAATTGAGCGACATTTTTGAAGAAGATGCGTTTTTAGCAGTACGACAACGCTTAACGGCGGTGGGCAGAAATAAAACCACCACCAGCCTGCTTTATCCGCTCGCGGCGAACAATTTGCTTACCGCCGCGATGAATTTAGCCGAAAGTTTGGGGGTGCCCAAAGTGAATGGCGATGTGGTGATGCAGGTTTAGGGGGCAATGATGAAGAAATTGACTTTGATTTTGACCGCATTTTTGTTAGCTGGGTGCGGTAAAAACATAAATTACCGTGAGCTTTGTGTGGACGGTGTGGTGTACCTGCAAAGCTATAACGGCAGCTTAACCCCCAAAATTAACGCGGATTTTTATCCTTATACTTGCACGAAAGGAGTAACGAACAATGACAAAAATGAAACCAATTAAACCAAATGATCCTGAACATTTTCTTATCTGCTGCAAAGCCTTAGCAAAAGCACTCATTGATGACCGCGAAGGTATTACACAGGCATTATTTGGTGGCATTAAACAGTTTAATGGTTCAACTAATGGCGATAAAACCGAACTTGAAGCAGTATTGGGTAGAAAATGCGGAAAAATCAGACTTGTAATTACTAAGGAATTAAACAATGGCTAAACGAGCAACACGAGTAAAAAGCGAAGTATTAGAAATCACCTTGCAAACCCAAGATGAAGTGGCGATGGCGATTAAGCAAATCGGCGATTTAGAACGTGAGCAGGTCCGACTTTCCACCTTGCAAGCGGACGAGAAAGCAGTGGTTGATGAAAAATATATGGAAAAATTAACCGCTCTTAAAGAGCAAGTGAAGCCGTTACAAAAGGCGGTGCAAGCGTTTTGTGAGAGCCGTCGGTTAGAACTGACCAACGGTGGCAAGCAGAAAACTGCTTATTTCACCACAGGCGAAGTGCAATGGCGTGCGAAACCGCCTGCGGTGGTGGCAAAAGGGATTGATAGCATTTTGGAAAGCCTTCGCAATCTTGGGCTGTTCCGCTTTATTCGCACGAAAGAAGAGCTGAATAAAGAGGCAATGCTTGCGGAGCCTGAGGTGGCTCGGTCGATTTCAGGCGTAACCATTCGCGAGGATGTAGAAGAGTTTGTCATTAAGCCGAATGATGAAGAGGTGCGAAAATGAGCCGAAGACCAAAAGTAGATCGAGATGTACTCGAAGAAGCCTATCGCAAAGCGGCTGAAACCGCAGCAGCAATGGAGCGTTCGGGCAATTATGCCAGAGCTGGTGAATTGTGGGGAGAAGCGGCAAAACAAGCGGTAACACTCAAACAACGTGAGTGGTGCAACATGCGCAAAACCTACTGCAAAACGTGGCAAGGTAAACGGGAGAAAAGACAATGATTTCCACACTAGAAGCCTTAAAAATGCAACTTCGCCAAGCGATTATTCAACTGGAACAGGCAGAGAAATCGCTGGATAAAGAACAAATGGAATACGCCAAAGCGTATGTAAGTAATGCGAAGGGGATTTTGATGAAACTCAGCATTACTTTTTAAGATAAATCAAACCGCCTTCGGGCGGTTTTCTTGTATTAGGAGAACCGAAAATGAAAGTGAAATGTAGTGCGTGCGGAGCGTTGCATTCGTTGGATGCGTTAATTGCCAATCAAGCGGCGAGCGAGGCGCTGAATGCGGCATTGATGGTGAGTGGTGAACTGGGCGAGGCGTTGATTCGCTATTTGGGGCTGTTCCGCCCTGCCAAAAGTTCGCTCACCTTTGACCGTGTTGCCACTTTATTAGGTGAGCTTACACCGATGATTCAGGCGGGCAAGATTAAACGTGATGGCGTGGAATGTGCTGCTCCTGTAGAGGCGTGGATTTATGCGATCAATCAGATGATGGCAAATCGGCAAGCATTGAAATTACCGATGAAGTCGCACGGTTATTTGTTGGAAATTATTGCGAGCCATAAGCCTGTTGGTATATCGGTGGTGGTGCAAAATTCCGAGCAAAATCGCCCGCTTGCAAGCAATAAAATGAACGCAATAAAAGGAGCTTTAGAATGGGGCAAGATAACCAATGGCTAAAACCCGTACTGGCTCAAGGCGTGGCAATGTTGTTACTGTTACGTCTGAAAAATTCACCTACGGAAGATGTAATACAGCCTACGCTGGAAGCATGGTATCGGGTACTTACTTATAAAAAGTCGTGGGATATGGAGTTGGATAAGGTGCGGTTTGAGACAGCATTTATAACGCTTGGACAGACTTGTGATTGGTTTCCTACGCCAAAACAGCTTCTGGAAGCCTTGCCACGGCGTGAATATCCTGAGCTTCCGCCACCACCGCCGAAAAGTGTGGAGGAAATGGCACAGGAAAAGGCAAAAATGGAAAGTAATTTACAACGATTGAAAGCAATTTTAAGGGGTAAACGATGAGAAAACGATTATTGCAACTGGTGCATATTGGGAAAAGTCAGTTAGGGATGGACGATGAGACTTATCGAAGTCTATTATCTCAGCAATTCTACCAAAATTCCGCGAAAAATATAAGCTATTCAGAGCTAGTGAAACTGGTCAAAATATTGCAACAAAAAGGGGCGAAAATTCGCTTACCGCAAGGTTCAACCACGCTTTCTGCTCAACAACGTAAGCTGTGGGCTGTATGGAAAGCTGTGGCTGATGAAAACAGTTCTGCGGCGTTGAATGCATTTGTGCAGCGCTATTATACCGAGATTACGGACTGGCGTGAGCTAGATAGCGAGCAAACGGCAGCTATTATTGAGCATTTAAAACAGTGGAAAAAACGAGTAGGTAAATAATGATTGATGCCAAATTTGACAATAATGACTTTCAAACCAAAGCTCCCGATTTATTGGCAGATTTGGCAAAATATACGGTGATGGCAGTGCGTGAATGCTTTCCTGATATTGATGCGGAAATGGCGGAAAATATCGGAATGATTGTGGCGTTGAAAACAGGACATAACTGGGGCGGATTGAATGTGTATGTGCCAAAGTCGATGTCGCTTTTTGCCTGTGAGCGTGAAAAGCAAATTTTCAACGAGTTCACCGGCAATAACCACGCCTACCTTGCTAAGAAGTATGGTTTATCTTTGCAATGGATTTACAAAATCGTGAAACGCGTGCAGAAGGAAGAAATTGCCAAACGGCAGTTTGATATGTTCGCCCAATCCTAAAAACAAACCCAGTGACCGTAAAAAGTCGCTGGGTTTTCTTTTTTCTGTATATGTAACGCTGTTTCATTCCACCTTTCTCACCTCTTCCCACTTTATCAAATTTCTTCCCATTTATGTTGGTTTATGTGTGAGGGTTATGTTGGGTGGGTTTAATTTGGCGTTATTGCTTAATTTTTTCATTGTGTTCTCCGTATTCTTCAAATCTTCTGTACAACCCAAACATCG
>NZ_MUXX01000021.1 GCF_002015045.1 Haemophilus paraphrohaemolyticus
CTATCGATTTTTTATGTTGAGCAACCGAAACGGAGTGAGGGCGGTAGAAATCTAAGCACAAATTTGTGCCAGATTTAGCACAGATTTGTGCAAAGTGTGTGTTTTTTACTCATTTTTATGGCACAGATCTGTGCTTTTTGCTGATTTATCCTTAAAAATCAATCAGTAACAGATTTGTGCTAAATTTGGCACAGATTTGTGCTTAATAAATGCGATTAAATTTCAGTCACTTTTTCCGTAAGATATTGAAAACGAAGAAAGAAAAGGCAAATCTTTGATTTGCAACAGGTGTGCGTATTTCTAACTTCAAAAGCATTCTCAATTACTCTGTTGTTGCTTTGGTTTTTATCTAAATTAACTGTTTGGCTATCGTCTTTTCGGGCGAATGTATGCAATCTATTTAAATTTAACCTAGAATGAGGTTGCCATTAAAAATTCAATCTAAAAATTATGTACGCTATTATTTTCAAACTCGATATTACTCTGTTAGAACAACTCTATCCGTCTAAGCACTGGCACAATGCTTATGATGATATTCAGAAAATACTTGAGCCTTTAGGGTTCAACATTTATCAACAAAATATCTATTTTGGTAATGCAGATATAACACCTGTTCAATGCGTTTTAGCTACTCAAAAATTAGCTAGCAACCTTTCTTGGTTTACGTCCTCTGTATCTGAGATGAAGATGCTACGCATTGAAGAAAATGCAGATTTAATACCTGCCCTTTAATGAATTTTTATGCTGAGGAATGTGCATAAAATCATTTAACATAACCACGTCTTATGCGAAACCAGGTGCTTAACTATGCAATTAAGGCTCTAAAAAAACAAAGAAAAAACAAAGCAGGGGTATAAGCAGATAAAACAGGGCATACGGCGAGAGCTTTTTGCCAATAATGAGCATTATTTAACCCTTCAACGCCAAAATGCGTCTGGCACCGTTAAGTACAATCCCCCCCGCGATGGTGCCGATAATCAGATCTGGATAATTGGAACCGGTCCACGCGACCAGGGCGCCGGCGGTGATGCCCCCCAGGTTGATTACCACGTCGTTGGCCGAGAATATCCAGCTTGCCTTCATGTGCGCCCCGCCTTCCCGATGTTTGGATATGAGCAGCAGACAACTGGTATTGGCAATCAATGCGACGAATGCGATAGCCATCATCACCAGAGATTCAGGCTCACTACCGAATACAAAGCGTCTCACCACCTCTACGAGCACGCCCACAGCCAAGATCAGTTGCAGTACACCAGCAAGATGTGCGGCACGTACCTGCATTTTCACGCTATGTCCAACCGCATAAAGGGCAAGCCCGTACACCGCCGCATCGGAAAAATTGTCCAGGGATTCTCCAATCAGGCCGGTGGACTGGGCGATCAGACCGGCAGTCATTTCCACCACGAACAGAAGTGCATTGATGCCGAGCAACCAGCGCAGGGTCCCGGATTCTTGCTTAGCAGAAGCTGCCGAAAACTCGGCGGCCTTGATGGTCTCTGGATTTGCAGCGACGGTTTCCTGAAGCGAGGCGCCTAGCCCCAAGGTCTTCAGTTTCGAGGTGACGGGCTCGACCTCGCCGTCATGCACGACCTTCAGCCGGCGGTTCGACAAGTCGAAGGACAGCGCCCGAATCTCCTCAAAGCCGTTCAGGGCTAGGCGAATCATTCGTTCTTCTGATGGACAGTCCATCTTCGGCACTGCATAAACACTGACCCATCTCCCTGGCGCCTCGGAGGAGGCCTGTATATCGGTATCCGCTGCGGACGTTGCATCACAGCCACAGGCGCCACCACAGGATTTGCTCATAATACGACTCCACTTGAACAATGTTGTGGTACCATTTTAAACTATAAAGCTACTATAAGGTCAATAGAGTAAAGAATCCGTTGGGGAGGAGGCTGATGCGCATTGGTCAGTTGGCACAGTTGAATGAAGTCGCCTACGGCTCCGATTTTTTATATACCACTTCGGGGCTTTATGGTTTCTTTTGCTTAAAATCCATATTAATAAATAATCTTTTTAATTCTTTCTTTTCTTCATCTGATAGCCTAATCCCTTGAGCAACACGCATAGCAAAATCATTAGGAATCTTATTAAATTCTGCATTGAATAAAAAAATAAAAAATTAGGGCTGAAAGCCCCCAAAAAGAGCCTTTAGGCTCTATTTTTTTGTATTCTTGTTTGTATTCTTGTTTGTAGGCTCTGGGATCGCTTGTCGCACAAGGGGTTTGCTATTTATAAGACTACAGATTTACGGTTATAAGACTACAAATTTACGGTTAAAAGACTACAAATTTACGGTATTTGACTACTTTTATTTTTTATTGTAGTCTTTAATGGCTGTTTGTTACCGTAAGGGTGGGTTATGACTGATACATCATTAACAATTTCTAAAGCTAATAGTTTTGTTCAAGCTAGTTATTCCATGACTCTTGATGAAATGAGAATTTTGTCTTTGACGCTAGGTGTTTTTAATCCTGAAAATCCTATTAAACGTGGGTTTGATTTTACTATTGCGGATTTCTGTAAGCATTTTCCTGATGTTGATGAAAAATCAGCTTATACCCAGGTTAGGAATGCAATACTTAAAATATCAAAGCGTTGGATTGTATTGGTAGATAATGAAAAAGAATTAACTGAAGTGGTTTTAGTTAATAAGAGAACATATTTCAAAAAAGAAGGGCGTTTTTATATCGAATTCCATGAGGATTTACTACCCTATATCGCGCAGTTGCATAATAACTTTACTAAATATCAATTGGTAAATATTGGTGCTTTTTCTAGTACGCATACAATTCGATTATATGAATTATGCTCTCAATATAGGGATACAGGGTGGAGACAAACAAGTGTTGATGAGCTTAAAGATTGGTTACAAGTTTCGGATAAATACGATAGATATAATAATTTTAACCAGCGTGTTTTAACGCCCGCTATTGATGAAATCAATGCTAAATCGGATCTTCTTGTAAGTGTTGAGCCGATCAAGCGAGGGCGCAGCATTGTTTCGTTAAAATTTACAATTAAAAGCAAGAAAAGTGCGGTAAAAATCGAACAGAAACGCCCGGCATTTCCGCATAAAAATAAATACGGAAAATACGTCACTCTCAATCGAGATGATCCACGTATGAGCAATCATGAATACGGTGTTTGGGCTAAAGATTGCTTAAAAATCCTTGAGGACTTTTATCAAAAAATCGAAGACGTGCCGAATGAAGATTTGCTCTTTTACTGGATCTTTTTAGCGGGCAATGCAAGCAACAAATCAAAGCTAGGTACTAAGAAAACATTTGTAGATGAGCTTAAAAAACGAGGCTACAAGATTGTGAAGTGCGAACTAGTAAAACTATGACCGATGGCATAATTGGAACATAAAAAATCGATAGA
>NZ_MUXX01000022.1 GCF_002015045.1 Haemophilus paraphrohaemolyticus
TATCCGCCATCACAATAACCGAGCTTTCAACATCTTGGCCAGAGCTAGATGCCCCAAGCGCAATACCCGCAATAGCCGTCTTACCTCCAGCAATAGCTTGAGTTTTAATAGTGCGAGTTGCCGATACTTTACCCGATACATCGGCTACCGTCCGATTGATTTCATCAATGCGAGCCGAAAATCCATCTACACGATTAATCTTAGATTCAGCAGAGCGTTGCCACTCAGTACGAGCACTAGTCTCTGATGATATAGCTCGACTAACCTCGTCCACCTTAGCTTTAGCATCAGATTGCCATTGAGACCTTAACGCTTGTGCAGCAATAGTTGCCACTTCGTCTTTATTGGCTTTGGTTCCGCCCAATTGATTAATTGTCGCCTCAGCATTGCCAATACGAGAGTTAGCTGAGTTTTCCCAAGCTACCCTTGCGTTAGATTCGTTAGTGAGCGATCTTTTAATGTCTTCAAACTGGATCACAGTCGTCAAATCTTCGGGAGCTGGACTCCAGTCGGTTGCAACATTACCAATCTCTAATTTAGGATTAGTTGCAACACAAGTTCCCCCGCCAACCTCAACTTTAAATGAGCAGTTTGAAATACTTTTAATCGGCTTATCGAGTAACTGGATTGTTGATTTTAATCTGCCACTATAATCGCCTTGATGGTTGCTTAACCAACACTCAATCCACGTATACGTATTATCGGTGTAGTACAAAAACATAGATAAACCGACACGATTACGCCCGCCCCTGATAATGCCTTTCGCATTAAGACTAAAAGAAAGCGTGAGTTTTTTACCTTGCCAGCTTTCTTTTGCAGATTGTGACACTGTCCACGATGTTCTATTTTCCGCTGAATTAAGCAGATAGTTACGAGCACCTACATCAAAGTTAATATTATTAAATTCAGACGACAGCTCTGCGACTTTACGTTTAGCTTCTTGAGATTGTGCTACGGCTTGTGTCGCAGAATCTTTTGCTGTATTGAGCTGGGTAATTAGCTCATTATCAAGTTGATTTTGATTTAATTTTCCATCTATTTCAGATGCTTGTATTTTTGATTTGTACTGACTGCCATTCCAGAGATACAACTTGCCGTCTCTTTCATTGTAAACCTGTTTTACCCCTTGAAACTGATTCACATTGAGGTTGGCCACAGTTTTCACCATCTCCAACTTACGTGCTGGGGCTGCAGTATCAAACACTTCGTTGATGATGTTTTGACTGAGCTTTTCATTCAGCAGTTTCAGTTCTTTATCAATATCAACCGAGCTTTCGCCTCTTATTCCAGCTTGTTGATGGAAAGCCCCGACATTTTGCCCTCGCACGTGTCTAAGCCAGTAATAACGCACCTGTTTTGCACCAACTTCGTGCGTGTACATTCTTGCTGTGACTTTCGTCAAACGTTTGGCTGTTTTAATGTCATCTGTTTCACTAGTAAAAATTTCTGTCGCCGTCGCATCATCAACCCAATCCCACTCAAGCGTGATATTACCCAGACCGCCAGTTGTTCTTACGCCTGTTGGCACTGGCGGTTTATTGATGGTAAAGGTCTGAGTTTTTTCACTCAATAACTGCCCATTCTCATTTTTAACTTGGACAAGGACGCTATAATCTCCGTTTTCGAGACCGTCTATATTAAGATTGGGAGACGATTGCCCTAATCGCACGTCATATAGCACACCGCCTTTATAAATGCGGATATCGTATTTGACGATGCCATTACCGCCAGTTACGCTACTGTCAACTGATACGCTCCCATCCGAATTTACTGCCACGCCAATGTTACTAATTTGCGGTGTAGTAAGTACGGTTGTTCCTGCTGGTTCAAACTTGGCGCCATTATCAACGATTGCCTCTTTTTGTGGCTCATGTTGTAACGCCATAATGGTGTACTTGCCTTTGCTCTCCTCTTTTACAGATAACGCCTTAAATAATTGGCTTGTTACTTGTTGAGTAGTTAAAGACCATACACCGTAGATTTCCAAACCTAGCGACGGTTGATCGAGTGTTACCTCTGCGCCATTGACTGAGATAATCTTAATATTTTGATGTTTAGCATTGGCATTGATATAGCTAAGATAACTATTACCGCTAAGGGTGATTTCGCGATCTAATGTTACGGTTTTGCCATTGACTGCTAAAACTCGACCACCGATATTCGTACCAGCATAGTGCGTATCAGCGACTTTGATAATGTCGCCAGGGATATGCATTAGCCCTTCTGCGCCAACAGTAAAGGTAACAGTTTTAGTTTCTAATTTTTCGGTTTGCAGCAACCATAAAGCAGTGCGGTGCGCTTGCCCTCTTGATGTACAGCCAAAAGCCGTGATTTTCTTAACATTTAATCCATTTTTGCGGATAGATTCGTCATCAGAGACATACTCAATAGCCTTTTCATAGCTATTTTCTTTATCCGCGTATTCAACTTGAATTGCATTGTGGCGCGATTTTCTAGCCGAAAATGTATAACTAAAACCACTTTCATCCACGTTGGCATTTGTATAAGTCCAGACTGGATCTGCTGGCCTATCCATTACCACGGTTAGTTGCTGACCATTCCAAACTGGCATTGCTCTAAAAATTGAGCAAATGTCATTAATAACTTGGTAGGCGGAGCGTTGCTCTGTCAGCCAAACATTACAAGTAAATCTTGGTTCTTGCCCACCAAATCCATCAGGCACTAATTGGTCACAATATTGAGCGACTTGATATAACGCCCATTTATCCGCACCAAACTCACCAAGTCTTCCACCCAAGCCATAGCGTTTATTCGTCACGACGTCATATAGCACCCAAGCCGGATTATCCGTCCAGTCAATTTTAAATGTACCATCCCACATACCTGTATATTGACGAGTACGAGTGTCATAGTTGCTTGGTACTTTTACTTTTAAGCCAAGTAGGTCATAGGTACGAGTAGGGATATTGCTAAAATATTCAGAGTCAAATTTAACCCCCATCAAAGCTGTGTTTGGATAAGCAAACTCAGTATCAATAATTTCTGTGTAGCTCGACCAAATGGTATTATTTTGTAGGCGCTGTGTTGTGCTATCGTCTGTAGTTCTCTCGACTTTGACAATAAATGGCACGCTAGGCAGATTGTCAAAAGTATGATGTTGCAAATACTGAGAGCTATACTTGCCACTAATTGACACAGGGTAAGTTCTTGAGCCAATAGTAATGATAAAGTTTACGGATGTTCCGTTAGTATCGCCATTATCCTCTTGCTTAAAAAGCGATTGGACACCAATGGTTAAACGTAATCGAGATACTTTGGCATCCGTCACAGTTCTTGTAAGTGGTAGATTTTTCTTAACTAGGGTGCCAACACCGACCTCTTTTTCGGAGGTGTTAAACCCAGCCATTAAATCTTGTACTTGACCGCCTACACGCCCCTCTACCTGCACATTTTTGAAATTATAAGAGCCGTCTTTGTTTTGTACTGGTGTTTTGTCAAAATAGATGGACTTCATTCCATCGGCTAAACCGTAAACCTCGCCCTCTGAAATAACTTCAACAATTTTGACAAGTTGCTTACTTCTGCCGCTCTCTTTTGCCTCGACTGGAGTATGACCGCCGCCACCGCCACCTTTACCCATTGAAAACTCCTTAAATTCCAGTATCCATCGTTTCTACACCCTGAGATATGATGAGAGAGCCTACTCTCATTCTCCCATACGCCAATGGCATAGGTTTTCCCTGTGCTGTCATATTCGACAGGTTCGAAAATGCCGTAGATTGTTTCTTTTCTTTTTCAGTGCCCATTTTCATTTCTGGCATTTTTGTGAGCATTTGAGCAACACCGCCCAATAATAGAGATGCCCCAACAGAGCCAACTACCCAAGCGGCATTAGTGCTAAGCAGACCAAATCCAAGCGGACCTAAAGCGATTGCACCAGCAATAATTGCGACACCTGCAATCACACCAAACAATCCGCCACGTTTTGAGCCTTTTAAAACAGGTGTAAAATGCACTGTTGCATCATCTTTTAGTTTGTGGCTCAGCCCTTGCTCGAGATAGCGATTATCAAAGTAGTCTCGCCCTACTCGCACGGTAAATAGCCCTTGTTGAATGAATTGGCGCAATTTAGGAATTTGGCTCGTTAAGGCTTGGACTATCTCTGCCGTAGTTTGGCAATCTAGCCTAAATTCAGATCCAAACTGTTTAAGGCTCCCGTAAAATCTAACGTTGACCATGCGTTATATCTCCAAATACTATGAGTGTGTTTAAGCCAATATCCATCATATAAATCACGCTTAGATAATCGTTTTGGTGCATGATGAAGAACCATTTGATTACCGACATAAATTGCCGCGTGATTGGGTACATCAGCCCCGATGTTGATTAAGATAACATCGCCTGTTTGTGGCTCTTTTACTTGCTCAAAACCGTGTTTTGCCATGTTATCTAGGTAGAGATTAAACCCATCTTCCCACCAGTAATCGTCTCGTTCAAAGTCGGGTAAATTACAACCAGATAATCGGTAAAAATCTCTAAATAATGTGTAGCAATCCATTTCACCGTGTTTAAAATCACGCCCTATTAAAAATGGAATTTTTGGGAAAATATGGATTTGCTCATCACAAACTAACCAAAAATCTAACTGGCAATAAAGTTGTGTTTGCAAATCTGCTTGTGATAGTTTTGGCTCGCCTTGTGGATGTGAGTGGACTAAGGCAAAAACCTCACCTTTCTCACTTGCTGCAATGTAATCTTCTGGCAAAATTTCAAAGTGGTTCTCTTTATCTTCCGCCATGTTTTCGCAAGGTATAAAGACTTTTTCATTACCTACTAAAACAACAAAACCGCAACTTTCTTGCGGTTCTTTTGATTTTGAATAACTGATGATTTCGTTATGTAATTTGCCGTCCATTGTTACCCCAACTTATCAACGCTAACAAATCCGCCATAGTTATGCGTATTGTTTCTCAACTTGCATCCAGTCAATAATCCACTGCACTTATCCTTTTTAGGATCTGCAGTTGGTTGGTCTTTTTCATCCGCAAGTGCTCTGCCTGTATAGCCACACTCAACGCTACGATATAACCAACTACAAGTAGATGTAATCATTCTTGCGCCAATTAATGCATTGTCTGTCTCAGATGGTAAAGCCAGTGTAAATTGAGCAATATCTCGATTTAATGAGGATAATTGCTCAATCACAAAGTAACTTAACGCCTCTTGCGTTGGATCTGCCTCTTTATTGCCATTTGCAAAATTCACCGCATCAAGATAGTGCATATAGACTAATCTTCGTCTGACAATCCCACCCAAACATTGATCAAAGCGGTTACAAAGTGCGGTAATAAATCCGTTAATATTTCCTAATGTAAGAGTTGGTCGATTACTTGGGCCATTACCTGACATTTCAAAACCATCTGCTTTTACAGCAAATGGCTCAAATGTTTTGCCTTGCCATACGATAGATTGTGATTTTTCATTAGTGCCAGCATAAAAGCGATATAATTCACCATTCATGCCGTCATTATCTTTTAATCCTCGCAAATCTACCTCAAACAACTCAATGAGCGCATTTTGTTCGAGTTTGGCGAGGTTGAGTTTGAATTGGTTGCTGATGAGTTGTGGCATTGTTTACTCCAATAAAAAAGCCGCTTAGAGCGGCTTTGGTATATTAGTCTTAATTATAGGGGGGGATTTGTTAATTTAATTTTTGGTAAAAACAAAGATATAGGCAATTATGAATAGTATAAATGTCACAACAAGGATTTTACCTATTGGCAACTCACCGTTTTCATTTCGTTGATGGTTTAATTGTGAAAAAAAATTTTGAAGATCTTCTATTTCATTTCCAGAATTAACATCAATCGCTCTTTGGATATTATTCAAATAAAAGATCGATTCTCCTTCTACTTCTTCGCAATACCCATAAATCGCCTTCTCTTCAGGAAAATAATTAGTTGCGTCCACATTTAATGTAAATATCTCGCCATCGGTTACATAATCAATTAATACTTCTAGATAGTCCTCATCTTTATCTTGAGTAAATTTCAATTTATCCCGTTTAGATATACCTGTTCCTGGTATTCCTAAATTACGATAAACGCCATCTTTCCCTATATTAATTGATGCACCTTTAACCCCAGCCGTGACACTTACACCTGATTTACTTAGATTTAATTTTACTCCCGGTAAAATTTTCTTTGTTTTTCTGAATCTAATAGCCACACAATCCTCCTAACTCAATAAAATTGAATGGCTAGTGATCCTACCTTATTTCAACTTTTTTATTTGTGATAAGGCTCTCAAATCAGTTAAAAACTTGTCGAAACTGTAATGAATATTCAACGTAAGGACCATTATCAATTTTCGACCATTCGGAGCAAACAATTAATATACGCTTAGATTCACCAGGAGGAATCCACTCAAATGATTTGTAACCGCCATGACGCATAAGGAAAGAATCAAGAGAACCAATCATGTTTCTTTCGCGTGTTTTATGGTATCTAATTGTTGCTGTGGTTGATAAAGGGATAGAGTTAATACTTTCAACTCTACGCTGCTCATAGCCATCGCCAAACTTAATTACATCAACTTTTGTCTTAAAGTCTAATTGCATCCCCCACTGCACTTTAAAATCAAATAATTCCTTCATAACTTTACCCCATCATTCCGCCACTTCTTGTTTCAGTTCTGAGCACTTCATAAACCTGAGCTTTGGTTAATCTAGCAATCTTCGCTGCTAAAGCAGGATCGCCTTCCCCATCACCGAAGTTATTTGTTTGGTTAATGACAACCGTCTTACTATTTGATTCACCCAATGCTTTATTTAGATTGGAATTGCTAGTAATCTGCCCACTTGCTCCTGGCGTGAATAACTCAGGACCTTTCTCCCCAACAAGATAGGTTCTTCCTCCGCCAACATAACCACCACTTGCACGAGCCCCCGAAATAGTGACGCTTTTAAGTTGATTCAAAACTGCAGCACCTTGACTTGCAACAGCTGCCATATTCGCAAATTTCTGTGCTGGCGTAACTGCTGTAGGGTCATTCATAGCTTTCATAACTGCGGCATGTAAGTTAATTAAGGACTCTGCGATTTGAAATGATTTAGAGATAGCAAAAAGTGTTCTGTATGCAGCAGATTGCTTGCCACCTGCCGATTCCGCCAATCCTGCCAACCCATCAAATAATGATGCCGCGATATTTAGCTGTGTCGTTAGCGCTTGTCTATCTAAATCTTCCTTGCGTTGCCGATACTGATCTTCTATTAGCGCCTTGGCCTCTTCGAACTGTTGAACATTGATAAGTTGCTGCTCATACAGCTCTTGCGCCTTAACTAGCTGATCTTCTCGAGTAATATCACTTTGGACATACAGATCATTACCTGAACCACGAATATCATTAAAAAATGACCGCACTTTATTTGCTCTGTCATTATCTTCTTTGATTTCTTTGGCTTTCTGTTTCTCTAACGCCTGATCGTACGCTTGGGCCTCTAGTGCTAAATAATGCTTTCTTAATTCTAATGCACTTCCGAAATTTCGCTCTTTAGCCTCTTTTTCAGAAATAGCCATCTTATTAATCGTCTCTATGCGTTGCTGATGTTGCAAGGCTAGTTTTTGCATTTCATTGGCATACTGCATATCTAAAGACGCAACATCACTCGTTTTACTACCTGAGTTATGTTTAGACTTAACAGATGTTTTCTTATTCTCGCCTTTGATTATTGCGGCAAGTTGCTCATTGTAATTTTGCTCAAGTTTGCCAAGTTCTGAATTTCTCAATTGGTCAATTGTTTCAAAACCACGTTTTTTAATTTCAACTTCACTTAGAACAAGATTTTGTATC
The DNA here is from genome assembly GCF_002015045.1 of Haemophilus paraphrohaemolyticus. Lineage (GTDB taxonomy): Bacteria > Pseudomonadota > Gammaproteobacteria > Enterobacterales > Pasteurellaceae > Haemophilus_A > Haemophilus_A paraphrohaemolyticus. Next base: position 7,813 of record NZ_MUXX01000022.1, read on the forward strand.
GCTTTCTTGTCTTTTTCATGTTGCTCTGTTAGCTTTTGTTGTCGAGATTTTAGTTTATTTTCAATTTTTTCGAGTTGAGCCTTACCAGCTTTCTCTTTTTCTTCTTTCTCTGCTTTCTTGCGATTAGCCTCTGCAGCATCTGCATCAGCCTTTTGTTTATCTTGCTCTGCTTTTAATTTCGCACGAGCTTTATCTAGGTTGGCTTGCTGGCGTTCCATTTGATCGCGCATTGCAGCCAACACCTCATCGCTACCATCAAAAGCCCCAGATTCAAACTGTTGTTCTAGAGACTTTTTGGATTTCTCTAGGATAGATATTTCATTCTCTAAGTTTTTAACATGGGTAGCAGTATCAACCCCTTTCATCGCTTTGGTTAAGTTAATAAAAGCGGTTGAAAGACTATCTACCGCACCTTTAAAAAACTTAGTAATACCTGTGGTTTCGGCAAACTGTTCTTTTAGTTCATCTGTTGCTTGCCCTAGCGTATCTAGAGCGCCAGATAATGTACCATTTGCTGATGATTCACTAGTGCCGCCAACACGCTCTTGTAACGCTTTAAATATAACTTCTTGCGCCTTAGCTTTATCACCAGTTTCAACAAACGAATTGATTAAATTCTGCTGTTCAGAGGTAAGCTCTATGCCTTTTCTTTTTAGGATAGATATTGCATCGGCTGGACTTCCTAAAGCGCGCCCAAGGTTTCTAGCCTCACTTGAAATATCAGTACCAAATGTTTCTGCTAAATCTTGAGATAGCTTGATTGCCTCTTTAAATGATTCCCCAGTAACGCTTTTAAATGTCATCATTACTGACATTGCTTGGCGAACACCGTCTGTACTAGCAAGCGTATTCATCGCAACAGAACGAGCAAATTCATCTAATTGTGAAGAAGAAAAACCAACTGCTGCGCCAGTTGCTCTTAATTGAGCCTCTGTTCTGGCCATGTAACGCTCGGTTTCTTCGTAAATTTTTATCCCATCACCTAAAGAACTTACGAAAGAAACTACTGCACCTGTGGCAGCTAATGCCGCTGTAGCTAATCCACCAATCGCAATTTTAGTGAGATTAATACCACCATGCGTTTTCCCAAAGCCATCTAGAGATTTTTTAGCCTTGTTAATTTCTTCTGTAAACTTGGCTGTCTCTGCCTCGAGTTTTATTTTTAAATTGCTAATCTGGTCCAATTCTCAATACTCCTGAATTTGCAGCAGACACTTCCATCATTTCCTCATCCGTCATTTCTTTTGGCGGCTCATCAGAATTAAAGATAGAAAAATCTCTAGCGGTTACAACCTGTTTTGCAGCTGCGCAGTTATAGACCGAACTTGTGATTATTCCGTAGCCATAATCAAGCATTTCAAGCGTGAATGGTCGTGCTCCGAAATATTTATACCAAGAAAAATACTCCGCAAGAGACATCTCACGGAGCATTCTTCGGTAGTCTGCACGCTTAAATTCGTGCGCAAGTTTTAAAACAAAATCAAGTTCGGCCTCTAGGCGTTTTTTACTTCGCCATCCGTACTCTCAGTTTCTTCACGCCCCTCAGATTTAGGGAAGTTACACACATTTTGAACAGCTTCTAAGACCAAATAAAAGTCGCTATTGGTAAGCGTTGTTAATACTTCTTTTTGCAACTCTTCAATAGTTTTATCTGTTTGAGAATGTGACAATGAAAAAGCGATTAATCTTGCGTGAGCCAACAAGTTATTTCTTGTCATTTGATTCAGTTTTGCATTAATTTCCTTTTCTGTATCTTCCGTTTTGATTGGTTCGGGTTTTTCTAGGGAATTCATATACTCGATATATTCGAGATAATCTAAAGCTGATAACTCCGATAACTGAAGAACTTGACCACTTACTTCAAACTCGATTTGTTTTAACATAATTAATCACCTGCTTGATTTGTTTCAGCTAATAACGGTTTACCAACATTGGTTAGCTTGATTGTACGAGTCATTGTCTCATTTTGTGGGACAGCTTTACCTAAAGATGAAACCCAAGCAAAATATACATCTCGTGTACCGTTTGGATATACAACAAGGTAAAATTTCTTCTTACCGCTATCAAAGTCTGTGACGATAGCTTGTTGCGCAGTATCGCCTGGTAGCCATGCAAGAGTGATTGATGTTTCACCCGCTGATTTAGCACCTTGACTTGTTGACTTCCATTCTGCATTTGGATCATCTAAGTAGTTATCTTCATAACTTTCTGCGGTCACTTCGCCAGGCGATAACTCTTTAATTTTTGCAATACGCTCCCAGTTGTCGGCTTTTTTAATTTCTGCCGCTGAAATTGTGCCACCTTGAATAGCGGTAGTTTCTTTGTCATCTTTTAGACGGAAAAACTGAGTGCCTGCGCCTTTCATTGGTGTAGTGTCTTTCTTAGCCATTATTGACCTCATAAGTGATGTTGTATTGAATGTCGGCAGCGATCCACGTTGCCATTTGTTCGTCTTGCTCGTAATCAAAAGACGAGAATGCAGTTGTTTCAGTTAGGCTTACTAATGATTCTTCAACGATGCCGCTTTCATAGATTTCTTGCGCAAGTTTATCTAGGTCATCTTCTCTAGATGCTGAGCGCATAAATGCTGCAACATGTAGTGTCGCGTGTAATGTTCCGTCTAAATAACCAGTGGGCGTAACATTACTAATAAATACCGCTACTGTTGGACTCTGTGTTTCAATATCGGTGAATGATGGCTTGCCATTGCTAAATTCCTTAACTTTTGGTAAATGCGGTTGTAAAGCATCAATCACTGCCTGTCTGATCTTCGAATGGATTTTCATTTTTTTACCACTATCTGTATTTGCCTAATTAGTTGATTTCTCAACTCCATTGGCATTTCCTTTTCGTACGCTCGTTTAACCTCTGAGTGAAATGCCTCTGTAAGTGGAATTTTGAGTGGAATTTTGACTACATCGATAGGATAACGATCTTTCCCTTGTCGTTGCATTACTTGAGTTCGACCATTCTTAAGCTCTTGAATAAACGACCGTTGATAAAAACGATTCCCGACTTTTAGTTGACCTTTATTTTCGCCTCTTCGAATAAATCTCCCATCACCTTTAACTAACCGGATAACGGGTAAATTTCCTCGGTTAACTTTAATAAATGCACTTAATCGTCTTGGCTTGGCTCGTTCTAGTTTCGCTCGCCCTTTAATAAAGCGATTAGGCACATCCACTTTCTTGGACGTATCTATTACAGCTCTCACCATAACTTTTGCAGCAACATTATTAATCGTGCGCGCCATAGCTTGAGGGACGGCTTTTTTATCAATATCCGTTAGAACCTTTTTGGCTTTTTCGATGTCGTCATTAATTGCCATTAGTAACTCGCATCCTCTTCAAGTTGAAGAATAATCGTTCCCGAATTAAAGCTGAAACCACTGATAATATAATCAATGTTATTTATTGTTACGCGGTCATTTTTCTTTGGTTTATAACCAGAAGATTTGAATAGCGTAAGCGTACGATAAACTCCATTAATTGGCTCAACTTCTCTAGGCGACTCATCTAACACCGCCTTGTATTTTTTGCCATTGATAACATAGACGGGCATCATCACATCTGATATGACTTTGTCCGCCTGTGCGAGCGCGTCATCAAACGGACTAAGCGTTGATCTTGACATCTACAGTGCCCATCGATACGCCACTAGCATGCCAAGCAATACCTAAACGCTTGTTACTACCCGCGGTAATGGTTGCACCATCGGTTGCTGACCAGTAAACAATTGCACCTTGTTTAATGTCATCTTCCGCTTTTGCTTTCACCGTAAATACACCTGCAGTTAAGCCAACGCCTGTCTCATTTTGTGCAACATCAGATACTGAGATTGCAGCAAGGTTTTCTAACATTACTACATCACCGCTTTTTACAGCAGCGGTAGCGGTAAAACGAACGGTGTTTCCGTCTTGCATATAGTTTTTAGCCATATTTAATGATCCTTTAATTTTGATAATAAAAAACCGCACTTCGGTTAAAAGTGCGGTCGTTATTTAAGGCGATTTAAGTTACTTATTGGTAACTTTTACAATGCCACGGTAGTCAATTACATTAACACCTGCATCAATGCGCACCTTGGTAGATACACCATCAACAGTGAAGCCTTGTTGTTGCTCCATGTATGGCGTATCAATGCCGTCAAGGTAAGAAACTTCAATCGCTTCTTTGTTGATTAAGTACCAAGATTTTGGATCGGCAACTTGTAAACGTGCGGATTTAACTGTCGGCACAATGTCGCGGATTGGATTGATAATGCCAGAATTGATATCAGCCCCCTCCACACTTGCTGAACCTAGAACTTGTTTAGCACGGGTGTAAAGTGAGGTTGGTAACAACATAAAATCAGGCTCAATCGCTAATGGTTCACCACGAGTATTGACAAAGCCATTCATCATTTGAATCGCTTTATCAATATTGGCCACATCTAATGCGGCATTATCAAATGAGTTTTTGTGCGAGGCATCAAATAATTTTTTGCCATCTTGCGCAATCGCGTTACCAGTTAATAACGCAAACACTAATTTAGCGATGGTTGCACGTGCCGCTTGTCCCATTTTTTCAGGAATTTTTGTCAACAAGTGCATATCGTCATTGATGATTGCTTGACGAGTAATGCTAAATAATTGCCCATAAGTCGCTAATGCAACGCTAGCACCCTCATCACCGATTGTGCCGTAGGTGTACTCTTCACCCTCACCGACTTGCGGTAAGTAGCCAAAATCACCCAAGCCAACACGTTTCGCTGCACGGAAGTCGGTTAATGTGCCACGAGAGGTAAACTGATCAAAGTTTTCCGCTGCGGTTTCCCAACCTTTGAGCAAGGATTTGTGCGCTACATCAATTAAGATTTGACCAAAGTCAGAGCTTGAGTGGGTAAATGCTAAGCCAACCATGCCCATTGCATTTTGACCTGCAACGCTAATACCACGATCGACCAATGACGCACGAGCAAGCTCACGCAAGGTCATTGCGTTGTAGGCATTGTCTTCGGCATCTGCTTTGTCTTTGTCGATACCTGCACGAGCCAATAAGGATTGTTTCACGCTATCACCAACAATGTTACCGTTATCGGCATAAGGCATTACTGCGGCACTTGGCGTTGTACCTGCACCAAGTTTTGCTAATAATTTGTCTTTGGCTTGATCTGCGGTAATTGATAAATCACCTAAACACTCCACTAACAAATCATTGTGCGTAGTACCAAACGGTGCAAATACCGCTTTAATGTCAGCGTTGCGTTTATTTAATTCGGCTTGCACTTGTGCAGTGTTATCTACCGGAGCTGTTGGCGCTTGATTTACCGGTTCGGTTGGTGTTGGTTGTGCATGGGTTGATGTTGCTTGTGGTGCGGCTACGCCAGCGTTGCCTTGTGGCTTAAACAACATATTTTTAATTTCATTAGGCATTTTTTCAAAGTCCTCTAATTTTCTTGATTTAATAGATGCCATCGCCACAAGTGGTTCGGCTAGTTTGTTTGCAAATCCTTGTTCAACGCATTCTTTTCCGTTGAGCCAAGTTTCTGCTGATAGCATTTCTGCTAATTCTTCAGGTGTTTTTCCTGTTTTGTTTGCATAGGCTGGGATTAGCGTATTTTCGACCTTGTCTAATAGGTCAGCATACTTGCGCATATCTTCTGCATCACCACCTTGGATACCCCAAGGCTTATGGATCATCATCATTGCATTTTCCGGCATGATTACCTCATTGCCCGCCATTGCAATAACGCTCGCCATACTTGCCGCCAAGCCGTCAATGTAAACCGTCACATTTGCCGGGTGATTTTTTAGCAAGTTGTAGATAGCGATCCCATCAAATACATTGCCACCGGGCGAGTGGATGTGTAGGTTAATCTGCTTGAGGTTGTTTCCGCAGGATTTTAAGTCCTGCGCAAAGCTCGCAGCAGATACACCCAAAAATCCGATCTCATCGTAAATTGAGATTTCTGCCGTGTCGTTGGCTTTGGCTTTGATTGAGTACCAAGACTGGTTATTCGTCTTTGTCGCGCTTGCTGTCATCGCTACCGGTGCTAAAATTATTTTCTGTTTTCGCATTTGTTGTACCTGTATTAGTTAAATCCGTGTCAAACTTGAGACCAAATTTGCGGTTTTCCTCGACCTCAACTTTACGTCTGCGTTTAACTTCTGCCGGGTTGCTACCGCTTGCGCGTACTGCTTGGCTTTCCGTTGCCAATCCACCTTTGATGCGCTCTTTCCACGCTTGCGCCTCTTTTGTCGGGTCGATCCACGGCATCACAGGGCCGCTATAAACGGCGTTATAAAGTGATGCAGAATCAATATCGACTGGCACCTCAATTTCGCCGCTGACAATCGCCATTTTTAGCCATTCTCTGTATATCGGGCGTGAGATGTGCGCGACAAAGGTATCTTGTAAAACGGAGTAACCCTCAAAGCTCTCCACCAACTCTTGGCGCTGGCTTGAGTAAGTGCCGTTATAGTCACGGGCAATGCTAGAGTAACTGGAGCGAGTACCAGCCGCCGTTGCTCTTAATTGTCCGTTTCTAAATGTTTCAAGGTTAACGTTAGGGCGGTTTGAGTTGATTAACCCGATGTCCTCGCCGGGTTTTAAATCATCAATGATTGCACCGGGAGCAATCTCAAAATCTCGCTCCGGACTGTCTGCGCTGTAATCCTCATTATCCCCGTAGAGTGCGGCATCACCTTTTTTGATGTACATCGTAAAGGCAGCGGCAATTCGTGCAGCCACACGCTCGCTCTCTTCGTAGTCTTTGAGGTCGGCAAGTCGGACGATTACGCCATGCAACATCGATACGCCGCGCAACTGGTGCAAGCGTTTTTTAAACGCAAGGTGCAACATATTTTCCGCCGGCACTGTTTTAACTCGTCCAAAAGTGCGGTTGTTTTCTTGGGGGTTATCCATGTAAACGCGGTACGACTTAGGACGGCGCCATGCATCAAGCTCTACCCCTTGAATTAAATTTGCCGTATCAAGGGTATTCATCGGCACAAAATCAGGCTCTAGTGCCTCAAGGCTAAATGCAATGTCGGTGCTATGATTTAGTCCTGCCACCGTGCCGCGTACAAGCTGGATAAATACTTCACCATCGCGCAACCAAGTGCGCAAAAGCATTCGCTCAAGTTCCGGGCGGGTAAATTGTCCGGTGACTTCCGGGCGCACAGACCATTCCGCCCATTTTTTGCGGATTTGCTCTGCTAACTCCTCATCAACATCACCGCTTAAATTTAGCGGCTGTGGCTCAATGTGGATGCCTCGGGAGCCAATGACGCGCTCTTCCATTTTGTCCAAAATGCCGATCACAATGTCGTGATTTTGGTCTAATGCCCGAGCTTGCTCCCGCAAACTAACCGCACTTTGTTTGGTCGATACGTTCGCACCTTGGCTTTCGCGTTTTGCTTTATGTGTACGATTTGGCATTGCTGCCTCGTATGCATTCATCACATATCGGCTTTTTGCTCGCTGTGCACCCCATTTAGGCGAGATTGCGGCAATTGTTTTATCTAATATTCCCATCGTTTAAAATCTCGCATATTTGATTCTGTGGCGTTTAACGTGCTGTCTTGTTTCCGCTAATAACTCATTAAGCATTTGTTGATAGCGGTCACGTTGTTTTGTCCATTCGGACACTTGGTAAGATACCGATCGCCCATTAAAGCTAACTTGGCTTTGGGCGTTTTCAATCTTCTCGTCAAGGGCTCGGATTTTTTCTTCGAGTTCGTCTCTTTCGTAAATCACAACCACCCACCTTTTTTCTTATTTCCGCCACCGTTTAGCCAATTACTTTTTGTTTTGGGTTTCGGTTGCGGTTTTACTTGTTCAATTTCTACCGCACTTTCAGTTTCTTCTTCTGGTGCGGATGATTCTCTACGGATCACGTTAGGGTTTACGCTTGGCAATTTCGCCCAGTATGGGACATTGTCTTCATCACCCCACTTAATACGCTCATAACCACGCAAAATAGCGATTGCATGGGTATAGCAAAATAAGTCAAACGCCTCATTGTTGCCTTTCCCTGGTTTACGCCATTTACCGTCTTGTCCGCGCTCCTCATAGGTCAGCTCATCAAAAAACCATTCGCCTAACCATGATGGGAAATGAATGTAATTGGCACCAACAGTCTCTCGACTCAGTGCATTACTAATGCGATCTTTGAGTTGGTCTGTTTGAAGTAGGTATAGCGGCACATCACCGCGAGCTTTAGCATGACGATCTGACCTTGAGGTGTTATCAGGATAAGTGCGAGAAATCAGTTTTTGGCGCTTGGTGCTATCGCCTTTGACGAGATACACTCGTTTTGATATGCCATCACGCTTACATCTGCGCCAAAACTTATAGGCGTTATCTGTTACACCGTCCTCACCGCCACTATCCACCGCCATTGCAAGGATTGGCATGAATCCGCCGTCTAATCCCTCAATACGATATTGCTTATTGAGTACATCACTAATGAGTAAATCCCAGTCCTCAGGGTAGGCGGACGGATCAATGGGGAGGCTTTCCCCCTCTGAATTGCTCCGCATTGATGATTTAATGTTGTATCTATCAATGAGCCACCGTTCGCTGTTTTCGCCATATCCCACAATTTGGACGACAAAACGGCGATTCCGCCCACCCTGTACATCAACTGCAGCCAATAAAAAACGGCACCCATAAGGTACCGTTCTTTTTTCGGTTTCTTCGCGCCGTTCCATTAACTCATCACTTCTGCGTTGCTCAAGTGCGGAGCGTGGTAAATAAGGCAATCCCCAGTCTGTATTTGTTACTGCCTTTAGCGTTTCTTCACTGCCTGTCATTTCAAATTCATGTTCAGCAGTGAGTAATTTATAAGTTAATTGCGCCCATGTTTGATAAGCGGCTGCAGGGCCTTCCAGCCAAAATGATGCAATACGTGAGTTTCTTCCTTCGCCATGGATTACACCGTCTTTATCTATCGTTTGCCCCTCTTTTAACCACTTGCCACCGATGTTTAATGCTCGTTTCTTGTCAGGATCTACGAGAGATTGGCAATGAGGGCATTGCAATCGAGCTTTTTCGCTCGCCTTAACATAATCAGTATCATCTCGATAGCCGACCATATTTGCCATTGATGGCTCAAACCATTCTTTGCAATGTGGACATTGCCAATAGAATCTGCGTCTATCGCCACGGTTATATAGTGACAAAATACCTGTTGTTGGCGGCGCCTCGTGAGTCGTTTTGGGATGATGTTTTATATCAACAATATCCTTACCTGGCGAACTCTCTACAAGTGTCATACCAGCACTCATAAATGTAGTCGTTCGCTTGGACGCTAAACTAAATCCGTCGCCCTCACCGTCCACATCATCAGGCCAGCGGTCATAGTCTGTTAATGCAACATATTTGTAATCGGATGATGACAATACGTTAATTGACGGCCAACCAATCTTTAATAGATTACCTGCCCTAAAATATTTATCGTGGACATTGTTATCGTTTTTACGCGGGCTTAATCTTTTTGCAATCTCAGGCGAGCATCTAAAAGTGCGATCTAAACGTTTACGACTATGTTCGCTGGCTTTTTCTTGGGTGAGTTGCACCAGTAAGAAGTCGGACGGATCGCAAATAATGGAATAAATAATCCAGCCGTCAATTAAGCCGATTGTTTTGCCTGTTCGTGCAGGGCCAACAAAAATCACAGCATCATATTCACGAGAATTGAGGCAATCCATCGGTTCGAGCATATAAGCAGCGGTGTGTTTGTCCCATTTGACGGAATTGCCACCACCAACGGGAACACGCATATATTCTGCAACCGCTTCCGATACTTTCATTCGGCGTGGGGCTTTGATGAGATTTGCCACATCACGGCGAATGTCTTTAGCAGATGCGAACATTATTCCTCCGTTTTTTGAATATGCTGTGCCATTTGATCGCGGATGTCGTCGATTACTTGCTGCACGCGAATAAGGGCATTAGGTTGTAAGCCACAATCACGTTCGAGAATGTCGGGTAACGTTTCCAGCGATTGAACAATGGCTTTAGCAAGAAAGCTCATCTCTTGTGCCACTTCAAACGCAGGGATTAGCTCTCCCGTCTCTCGCTCATACTTAAGCCTTTCGTTTTCCGCTTGCCAAAATGCTCGTCTTTCAACAGGGGATAAGCTATCAACATCTGCCGTCATTTTTTCTGCAAGCCCAATTTTAATTAAATCAGATATTGCATACAGCTTTAATTTTGAGTTGCTACCTATAGCTGGCGTAAGCCCCGCAAGCCGTTGTGACACGGTTTGTCGATGCATTCCGACTAGTTCGGATATCTGATTTATATTGAGTTTTAAATCGTATAAATTATCCATAACTAACGCCGTTAAAATACCAAAAAACCAAAAAGATGATGATGCCTAGAATCTCAAAAAACTGTCGAAAACCGCGCGCCCGAAACCCCGTGGATGAGGGTATCCCGTCGGGAGTACCTTTTTGTTACATATACATCACATAACTTGCGTATTTTCTCGGGGGTTTTATCTAACCAACCACGAAACCATACGCAAATTATGTAGCATTTAATTTGCATAAAAATAAAAGCGAGAGCTATAACACTCTCGCTTTATCTTGAATTACTGAGCCTTACTTCGAATATCTACCCAGTTACGCACACTATCCACTTGCTTAGCACACAAATCCCGCTCGCTCATTACTACAACTAGGTAATCTATTGCATCTCCGTAAGTCTCGCCTGTAAACATTGTTTGCGGGCAAGGCGTGAGATAAGCTTGCGGTGGTGTAAGGTAAACGGTCTTAATGCGTGGACTGCTGCAGCTGCTCAATAACAGCACGAGGCATAGGCACACGAGCGCAAGGCTCTTTAACCAAAATTGTTTTAATGCTTTCACGTTTTACCTCTGCTTGTTTGCGTAACTCATCAGCAAGCGATTGCTGATGTCTGACCGCTTCAATCTCTTGCTCGAGCTGAATGGTCAGATTGGCGTTCGCTTGTTCTTGCTCAACAATCGTTTGGGCTTGTGTGAGGTTTTCGGCTCTTAAGTGTAATACCGTCTGATGCTGACCCCATAACCAAACACACAAGCCCAAAATCACCGCCACTAATGCGACGTTAAATCGGCTAAACATAATGCTTTCTCTTTTTCTCTACGGGAGACTAAGCCAGGTAATTTCTTACCGCCTGCATATACCCATTTAGGATACTCGTGGCAGGCTTGGTAATAGTTGCCTGAACGTAACTGCTTGAATAAGGTTGAGTTGCGAACAGCACCACACCCCACATTGAAAGTAATCGACACTGCAGCATCAAAAACCGATTGTGGTAGCTGTTTACCATTGCCATATTTATTCACACATTGCTCGGCAATCACAATATCGTTCTTCCAACGCTCGGCAATTTCCAAATCAGAATATCTGTGTTTCGGATCGATTTTTTTACCGCTTGCTGCTGTTGAACCAATCCCCACCGTAAGTACATCAGCTGGGCATTGATACGGGTCTCGTCTACACCCTTCCGCATCGCCAATAATCTCCAAACCTTGCTTGGAGGTGCGAATTTCACCGCCAAAATTGGCAAACAATAACGGAATAATCGCCGCCACAGAACAGACACCCGTGCCGAATCCTAAAGCGGTTCTTGTTTTAGATAACTTCATCATCTAATCCCTTCTTCAATCTAGCCATTCTAACTTGATGCAATTCTTCTTTTCGCTCATCTTCGCGTTTTAACATTCTGCCTTCAGCACATTTTGAATACGCATTAACTAATGCAGTGAAAATACCAACCGCAATACTGAGCAACATTAAATTATTTTGTTCTCCCAGCCACGCCATCACACTTGAAAGTATTGACCAAAGATAACTTTGATTTCCTGGGTCTTTAAACATTGATTTCATACTCCACCCCATTTACAGGGCAATAAAAAAGCCCACCTGTTACAGTGGGCGTTAAGTTCTGTTAAGATCTAGGTTACCACACCAAACTTAACAGAGGTTTAAAATGAATAAAACAAGAATATCTCGTCAGCAAATTCTAAATAACATTCCTGAACAATATCGACATTATTTCAACATCGTTATTTTAGACATCACCCAAGACATATATCCTCTTTTCAAAAACTTTACTGATGCCGTTAATATCTTATGCAAGCACGCACAAATTAACAAAAAGGTTGATATATTCTTCACACCATCAAAGAGTAACGGTATCGTTTCCTCAGATTACTTAACTCTCCAATATCAAATCCACCCAGAAGCAGTCCACGTTTACTATAACGGCTGCATATTTTACGATCTCGCCAAAGCCAATTTATACCCTCGTGAAATACAAATTGCGACTTTCCTAGAAGAATTGGTACATACTTATATGAATATCAGCGATGAGACCTTAGTTAAAAAGGTGGTGGCGTGGATGTATGAGGGCATTCATTACAATGAAAATACTGAACAGTATGAACCTATTTATTCCAAGGATAAGTAATCGCGTCTAATGGGATTTTCAAACCATTTACTGACAGTCTCTCAGCTTGAATAACACCAGAGCAAATAGAATTGTTAGCTAAAAATGCATATTTGTTTTTCAAACATTCATAAAGTGCCTTGAGCAAATACTCTGGCACTTCCTCACCATCAATCTTAATTGTATCGCCTAATGTAATGTTCATATTCCACCAATAAAAAAGCCCCGACTGGAAAACCAATCAGGGCTGTAAAATTCTTCTGCGGAATTAGCTATGCTTGTAACCGCAACTTACCATAAATGATATAGTTTTACCGTGCGGTAATCAAGACTTTTTACACAAAAATTTTGATTTCTGCACCAATCAACGCACCTTCAACAAAATATTCAGCCAAAGCTAATTGCCCATCATAAGTACGACTAGATATTCCAGCTCGTTTCACTGCCTGCCGATAGTCCAACCCACAAACATAACGACTGAAAAGAATGTCAAAATGCTGTTCATTTTTCTCTTTCAGTTTCCGCACCTGCTTATCCACCTTCTCCAATGTCTCATCATCTAACCGCATCAAATATCTACGCTGAGTTCGTATCTCAGGACTCTCACGCATAAACGACTGCATTGTCGGACACCCCCTGCAATCCGTAAATCGAACATAGCCCCCCCACAACATCAACACACGCTTTACATCAATTTGCATCACACTTCCTCAATCGTTACCACAACACCCGCATTTTCCTTACTCACGCCCACCGCTTTCATCGCAATGCTTGGCACTTTCTGCCAGCAGTCATCTTCAATAATCTTCGCCTTCGACAAACTGTCTAACAGCACCTTCCACAAATTATCGAGGTCTCTTGCCCGATTATCAGGCATTGTAACTTCTACAGAAATTCCAACCGCTTGCGTAAAGGGTAATTCCGCCATACACCGCATAAACACCTGCGACTGAAACCGCTTACCCTCGTCCGAAATGTAATGCTTACCTGCTCGTGTATGCCGCCAATAATGGTTTACACTTGGCGGGAACGGTAAAGCGAGTTCTAATTTGCGTTTGCTCATAATAAACCAACCTCTCTCAATTCGATGAGATAGCTGGATTTTCTTTTAATATTACAAACAGTTTGAGCACACACCCCAAACTTATCCCCAATTTTTTTATAACTTTCATTAGATTCGAAAATCAATTTGACATCACTAGAAGTTAATTTCTTTGAGCGACTAGGCTTGTTTAGTACTTTAATTCTATGTTTTGTGTTCTGCTTGGCTGTTACCCATTCCAAGTTATCCACTTTATTGTTTTCTACATTCCCATCTTTATGATTTATTTCTAATCCAAATTTAGGACATTTACACTTTAAAAATGCCTTACCTACAAGGCGATGAATCATTTCATATTTACGATTCCCAAATTTGTCAGTTAACCCAACAAATCTATAACCATTTGCTTTTTTCCCAGGTTTTAGTTTTGTCAATTTAGTGCTTAGCATAGAATACACTTCACCATCAGGCATAATGATGTAATTAGGGTAATCTGAAATGGTTACCCCTCCGTTAGAATAAAGCTCATCCGATAAATGCTTTAACTCAGCCTCTCGTAATGCCCTAATGTGTTTATACTGTTGTTTCTTTCCTATGCCTAATATGTAATTATTTTTCCAGGAGACTACCATTTTATTTTTCCTTCATTAACAAGTTGTTGCTGCGTTCTAATCATTCCCTCACAATGAGCTAACCTAAGTTCATCTCTTGTATACTCAGTTTTTAGCCTTCCATCTACAGCCGAATGACACCGCTCACACGCCCACGCCCCGAAAATATCATCAGGCTTCATACCCATACCGTTTAATCCGCCTATACGATAATGAGCCAGTACTACCGTTTCGGGATTGCCATTACAAACACCAACCACACGTACCATACAATCACGCCCTTTAGCTTCTTTTCTTAAATTTGTCACTTTCACCTCCTGCATAGTTGCATTGTGCAATCGTTTAATATAAAATATTGTTATCCACAACCACAATGAAAAACTATGATTAACCTAACCGCCTCGCACTTTCGTGATGATTATCTCTACCGCTTTTACCAATTTGGCGAAAGCCACAGTAAAATTCCTGCGAACCTAACCAATGTGCTTGCTCGCAAATTGGATATGATCAACGCAGCCGAAAACATCAACGATTTACGAGTGCCACCAGCTAACCACCTTGAACTACTCGAACCGAAAGAGAATAAAATCTATTCCATTCGAGTGAATAAACAGTACCGTCTGATTTTCAAATTTGAAAACGGCACACTGTCCGATTTATTTTTAGATCCACATACATACGCACTATAAGGACGAACAATGAACATTACAGAACGCAAACCAACCAGTGTAGGCGAAATCCTACTAGAAGAATTTTTAGAACCACTTAACTTAAAAGTAGGCGATTTAGCTCAAATTTTGGACGTACACCGTAACACCGCCAGCAGCCTAATCAATAACAACACTCGCATTAGCTTAGAAATGGCGGTTAAACTCTCGAAAGCGTTCAGTACCAGCCCTGAATTTTGGCTGAACCTACAAACTGCCGTGGATTTATGGGAACTCAACCACAACAAACGCTTTCAGCAAACATTAGCGAACGTGCGAGTAGCGAATCAATGGCAAGCAATGCCAGCTTTTGCAATGTAAATCCCCCTACGCTTGACAACCTCCTCTGTTGGGCGTAGGATATTTATCAAGTTCTTAGAGGGTCATAGCTCTAATTACTGGAAATTTACAAGAGCGGTATTCACATTCACCACCGTAAGCGTGATTTTTTATACCTGCAATATAGCTTATATAGTGTTTTGCTATATCAGCTCTAACAATTTATTCAATGCCGAGTGGGCGACTAATACAACACCTTCAGGGAATACGTCCATCCGTTCTCTTGTACGGACTATGAACCACTTGGCAACCCTTTCAAATTTCATAGAACAAAACAGGAGTAGGCTTATGTCTAATCAAATCTCAACTTTCAACTTCGAAAATCAATCAATCCGCACAATCGCAATCAATAATGAACCTTGGTTTATTGCTAAAGATCTTTGCGATGCTATCAACATCTCCAACTATCGCGATGCAATCGAAAGATTAGATGAAGATGAAAAGGGTGTCGCTTTAACCGACACCCTTGGCGGAAAGCAAGAGATGGCGGTAGTCTCTGAAAGCGGAATGTACACCTTAATCCTTCGCTGTCGTGATGCCGTTAAAAAAGGCTCAGTTCCTCATCGCTTTAGAAAATGGGTAACAGCGGAAGTCCTCCCCCAAATTCGCAAAACAGGCAGTTATTCGCAAAACGTGGAAGAAATCAGACCGCTTGAAATCACGCTCAAAGTACAAATGCTTGATAACCTCTACTATATGGCAAAAAACGCAAGCGAACTTTGCCACCAATACCGCAAGATGATGAACGACATCATCAACACATTAAACATCGAATACTTCCGACCATCGAAACCTGATTACAAATATCAGTTGGTTTCAGAGATGCAATTCGCCCTTGATGATGTAGAAGTTATCCTAAAAACGCATACACGAGAGCAAACCGCAAAAAACATTGAGCTCGCCAGACTACGCCGCTCATTCTAACCACACCGCCCTACGGGGCGGTTTTTGTTTAATAAAAAAACGCATACAAGCGGTCTAAAATCCGCTCATCATTGCAACCTTTAAAAATATTTTGCATTGCCGCATTGATTAACGCGGAATAACACCGCTCAAATTCGTCTTGCTCCATATTGCCGTAAGAGAGTGATTTCGCCACAAATCTGGCTTCTACGGGCTTACCTTCTTTGGCGTTAATGCTCCAGCAAACGTCCTTAAACCCTGCCAAAATGGTTAAATCTTTGCGAAACGCCTCAAACTGCGTACGTTCATCAAAATATCGCCATTCGGTTTTATCCGCTGCCCAATGGTCAAAACAGAACTTGAAGAAAGCGAATACCTTGCGATGAAAGGCAGGATTGCGAACCTGTTTAATCTCCACTTGGTACTGCTCCCCCGTCTTGAACTTCATCAAGGCTTCGGCTTGCATATCATCCAGCGGAACAAGCATTCCCCCTGCCATTTTGAGCATTTCAAGTTGCATTATTTCCGATAACTCTCCCAATCAAACGCAATCATCGCACCGCCACCTTCTCGCATACGGTCAACAATTCGCTCGCCCACATACGCTCCTAGTTCTTGTTGTGATAGGTTGCTGATTAAAATCGTCGGTTTCATCGCTTCGTAACGCTCATTGATGATTTCAAACAAAATGATTTTTTCCGCTTCGCTCCCAAACTGCACCCCAATTTCATCAATTACCAGCAAATTAGGAGCAATGTAGGCTCGCATCACTTGCTCTTCGCTCTCTTCCGCATTTTTGCTCCATGAGGATTTCACTTTACGGGCAATGCGTAACGCCGTGGTAAGCAAGGCTTCGTCTTGGTATTGCTCGATTACGTGATTGATAATCGCACAAGCTAAATGGTTCTTACCCGTACCAGGTTTACCACATAAAATCAGCCCACCACCTTTCGCCTTACGCTCTTGCCACTTGTTCGCATAGGCTTGGCAGAATCGTTTTGCTTTAGCGTTCGCCTCCGTCTGCTCGTAGTTCTCAAAGCTCGCTTGCTCAAAACGTTTTGGCACGCCAGAGTGATATTTCAAATCAGCAATCAAGCCCATTTGCATCCGTGCTTTCCGCTCCGCTTCACGCTGTTTTAACCGAGCAATCTCGCCTTGCAGACATTGCGGGCAGTCGGTTCTGGTCGTCCGTTCAATCGCATCAAAACGGCGTACCCATTGGCGATAATTACCGTGATGTTCACAGCTTGCCACCGATTCCGATGTCACACAGCCATCTAACGGTTTGAAACCTTGCAATGCTGCCTGCAAACGGCTTTCAAGGTTTTTGAGTTCCTCTTGGAATTTTTCTTCAGGGTTCATACTAAGTCCTTAGCCCAATCAGGCGTGTCTGTCGTGCCATAATCTCGCTCTGCAAAGCCAACGTGGGCGTTTGGCTTGGTAGAAGCGGTCGAATGTTGCGGATTTTTTGCAACAATGCCCGAGCTAGGCTGCTCGTCACGCCATTGCCAATCTGCCTTGAAGCCTTTCCAACCACGCTCAATCGCAATCGTGATCGCCTCACACAGAGAAATCCCTGCCTTGCCAGCCTCACGCTCAAAGCCTTTTATCGCCGTGTCTGTAATCGGGCATTTCAACGCCTTGCGATGTTTTACAAAATCCGTTGCTAGTTCGCCATCAATGCCGAATTTTTCCAAAATCTCAAAATCATCAGATTTTTTCGCCTTCGTGCGTGCGTGTGCGTTACTACCCGTTAGGGTAGTATTTTTGGTATTGGTATTTTGTTTAGTGGTATTTTGTGTGTGAGCTGAGTTCACAGGTACTTGTGAGGTAAGTTCACAGGTCGCAACTTTGTCAAAATTAACCGAGAAAACATTCATTCCTCTGAAGCCTTTCGATTTAGTTAAAAGTCCAAGCTCAACAAGTTTTTCACAGGCGTCTATAACGCCTCTATTGCTTAAACTGCACTTTTCCATCATTTGCGAAATTGAGACCGCATCTTTTTGTTTATTCCAGCCAGTAGTTTGACGGACAACTAGCATATAGCACTTAAATTCTGCACCACTTAAAACGCTCATCAACTCATCAATTACCGCATTTGGAACTTGAAAACTGTTTGGGATAAATTTGCTCATTGCATCAACTCCGAAGCGTAACGATTTGCGATAAATGCCATTCCCTTACTGGTTACACGGGTTTGGGTAAAATTGTGACCGTGTTCTGCTGTGCCAGTCTTAACGGCAAACAGCTCACGCTCGTGATATTTTTGATAAGGCAGCAAGTTATTTGATTGACGATACAAAATACGGTCTTCTACCAAGCGCTGAATCATTGCCTTTTCAGGCATTTTCAAAATCTTGGCGGTTTCTCGTAGTGATTTGGTTGTACCAACTTCAACATAGTGTTCAACAAATGCCGCTTTCGGTTTCATCCGCTGATTTTCCAACAACAACGCTTGTTTTTGCTCTTCCAAATCTGCTGCCAAACGCAAGGCTTCCGCAAAAGTCTGCGGTAATTGCACCGCTTGTTTTGCTTCTAACTCTTGCCAGCGGTCGATAATGCGTTTACGCAGTTTCACGTTGTAGCCAGCAATCAAAGTGAGTGTTAGGTCTTTTGGTAGGTAAAAGCACGGATAAGTGCGTCCCTTGCTGTCGGTGTAATCTCCCCAAAAATGGGGAGATTGAATTTCAAGCTCTTCTAACATTAAACGCACATCACGCATAACGTGGTCGTGACGTTTTTCGCATAACTGAGCAATCTCAACGCTACTCATCGTTAAGCTTGCATTTTTTTCGGTAATCGGTAATAATTCTGTCGCTTTCATTAAAGATTTATTCCTGTATAGAACCCGTGTTACTGCACGGGGTTTTTTATTTGCCTACATTCTCAATGCCTTTACTCGCTAGGAGTTTTAGTGCATCAAGTTCTCTATCGCTTAAATTAGTTAATCCCTTCTCAACAACCGTTAAGCCGAGATAATCCAAATAAGCACAAAACTTATCTAAATGTTCTGCTTTAAATCGGCAAATTGTGGCGGCATCTACGCCAATCGCTTCTGCCACGTGGCAATCTTTAACCCTTACAGATTGATTCCGAATTGAGTCTGCAATTTTCATTGCATCTAACGTTAATTCCTTGCGTGCCATTGCGTTATACCTCCGCTATGCTTCGGGTGATGGGAAAATATCATCGAGGGAGCAAGACACTCCGTGTTGATTTAATGCTTTTACTAATTTTCTAGAATCCAACAGAGAAGGAATGCGTTTACCTGTTTCATAATTTGCGATCCTAGATTGCCTCCACCCTAAGCTTTGAGCGAGCTCTAGCTGTGTAATACCGATGTTTTTCCTTGCTTCAGCAAGATTATTCATAGAAACATCCTCATTTGTGATTATTTAGTATTTGATTAAATCACATTTAGTGTTTTATATCAACACATTTAGTGTTTTGTTTATGTATTGCGAGCCGTGATATATTTATATCGTCAACTAGGAGAACCAAAATGAGTAGTGTCGGAGAAAGACTAAAAGCCTTTAGAGAAAAGCTAGGCGTAAAACAGAAAGAATTTGCTGAACTCTGTGCGAAAGCAGATAAACGCGAAGATGTGAAGTGGGGACAATCTCGCATTGCGAACTATGAAACCAATAGTAGAACGCCAAGCCTCGAAGATATTGCGATTATTTCGCAAGTGTTAGGAATAGAGCCTGCTGTATTAGCTTTTAGTACAGACGAAATCGAAGTGGTAGGTAGACCAAAAGAGGGCGTTGTTGCAGTAGTAGGACAGGCTACAATGGGGAGGGAAGACCGTATCTATCTAGAAGAAATGCATACTGGCTATGTGCGTATTTTCAGCCAAGACCCACAAGCCTATTGCCTAAGCGTGCGAGGTTCGAGTATGGAACCTCGTATCCACAGTGGCGAATATGTGCTTATTGAGCCCTCGGTGCGCGTGTGTAATGGCGATGATGTCCTTGTTCGTACGGTAGACGGGCAATATATGATAAAAATTCTCGAATATAAGCGAGATGGCGAATACCGTTTCTCTAGTATCAATCACGATCATAAGCCCTTCAACCTGCAAGAAAATGAAGTAGAATGTGTTCACGCGGTTTCTGCTATTTTGAAACAATCACGCTTTATTTCGTTCGAAGAAATTAACGATGAAGACTAAAATAGCAGTTGAATTTATTAGGTAGATATGATGAATAAAGTTACCTTGATTAGAGAAAGAACGGAGATGGGGGTTACGCAGCCCTTTATTTGCCAAACAGAAAATGAACAGTGGTTTGTGGTAAAAACCACGGCAATGATGCCAATCGCACAATTATTGGCAGAAGTCATTGGTTCTATGTTGGCTCACGAAATAGGCTTGCCTAGCCCTCAATTTTGCTTTGTGGATATTACAGAAAAATCAACACAATATGTCTCAGCACAATGGCGTTCAGCCTTACCACCTGGCTCTGCATTTGGCTCTGCGTTTATCAGAAATGCGAAAGTTGCCAAAACAGCTCAAGCAAAGAATGTGAATTACCTCTCTGAACCAGAACAAAAGCTACTTTATATGTTCGATCTCTGGATATTAAATTCTGACAGAACCGCCTCACAAATTGGCACAGGTAATATCAATCTTCTATTTGATGAAACGCAACAAAAAATTCTTGTTATCGATCACAACCTTGCTTTTGACGAAACCGCAATATTTAACGAACATATTTTTTCACCACAAAATCGCGATTGGGAATTAGACTGGGTAGATAAAGAGACCTTTACACAAAAAGCCATTGACACCTTAACTAAATTTGATCATATTTACCAAAGCATTCCTGACGATTGGTTTCCGCTTGATGATGAGGCGTTTCAACAAATGGAAACAAAAATCAGAAAAATTCAGTCAATTTTGAATCGCATTAAAGAAGAACACTACTGGGACAACATCAAATGAAACAACCTATTTTATACAGTTTTGTACGGTATCGACCATACTTTGAAACAGGTGAGTTTGTCAATGTTGGCTTGCTAATATGCGAACCTGAAAAAAGAAAACTGACCTACCGTCTTGTCAATAAAAACAACAAAAGAGTGAATGATTTCTTTTATCGCAGTAAATTATTTGAAAACATACACGACACGATTAGCGATGAACTTAATTATATTGTTAATCAGCAATTTAATTTTACTGCACAAGAAATGGCAACATTTTTCCACCACTACGTTGATGTAAAAGAAGGTATAGTACAATACAGCAATGCGATTGTGGGAATGGTTGATGATCCGAAGGTTTATATCAATAACTTATACACAAAGTTTATCCAAAATGCCGGTGTAAAATCAGAAAGCCAAGAACAAACTATACTAAAGCATTACAAAGCTTTATTTAAAGCAGATAACGACCAAATATTACTCAACTATAAGCAACATAGCGTGAAAGGTGAAATGGCAAAATTCACTTTGCCTCTTGCCCTAAAAAATCAAAATGACAAGCAAATACTCAAAGCCGTTAAACCACTTGCCTTTGATCAGCTTGAAAGTCCAAGTATGATAGAACATTGCGATAGTTGGGTAGCCAAAATCAATCGAGCAAATGAAGAAGAACTATTGAAAAAAGAGAATATCCTTTTTGCACTTGATACGCCAGACACAGCAAGTAAAACCAATATTCTGAATACCATTAAACGCACATTTGATAAGTTTAAAATTCAGCATATTGACTGGCAAGAAGATAAACAGCTGCTTAAATTTGCTAAAAACCTTTAATACTAAACCGCCCACCGAGGCGGTTTTCTTTTACCTAAAATCCCCAAATTTACAAATTTCCTTTCAAATCTCACCGCTTATAGTTCAAAAAACAAGCAATCAAACATTTTCCTAAATTTAAAAATCCTTGTAAAAACAAGCGTTTAATCACGAAATGAAATTTCTCTACAAAATAAATCACAATCTGTTATTGAATTATAAATCACAATTGGTGATAATAACCTCATCAAACGAACTGAAAGACAGACAACAATCAGTTCATGCTCTTTAAAAATTTGAAACAGGTTAGGGAAGATTGCGCTCGGTTCGTTCTAAAACAGCAGCGCGAATTGCGGGATTAAGTTCATAAACCCCACTTACCCAACTGAGAGAAATAAGCTTTTTATCAAGTAATTTCTCAACGGCAAGGACAACCCGTGGATCGTTATTAGGAACCTCACGATTTAACGCAACTGTCATCAGCACAGACCATTCCAAAGATGAAAGTGCTGAAAGCTGCTTGTGTGCTTTAGATTTAGATGCCCACTCATTGTTTAATTTACTCTTCAGAAAAGCGACTAGGCTACGCCAAACCAATAAGCTGAGCAGTGAAAAAAGTAAGATGGCTATGTCATTTAAGCTAAGCCAAGTGGGGAAATTAGCAGGTGTTCTTGCAATAAAAAACTGTGAAAGAGCCTCTGGCATAAACAGGTAGAAAAGAAGCAGGAAGAATAACCACATTGTAAAGTCCTTGAGCAAAATTTTAGTTACCAATGTATTCAGTAGTTTTACAAAAACTTCCATGGTGTTTTCCTCATAAATTTTAAGTTGTGGCGAAAACATTATATTCCTCGAAGTTGTGGCAAACAAGAGGCGAGCTTACCCCTCGTTAAAAGGGTAATTTTCCCTAACCTGTTTTGAGTTTTAGACAATTTGGACGAACACTCGCAGAAAGCTACCGTGCAAGCAGTTACCCGATGGTGAGGGTTAGTAATAGCGTGGACAATTAGACCCACCGCCCAACAAGATGGATTAAAAGCCCCGAATTAACCGCCCAAACGATAGCCGAAAGCCTGTGTTTAGCCTGTATAGCGAGAAAGCAGTCGCACACCACGACGAAGCCCCTAGAACAGGCATTTAAAAAACTCTGATGAATCAGAGCGGGAGGTAAGACTATGAAACGAATGAAATCAATCTTGTCAATCGTCTTTATTGCCGCATTATTGGGCATTGTTGGTACGATGGACTACAACGATTATGTACAAATGGAACGATACAAATGTGAACGTGGCGGTAATGTTTGGACAGTAGAAACCAATGGCGACCAATACTGCAAGTGAGGATATATGCCAAATAAAATTTATGACGATGGCCCACGTTACGCCAAAGTAACGATAAACCAAACTGATAAGGGATATGTTGCATCGCTGTTTTTGGATAAAAAGCTGTATCACTCGACCGCGCCAATGCTTGCGAAAAACAACGCCATTATGCTGGTTAACCGCAAAATTGAGCGGTTGAACATCGGAAAGCGAAAGATTGACCGTATACCGTTTTACAAGGAATAACAGTGCAAAAAAGAAGAATACGATCTCCTTGTGAGTGTGAAAGTGACGTGGATTATTACGAGCAATTTGAAGAGCAAGAGAGCAATAAAGATGATTTCATCGAACCTGATGATGACTTTGAACCTTACGATGATGATTGCGAATACTGGAAATCAAATTGCTACGGCAGAGGATAACAAAAAATGAGCATTTATAGCAAATTAGCAGAAGCCCGAGTTGAATTACAACAAAGAGGTGTAAAACAATCAGGGGCAAATACATTTAGTAAATACACCTATTTTGAATTAGGCGATTTCTTACCAGCGATCAATGAAATCTTTGCTGAAAAGAAATTGTGTGGCGTGGTGTCTTTTACAGAGCAAATCGCAACGCTAACCATTCACGATAGTGAAAGCGATGAAAAAATTACATTTACTAGCCCAATGGCAACCGCCCAGTTAAAAGGCTGTCACGAAATTCAAAATCTTGGTGCTGTTCAAACTTATCAACGTCGTTACTTGTATATGGCTGCACTTGAAATTTCCGAAAATGATGTTCTTGATGAAAACAAAGGAAATGAATCAATAAAAGAAGACAGCAAACAGAAAATGAAAACAAAACAATCAAATGGTATAGATCCGCAAGTAGTTTTGAACGGCTATAAAGTTGCAATAACTACCGCCAAAACATTAGAACTAGTTGAAAAATATAAAAGTTCTATTGTTGAAAAACTAAAAGATTTCCCTGCAGAATTGAAAGAAGCTATTTCAATTTATGACGATAAAAAGAAAACTATCCAAGGTGCGTAAATGAATCATAAATTAAAAATTCGATGTTCTTCATTAAGTAAAATAATGTCAGAACCACGAGGAAAGTCTAAAAAGGAAAAGAAAGAATTATCCGAAACAGCTAAAACAGCCATACGTGAAATGTTTCGATACGATATGTTTGGTTTCCAAAAATTTGAAGGCAGTAAAGAAACTGAAAAAGGTCATATTTGCGAACAAGCAGGAATAGAACTTGCTGGTGCTGTTCGTTTCCTTGATTTAGAAAAAAATACAGAACGCCGAGAAAATGAATTTATCAGCGGTGAATGTGATATTTATGTCCCAGAGTCGAATTTAATTATTGATATAAAAAACTCTTGGGATATTGGTACTCATCCTTTCTTTTATGAAGAAGCAAAAGATAAGGCTAAAAATGCTGGTTATGACTGGCAAATGCAAGGCTATATGTGGCTTTGGGAATGTGAAGAAGCTCATATAGATTTCTGTTTATTCCCTACGCCAGTTGAATTACTTAGTTCTTGGGAAAATCCTTTCAAATATGTGGATTTAGTTAATGATATTCCTCAACAAAAACGTATCACAACTGTTGTTATTGAACGTAATGAAGAACTAATTGAGAAAATTAGAGAACGAGTAACATTAGCTCAATCATACTATGAACAGCTATTTGAAGAATTATTACATAAGGGGTAAACAATGGCAGGCGTAAACAAAGTAATTATCGTCGGACGTTTAGGTAACGATCCTGAAATGCGAACAATGCCAAACGGCGATCCAGTCGCTAAGATTAGCGTTGCAACATCGGAGGAGTGGACGGATAAACAGACTGGCGAAAAAAAACAGAATACCGAATGGCATAACATTATCGCTTTTCGCAAATTAGCCGACATCATTGGGCAATATCTGAAAAAAGGCTCGCAAGTGTACGTTGAAGGTAAAATCCGTACTCGCAAATGGCAAGACCAAAACGGACAAGACCGCTACACCACCGAAATTATTGCCGACCAGCTACAAATGCTAGGCAGTTCACAAGGTGGCAACAGTAACAACTGGGCACAAGAGCCACAGGGTAAGCCAAAACCACAACAATCTCAACAAAAAGAATGGGACGGCTACACCGATCACGAACGCCAACAAGGCAATAATTTTGATGATGATATTCCGTTTTAATGGTTAAACATTCAGTAACTGCTAATTAGGGCGTTTTTATTACTCTATAATCTAACAAGGGAAAAAATATGCAAATTTCTTCCAAAAGAAGATGTGCTCTTAAAATAGGTGAAGAGCAATTTAAAAAGATGTCTGAAGAATCACAAAGAGCAATGCTAACGCTAGTATCTGGTTTAAACGCTTGCAAAACCAAATCAGGAATGCTTAGTGTTTATCACTTAAAACATAAATTTGAAAAGGTGAAACTAGCAGAGTTACAAGGTTGCTACACAACAGAAGCGTGCTTTTCTTATATATTAGCCCGAGTTGGAATTTTAGTATATCCCAAAGGCGATAGAGAAAATTACGATGGGCACCTGCCTATGTATGCTCGTTTATCTGTTAGTAAGGTAAATCACTATTGTGAGATTTTAAAAGAATTGGGAATTAACCCACGCCCTCAGTTTTGAGGGCTTTTTTGTACCTAAAGGAAACTAAAAATGACACAGAAAAAATACGAATTACTTAAAGACGATACTATTACTGCACCAAACGGAAAGACACTCTACCGCATTAAAGCCCTTATTGATTTTGGTGTAGTTGTAGCAGGCTCTCTCGGTGGCTATATCGAAAAAGAAGATAACCTAGCTCATACTGGCAATGCTTGGGTGTATGGCAATGCTCGGGTGTCTGGCAATGCTGAGGTGTATGGTGATGCTCGGGTGTCTGGTAATGCTCGGGTGTATGGTGATGCTCGGGTGTATGGTAATGCTCGGGTGTATGGTAATGCTCGGGTGTATGGTGATGCTCGGGTGTCTGGCAATGCTCGGGTGTCTGGCAATGCTGAGGTGTCTGGTGATGCTGAGGTGTATGGTGATGCTGAGGTGTATGGTGATGCTCGGGTGTCTGGTGATGTTCGGGTGTCTGGTGATGTTCGGGTGTATGGTAATGCTCGGGTGTATGGTAATGCTTGGGTGTATGGCAATGCTCGGGTGTCTGGCAATGCTGAGGTGTCTGGTGATGCTGAGGTGTATGGCAATTCCGATCTCGTTTGGTTTTCAAAAGTGGGAACAGAGCAAGGCACACTTACCGTTTATAAATCCAAAAATGGCTCATTACTTGCCACTCGTGGTTGTTTTAGTGGAACGGTCGATGAGTTTTTAGCGAAATCAGCAAAAGTTCACAATGAACGAATCAAACGAGAATACCAGTTACTCATTGAAGTCGCAAAATCTTGCCTTCTTGGAGAAAGCTATGTACCTACTTTTTAACCCCTTCACCCTCCGCAAATGCCTACGGGACTACATCAACAAATACGCCAAACAGGCACGTGTGATCGTGCATCTTAAAGGCAACCTTGCCAAATTACATCACGAAAACGACCGCTTGTTACGAGAAAATCATCGGCTTAAGCAGATGGTAAAAGACAAAGATGAGCGGATTACCCAAATGCACACTACACTCAAAAACAACATCGATCTTGCCCGCACGATTGAATTTAATAGTCTACCGCGGAAGATGAAAAGAGAGGTAGAAAGACAAATCAAAAGAGGGAAATAAAAAAGGGCTTACGCCCCTTTTATTTGACAACTGCACTTCATAATATAACTTTCAAAGAGAACCAAAATGCAAACAATATTTATCTCATTTATCACTTCGTTAATTGTTTCCTGTATCGTTCATTATTTTTTTATGACCCAAATAGAAAAATGGTTCGACGCTTTCTTTAATGAAGAATCAAAAGTTTTTGAAAAATACGCAAAAGAGATTACAGAAATTGTGAAGAAAAACTTATAAACAGACCTTGCAAAAATTCTTACCAATAAAGCTGCTGCATAATCATTTCCTCAAGCCACGTTAATGCGTGGCTTTATTTTTACTCAAGCAAAAGGAACTGAAAGCTTGTAAGTTAGCTTATAAGTTTACTTGTAAGTTTTTGATGAAAATTGACCGCTTGTTGAATATAAGCGGTTAGATGTAATAGGAAATAACTTACTGTATTCATTGAAATAATAGATTATGATTTTATATTGATTATTTCGTAAACCTTTATAACTCCCACTAAGGAAATAAAATGAAATCAGTAAAAACAGCATTGAAAAATCTAAAAAAG
>NZ_MUXX01000023.1 GCF_002015045.1 Haemophilus paraphrohaemolyticus
TTGTTCTTTAAAAAATTGGAAACAAGCTGAAAAACTGAAGAGACTTTCAAGTCAGTGAAATGTTTGCTGTTAAGATTAAATAGGATAGCAAATAACTGATAAGAAAAAGTCTGAGTAGTTAAATAAAATCTTAACTGAACAAAAGCAGTTAAGTGTTTAGTAATTTAATATACTTTGAATGTTTAATTGAAAACATTTGAGGTTGTATAGTTAAGTGACTAAGCGTACACGGTGGATGCCTTGGCAATCAGAGGCGATGAAGGACGTGCTAATCTGCGATAAGCTTGGATGAGTCGATAAGAGGCGTTTAATCCAAGATTTCCGAATGGGGAAACCCAGTAGATGAAGAATCTACTATCACTTGTTGAATACATAGGCAAGTGAAGCAAACCGGGAGAACTGAAACATCTAAGTACCCCGAGGAAAAGAAATCAACCGAGATTCTGTCAGTAGCGGCGAGCGAAAGCGGAAGAGCCTGTTAGTAATAGCGATTTTGTTAGAGGAATGAGCTGGGAAGCTCAATCACAGAGGGTGATAATCCCGTACTCGAAAACATTATTGTGGTACTAAGCTAACGAGAAGTAGGGCGGGACACGAGAAATCCTGTTTGAAGATGGGGGGACCATCCTCCAAGGCTAAATACTCCTGATTGACCGATAGTGAACCAGTACTGTGAAGGAAAGGCGAAAAGAACCCCAGCGAGGGGAGTGAAATAGAACCTGAAACCGTGTACGTACAAGCAGTGGGAGCAAGAGTAATCTTGTGACTGCGTACCTTTTGTATAATGGGTCAGCGACTTATATTTTGTAGCAAGGTTAACTGAATAAGGGAGCCGAAGGGAAACCGAGTCTTAACTGGGCGAAGAGTTGCAAGGTATAGACCCGAAACCCGGTGATCTAGCCATGGGCAGGTTGAAGATTGGGTAACACTAATTGGAGGACCGAACCGACTAATGTTGAAAAATTAGCGGATGACTTGTGGCTGGGGGTGAAAGGCCAATCAAACCGGGAGATAGCTGGTTCTCCCCGAAATCTATTTAGGTAGAGCCTTGAGCGGACACCTTCGGGGGTAGAGCACTGTTTCGGCTAGGGGTCCATCCCGGATTACCAACCCGATGCAAACTGCGAATACCGAAGAGTGATACTCAGGAGACACACGGTGGGTGCTAACGTCCATCGTGGAGAGGGAAACAACCCAGACCGCCAGCTAAGGTCCCAAAGTACTAGTTAAGTGGGAAACGAAGTGGGAAGGCTTAGACAGCTAGGATGTTGGCTTAGAAGCAGCCATCATTTAAAGAAAGCGTAATAGCTCACTAGTCGAGTCGGCCTGCGCGGAAGATGTAACGGGGCTAAAACTAGTCACCGAAGCTGCGGCATCAATGGAAACATTGTTGGGTAGGGGAGCGTTCTGTAAGCGGATGAAGGTGCATTGAGAAGTGTGCTGGACGTATCAGAAGTGCGAATGCTGACATAAGTAACGATAAAACGAGTGAAAAACTCGTTCGCCGGAAGACCAAGGGTTCCTGTCCAACGTTAATCGGGGCAGGGTGAGTCGGCCCCTAAGGCGAGGCTGAAAAGCGTAGTCGATGGGAAACGGGTTAATATTCCCGTACTTGGATAAATTGCGATGTGGGGACGGAGAAGGTTAGGTTAGCAGACTGTTGGATGTCTGTTTAAGCCGGTAGGTGGAGTACTTAGGCAAATCCGGGTACTCATCACACCGAGAAGTGATGACGAGGTGCTACGGCACTGAAGTAACTGATACCACGCTTCCAGGAAAAGCCACTAAGCTTCAGATTTATCTAAACCGTACTATAAACCGACACAGGTGGTCAGGTAGAGAATACTCAGGCGCTTGAGAGAACTCGGGTGAAGGAACTAGGCAAAATAGCACCGTAACTTCGGGAGAAGGTGCGCCGGCGTAGATTGTAACCCCTTGCGGGTGAAGGTTGAACCGGTCGAAGATACCAGCTGGCTGCAACTGTTTATTAAAAACACAGCACTCTGCAAACACGAAAGTGGACGTATAGGGTGTGATGCCTGCCCGGTGCTGGAAGGTTAATTGATGGTGTTATCGAAAGAGAAGCTCCTGATCGAAGCCCCAGTAAACGGCGGCCGTAACTATAACGGTCCTAAGGTAGCGAAATTCCTTGTCGGGTAAGTTCCGACCTGCACGAATGGCATAATGATGGCCAGGCTGTCTCCACCCGAGACTCAGTGAAATTGAAATCGCCGTGAAGATGCGGTGTACCCGCGGCTAGACGGAAAGACCCCGTGAACCTTTACTATAGCTTGACACTGAACATTGAATTTTGATGTGTAGGATAGGTGGGAGCCTTTGAAGCAGTCACGCCAGTGATTGTGGAGGCGTCCTTGAAATACCACCCTTTAACGTTTGATGTTCTAACGAAGAGTGGAAACACGCTCTCGGACAGTGTCTGGTGGGTAGTTTGACTGGGGCGGTCTCCTCCCAAAGAGTAACGGAGGAGCACGAAGGTTTGCTAATCACGGTCGGACATCGTGAGGTTAGTGCAATGGTATAAGCAAGCTTAACTGCGAGACAGACAAGTCGAGCAGGTACGAAAGTAGGTCATAGTGATCCGGTGGTTCTGAATGGAAGGGCCATCGCTCAACGGATAAAAGGTACTCCGGGGATAACAGGCTGATACCGCCCAAGAGTTCATATCGACGGCGGTGTTTGGCACCTCGATGTCGGCTCATCACATCCTGGGGCTGAAGTAGGTCCCAAGGGTATGGCTGTTCGCCATTTAAAGTGGTACGCGAGCTGGGTTTAGAACGTCGTGAGACAGTTCGGTCCCTATCTGCCGTGGGCGTTGGAGAATTGAAAGGGGCTGCTCCTAGTACGAGAGGACCGGAGTGGACGCATCCCTGGTGTTCCGGTTGTGTCGCCAGACGCATTGCCGGGTAGCTATATGCGGAAGAGATAAGTGCTGAAAGCATCTAAGCACGAAACTTGCCTTGAGATGAGTTCTCCCTAGCGATAAGCTAGTAAGGGTTGTTGGAGACTACGACGTAGATAGGTGTGGTGTGTAAGCGGTGCGAGCCGTTGAGCTAACACATACTAATTGCCCGAGAGGCTTAACTATACAACGCTCAAGTGTTTTTACAGCTTGTTTCGATTTTTAA
>NZ_MUXX01000024.1 GCF_002015045.1 Haemophilus paraphrohaemolyticus
AACCCCGTATCGTAAGGTACGGGGTTTTCGCTTTTATCGAAAAGATAAATTGTTAAAAAATTGGAAAATTTCCCATTAAATAAGCTAGTAAAACCTTGCCCAAATAGGTACAATCTTCTAGTTAAACATTATTGATTAGAACATTCTAATTCATCTATGGAGAGCGTATGGCATTCTATTTATCAGATAACCAAGACCCTTGGAGCAAACCAGGTCAAAAGAAGTCTGAGCAACAAGATAATGGTTCAGAACAGCAAGAACCAAAGCAGCAGAATAATCAACAGCCACCTGATTTAGAAGAAGCATTTTCTAGCTTAGTTCGTAAAATGGGAGGCAAAAAAGATCAAAATGGTAACCAGCAACCGGCTTCTTTTGGTAAGTTTATTCCTGCTATTATTGCTTTAGCCACTGTTATTTGGGGCTCTTCTGGTTTCTATACTGTACAAGAAGCAGAGCGTGGTGTAGTCACTCGCTTTGGTAAACTAAATCAAATTGTGTTACCAGGTTTGAACTGGAAACCAACTTTTATTGATGAAGTGATTCCAGTAAACATTGAACGAGTGATGGAACTTAATACAAGTGGTTCAATGCTCACACAAGATGAAAATATGGTTCAAGTTGAAATGACTGTGCAGTATCGTGTGGAAGATCCTGCGAAATATCTGTTTAGCGTAAATAATCCAAATGATAGCTTAAAACAAGCAACCGATAGTGCGTTACGCTATGTTGTAGGCCATATGAAAATGGATGAAATTCTTACAACCGGTCGTGCGACTGTGCGTGAACAAACGTGGAATACTTTGCGTGATATCATTAAAACCTATGATATAGGATTACTCATTACCGATGTAAACTTCCAATATGCTCGTCCACCTGAAGAGGTTAAAGCAGCATTTGATGATGCGATTAAAGCACAGGAAGATGAGCAACGTTTAATTCGTGAAGCGGAAGCCTATGCTCGTGGTAAAGAACCGATTGCGCGAGGTCAAGCACAGCGTATTATTGAGCAAGCAACAGCTTATAAAGAAAAAGTAGTGTTAGAGGCTCAAGGTGAGGTAGAGCGTTTCAGCAAATTATTGCCAGAATATAAATCTGCACCGCAATTAACACGTGAACGTTTATATTTGCAAACGATGGAAAAAGTGATGTCGAATACACCGAAAGTTGTGATGGAAGGTGGTTCAAATATCAATGTGTTACCATTGGAAAAACTGTTAGGAAATTCGACCGCTTCACAGTCTAAAACACATGAAATAATTATGGCAGAGCCGGTGATCAAACAACCTGTACAACCTAAAATTGCAGTACAAGAGCAACCACAACCAGAAATTCGTAGAGGGAGATTCTAATGCGTAAATTATTATTACCTGTACTGGCTGTTGTGGCATTTGTTTTATTCCAGTCTATGACTATTGTGCCAGAAGGCGGTCGCGGCATTATGTTGCGCTTCAACAAAGTCCATCGTGATGCGGAACAAAAAGTGGTGATTTACACACCAGGCTTGCATTTTAAAGTGCCATTTATGGATAGCTTGAAAGTGCTAGATGCTCGTATTCAAACCTTAGATGGCAAAGAAGATCGTTTTGTTACTGTTGAGAAAAAAGACTTGCTCGTTGATTCTTATGTGAAATGGAGAATTAGTGATTTCGGGCAATTTTATACTTCAACAGGAGGCGATTACCAAAAAGCCTCGGATCTTTTGCGTCGTAAAGTGAATGACCGTTTGCGTTCAGAAATTGGTTCTCGCACCATTAAAGATATTGTTTCTGGTTCGCGTGGTGAATTAATGGCAGGGGCACAAAAAGCCTTAAATGCTGGGGAAGATGGAGCAGAAAAACTGGGCATCGAAGTGGTAGATGTACGTGTTAAACAGATCAATCTACCAAATGAAGTTTCATCTTCTATCTACCAACGTATGCGTGCTGAACGCGATGCAGTAGCCCGGGAGCATCGTTCACAGGGTGAAGAAAAAGCGGAATTTATCAAAGCAGAAGTAGATAAAAAGGTCGTGTTAATTGAAGCAAATGCGAAAAAAATGGCTGAAATCTTACAAGGGGAAGGTGATGCACAGGCAGCTCGTATTTATGCAAATGCACTTGGGCAAGAGCCTGAATTTTATGCTTTTGTACGTAGCTTAAAAGCTTATGAAACCAGCTTTGGCGAAGGTAAAACTAATATGATGATTGTAAAGCCTGAGAGTGATTTTTTACGCTTTATGAAATCGCCTACAAAATAATTGTATCTATAAGACCCGAAAAATCGGGTCTTTTACGTTTTAACTCAAACTCAATTCTTAATAAACTCAACCAAAGAGGCAAATCCTATGGGTAAAAGTGTTGCGATTCTCGGCGCTCAGTGGGGCGATGAAGGGAAAGGTAAAATTGTAGATTTATTAACTGATCGCGTAAAATACGTGGTGCGTTATCAAGGTGGTCACAATGCAGGCCACACTTTAATTATCAATGGTGAAAAGACGATTCTTCGTTTAATTCCAAGCGGCATCCTACATGATAACGTAACTTGCTTAATCGGTAATGGTGTGGTGCTATCGCCTGAAGCGTTAATGAAAGAGATCGGCGAATTAGAAGCGCGTGGCGTAAACGTGCGTGAGCGTTTGAAAATTTCGGAAGCTTGTCCACTGATTTTGCCATATCACGTTGCGATGGATCACGCTCGTGAAGCAGCATTAGGTAAAAATAAAATTGGTACAACTGGTCGTGGTATTGGTCCTGCTTATGAAGATAAAGTGGCTCGCCGTGGTTTACGTGTGAGTGACTTGTTCGATAAAGAGGCCTTTGCAGAAAAATTAAAATCTATCTTAGATTACTACAACTTCCAACTAGTTCATTACTACAAAGTCGAGCCAGTCGATTTCCAAAAAACGTTAGATGATGTTTTTGCAATTGCAGATGTAATCAAAGGTATGGTTGCTGATGTGACTACAATGCTTCACGATGCACATAAAGAAGGTGCGAACATCTTATTTGAAGGTGCACAAGGAACAATGTTAGACATTGACCATGGTACATATCCATTTGTAACCAGTTCAAATACAACGGCTGGCGGTGTAGCAACAGGTTCTGGCTTTGGTCCTCGTCACTTAGACTATGTTTTAGGTATTATTAAAGCTTACTGCACCCGAGTTGGAAGCGGTCCATTTACCACAGAATTATTTGATGAAACGGGAGCAGAAATTGCTCGTAAAGGTAATGAATTTGGTTCTGTGACAGGTCGCCCACGCCGTTGTGGTTGGTTTGATGCGGTTGCCGTTCGTCGTGCAGTACAAATCAACTCAATTTCTGGTTTCTGTATGACCAAACTTGATGTTTTAGACGGCTTTGATGAATTAAAAGTATGTGTAGCGTACAAAATGCCAAATGGTGAAATCGTAGAATACGCTCCATTAGCGGCAAAAGACTGGGAAGGTGTTGAGCCAATTTATGAGACTTTACCAGGTTGGTCAGAAAATACTTTCCGCGTAACTAAATTAGAAGATTTACCACAAACAGCAATTAACTATATCAAACGTATTGAAGAATTAGTGGGCGTGCCCGTAGATATTCTTTCAACGGGGCCTGATCGTGTTGAAACGATGATCTTACGCGATCCATTTGTGGCGTAATTTCTTAATTTAGAGAGTTTAAGCACGGGGAGTTTCCCCGTGTTTTTTATTTTAAGAATTAGCAAAATTCCTTTAAAATATGCCCGCTTGTTAACTATTTAGAATTAAAAAATGAAATTTATTATTAAACTTTTTCCTGAAATTATGATTAAAAGCGATTCGGTGCGTAAACGCTTTATTAAAATTTTAACCTCAAATATTCGTAATGTGTTGCTGCGTGAAACTGAAAATGTGGCAGTGATTCGTAACTGGGACTTCATCGAAGTGCGTGCCAAAGTGGCGGAAGAAGCCCCAATGGTGTTGGATTTACTCAAACGCACGCCAGGGATTCACCATATTTTAGAGGTGGAAGAATACCCGTTTGAGACGATGCACGATATTTTTGAGCAGACGTTAGCCCAAGTGCGAGAAGAGCTAGAAGGAAAAACTT
Organism: Haemophilus paraphrohaemolyticus; assembly: GCF_002015045.1. GTDB lineage: Bacteria > Pseudomonadota > Gammaproteobacteria > Enterobacterales > Pasteurellaceae > Haemophilus_A > Haemophilus_A paraphrohaemolyticus. The sequence goes on from NZ_MUXX01000024.1 coordinate 4,053, forward strand.
TCTGTGTGCGTGTGCGCCGTAAAGGTAAGCACGAATTCCGTTCGCTTGATGTAGAACGTTATGTGGGCGGTGGTTTAAATCAGCATATCGAAACGGCAAATGTGAAACTTACCAAGCCAGATGTAACGGTTCGCATTGATATTGATAACGACAAAATGTTGCTGGTAAAAGCACGCCACGAAGGTTTGGGCGGTTATCCAATCGGCACACAAGAAGATGTGCTTTCACTGATTTCTGGCGGTTTTGACTCGGGCGTTTCCAGCTATATGCTGATTCGTCGAGGTTCTCGTGTACATTATTGCTTCTTTAACTTAGGCGGTGCAGCACATGAAATTGGCGTGAAACAGATGGCATATCATATTTGGAGTCGTTATAGTACTTCTCACAAAGTCCGTTTTGTGGCGATCAATTTTGAAAATGTGGTCGGAGAGATTTTAGAAAAAGTCGATAACGGGCAAATGGGGGTGGTATTAAAACGAATGATGGTGCGTGCGGCAAGCAAAATTGCCGAGCGTTTTGATATTCAGGCAATTGTGACAGGGGAGGCTTTGGGGCAAGTTTCAAGCCAAACTCTGACTAATTTGCGTTTGATTGATAAAGCTTCTGATACGCTGGTGCTTCGCCCGCTGATTACCCATGATAAAGAGCAGATCATTGCGATGGCAAAAGAGATCGGCACCGATGATATTGCGAAATCTATGCCAGAATTCTGTGGCGTGATTTCTAAAAATCCAACCGTGAAAGCGATTGAAAGCAAAATCATTGAGGAAGAAGGGCATTTTAACTTTGATGTGCTAGATCAAGCGGTGCAAAACGTGCAGTTCCTTGATATTCGTGAGATCGCCCAACAGACAGAAAAAGAGGTGGTGTCTGTTGAAACCACCACAGAGCTTGGAAAAAACGATGTGATTTTAGACATTCGCAGCCCAGAAGAAACCGACGAAGCTCCGTTCAAATTGGAAGGCGTTGAAGTAAAAGAACTGCCGTTCTACAAACTTTCTAGCCAATTCACTGAATTAGATCAGTCGAAAAACTATCTGCTTTACTGCCAACGTGGGGTAATGAGCAAATTACAAGCGTTGTATCTCAAAGAGAATGGATTTAATAACGTCAAAGTCTTTCGTTTAAAATAATCATTACAACAGTTGAATTGGGGAATTATTTGCGTGATAATTCCCCATATTTTTAATAGTTGAGTAAATCTCTAGGGATTAGAGAATGTTAAACGGGAAACCTGTTATTTCCAATCAGCATGGTGCTTTAGCTATGGCATTTTTGCCTTATTTCTATGCGGTTATCCAAGCAAAAGCGTATGATTGGTCGCTCTTTCTATTTGGTATCGCATGGCTTTTCCTTTATCTTTTTTCTTATCCATTCTTCCAACTTTTTAGTAAGAAGCCTACTGCCAAAAATCAACGTTGGGCAGGGATTTATTTTGTGCTCAGCTTAATGTTTGCTTTGCCCGTACTGATTATTTTTCCTCAGGTTTTGCTCTTTGCGTTGCCATTATTACTGCTGAGTTTGGTGCAATTTTATTTTGCTAAAAAGCGTGATGAGCGTCATTTGCTGAATGATATTGCGGGCATTTTAACTTTTGGTGTTGTTGGCATGGCAACTTATTATTTAGCTGTTCAAGAGGTCGATTTTTCTTTCCTTATTCATCCAACGATTTTCTTTATTGGCACTACTTTCTATGTCAAAAGTTTAGCTCGTGAGCGTAAAAATCCGCTTTATACTGAACTCAGCATCAGTATTCATTTAGTATTGAGCTTGTTTTATCTCTTTTTAAGTAGGGATGCGATTTTTGTCGCTTATTTGTTTGCGTTGGCACGAGCGATTATCGTGCCAACATTAGGCTGGAATGTGAAAAAGGTAGGGATGTTTGAGTTTTTGACGATAGTGATTTTTTTGATTTCACTGGTTTGGTAAATTATCTGATAAATTTGACCGCTTGAATGCTATTTATTCATCAAATATTTACCTTTCTCCAGATCAGGCACATCTCCCAACAGTACGGCATATTGAATAGTATTCGGGCTAGATTCCAATGCAATTTTCAACGCCATAGTGAGTGGAACAGAAAGTAGCATTCCCACCGTGCCAAGTAACCAACCCCAGAAAAGTAATGAAAGTGTGACGACTAAGGTAGAAAGCCCAAGTGTTTTACCCATCATTCGAGGTTCTAAAATATTACCCACCAACATATTGATTGCAATTACGCTGATCATTACCGCAATACCATCTGAAAAACCGTTGAGCAGTAAAGCTTGAAGGACAATTGGGATGCCCGCCAATATCGAGCCAATATTAGGAATATAGTTTAGCAAAAAAGCTAATACCGCCCAAAGAACGGCGTATTGTACACTGAAAATGTCTAAAACAACGTAAATTGCAATCCCTGTTAAGGCGCTCATTAACGTTTTTACGCCAAGATAGCGAATGATACTTTCTACAACGCGGCTTAGATGTTCAACTTCTTGGTTGAAATTAGACTTACCGCCATTGAATGCTAGCGTGATTTTGTACTTGATGGTTGGAGATTCTAACAACATAAAAACGACTACCAAAAGTAACATAAATACGTTGGATACTACGTTAGAAAAACTAAGTAACACACGGCTCACCAGTTGCATAACCATACTTGGATCGAAACTCTCTAATGCGGAAATATCTGGGATAGTTAGAGGAATATTCCACTCAGTAATGAACGTTTTGAGCGTTTCTAATCGAATCTGTAAGATTTCTTTATATTGTGGAATGGATGCGGTAAATTCGCGAATGGTGCTGTTGATCATTCCTGCTAAAAAGAGGAAAAGTATCACAATAAAAATCAGCATTAAGGTAATTGCCAGCCCTAATGGAATTTTTTGTTTGGTCATAAAGCGAATAGCAGGCGAGCAAATAATCGCAATAAACAGGGAAAGTAAAAAGGGAATAACAATTTCTCCAGCCAGTTTTACGCCAGCTAGAATAATGACCAGCGAGGCGAAGGCGATTAAAAATCGAGTTAAAGGAAATGTTTGCATAGGATGAATAAACGATAATTATCAAAATTATATTAATTGTTCATAGATACAGGGGTTGTCCCTGTCCTAAATTCTATTAGTAGTTCATCGGGAGGGGATAAATTCCTCCCCCTACGAATATTAGAGTTTTGCTTTGTTAATTAAGAACTGACTCAATAACGGCACGGGGCGACCCGTAGCACCTTTGCTTGCCCCTGATTTCCACGCTGTGCCTGCAATATCTAAATGTGCCCAAGCATATTTTTTAGTGAAGTTTGACAAGAATTGCCCTGCGGTAATTGCCCCACCTAAACGCCCGCCAATATTGGCAAGGTCAGCAAAGTTGGATTTGAGCTGTTCTTGGTACTCTTCACCTAGCGGTAAACGCCACGCCTTATCGTCCGCTTCCTCAGCGGCATTCAGCAGATCATGTGCAAGATTATTGTGGGTAGACATCACCCCGCTGTTGTGTGCACCCAATGCAATCATACACGCCCCCGTTAAGGTAGCGACATCGATTACCAATTCAGGATCAAAACGTTCGACATAAGTGAGCGTATCGCATAGTACTAAGCGACCTTCGGCATCGGTATTTAACACTTCGACCGTTAAGCCGTTCATCGTAGTGAGAATATCGCCAGGGCGGTAAGCATTGCCATCTGGCATATTTTCGCAGCCTGCCAACACGCCAATCACGTTCAGTGGTAAGTTCATTTCTGCCAAGGCTTTCATTGTGCCATAAACCGAAGCAGCACCACCCATATCATATTTCATTTCATCCATTGCTTCAGACGGTTTGATGGAAATACCGCCTGAGTCGAAAGTTAAGCCTTTACCGACTAATACAATAGGTTTGGCATCAGGATTTGGTGCATTTTTGTATTCAATTACCGAAAGATAAGCGGGATTTTCAGAACCACGAGAAACCGCCAAATAGGCATTCATACCTAGTTCTTCCATCGCTTTTTCATCTATAATCGTGGTGGTGATGTTGTTGTAATCTTCGGCTAATTGGGTCGCTAATTTTGCTAAATAGGCTGGGTTACACACATTTGGCGGACAATTCGCCACATTTTTTGCAAAACTTATTCCTAAAGTAACCGCTTGCCCATGAGCTAAAGCTCGCTCTGCTTCAGCTAACTCTTTGCGGTTGGCAACATTAAAAATCACACGGCGTAATTCACGCTTGGTTTCAGGTTTAACGCTTTTAAATTCGTTATAGCTGTAAAGCAGCCCTTGGATGGCTTCAATTGCAAAACGGATGTTCCAATACGTTGAGCGACCTTTCACGTGAAGTTCGCTTAAGAACGAAACAGCTTCGGTTGCGCCAGTTTCATTTAACACCTGCACTGCTTTTTGTGTGAGTTGTTTGTATTGGCGTTCGGTGAGCTCACGCTCCTTGCCACAGCCAACCAATAACACGCGCTCTGCGGGCATATTTGGTACGTGATGCAATAGGAGCGTTTGTCCCACTTTGCCGTCTAAATCGCCTTTGCGTAAAATGTTGCTCAAATAGCCTTCGCTCAAGCGGTCTAATTCTTCGGCAGATTCGCTGAATCGACGAGTTTCATACACGCCAATGATCACACAGCCTGTACGTTGTTTTTCGATACTGCCATTTTTTACATTAAATTCCATAAATGCTCCCGTGATTTTTTTCTGAGAAAGAGGTATCATAGCATCTTTTTCAAGCGGTCAATTTTGCTAGAAAATTTACAAAATAGGCGGAAAACCGACCGCTTGAACCAAGCCAGAAAATACAGGTCATAAACTACCGATTTGCAAAGAAATTGCAAGCATAATTTATAGAGAACCCGATTGTGATTTTAAGTCGATATTTAACGAAAGAGATTTTTAAAAGCCAGATAGCGATTCTGTTTATCTTGTTGCTGATGTTTTTTAGTCAGCAACTGATTAGTGTGCTTAATTCTGCCGTAAGTGGGAAAGTGCCAACTGATTTAGTGCTCAGTTTATTAGGCTTAGGAATGCCAGCACTTTCGCAATTTATGTTGCCGCTTTCGCTCTTTGTGGCGTTGTTACTTACTCTTGGTCGTTTATATACGGAAAGTGAAATCACAGTAATGCGTGCTTGCGGTGTGGGGCAAGGCTTGCTTACCCGTGTGGCGTTATTTCTATCAATTTTTACTACCGCTTTGGCGGCGTATAACATTTTCTCGCTTACCCCCTGGGCAATTGATATGCAAAGCAAAATTTTAGCGGAAGCGAAATCTAACCCGCGTTTTTCAGCTCTTTCAGCTGGTCAATTTATGACCGCGGGTGGTTATGTATTATTTATTGAAAATATCAATAATGAAGCGAATACTTTGAATGATATTTATGTGTTCCAACCCGATCAACAAAAGAAAAATCGCCCCTCTGTGGTGGTAGCGGATACAGGCGTGTTACAAGGTTTGCCGAATGGCGATCAGTTGCTCACTCTAAAAGAGAGTACCCGCTATGAAGGCACGGCAAAAACAGCCGATTTCCGTATTTCTCATTTTGATAATTACACCGCTTATTTAGGCTATCAAGATGTAAACTCCAGTGACAAATTGATGCAGCGTGCCGATTTTTCTAAACTGATAGCAGACAAATCACCTGAAGCAAAAGCTGAATTACAATGGCGTTTTGCCCTTGTGTTTGCGGTGCCGTTGATGGCATTGTTAGCCGTGCCAATGAGTAGCGTCAATCCGCGCCAAGGGCGATTTGCGAAAATTATTCCTGCGGTGTTGCTCTATTTAATCTATTTCTTGCTTCAAAGCTCGCTGAAATCGGCAGGTTCATCTGGCAAATTAGATGCGTCTATTTTTATGCCAGCGGTTTCGATAGTATTTTTAGTACTTGGCATCGTGATGAATGGCTGGGAAACGCGATGGATGTCTGCGATTCGCCATCGCTTCTCTTTCAAAAAAGCGGGGGCATTATGAAAATTTTTGGAATGAATATTTTAGAACGCTATATTGGTAAAAGCATTTTAGCGATGATTTTTGCCGTGCTGCTTGCCATTAGTGGGCTGATTTTTATCGTGAAATTGGTGGAAGAGTTTAAAGATGTCGGTAAAGGCAGCTACGATGCAGTGACTGCTACCTATTATGCCTTGTTGATGTTGCCGAGTGATATTAAAGAAATTATCCCTGTAGTAGTGTTAATTGGTGGCTTGCTTGGTTTAGGCAACCTTGCTAGTCGTAGTGAATTGGTGGTGATGCAGGCATCGGGTTTCTCTCGTTTCCGTATTGGTTTAGCAGTGATGAAAACTGCCATGCCACTAATTTTCCTCGCCATGTTTTTAAGTGAATGGGGCATTCCACAAACTGAACAATATGCACGAAATATGCGCTCAATTGCCCAAAGTGGTGGCTCAATGCTCGCAACTACGGGCGGATTCTGGGCAAAAGATGGGCAAGATTTTATCTACATTCGCCATATCAGCAATGAGCGCGAATTGAACAATGTGTCGATTTACCACTTTGATAACAAAGCCTTGAAAGCCATTACCCAAGCGGAGAGTGCGGTGTATGGCGATAATCAATGGCAGTTACAAAAAGTAGAAAAATCATTGATTAACGAAAACCAAATCCAGCAAAATAAAGAAGTGGCTCAAGCGTGGCAAACCACCATTACTCCAAGCAAGCTGGGCATTGTATCGCTTAAACCAGAATCGCTGTCTATTTCGGGCTTGTCTGATTATGTGGGCTTTTTGAAAGAAACAGGACAAGATCCAAAACGCTTTGAAATTGCTTTCTGGCGTAAGGTTTACCAGCCAATTTCAATGGCGGTAATGATGTTATTGGCAATCTCTTTCGTTTTCGGGCCGCTTCGTAGTAGTGCAATGGGAACTAAGCTCTTTATCGGGATCATCGCAGGTTTCGTGTTCTATGTGTCGAACATTACTTTCGGTAATATGACCTTGGTGTTTGCGTGGATTCCAACCTTTATCGGCGCACTGATTCCGAGCTTAATCTGCTTAACCATTGTCTGGTGGTTATTGGCGAAAAAACGGGATTAGAAAAATGAGCAGATTAGAAAGAGCATTCCAAACTATCGGCATTGTAGGCAATCCTCGCCACGATAGTGCTTTAGAAACCCATTTGGCAGTCTATAATTGGCTGAAAGATCGCCATTATGATGTATTAGTCGAAGAAAAAATTGCCGAGCAATTGCATCTTGCAGAAGGGCATTCGTTGAAAACAATTGGCGAGAATGCCCACATTGTGATTGTCATTGGTGGCGATGGGAATATGCTCGGTATGGCTCGAGCCCTCGCCAAATATAAAGTGCCGTTGATTGGCATCAATCGAGGTAATCTTGGTTTTCTGACCGACATTGCTCCACAAACGGCTTTTGAACAGCTTTATAGCTGCCTTGAAAAAGGCGAGTTTCTGATTGAAGAGCGTTTTTTATTAGAAGCCCATATCGAACGAAATGGCAAAATTATTGCCTCAAGCAACGCACTTAATGAAGTCGTTGCCCACCCAAGCCAAGTCGCTCGTATTATTGAATTTGAAGTTTATATTGATGGCAAATTTGCCTTTTCTCAACGTTCTGATGGCTTGATTATTGCTACTCCAACGGGTTCAACCGCTTACTCTCTCTCGGCCGGCGGTCCTATCCTTACTCCAAATATGAATGCGATTGCCCTTGTACCAATGCATCCACATACGCTCTCTTCACGCCCGCTGGTGGTGGATGGCGATAGCCATATCTCACTGCGTTTTTCTCAGCATAATCAACCACATTTAGAAGTGAGTTGCGATGGGCAAGCTGTCTTGCCATTTTCCACAGAAGATCGTGTGATTGTGAGAAAAAGCAAAGATAAATTGCACTTATTGCATCTTAATGACTATAACTATTTTACCGTGCTGGGCTCAAAATTGGGATGGGCGAGTAAATTATTCTAATGTAGTTTTACATAAAGATGATTATTCTTCATAGTGATTATGAAGATTTAACACGCAAATCATTCGAAAAAAGCTACCGCTTGTTGTTAAAAATGAGTAAAATGCGTTGTCTTTTTAAAACGAAAACGTTTGCGTAAGTAAGTTTTTATTAAAGTTGAATTTTTGTTGAGTTTATCGAGTTACAGGAGGCTTGAATGTTTACAGCTAATATGAATATCAAAGATTACGATCCAATTTTATGGCAAGCAATCCAAGATGAAAATCGTCGTCAAGAAGAACACATTGAATTGATCGCATCAGAAAACTATGCAAGCCCACGTGTAATGGAAGCTCAAGGCTCTCAATTCACTAACAAATACGCAGAAGGCTATCCAGGCAAACGTTACTACGGTGGTTGCGAATATGCAGACATTGTGGAGCAATTAGCAATTGACCGTGCGAAAAAGTTATTCGGTGCAGATTATGCGAATGTACAACCGCACTCTGGTTCACAAGCGAACGCTGCCGTTTACGGTGCATTGATCAACGCAGGAGATACCATTTTAGGTATGGATTTGGCCCACGGCGGTCACTTAACGCACGGTGCAAAAGTAAGCTTCTCCGGCAAAATCTACAACTCTGTGCTTTACGGTATTACTGCAGATGGCGTGATCAATTACGAAGATGTTCGCCAAAAAGCATTAGAGTGCAAACCCAAAATGATCGTGGCAGGTTTCTCTGCTTACTCACAAGTCGTAGATTGGGCGAAAATGCGTGAAATTGCAGACGTAGTTGGTGCATATTTATTCGTTGATATGGCGCACGTTGCAGGTTTAATCGCAGCAGGTTTATATCCAAATCCATTACCACACGCACATGTTGTAACAACCACAACCCACAAAACATTAGGCGGTCCACGTGGTGGCTTAATTCTTTCTTCTTGTGGTGATGAAGAGATCTACAAAAAATTACAATCATCAGTATTCCCTGCAAACCAAGGTGGTCCATTAGTTCACATCATTGCAGCGAAAGCGGTATGTTTCAAAGAAGCATTAGAGCCAGAATACAAAGAATACCAAGCTAACGTAATCAAAAATGCGAAAGCGATGGTAGAAGTATTCAAACAACGTGGCTACGATGTTGTTTCAAACGGCACAGAAAACCACTTATTCCTCGTAAGTTTTATCAAACAAGGTTTAACGGGTAAAGCAGCGGATGCAGCATTAGGTAAAGCGAACATCACAGTAAATAAAAACGCAGTACCAAACGATCCACAAAAACCATTTGTGACTTCAGGTATCCGCGTTGGCACACCATCTGTTACCCGTCGTGGTTTTAACCAAAACGATGTGCGTGAATTAGCAGGCTGGATGTGTGATGTGTTAGACGCATTAGGCAAAGAAAATGAAGAGCAAGTGATTGCACAAACAAAAGAAAAAGTGTTAGCAATTTGTAAACGTTTACCGGTTTATGCGAAATAATTTGAACGTATAAAATGAAGCCCCAATCATCAATTTATATGACGGTTGGGGTTTTTTAATATAAGAGGTTATTTCTTCTCTTTCGTCTCACAATGGTTAATATCTTGGCAGTTGCCGTAAAGATATAAACTATGTGTAGCGAGTTTCATACCGTGTTTTTCACTGATTTCGCGTTGGCGGCGCTCAATATCAGGATCTTTAAATTCAAATACTTTACCGCAATCCATACAGATAATATGGTCGTGATCTTGTTCGATATTTAGCTCAAACACCGCTTTATTGGCATCAAAATTGTGACGAACTAAAATACCCGCTTCTTCGAATTGATTTAATACTCGATAAACCGTTGCTAAACCAATATCAGACTCTTTTTCAAGCAGTAGCTTATAAATATCTTCTGCTGAAAAATGTTGCATCTGTTCACGAGTTTCTTGCATTAACGCAAGAATAGTTAAGCGTGGTTCAGTGACTTTTAAACCAACACTTTTGAGTAATTTAATATTTTCATCAGACATCACTGTCACCTTTTGTCCTCATTCAATGTTATTTTTTTATATTCAACTATTAGGCTAATTGGTCTAAACACATCTCTTCGGTAAGCTGTTTACACCAAGCTTTCACACGGCCTTCGGTTAATTCAGGCTGTCTATCTTCATCAATGCATAAACCTACAAAAGTTTCATCATCAATGACCGCTTGTGAGCTTTCGAAGTTATAGCCTTCTGTTGGCCAATGACCTACAATAACTGCACCATTTTCTTCTACGATATCGCGAATTGTGCCCATTGCGTCACAGAAATATTCTGCGTAATCTTCTTGGTCACCACAACCGAAAATACCGATAACTTTGCCAGTAAAATCAATCTCTTTTAAGGTTGGCATAAAATCATCCCAGTCCGCTTGAGATTCACCGTAATACCAAGTTGGGATACCGAATAACAAGAAATCATAGGCTTCAATATCTTCTTTCGTGCTTTTTGCAATGTCACGAATATCGATTAAATTTGCACCAATCTCTTTTTGAATCATTTTAGAGATGTTTTCTGTATTACCTGTATCGCTACCGTAGAATAAACCTACTACTGCCATATTAATTACCTACCTGTTAATCGTTATCGGCAAGATTACCGACATAATCATTTAAAATATATTCAATCAATTGTCCGCGAGTGATATTGCGTTGGCTCGCTTCATCTTCAAGTCGTTGCACTAAATCAGAATGCAATTTTAACTCCACGCGTCTTAACCCCGATGAGCGGTCGCGTTTGAGTTGATTGCGTTTGTTTATACGAATTTGCTGTTCTCGACTTAAAGGGTTCGTGCGTGGTCGCCCAACTTTTGGCACGCTTGCGAACAAATCAAGGGTGATACAATCTGCGTCCTGTTTTGCCATAATGTTCCAGCCGTGGGCTTGAGCTTCGTTTCCTCACTTAGCTTTGCTAAGTGAGAATGATAAGCTACTGAGTAAGGCGGTACTATACCATATTATTCGGGTATTTTAAAAGAATAAGCCACAAAATCTGATGCTTATCTCGCCAATTGTTATGTGCTTTCTGATTGGCAAATTTTTAACGTTTCTTCAATCAATTGCAACGCAATCGTGCCTTTGGGTGGAAGTTCAGGTAAAGGCTTATTTGCATCAAACCATCTGGCATCGTAAATTTCTTCCTCTTGCAAACGAATTTCTCCACTTTCATAATCTGCTAAAAAACCTAACATTAACGAATTGGGGAATGACCACGGTTGACTACCAAAATAGCGAATGTTTTTAATTTTTAGACCGCTTTCCTCAAATACCTCACGTTCAACCGCTTGTTCAGCCGTTTCGCCTGCTTCAATAAAGCCTGCTAAGGTGGTGTAAATTGAGCCCTTATGACGCTGGTGATTTGCCAATAAAATCTGTTTACCACGACGCACAGCCACAATAATACTTGGACTTAAAACAGGATAGAAATGCTGGTTACAACTTGGGCAAATCATTGCAATTTCTTTCTCTGACAGCACATTTTTTGTACCGCATTTTCCACAAAATTGATGTGTTTCAAGGAAATGATTTAACGCCACCGCACGGTGCATCGTCAATGCTTCTTCCAAAGAGCGAGCAATTTGTGTGCGTAAAAACACAAACGCCCAACTGCTTAAGTCTGCTTCTGTCGCCTGCACTAAATTCAACGGAAAACCTTTATATTCGCCAATTTTACGCTTTTTCGACCGCTTGTACCGATCTCTTCCGCCGTACCAAAGGGTAATTCATTGTTAATGAGAGCAATATCAAAATGGTTTATGATTGCCCAGTATGATTGGTTCATTTTAAGTTCCTTATTTAAAAGCCCCTCTCTTTGCTAAAGAGGGGGGATTTATTCAACTTCAATTGCTCAAACAACCTCATTTTTTCTTCCCCCGTTAAAATCTTATATTTTCCCGTTTCTAATCCATTTAATTTAAATTCTCCTAATCCTACACGAATTAAGCGTAATGTGGGAAAGCCTACGTGAGCGGTCATTCGGCGGACTTGGCGGTTTTTGCCTTCGCTGATTTTTAGCTCTAGCCACGCGGTTGGGATATTTTTTCGTTCGCGGATTTTCGGGGCAGTTGCCCACTCAAAATTTGGTGCATTAATTAGCTTGGCTTTTGCGGGTTTGGTTCGCCCATCTTTTAGTTCAACGCCTTGTTGCAATTGGTAAATTGCATCCTTGGTTGGAATATTGTCCACCTGCACCCAATAAGTTTTTTCTTTCTCAAATTTCGGATGAGCTAAACGGTGTTGAATTTCGCCATGATTTGTGAGCAGAAGTAAACCTTCACTATCTTGATCTAGGCGACCAATGGGGTAAACGTTCGGAATATCAATAAAATCCTTCAATGTTTGTCGTCCTTGCTCGTTGGTAAATTGGCAAAGCACATCATACGGCTTGTTGAAGAGCACTACGACCGTTTCATCAAAACTCGGGGCGGCAACAAGCGGTCGTTTTTTCGTTTTAGTTTGCAAAGTGGGCTTGCGACTAAAGGTTTTTCTTTTAAACATTATTTAACCCACTTATCAGTTTCTTGCTGACGCTCAAATTCGGCATCAAACACGTTGTCATCTTTTGTGCGGTAAGCAGTCTGATTTGCTGTGAAATTGACGAATTGAAAGCGGTTTTTCAATACATTTAAGCCCCATAATTTAATCAGTTTACGCGTAAATGGCAGAACGCATAAAATGGCTAAAATATCGCTGATAAAGCCAGGAATAATGAGCAGAATCCCCGCAATAATAAAGAACACGGAGTTAATAACCGCATCGGTCGGGAGCTTGCCTTGAGCTAAGTCTTGGCGGATCGAAAGCATGGTGTATAGCCCACGTAGTTTCACTAGCCAAATGCCGAGCACAGAAATGGCGATTAACAAGAAAATGGTGGGAAAAACACCGAGTGCAGCACTCACGCTGACTAAAAGCGAGAGTTCGCAATAGATATAGAGAATCAGGGCAAAAAAGATGATAAGTAACGGCATAGGCTTCCTTATTTTTGCGTGAAGGTAGAAAATAGTGTATTTTAATCGCCTTATAATATTTAGTCGATACGAAAAGGTCTAAGATGACAGAATTAACCGCAGATCAAACTTTAGATACACTAGGTTTGCGTTGCCCTGAGCCTGTGATGCTCACACGCAAAACGGTGCGTCATATGAACGAGGGCGAAATTTTACACATTATTGCAGATGACCCGGCCACCACGCGTGATATTCCGAGTTTCTGTGAATTTATGGAGCATCAGCTGCTGAAAAGAGAAACCGAAACTGTGCCTTACCATTACTGGCTGAAAAAAGGCTTAGCAAAATAAGGCTTAATTATGTATTTTTCTCGCGAAAAATTAACCAAAATGTTGGTGTTTATTTCCACGCTCACCTTTTGTTTAGCAACGATTAGCGTGATTTTAAACGGTGTAAATCAATTTAAAGTGGGATCGCAATTGGCAAGCATTAGCCAAGTCTCTAACCTTGCTCACGTATTAGTGCGACAGCAAGCGAACTTGTTTTCGTTAATGTTGATGAAAAATACCAAAACAGATGAGCTGGCTGAGGCGTTGGATAGCTTCTCGAAAGAAGAGTTTGTGTTAGATGCTAACCTCTATTCCGCCACGGGTGAATTACTTGCTCAGAGTCAGCATTCAATGGCATTACAAGAGCGAATTGAGCAAAAGAATACCCAACAAATTGTTGAACCGATTTTTGCCAAACAAGCGTTAGTGGGCTTTTTACGGGTAACTTTTGATGCTCAATATGAAGATAGCACACAGGTTAAAGTAAACAAATTATTTCAACAACTCTATGGTGAGCTGATTATTTTGGTGCTGACTGGCGTACTGTTTTCCGCCACGATTTTTTACTACTTACGCCGAAAAATGCCACACGTGAGAACAGTCCGTAAGACGGAGACAACGAACTTAAAATCGCAAGTACAGCGCTTTCATTCAAGAAGGCGGAATTTTAGGAAATAATTGTATTTTAAGCCTATCAGGGTATAATATGCACCGTTTTATTTAAATTAAGCACATTCAAAAAAGAGGAAGCAATGGCTAAAGAAGATTGCATTGAAATGCAAGGTACAATTTTAGAAACCTTACCAAATACAATGTTTCGCGTGGAATTAGAAAACGGCCACGTTGTGACAGCACACATCTCAGGTAAAATGCGTAAAAATTACATCCGTATTTTAACTGGCGATAAAGTTACCGTTGAAATGACCCCATACGATTTAAGCAAAGCACGCATTATCTTCCGTGCACGCTAAGCACAAACTCGTGTATTAACCTGTTTTGAACGGCGAGCAAGCGGTGAATTTCCAGAAAAAATTTGCAAATCGCTCGCCCATTCCTTCATTATCTTTTCAAAAATTCCTGCTATGAAACCGATTTTTCTCGAACTTCGCCATTTAAAAACCTTATTTGCCTTAAAAGAGAGTGGTAGTGTTTCCTTAGCAGCGAAGCGTATTCATCTTACTCAATCAGCGCTTTCACACCAAATTAAACTGCTTGAAGATCAATATGATCTTACGCTATTTGAACGTAAAACTACGCCTTTGCGTTTTACCCCTGCGGGTGAGCGTTTAGTGAAACTGGCACACGAAATTTTACCGAAAGTAGTCGAGGCGGAATTAGATTTAGCTCGCGTAAAACAGGGCGAAGTAGGGGAATTACGCATTTCTGTAGAATGCCATACCTGTTTTGACTGGCTAATGCCCGCGATGGATTCTTTTCGTCAAAATTGGCCGCTGGTTGAGTTGGATATTGTATCGGGGTTCCATACCGATACCGTTGGATTATTGCTGACACATCGTTCTGACTGGGCGGTAGTTTCTGAAGCAGAGGAAACCGAAGGGATTATTTATCATCCGCTCTTTTCCTATGAAATGGTCGGCATCTGTGCTAAAGATCACCCGCTTGCTAACAAAGAGGTTTGGGAAGCTGAAGATTTTGCGGATGAAACTTGGATTACTTACCCTGTGCCAGATGATATGTTGGACTTATTGCGAAAAGTGCTTCGCCCCGCAGGGATTGTGCCAAAACGCCGTACCAGCGAATTGACGATTGCGATTATTCAGCTCGTTGCGAGTAAGCGCGGTATTGCGACCCTTCCATATTGGGCGGTAAAACCGTATTTAGATCGCGGTTATGTAGTTTCACGAAAAATCACTCAACAAGGGCTTTACAGCAACTTATATGGTGCATTCCGTGAAACTGACCAACATTTTGCCTATCTCAACGATTTCCACAACACGGTAAAATCGCAAAGTTTTGCGACTTTACCGGGTTTGATTGTGTTGAATTGTTAACAAGCGGTCAAAATTGCTCGGACTCTTTCCAAATCCTCAAGCGTATCCACGCCTACTTGCGGTGCTTCTTTTGCAAGTTCTACGTGAATTTTCTCACCATACCAAAGTGCCCGAAGTTGCTCTAGAGATTCTAACTTTTCAAGCACTGTTGGCTGCCAACGAATATATTGGTTTACAAATTTCGCTCGATAAGCATAGATCCCAATGTGGCGAAGATAAGGCTGGCTTGCGACAAAAGCGTCATCACAATCTGCAAAGTGATCGCGCGCAAATGGAATGGTGGCACGAGAGAAATAGAGCGCCATTCCTTTTTGATCGGTTACTACTTTTACGCAGTTTGGATTAAATAACTCCTCTTTGGTCTCTAATTTTACCGCAAGGGTTGCCATATTAACTTGATTTTCCGCTAAGTTTTGAGCAACTTGTTGAATAATCACAGATGGAATGAGTGGTTCATCACCTTGTACATTTACGATGACTTCATCGTCAGCAATTGCCATTTTTTCAATCACTTCTGACAAGCGTTCAGTACCTGAATTGTGCTCGGTTGAAGTCATACAGACTTCCGCACCAAATGCTTTTGCCACTTTCTCAATTTCTTCGTGATCGGTTGCAATAATCACACGATTTGCGCCCGCTTGTTGGGCTTTTTTCCATACGTGTTGGATCATCGGTTTGCCTACAATATCTGCGAGTGGCTTACGAGGTAAGCGGCTAGATGCGTAGCGGGCGGGAATAATGACGGTAAAGCTCATATTTTCCTCTTATCTTTCTTAAGCTTCCTGAGCATCTAAGAAGCGTTCTGCATCAAGGGCTGCCATACAGCCTGTACCTGCGGAAGTAATTGCTTGGCGGTAATTATGATCCATTACATCACCGGCCGCAAAAACTCCTTCCACAGAAGTCGCTGTTGCATTACCTTCTAAGCCTGATTTCACTTTGATGTAGCCATTATCAAGTTCTAATTGTCCTTCAAAAATTCCCGTATTGGGTGCGTGGCCAATTGCTACAAAAAAGCCATCAACTTTAATCTCTTCGGTTGAACCATCTTTAGTTGATACTAATTGCATGCCTGTTACACCTGCGTTATCTCCTAATACTTCTTGCACGGTACGATCGGTATGTAGAATAATTTTGCCTTCTTCCACACGTTTTGCTAAACGACCGAGCAAGATTTTCTCCGCACGGAAGCTATCACGGCGATGAACTAAATGCACTTCACTAGCGATATTGGCTAAATATAGTGCCTCTTCCACCGCGGTATTACCGCCACCAATCACTGCCACAGGTTTGTTACGATAGAAGAAACCATCACAAGTTGCACAAGCAGAAACGCCTCTGCCTTTGAAAGCCTCTTCTGAAGGTAAGCCAAGATATTTAGCTGACGCACCTGTTGCAATAATTAACGCATCGCAAGTGAAGGTGTGAATATCGCCTTGCAGTGTGAATGGACGTTTAGAAAGATCAACGGTGTGAATGTGGTCAAACACGATTTCGGTGTTGAATTTTTCCGCGTGCTTGAGCATTTTATCCATTAAACCAGAGCCCGTGGTGTGTTCATATTCGCCTGGCCAGTTTTCGATTTCATCGGTAGTAGTCAGTTGTCCACCTTGTTGCATCCCTGTCACTAACAAGGGATTTAAATTCGCACGTGCGGCATAAACTGCTGCAGTGTAGCCCGCAGGGCCTGAGCCTAAGATCAATAATTTGGTATGTTTGGTTGTCATTTTTTGTCCTTAAAGTCTGTTTGATTTCCGGGGCTATATAATTAGCCCCTGCAGATAAATTGATATAATAAATGCTTAATAAAGCAACGAATAAAGCTGTCGTCTAAATTTCGGTACAATTGGATCATTACCCAATGCAGATAAAATCGCTAAAAATTGCGTTTTTAATTCGCCATTAGCAACCGAAAGATCGGATTTTAACCAATCAAACAACAGCGTTAATGCCTCTTCATTTTTGCCCGCTTGATGCAATTGGTTCGCTAGTTTAATCGCAACTTCAGGCGTTTTATTGCTTACATAATCAGCTTGAAGTTGTTGTAATTCTGGCGATTCAGCAGCTTGCTCTAATAATTCAATTTGCGACTGTAAACCGTGCCAACGGCTATCTCTATCTTGAATAGGAATCGCTTTTAAGATTTCTTTTGCCTCTTCCATTTTTTTCATCACGATATAGGTTTCAGCATAAAGCAAGGCGAAATCGCTGTTTTTCTTATCCGATAATTCCCATGCAGATTTTAAAAGTGGCAAGGCTTCCGCATAACGCTCATCTTGTAATAATTCTAAGGCTTGATTGAATTTTAAATCTTGCTCTTTGGGCAAAATATTAGCTAAACGAATGCGTAACTCTTGCTCGCTTACCGCACCTTGAATCATATCGACAGGCTGCCCATCGGCAAACAGATACATCGTTGGGATAGCTTGAATACGAAACTGCATTGCCAACTCACGCTGTTCATCGCAATTCACTGTTGCCAATAAAAACTGATTCGGATGCTCATCGGCAAGGCGGCGAAGGAGTGAATCCATCTCAATAGATGCCATTTCACGCGGTGAGACAAAGTTAAACACTACAGGCATTTGTGAGGCTGCCGCCCAAACTTCGCTAAAATTACTTTCGTTTACGTTAATAATGTAGTCCATAAAAATTTTCTTTTGATGTTGAGGAATGCTCAACATATTGGGGTATTAATATGCCGTTTCAATAGGCAAGCCCGCATGCACCCAGCCGTCAAAACCGCCTTTTACGCTATATACTTGCTCAAAACCCTGCTCAACTAAAAACTGAGCAGTATTACGACTACTCACGCCATGATAACACATAATAATCAACGGCTCGTCATAATCGACTTCATCTAACAAATGCCCGTAACTTTCATTGGTTAAATGAAAAGCTTCTTGGGCGTGACTATAAGCGTAACGACGGGCATCGCGAATATCGCAAAGCGTACCGCCTTCATTTTCAACTAATTCAAATGCCTGTTCTGGTGTAATTTCTGTAAAGGTTTCCATTTTATCCTCGAAATAAAAAATTGCTGAAATATACCACAAAATAAGAGTAAGAATTCCTATTATTTCAAGTTGAATTTCCGAAAATGTTGCGTATAATTAAGAACTATTTTCAACTGCAACAAAATTCCCTTTATATTTTAAGGATTGAGGAACTTATGGATCAACTATTTCAATTTCTACAAAACTACATCGACTATATCATTTTAGGCTTATTATCATTGATGAGTGTTGTGCTGGTTTGGAAAATCATCGAACGCATTATGTTTTACAAAAGCTTAGATGTGAAGAGCTACCAAACTCAAGAGGAACTCGAAATTGACCTCACAACCAATCTCACTACCATTTCAACCATCGGTGCAAACGCACCTTATATCGGTTTATTAGGTACGGTAATTGGTATTCTTCTTACCTTCTACGAATTGGGGCACGCAGGAGGGGACATTGATGCAGCGTCAATAATGGTGCATTTATCACTCGCATTAAAAGCAACTGCCGCGGGTATTTTAGTCGCGATTCCTGCGATGATGTTCTACAGCGGTTTCAACCGTAAAGTAGATGAAAACAAATTAAAATGGCAAGCATTACACGCTCGTAAAGCAGCTTAATAAGCGGTCAAAAAATTTACGAGGTTTACCATGAAAAAATTTGATGAAATTAACATCATTCCTTTCATTGATATTATGTTGGTGTTGCTGGCCATTGTGTTAGTTACCGCCTCATTTATTTCACAAGGGAAAATTCAGGTTAATGTGCCGAAAGCAAGCACTACACAAACTGTAAAAGCAGATGATTTAGCGAAACTGGTGACCATTACTGCTGAGAACCAATTCTTCTTTAATGACCAGCCTGTCGATACCGAGCAGCTAAAAAATGAAATCGGCACTTGGGCGAAAGACCAAAAAGTCACGCTGAAAGTGGATGGTGCGGTGCGTTTTGATAAATTCGTAGAGCTTACGGATTTATTGGCTGCGAGCGAAATCAAAAATGTTGCAATTATGACCCGTAAAGATAACGGCAAGTAGGGCGATATGAATAAACGAAATTCTCGCATCGGCTTGGCAGGTTCTATCGTCTTTCATACTGTGATTGTCAGTGCGATTTTAATTGCAACCAAGCAAACCGTGCTTAGTGATCAGATTGATGATATGCAAGAAGTCAGTAGCATTTCAATGGAAATGTTAGCGGGTGTAGCTGAACAACCACAAGTTGCCGTTGCACCAGATGTCGATGAAACAGTGAAAGAAGAAGAGGCAAAGCCTGAAGAAAAGGCAGAGGAAAAAATAGAAGAGCCGAAGCCAGACCCTATCACAGAGCCTGAGCCGATTAAAAAAGTGGTGAAAAAAGAGAAACCCAAAGAGCCACCAAAACCAAAAGAACCACCAAAAGAGAAGCCGAAAAAAGTTGAAAAACCAGTTAAAGCATTGGAAAAAGGCAAAGAAGTTAAACAAGGCATTGTGGCAAAAGCCCAACCGAATATCCCTCAAAGCCAAACACCAAAAGAAGGTGTTGTGAATGGTAGCCAAAATGGAAAAGGGAATGTAGGCTCCTCCAAAGGTGCTGAAAATGGCAATGCAGCGAAAGGGAATGACAGCAGTGGTGTAGGTAATGGATCAGTGGTTTCAGGTACTGAAATTAATGCCTATAAATCCGTTTTACAGCGAGCCTTACAACGTCAAGCAAATAATGCTTACCCAACGCGTGAACGAATGATGCGAAAAATGGGCACGGTAACACTTAGTTTTACTGTTTCTCCAGCGGGGCAATTAACAAACGTGAGTGTGGTTAGCTCATCAGGTAATAGCAACTTAGATGCTGCCGCAGTTAAAGCCGCACAATCGACGAAAACATCACCGCCGCCAGCAGGTTTCCCAAATCACGTGACGGTACCAGTAAAATTCTCGATTGAGTAATCATTCATCATTGTGAGCTTAAGTGCTATCATCAAGCGGTGACATTTTGCAAAAACTTGCAGAATCTCACCGCTTAGTTTTACATATTTATTTAAGGAAAAACAAATGGCAGATCCACATATCAAATCTCCGATGGATTTTTGGGATTATCTTACCGTAATTATTTACCGCTCAGGCTTTGTGCTAGCGACGCTTGCCGTCTTATTACTGCCTTATCAATCAGGCTTTGCATTAAAAGGCTTGTTGCTTGCAGGCACAATGCTTGGTTCATCTTTGCATTTGTACCTCAAACAATTTCGCCTAATTTTCCAATTTGCGGTATGGATAGGGTTACTTTGCTTTATCTTCGGTGTGCCAATACTTGCATTGGGGGCAATGCTACTGGTTGTTGGCGGGCTGAGTTATAAAGAGTATTTCTGCTTTCGTGTTTTTGGATTAAATTTTCAACCGATTTTTGTTGCCGTGCTTTGGTTTGCTTTTGTCTTTGAGCAACTTGTACTCGTTCAAATTTTCTCAGTGATTATTAGCATCCTATTACTCATCCTCTCCATTCAAAAATGGCGAATGCCATTGTATTTTGATATTGGAGATAAAACGAAATATCAGGTTTAAATAAAAAACCCTTAGCATCTCAATTTTTTACGCTAGGGGTTTATATTTTAAGCATTCGCCAAAATTACAGCACGTTTCGGTGCAGATAAGCCTTCAATGGTTTTGCTGTGATCTGTCGGGTCTAAGAAATCCACCAAACTCTCATTTTCTAACCAATCGGTTTTGCGTTGCTCTTCAAGTGTTGTTACGGCTTGATCCACACATCGCACATTCTTAAAGCCAACTTTTTCTAGCCAGTTAATTAGGCACGGTACAGATGGAATAAAATAGACGTTTTTCATTTTCGCATAACGATCGGCAGGCACAAGGCAGGTGTTCACATCGCCATCAATCACTAAGGTTTCGAGGACTAGTTCGCCCCCTTTCATCAGTTGCGCTTTAAGCTGGGAAAGATGATCTAGCGGTGATTTTCGGTGATATAGTACGCCCATTGAGAACACTGTGTCGAATGCCGCAAGCGGTTGCATTTGCTCAATACCAAGCGGAATCAAGTTCGCTCGGCGATCGTTGCCTAAGAGTTTGCGTACCACTTCAAATTGGCAGAGGAATAGCTCGGTTGGGTCAATGCCTACCACCATTTTTGCCCCTTCGCCCACCATTCGCCACATATGATAACCACTACCACAACCTACATCTAAAATCATGCGATCTTTTAGCGGTGCAAGGTGTGGCAGCACACGATTCCATTTAAAATCAGAACGCCATTCGGTGTCGATATGAATACCGTGCAGGTGATACGGGCCTTTTCGCCATGGCATCAGTTGTTTTAAGTGATGGGTAATGCGTTGAATTTCGCCTGCTGAAAGCGGTTCGGTTGGAATGGATTCCACTTTATCTTTCAGGTTAATGCAAGCGGTCGAATTTGGCATAAAATCGACAATTTTTGCCCATTTGGCATAGTCGCCGTGGGTGTTTTTTTCCCACGCTTTGAGCTGGGCGGGAAGTGTTTCGAGCCACGCAGAGAGGTTTGTAGTGGCAATTTGTTTATAAAAAGGACGGAAGTCTATCATATAGAATCAAGCGTAAAAAAGAATAAGGCATTTTAACAAACTTTGTTAGAAAAGCTAAAAAAATTACCGCTTGTAAGTAAGTTCTAGGGAGAAATGACGTTAAGGCGTGATAAGATATTGCCCTAATAAAAATTAGGTGAAAAAGATTTCTTTTTCACCTATCTAATATTGGAATACGTTTTTCTGAACAAAATTTATCCCTCTTTAGGATAAAGCACTTCAGCATTAATCCAATTCACCCAAGTGTTTTCCAATAATGGAATTAAGGGGGTGCTATCTTCAACTACAGTGTTTAAGGCAGATAATACCTCTTCTAAAGACGAAGGTTGTTCTTGTATATAACTTAATAGCCAAAAGTCAAGTTCAGATAAGCGTTGTTGCAGAATATTAAAATCGCTATCCCGCCATATAACAGCTTGTATAGGGTTTTCATCAAATTGTTTAAAATTGCTTGATAAAAAATCGACTTCATAGCGTTTTAAATAAGCGGCATCAGATAACTGCATTACGCTATGCTTATCCCACTCAAATTTTTCAGGTACTTTTGCTAAAGAAACTTCTGCAAGTAATTGTGTATTTTCAAAATCCATCAATGCCAGTATATTGGCATCAAAACTCTCTTTTTCTTGACAAAATAAGAGAAATTCTCCAGCAATATCTTGAAAATAAGGCGAATGTGATTTTCCTGTTAATACAAACGCTTCTTTTGTCTGAGACCAACTCTCAGCAGAAACGTGTTTAGGTGCTTCAACAAAACAACGGTCAATAAAACCAAAGATGTTATTTCGAACTAAGCGAGCGTAAACAGCGAGGCGATTCGGAGCATAACCATTTAGAGGTTGAGCATGAGCCAATCGAACGGCTGTGGCAAGTGCTTTTTGTGTTTCAATAAGCGAAGGTTTAGGCTGCATAGGATATTACCTCTTTTTGAGCATATTTTTGCTGTAGTTGTGCAATATGTTCAACTTCAGCATAAAGTTCTGCAAATGGAGGAAAGTTGAAATCACGCTCTAATAATGTTGGTGGAATGACGGGTAGTCGTTGATAGGCATATTCTAATAAATCCCACACAGTACCTTTTACTGCTTCACCGTGCGTATCAATTAATAATTCTGGTAAATGGCGATATGCCCCTTTTATTTTATTAAATGATTCTCCTTCTAAATTCTCCACAACTTGTGCTGCAGAATGTTCTTCATCATGTCCTGCAATATGAATGTAATTAACACGTTTCACATCTACTTGATCTAAAAAAACATAAGGATCAAGTAAACCGTGATTGACGCCATTTACATAAATATTATTTACATCTAAATGAATACCACAATCCGCTTCTTGTGCAATAGCATTTAAAAATTCTACTTCATTCATTGTGCTGGTGGGAGAGTGTAAATAATAAGAGGTGTTTTCTAATGAAATTTGTAATCCTAAAAAATCTTGCACATAGCGGATTCTCTGTGCTACGTGTTTTACAGCTTCTTCAGTAAATGGCATAGGTAATAAATCATATAAATGCCCTTCACATTCACAATAACTCAAATGTTCAGAAAAAAATGTCGAATTATATTGAGTCATTAATGCTTTAGTATTTTTTAATAACTCGCGATCAAGTGGTGCTTGCCCGCCTAATGAAAGTGATAGTCCGTGTACCGCAAGTGGATATCTTTCCGCTGCCTGATCAAATTTATAACGAGCAGCTCCCCCCATTTTTACCCAATTTTCTGGAGCAACTTCCATAAACTGAATCGCATTATTTGATGATAAATTCAAAAAATCATCTGCTAAATCTCGACGATATCCTAATCCTGCACCTTGTAACATAATTCTTTATTCCTTTTAATACAACACTGGCGTAAATTTACACCAGTGTTATTATGGCATCTAGATTTAAATACGATTATTTAGAACCGCATTTACCCTCACCACATTTACCTTCTGCAGCTTTTGGTTGGCTCGCACCGCATTTACCTTCACCACATTTACCTTCTGCGGCTTTTGTTTCGTTTGCACCACATTTGCCTTCTCCGCATTTACCTTCTGCAGCTTTTGTTTTCACACATTTATCACCTACACAAGGTGTTGCAGCTTTATCCGTACTGCTTGATTTTGATTCAGCGTGTGCAGCAGTAGCTACTGTCATCGTTAATGCTCCAGCTAATGCGGCTAAAGTAGATAATTTTTTCATTTAAGTCTCCTAGAGTTTGATCTTGAATATATAGTTAGAGGAATTTTAACCAGCTTTTAGTTGGATAAACCTTCTTAATAAGCGTGTCTAAAGAGAGTTTCCCTGCTCCCTGCGTAATTAAGATTAATAAAGTTACCACATAAATTAATGGTAATTTATAACCATTATCACAAACGTTATAACCTGAATCAGCGTGAATACTATACCACGCAACAGAGATTAAAATCGTTAAACCTAATGCACTAAAACGAGTTAGTACCCCGAATATTAGCAAGAAAGGGAGAATTAATTCTGCCCCCATTGCAACGTGCCAATTAATATCAGCAGGAATAAGATTAAACGGAAAAGGAAAACGATCTTGTATTTCAGTAAACCAATTTTGACCATTCCATTTTTCTAGCCCTGCCTCTAAAAACTCCCATGCAAGAAAAAAGCGTAAAATCAATAAACTCACGCCGCTGCTGATACCTTGCATCTTACAATCTTTCATCTTTTTCCTCTTATTGACTACCTATTTTATGAAATTATTTAGTTCATTATGCTAGGAAATGTTTCCCAGTTATTCTATTAGTCGGAGATAAGTCTTTTTTCTTACACTTTTTTTTCAAAAAATCGAAAATATTATTTTTTGCAAAAATGCAGATAACATTAAGGGCAAAGATTCTAATGATCTTTGCCCTTTTATCTTTTAATAATTAACGTGTAATTGGAGTGATTTTTGCACGTTGTAATTTGCGATAAGCGTCCAAGAGTTTTTGGTGAGCTGGCATATTTTCTAAAGCTTCATCAGAAGCAGTTAAGCCATAGAACGGATTACCACCATGTGCAGCATTCCATGCAAATTCAACCGCTTGTTTACCGTACATTTTCTCAAAAACTGCACGATATTGTTCAGGCTTGCGGTTTTCATCGAGGAATAATTCGATGGTTTGAATTAAGCAGCGGTAATAGTTGTTGCGTTCTGCAGTGAAGACGGAAGCGTTCATATTTGCCGTCCAGTTTGCCCAGTCTAACGCTTGTTCTAAATTGCCTAGAGCTAAGTGAAGCATAGATTTCAGCTCGCCAATACGTAAGGTTTGCATTGCTGAACCTTTCTCGGCAACGATACCGATAAACTCACGGACACGGGTTAAATCGTCGATGCCTTGTTCGTCTAATTCGTCCAATAATTCTTGGTACGTTTCCGCATCGTGATGGAAATAAGGCAGATCTAACAGAATTTCTCGCCAATCCATCCCCATATTGTTGTTCGCGTAAATCAAATCATCGCTTGGGTAAATGTTCGACATACCAGGGGCAAGGATACGGCAAGCGTAAACGCCTAAATGCTCGTAATCCATAATGTAAACTGGCTGTTCGTATTTGTTGAAGATTGCCATTAAATTATGGAATTCTTGCTCGGTTGTGCCTGAGAAATCCCAATGAACGAACGGGTAGTCCGCCTCTTTTTTGAAAAGATCCCACGAAATCAGACCGCTTGAGTCGATGAAATGGGTTTCAAGGTTAGCGTGATCAGCAACATCTTCATTATTGAAAGAAGGTGGCGAGAACACGTCTAAATCTTTTAAGCTACGACCTTGTAAAAGCTCGGTTATGGTACGCTCGAACGCCACTTGGAAGTTCGGGTGCGCACCAAAAGATGCAAAGCAAGTGCCGTTTTGTGGGTTGAGCAAAATCACACAAATCACAGGGAATTCGCCGCCAAGTGAGGCATCGTAGCAAAGGATTGGGAAGCCTTCTTGCTCTAATTTTTCAATAGAGGCTTTGATGGTTGGGTAGCCATCGATCACCGATTGCGGAATTTCAGGCAAGCTGATCGCTTCTGCGATAATGCGGTTTTTCACAAAACGCTCGAACACTTCCGATATCCCTTGCACTCGGGCTTCGTTTTTGGTGTTACCTGCTGACATGCCGTTTGACACAAATAAGTTTCCGATAATGCTTTGCGGAATATAAACCGTTTGGTTGTCCGATTGGCGAACGTAAGGTAGGGTAACAATCCCACGGTCGTAGTTGCCCGATTGTAAATCTACCAATAATTCAGGGGTAAGTTCGCCGTTCGGGTCAAAGTATTCCCATAAGAAATCGTCCATCATCTCCATCGGTGGCACGGCTTCATCTTCAATCGTGAACCATTTTTCAGACGGATAATGTACGAAATCGCTATTTGCCATCTCTTGCCCTAAATAGAAATCTGCCCAGAAATAGTTGGTAGATAAACGCTCGAAATACTCGCCTAATGCAGAAGCGAGCGCCGCTTTTTTGCTCGCACCTTTACCGTTTGAGAAACATTGTGGGCAGTCCGCATCACGAATATGCACCGACCAAACATTCGGCACAGGGTTTAACCAAGAGGCTTCTTCAATATTAAAGCCAAGCGTTTTTAATTTGTGTTGGAAGGTTGAGATGCTCTCTTCAAGGGCTGCATCTTTCCCTGTAATAAAAGTTTGTTCAGACATAATTTACCTTATCAAAGGTCGTTAAAATCGGGCTATTCTAGCAAATTTCACAAGAAATAAGTAAAAAAATTGTGAAATCAAACCGCTTACTACAATATTTAAAAAGGTACAATTAAATGGCACGCCCTAAAGGATTCGAACCTTTGACCCACGCCTTAGAAGGGCTTAACTATATAAATCAAAATAAATAAAATAACTTTATAAAACAAAGACTTGCAAGGCTAATCATCTTGTATTTATATGTAAATAATTACATATAAAACCCTTATTTTATTAAATTTATGTCACAATTTTGACACAATGATTTCTCGTGCTTCCCTCCCATTTTTTAACCACTTCATCTTTATTCACTTTAACCAGTGTGCTTTTGTGCTGGTTGCCCTAAAATAACCACTCAGAATGCGAGCGGTTGGCGTTCAAATTTAGACATATAAAATTACTTTAAACTCTATCAGGCCAAGGGTCTGACGTTGGCCATACCATCGCTGGCGGTCTTAGATTTTTTGGTCCAATGTCAGGTATTGCCTCATTGCCTTTTACTTTAGGATCTGCGTGATAAGGCGTGAATCGCATAAAATTAGCATCGCCTACCCCTCCCACATAAATACCTGCAACGGCTCGATTGGTGTCATCATCATATAAGCTAAATCCACAAGATTCATCAGCTCTAAAGCCAAGAGGAATCCCACTTGTACCAATAACTTCAACCCTTCCTGGCTGTCTTGGTAGATACCCTTTTTCTGTTTTGCCTAAATAACCAAACAGCCCCCAAGACAGCCCCCCCATGTGACAAGTCACAAAGTTGCCTTGCCTGCGGAATTTAATATAAGCGCCAGGCTTTAAGTTTTTCGTTACAGCATTAACTAAACCTGTATCACCATCGGTAACCACCCATTTCCCATTCCGTTTTTGCCATTTCCATGCACCTACTCGACCGCCATCTGACGACTCATAGATAGTCCCATTGGGTTCATCGCCTGTTATTTTGCCATTCGTTGTAGTAGGTTTGTCAGGCCGACCTACACCAAGCACAACGGTTATGGCTTTAATATCTCGCCCGATTTGTTCTATGACATCGGGCAGTTGTTGTAAAAGGTCCATTAGCTATTTTTCCCACGTTGATAAGCTGCCTTTAAGTCCATTGCTTTTAAGGCGTTAATTTGCTCAATCACTCCATCTAAACTCTGTTTAAATTCTGTCAGTTTAGTGGTTAATGCCTCAGGGGCACTGCTTCCACTTGCTTTGAGTTTGCGTAACTCTTCTGCCAGCTCCCTAAATGTGTCTAAATCGGCTGATACCTCACCGCCTAACAGGTCATTTTTAAGCTGGGTTATCTTTGTCTCAATTTGAACCAAAATCGCTTTATCTTGCTCGCCTAAGTATTGAGCAAACTCGGTCAATAATTGTTGAATAGTTTGTGTTGTCATAGTCGTCCTATTTTGTAGTTGAGAATTAAATCGGATAAAGGAGGGATAACTGGCTGTGCAATTGCCAATTTCGCTACTTTAATTTTAATTGGCTTTTTAGTCCAAA
This sequence comes from Haemophilus paraphrohaemolyticus, assembly GCF_002015045.1. GTDB lineage: Bacteria > Pseudomonadota > Gammaproteobacteria > Enterobacterales > Pasteurellaceae > Haemophilus_A > Haemophilus_A paraphrohaemolyticus. Next base: position 31,957 of record NZ_MUXX01000024.1, read on the forward strand.
GTCGTACGTGAATTTGGGGTTTATCACGAATGCGGATAGCGATTTTTTGCATTATTCGTTCCTCGTAATATCGGGAATTAACGTGAAATCACCACCAACAAGGGTAGTAACTTTTTGGTTTGGGTCGATACATTGCAAATCCCATTGTGCTTGTTCCCAAGTCACGTTTTCGGTTTTGCTGTGTGCGATTACTACGTGAATTAAGTTACCTTCAGTCGTAATTTCGCCTGTTTCGCTTGAGAGTTTGATAATGCTACCTTTGCCGGGTTTGATATGTAAGTCAAAGCGACATTGTGTTAGCTCAAGCGTTGGCGATTCTTCAAGGACTTCAAACGTCCAGCCATCATCATCGCCGCGTATCATTTCTAAATTAACGTTTTCCATTTTTTCTCCAAAAGAAAACCGCTTGCAACAAGAGCGACAAGCGGTTTGTTTTAAGAAAAGTTTTACACCTCAATCATTCCCTGCTCTTTCATATAGCTGTAAATACGGTTGAGCATTAAATCTTGGAACGATTTGCCAATATCACCCTGTGTGAGCGGGGCGAACATAATGGCGTGTGCTTGTGTGCTATCTAGGTATTTGTACTCAGTCACAAGCGGTCGAAATTCGGTGATTTGTTCCGCCTCTTCCGTGCCTGTGCCGATGGCGTAAGTCACGTTCATTGAGCCGTCTGAGTTCATAGTGAAACCAGAGATAGTTGAATAGACTGGGTTTAAGATTTTGTTGAATGTTGCCATAAAGGACTCCTTGTTGAGATAATAAAAACCCGATAGGTTTTACCTTCGGGGTTTGATGGAAAAATAAGTATTATTGTGGGTCGATTAAATCAATCAATTTCATCACTACTTCATCGATTAAATAATTTTCTGCTTTAGTTAAGAATTTGGTTTTAGTCAGTAGGTTTATCAATAACTAGAACCTGATTAACAGCTGTGATATTATCTAGGTACTCGCCGCCTTTAGCATAGCTAGGATAATTTCTTTTATATCCAGAAATACTAAAGCTTTCACTTTTCTGGAATTCAATTTTCCCTTCAATTGTTAAAACAGGTGTCAAGATACTTCCGTAGTAATACCAATTTCTATTTACTTTATAACACTCTGTGTAAATAAAATTACAAGTCTGCATCACAGCAATATTCTTTCCAATAGGATTTTTAAAAATAGGATTCTTATCTAATTCAAAAGAGCTATTAAAACTATTTGCTAATGTTTTATGATGAGTAAAATTTACTGGTAAAACTCGGATATTATTTAAAAGTTTTAATCCTGATTTATACCTTAATGCACCATTTTCATTATAAATATGTATTCCATACCCTTTTTCTGGAGTTATATTTGATGATCTATGATAAATAAAAATTTCTACAAATCCTTCTGGGTTATGTCCAGAAGCTCCCCAAGGAAGTCGGGTATGAACAGCTATTCTAGCTTGAGTTTTTCCATTTAAATGTCTAAATTTTATTGGCTTTATAGGCATGGGATACTCTTCTGTTATGACAGATGTTTTCACTGAATGGTAATTCTGCTCTCCAATAAATGCGAATAAGTTGTTTAAATCTAGAGTATTTAAAGAAATGTCTACCCACCCTTCATCTTGATATATTTTCTTTACTTGCTCAATATTATTAGTAAAAGCGTCAATATGCATTGATGGGTCATGTTGAATATTTTTATATTGCAAGCGTAAGGTTTTTACATGTTCAACAACACATTCACTCCCCAGAAATATAGGTAAATTGTTTGTTGATATTCCATAGTGATTCATATAAGCTCCTTAATTATAAAATACAAATATTGATACTGAATTCGTTTTTAAAGCTTTTGCTGGAACCCAGTTCCAAAACACTGTATCACCAGAATGAGTCACTTGAATTGCTTTACCATCATATTCAACATCAAACTCATAATTAGCCATTACAGAAATAGAAGAGATATTTTTATTGAACTTCTTACTTCCAGATAAGTTATATAAAACATTTATTACGTCAGAAATCATTATAGGTCTATCCGTAATATTAACTAATTGTCCATGATGATTTACTACGCTCACTCCATAATTCACATTTTCCTCCTTAGCCTTAACGCTTTTCTTAATTTTTAGCCAATAAAAAAGCAGTCCTAAGACTGCTAACAAAATCACTACAATTAAAATTGCAACTATCATATTTTCTCCTTTCTTGTATCGAGTTACTTTACAAACCTCTTTTAAAAGTTGTATACTCACTATATACAAAGAGGCTAAAATGATTCTATCGTTTAAACACAAAGGGCTTGAACTCTTTTTTACCACAGGTTCTACTGCAGGTATTCAAGCCAAGCACGCAACAAAATTACTACTGCAACTGGACGCACTCAATCGTGCAACTTGCCCGCAAGATATGAATGCACCCAGTTGGCGATTGCATCCATTAAAAGGTAATCTCAAAGAGCATTGGTCGATTACCGTAAATGGAAACTGGCGTATTACCTTTAAATTTGAAAATGGACACGCTGAAATCGTTGATTATCAAGATTATCACTAGGAGGCACTATGAAAATGCACAATCCACCACACCCAGGTTTAGTATTAAGAGAATATATTGAGGGAATGAAAATTGGTGAAGTTGCCCAAAAATTAGGGGTTTCCCGTATTTCACTCTCTCGCATTCTTAACGGTAAAACTGCTATTACGCCAGAAATGGCAACTCGTATTGGACTTGCGTTAAATAACAGCCCTAGTATGTGGCTTGGTATGCAAGCTGATTATGATTTATGGCAAATTGAGCAAAATCAAACTTTTCATATCACGCCTATTTATGCCTAAAGCTGCCCAATTTTTACCCGTACATTTCCTCTCTCGTCATACACAATAATCTGATTATTGTTGATGACGAGTCCCACATTTCCTGCTGCAGCACGCATTTCCATTTGCCCTTGATTGCTCACTTTAAAGCGGTTGTTGATATTCAACGAGCCACCAGTGATAGCGCCTAAATCCGCACTAATCGCCGACAAGCTTTCCACATTCAACTCTTTCGCCGTAATAGACTTACTCACAATATGACCTGCATTGATGGTCTTACTTGCAATATGTTTCCCCGCAATCGTTCCACCAACAATCTCATTGC
>NZ_MUXX01000025.1 GCF_002015045.1 Haemophilus paraphrohaemolyticus
TGTTATCAGGTTGTACCCCTCCCCCTCTTTAGCAAAGAGGGGCTAGGGGAGATTTGGCAGAAGGCATTACCGAAGAAAGCGGTTAATTTTTCGATAATGTTTGCAAAATTAAGCTACATAGAGGAAATCGATATCGCAATCAAATCTCCCCTAACCCCCCCCTTTTCTAAAGAGGGGGATTTTTACGCATAAAACCTTGTGCCGTTGCCTTTGTCGCTCAACATTTCAAGCAAAATAGCGTGTTCTATACGTCCATCGATGATAGAAGCCTCTTTACCACCCGCTTGAATAAAATCCGTACAACAAGCAATTTTCGGGATCATTCCGCCTGCGATAATTCCCTCATCAATGAGGGTTTGTGTATCTTTGACATTCACTTCGGGAATAAGCGTACTCTCATCAAAACGATCATGCAATAAGCCTGCAATATCGGTCATACTCACTAATTTTTCCGCTTTCAATGCCATTGCAATTTTACTTGCAGCGGTGTCGGCATTGATATTATAAATTTGACCGCTTGTATCTACACCGACCGTTGAAATCACGGGAATCAGGTTGGCGTTCAGTGCAAGTTCCAACAACTGAGTATTCACTTTGGTGATATTGCCCACAAAGCCGTAATCTACTTCCGCTTGCAATTTCTCGCACTCAATCATTGAAGCATCTGCTCCGCAAAGCCCCACGCCTTTGCCTTTAAGCAAAGCAACAAGGCTTTTATTCACTTTTCCCGCCAACATTTGTAGCACGACATCGATGGTTTCTTTATCGGTAACACGCAATCCGTTGATAAATTGCGGTTCCTTGCCGAGTAACTTAATACCTTGAGAAATTTCAGGACCACCGCCGTGTACCAGTACGATTTTCACACCTAATTGATTGAGTAATAAAATATCTTTCATTACTGCTTGTTTGAGTGTTTCATTGATCATCGCGTTACCGCCGTATTTCACGACGATGATTTTACCTTGCCATTTCGAAAGGTAAGCGCTCGATTTTTCTAAAAGATTTACAAGTTGGTAGATATCGTTGGTTTGCATAATTATTCCTATTTTAGATCTTAAGCCCAGCGGTTTCTTCACGCCCGAGCATAATGTTCATACACTGCACTGCTGCACCCGATGCACCTTTGCCTAAATTATCAAAGCGAGCGACCAACAAAACTTGGCTGTCGTTGCCGTAAACAAAAATTTCGAGGTTATCTTTGCCACTTAACTGATTAGCAGCGAGCATATTATCTTCAGGCATTTCTGCATAGTTATGCACAGAAATGAGTTTTGAGCCTTGGTAATACTCCGCCAACGCTTTTGTAATTTCTTCGCCAGATTTGATCGCTTGCAAAGCATTCAATGGTACAGGAACAGTTACCAACATTCCGCTGTAATAGTCCGCTACTACAGGAGTAAAGATTGGTGGTTGGCTCGCACCTGTTATCACTTGCATTTCAGGCAAGTGTTTGTGTTTTAAGCTTAAGCCATACACGCGCGGGGCATCGTATTTTTCAGCATGCTTTTCATCTGTATATTCCGCAATCATCCCTTTACCACCGCCCGAATAGCCTGTTAAAGAGTGGCAAGAAAGTGGGTAATCCTCAGGCAAGATGCCTTTTTCAATCAATGGGCGAACCAATGCAATATAGCCTGTTGCATGGCAGCCTGGCACAGCAACGCGGTTCGCATTTTGGAGTTTTTCACGCTGCCCTGAGAGTTCTGCAAACCCATAAACCCAATCAGGATTGACACGATGTGCCGTTGAGGTATCGCAAATACGAGCGTTCACAGGCACGTGAGCCACAAGCTCTTTTGAGGCTTCATCTGGCAAGCAAAGAAAAGTTAAATCCGCGTCAGCTACTTTTGCCACACGAGCATTCAAATCTTTGCGTTGTTCTTCTGGTAAGGTCAGTAATTCAATATCATCCGCTTGTCCTAAGCGATCGAAAATACGTAAACCTGTCGTGCCTACTGCACCATCGACGAAAATTTTGTATTTGCTCATATTGGTTTCCTGTTTTTTTTGAGTTTTGGGTAGTTTATGCTGAATTGAATTTCATCTCAATAAAATTGCATAATTATGTAAAACATTGAGTAAATAGCAGATATAAAAATCCCCCAAACTTTCGTTTGAGGGATAATACGATTAATTATTGTTGGTCACCAATTAACACAGATTCTAATGCGATTTCAATCATACCGTTAAAGGTTAATTGGCGTTCTTCTGCACTGGTTACTTCGTGAGTGCGAATGTGGTCAGATACTGTACAAATCGCTAATGCTTTTGCACCGTATTCAGCAGCTACCGCATACACGCCAGCTGCTTCCATTTCAACACCTACGATGCCGTATTTTTCCATCACGTCGAACATTTCAACGTCTGGTGTGTAGAATAAATCAGCACTAAATAAGTTACCCACTTTCACTTCGATACCTTTTTGTTTTGCCGCTTCAACCGCTGCCATAGTCATACCAAAGTCTGCGATTGGTGCGAAGTCGTTATCTTTGAAACGGATACGGTTTACTTTTGAGTCTGTGCAAGCCCCTAAACCGATTACTACATCATAAACGTGTACATCTGGGCGTACTGCACCACAAGTTCCTACACGGATAATTTTTTTCACGCCGTATTCGGTGATTAACTCTTTGGTGTAGATAGATGCTGAAGGGATTCCCATACCGTGTCCCATTACAGAGATGCGGCGACCTTTGTAAGTACCTGTGTAACCAAACATATTACGAACGTCAGTCACTAATTTCGCATCATCTAAGAATTTCTCTGCAATGTATTTAGCACGAAGTGGGTCACCTGGCATAATTACAACATCAGCAAAAGCACCTTCAGGAGCATTAATATGTGGAGTCATTTTTCTTTCCTCTTTATGTATAAAACATTCTCAAGTGAGAATTGATGAAAACTTAAGCAAACGTTTTCGGTTGCTATAAAGTATAACACCACGTTAACCGTGGTGTTATGTAGATTAAATTTTGATTATGCGATTGAACCGCCTAAACCGATAAACAATCCTGCAATGGTTGCACTCATTAAGTTAGCCAGTGATCCTGCGATAACTGCTTTGATACCAAGGCGTGCAATATCACCACGACGGTTCGGTGCCATACCACCTAAGCCACCGATTAAGATTGCAATTGAACTGAAGTTTGCAAAACCACACAATGCGAAAGTGATAATTGCTTTGGTTTTATCGGTCAATTGAATTGCTGATTCTGGCGATAAATATTTAGAGAATTCTAAATAACCAACAAACTCATTGATAGCAAGTTTCGTACCGATCATTTGACCTGCAATATGAGCTTCTTCCCACGGCACACCAATTACCCACGCAAGCGGTCTGAAAATATAGCCGAATAGCATACCTAATGAAAGCTCTGGCATACCAATCCAACCACCAACACCACCTAAGATACCGTTCAATAATGCGATTAATGCCACAAATGCGATTAACATTGCACCAACGTTTAATGCAAGTTGCATACCAGCACCAGCACCTGCAGCTGCAGCATCTAAGATATTCGCTGGTTGTTCCATTTCAACCTTCGCCATATCATCGTTAAACTGCTCAGTTTGTGGTACTAAAATTTTTGCAAATAATAAACCTGCTGGAGCCGCCATAAATGACGCTGCAATTAAGTAAGTTAATGGTACGCCCATACCTGCATAACCTGCCATTACAGAACCAGCAATAGAGGCTAAACCACCTGCCATTACTGCAAATAACTCAGATTCAGTCATTTTGCTAATGTAAGGTTTAACAATCAATGGTGCTTCTGTTTGACCTACGAAAATATTAGCTGCTGCAGACATAGATTCTGCTTTTGAAGTGCCAAGTAGTTTTTGTAAGCCACCACCAATAATTTTGATGATCCATTGCATTACGCCAATGTAATAAAGAAGAGAGATTAATGCAGAGAAGAATACAATTGAAGGGAGAACGCGAACTGCGAAGATAAAGCCATCACCGCCCATTACTTCGAAAATTTTATCGCTTGCTAAGCCACCAAATACGAATTTGATACCTTCAAAACCATAACCGATTACGTTATTTACGCCATCTGCTAACGCTTGTAACAAGTGACGACCTGCAGGAACGTAAAGAATTAATGCACCAAGTCCAAATTGTAAACCTAACGCACCTAATACAGTTCGATAATTAATTGCTTTCTTATTTGATGAAAGTAAAAAGGCAATTAATAATAGTACTACAATACCTAAAAGACTATTTAAAGCACCCATAAAAACCTCAAAAAGTGAAATATTAATCGTTTTTTACTTAAAAAACGAAGTGGTAAAAAAGTTTGGTTACTATAACGGCTTTTTTAAAAAAAATCTTCTGATTTTTATCAAACTTTTGTGCTATTGATTAAAAAATCTTAATTATTTTTTATTTCGAAATATTATAAAAACACAATTTGTTTATGCTATATTGTTTTCAACGACTAAAACAATTTTATCGCTACACATTATGTCGAAAAAAACGCCTATTCCACTTATGCCTTGGGCTGCCAAACATCAATGGCAAATCGAACCTGCCAATTTGCTGATTATCTCTATTTCTATGGCAATTATGGGCATTGGCGAAGGCTTGCTTGTTTCTGCTAAATTGGGTAATGCACCTTGGACGGTGCTTTCGCAAGGTTTAGCCTTACAAACAGGAATGTCCATTGGTTGGGCAATTGCATTAAGTAGTCTGATTGTTCTCCTATTTTGGATCCCTTTCAAACTTAAATTTGGTTTAGGGACGATTCTCAACGTGCTCATCATCTCCTTTTTTATCGATCAAACAACCAAATGGATAGAACCGCCTGAACTCTTATCTACTCGCATTTTTTACATGCTTTTCGGTATCATCATCTTTAGTATCGGCACAGCCTTCTATCTTTCTTGCAAATTAGGTGCAGGCCCTCGTGATGGCTTAATGGTTGGTATTTGCCAAAAATTTGGTTGGAATGTAGGTCGTGTTCGGACAGCTATTGAAATTAGTGTTTGCTGTTTCGGCATTTTTATGGGGGGAACTTTTGGCATCAGCACAATCCTTTTTGCTTTAACCGTTGGCTGGATTATTCAAGGCACCTATTTGCTATTGGAAAGACAATTTTCAGTACTATAATACAAGCGGTCAATTTTTTATTTTTATAACAAACAAAAGAATATGAGAAATTTATTAAGCCAATCCAATAAAAATTGCTAATAACAATGGCGCTGCAAGGTTTACGATAAAGCCGAAGCTAATTGCTAATGGCACAACTTGCATTCCGCCTGATTTTTGAATGATCGGCAAGGTGCAATCTAGAGAGGTTGCACCACCTAATCCCACCGCGGTGGATGGAAAACTTCGCATAAAAAATGGGATCATAAAGAGGCATAAAATTTCCCGCGAAAGATCGTTAAAAAAGGCAATGCTGCCATAAAATGCTCCCCACGCATCGTGCACTAAAACACTTGAGAGCGAATACCAGCCGAATGCAGAGGCGTAAGTAAGCCCTTTTATGGCTGGAAAATCAAGCCACCAAGCAGCAATAACGCCACCAATCAAACTACTTATCATAAAGACAATTGAGGTTTGAATACCTCGCTTATTCAAAAACACTTCTCGTAACGGAATAGCACTATTTTTGAGTTGAATGCCTACGCCTAAAATCATTACCACCAGCACAATGGAACTTGCGTGCGAAGGGAATACAAAGAACGCTTTAGTGAAAAAGCCGAATAGTCCGCCAAGAATAGTCACGCCAATCAATTTTAATGACATCATCAATGAAGCCAAGCGAGAAGGTAGCTTATCTTCTGCAACGGCTTCGCGAACCATCGGGTACCATTTATCATAAATCGCAAGGCTAACAATATTGCAGGCGTGAATGGAAAGGCTAAGTACCAAAGCTGCGGAGCCAATTTGCGGCAGTTTTTCGACAATATTATCTAGCTGACCAAGCGAAACTCCGATCACAAGTAAAATAAGATAGAGGCAAAGACTCACAATGCGATTAACCCAGTGCAAAATCGTTGGGTGAGAAATGCGTGAAAAATAACCGAGAAAGAGAGGGATAAGTACAATCGCCAAGCCGTATAACATTTTATGCCTCGAACAGTGAATTATTGTGGAAATTTTACCAGTGTTTAGTTAAAATAAAACTGGTTTTATATCCATTTATAAGCGGTAGATTTTGAAGGACGTTTTACAAATGACGACAGAGCAGAAAACAAGAAAAATTATCCATATTGATATGGATTGTTTTTATGCTGCGGTTGAAATGCGTGAAAATCCTTCACTTAAAGGCAAACCTGTTGCAGTCGGAGGTAAGGCAAATCAGCGTGGCGTGTTAACCACTTGTAATTACGAAGCCCGAAAATTTGGGTTACATAGTGCAATGTCAACTGCGACTGCCTTTAAACTCTGCCCGAATTTGATTTTGCTGCCAGTGAATATGCCATTATATAAATTAGTTTCCGCACAAATTCATCAGATTTTTCGCCGTTACACACAAATTATAGAACCACTTTCCCTAGATGAAGCCTATTTAGATGTAACCGATTGTAAGCTGCATTCTGGCTCTGCGACTTGGATTGCGGAAAATATTCGCCAAGCTATTTGGGATGAATTGCATTTAACGGCTTCAGCAGGTGTCGCTCCGCTTAAATTTTTGGCGAAGATTGCTTCCGATCAGAATAAACCGAACGGACAATTTGTGATCCCTCCTGAAGAAGTACAAAACTTTGTTAAAAATCTACCGCTTAAAAAGATCCCTGGTGTGGGCAAAGTCACGGAAGAAAAGCTAGCACAAATGGGCTTGCTTACTTGTCAAGATGTTCAACAAAACTCGCAAGCGATGATTTATCAAGAATTTGGCAAGTTTGGGCAGCGTTTGTGGAATTTCTGCCATGGTATTGATATTCGTGAATTAGAAGTAGATCGCCCACGTAAATCCCTTGCGGTTGAAAACACGCTTTTGCAAGACATAAACACGCTCGAACAGGCAGAACAGATTATTGATGAACTTTATCACAAACTGCTTTTTCGCATTCAACGCAATTGGGCGGATATGCCTTTGCAGGAATTTAAGAAACTGGGTATCAAATTGAAATTTGACGATTTCAACCAAACAACGATTGAACGAACCACTGATGGGCTAGAATTTGAGAGATTTAAAGAATTACTACATCAAGTTTGGGGACGTAGAAATGAACGAAATATTCGTTTAATTGGCTTAAACGTACATTTTCCAAGCAAAAAAGTAACGAATCAGTTAAATTTATGGGAATAAATGTTGTCTGACAGCTTGAATTTTCACACATTTCCCTCATTATAGAGGGAGTTTTTTCACCTTTATTTGGAGTTTATTCAATGGCAAAACGTGTCATTCTCTTTTTATTAACCAACCTTGCGATTACCTTCGTATTAGGGATTGTGTTAAACATTATTTTTAAAGTAACGGGGATTCAAAGCCAAAGCACCACAGGTATTTTGGTGTTATCGCTTGTGTTTGGTTTTTCAGGCTCTTTAATCTCCCTGTTTTTATCAAAAACAATGGCGTTACGTTCAGTAGGCGCAGAAATTATTAAACAGCCACGTAACCACGCAGAAGAATGGTTATTTAACACAGTGCAACGCCAGTCACAACAAGCGGCCATTCCAATGCCAGATATTGCAATTTATCATTCAGCAGATGTGAATGCTTTTGCAACAGGGGCAACCAAAAATAACTCGCTTGTCGCAGTGAGTACAGGCTTGTTAGACAACATGACTGAAGATGAAGCTGAAGCGGTTGTTGCACATGAAATTGCCCACATTGCAAACGGCGATATGGTGACTATGACTTTATTACAAGGCGTGTTAAATACCTTTGTGATCTTCCTTTCTCGTATGATTTCAACAGCGGTGGCAAGCACTAAAGATGAAAACGGCAATTCAAGCACAAACACAATGGTGTTCTGGATTGTTGATATTGCCTTGCAAATGGTATTTGGTGTGATTGCAACCATGATTGCGATGTGGTTTTCTCGTTACCGTGAATACCGTGCGGATGCAGGATCAGCGAAATTAGTGGGCAAAGAGAAAATGATTATGGCATTGCAACGTTTACAACGCGTTCATAAACCGCAAGAAATGGAAGGTTCACTGGCTGCATTTATGATTAACGGTGCACGTTCAAAAGAGCTCTTTATGAGTCACCCTCCGCTTGAGAAACGCATTGAAGCGTTGAGAAATTTATAAACTAAAAGGGCAATTCTAATCAAAATTGCCCTTTTTTTATCCACGCCTCTCCCCCCACAAAGAGACGTTTTTTTTACCTTGCGCTCAGTAAATTTGCCTCTCATAAAATTTGACTCACGTCACAAATCAGGATGATTTTTTATTGCTAGCCAAGACAAAAACCAATAGAATTTGGCGCGAATAAATCTCATTTAGGCTTTATTCAATCCTCTATTTATCCATCTTGATTTTTTAAGGAGCATCTAATGCGTTTAAAATCTGTGGCACTTGCCATCTCTGGCCTTTTCGTTGCAACTTCTAGCTTCGCAGTTGATCTATCAAAAGAAACCTCTGATTACAAAAAATTCGTGGTTGAACAAATTGATATGTTAGTGACTGATACCACTAAATTCGTTGATGCACTAAAAGCAGGCGATGTAGCAAAAGCAAAAGCACTTTATCCGATCGCACGTATGTACTACGAACGTTCTGAGCCAATCGCAGAAAGTTTTGGTGATTTAGACCCGCGTATTGATGCTCGTTTAGCTGATTTACAAGAAGAAGCAAAAGACAAAAAAGAAGCTGACATCGAAAAAGAATGGACTGGTTTCCACAAAATTGAAAAAGTACTTTGGGAACAAAACACCACTAAAGGTATTGAAGAAACTGCAGATCAATTATTAAAAGACGTGAAAGAACTTCGTGCAAAAATCCCAACAGCTGAAGTAACTGCGGAATTAATGGTTACTGGTGCGGTGGATTTGTTAAACGAAGTTTCAACTTCTAAAGTTACTGGCGAAGAAGACATTTTCTCAAAAACTGACTTATTCGACTTCAAGGCAAACGTTGAAGGCGCAGAAAAAATCTTTGATTTATTCAAAGCAAAATTAGTGAAGAAAAATGCCAAATTAGCTAAACAAATCGAAACTGAATTTGCTGCGGTAAACAAATTATTAGCGAAACACAACAAAGCGAAAGATGGTTACGATTACAAAGCCTACAATGAATTGAGCCAAGCTGATGTGAAAGAATTAGCAGAAGCGATCAACAAATTAGGCGAACCGCTTGCGCAAATGGGCGAATTATTAGAAAAATAAGGAAAAACTATGAGCGGATCATCTCGTAATTGTCGCCGTGATTTTCTGAAACAAGCTACAATCCTCAGTGCCAGCCTCGCGGTTGGCACTGCCTATGCTGAGCAGTCAAAATCGGCAACCCAAACAAAACCTTCCATCTCAACCAAAAATCAATATCCATTCTACGGTCAACACCAAGAAGGTATTACCACTCCAGCACAAAAACATATTTATTTTATGGTGGTAGATCTACACACAACCGATCTTGAAACCATCAAAGATATGTTCAAAACTTGGACAGAATACAGTGCCAACTTAACGGAAGGAAAACCTGTTCAACCTTACGGCAAAAACGGTTATGTGCCACCAAAAGATACAGGCGAAGCAGCTAGCCTCAACGCGAGCAATTTAACCCTCACTTTCGGCGTGAGCCCAAGTTTCTTTGAGAAACTGAATATTGCGCATCTCAAGCCAAAAGAATTACAAGATCTACCGCACTTCCCGCGTGATCAAATGCGCCCTGAATATACTGGCGGCGATATTTGTATCCAATCTTGTGCGGACGATCCGCAAGTGGCATTCCACGCAGTACATAATCTCGTGCGCGTTGCCCGTACCAACATCACAATGAAATGGAGCCAATCTGGTTTCAATTCCTTTGAACACAACGACACACCGCGTAACCTTATGGGCTTCAAAGATGGTACAGCCAATGCGCAAGGCAAAAAACTTGATGAGCAAGTATGGTATGAAGGCGACGGTTGGTTGAAAGGCGGTAGTTATTTAGTGGCGCGCCGTATCCAAATTCATTTGGAAACTTGGGATCGTACTAGCCTTAATGAACAACAAAACACCTTTGGTCGCTATCGCCCATCTGGCGCAGCTTACGGAGAAAAACACGAACACGATCCTGTGGATATCAATAAGAAAGACGAAAAAGGCAATCCTGTTATGCCAGAAAGCTCACATGTTTTCTTAGCGAAAAAAGCCATCGTGCCAATTTTGCGTCGTTCGTTCTCTTATGCCAGCGGTGTTGATCCAAAAACAGGACAATTTGATGCGGGATTATTATTTATCTCGTTCCAAAAAGATCCTGAACATTTCATCAAAATTCAAAAAATGTTCGGCAATGATGACAAATTGAACGAATACATTACCCACATCGGCAGCGGTTTATTCGCTTGTTTCGCAGGAGTAAAAGACCAAAATGACTATCTTGGCAAAGCGTTATTTGACGCCATTTAAGTCTATTTTAGCCGCACTCACGCTCAGCTTTACGCTGAGCGTTTGCGCTTATGCTAAAGTTAATGTAAGCCCATTGTTTATCCAAGTTTCGGATGCAATGGAACAAGTTAAACAGGGAGAGTTGGAAAAAACTCTGCCAATTTTGACCGCACTTCAACAAGAATTTAATGCTTTTGAAAATCACGATTCGCCAATGGGCAAAGAAGTTGCAGCGACTCTTGCACGCTCACAACAGCAACCTAATTTGGATAATCTTGAACAGCTTTCCAAAGCCTTAATCGCCTTTGAGAAAGAACAAAATCCTGTTGATTACACCGCCAAACGCGCTCAATTTGCGAAACGCGTAATGCCCGTTTATGCACAACTCGACAAAGCGGTGAAAGCACACGATTTAGAGGCGGTACAAAATGAATACAAACGTTTCAATACCACTTGGTCAATCAATGAAATGCCTGTACGTGAAAGCAGCCTCGGACATTATGGTCAAATCGAAAACGCAATGACCTATTTACGTATCGCGATGCTTTCTGATCCTGTCAATTACGCAGAAATGGAAAAACAATCCACCGCACTTGGCGCCGCATTAGAGGACTTCAAAGCGGGCAATGTTCTGCAACCGCAAACCTCCACCGCAGCAGATGCGCCAACCACCTTAGCGCAAGGCATTAATTTGCTCAACCACGCTTATTCCGCCTTTGAAAGCAATCAGCTCGATCAAGGAAAAAATGACCTTGCGTTGTTTATTCAACAATGGCCGATTTTTGAAGGTGAAGTAAGCACCCGCGACGGCTCTCTTTACACGCGCGTAGAAAGCGATTTGCCACTGATTATGGTGAAAGGCAATGATGCGGCGAATATGCAACAGTTCTCACAACTGATTAACAATCTTAGCCAAATCAGCAGCGGCAATTACACTTACATTGACGCGATGTTGATTTTGCTACGTGAAGGTGTGGAAGCCTTACTAATCATTATGGCGTTGCTCACCACGCTCAAAGTGGCAAATCAACCGCGTGCCAAACGCTGGGTTTACGCGGGTGCAGGCTTAGGCATTGTGGCAAGTTTATTGGGCGCTGTTGCTTTACAACAATTTTTCCCAATGGTCTCTGCTAGCTCAAACCGTGAGATTATCGAAGGCGGTGTCGGTATCATTGCCGTTGCAATGATGTTGATTGTCGGCGCGTGGCTACACAGCAAATCTTCCATCACGGGTTGGAAAAAATTTATGGATAAACAAGTGGCGCAAGCATTGGCTACGGGTAGCCTACTGTCAATGATGTCGCTCAGTTTCCTTTCTGTATTCCGTGAAGGGGCAGAAACCGTGCTGTTCTATGTAGGAATGTTACCGCTGATTGAACTGAAAGATTTGATCTTAGGTATCGGCTTGGCGTTCGTAGCATTGGCGGTCATTGCGTTAGTGATGACCAAATCCACCAAACGCTTGCCAATTCATCATTTATTCAAAGTGATGACCCTGTTGATTTATTTCCTCGCGTTCAAAATCCTTGGCGTCAGCGTTCACGCATTACAGCTCACTAACACATTGCCAAGCACCATCGTAGAACACTTACCAAATATCCCAGATATTGGTTTCTACGCCACCACGGAAGGTATCGGCGCGCAAATTGTGTACCTAATCCTAATCCCAGTGGTCGCCAAATTTTTCAAAAAATAGACCGCACTTAAACGCTCAAAACCGTACAAAAGTGCGGTTTATTTTTCTCTTAATTTTATAATCATAATAGATTATGATAGCAGTTTAGCCAATGCCTGCGATTTTCGCTCAATTTCTTGCCACTCAGAAACAGATTCTGATTCTGCCACAATGCCTGCCCCCGCATAAAGTGTGATCTGGTTATGTTCAATTTTGGCTGAACGAAGGGTTACGCAAAATTCTGCTTCTTGTAGATTAAAAATGCCTAATGTGCCCGCATACCAACCTCGTTTAAAAGGTTCATTTTTAGCAATAAATTGCTTTGCTTTAGCACGCGGTAATCCTGCAATGGCTGCGGTTGGGTGAATTTGGCGTAAGCAATCTTGATCGAGTACATCAGTTTTTAAGATTGCCTCAATCCGTCTTCTTAAATGTTGCACATTGTGTAAGCGTTTGATTTCTGGTGAATGTACCTCAAATGCTTCTACATAAGTATTCAAATGCGCCTCAATATCTTCCACTACAAGCTGGTTTTCATAGATATTCTTAGTATCTTTTAACAACCATTGGGCATTTTTCTCCGTTTCGATTGGATTATCAGAAACAGCAACCGTTCCTGCCAATGCTTCAGTAAAAAGTTGATTTCCCTTGCGATAATATAAACGCTCAGGCGTTGAGCCCACAAAAGCATTCTGTGCATTTTCTGCCCATAAAAAATGGTAGCAACCAAGATTGATTTCTCGGCTCTGTTCGACTAAATCATAAGCAGAAATGTGGTTTTCAAAGGTAAGTTGAGTGGCGTTTGCTAACACTACCTTACGTAAATCACCCGATTTGATTTGGATAATCGCCTGCTCAATATTGGCTTTCCATTGCTCAAATGTACAAGCAGGTTGAGGAGGAAGTATTTGATGATTTTGAACGAAGAAAGTTGTACATGGTTCTGCAAAAATGTCAGTAAAATCAACAGCTTGCTCACTTATATTTAATGTCAGGTAAGCAGTCAATTTTTGCGAATTTTTTACTAACATTAAGCGGGGTAAGACAAATTGGCAAAGCCCTTCAAATTGAATACCACCGACGAGAGAAAGTGAGTTAGATTGCACAAAAGCTTGTGCCTCTTCTAGCGAAGAAAAAGTTTCTACCGCCCCGATAGTAGCAATCGTTTGATTTTCATCTCGCTTTTCAAAGAAAAAGTGCGGAAAATGCTGATTTTGCGATTTTAGCCAGCCTAATAACGAAGATTCTTCTGCCAGCAAATCGACATCTGCCTTAAGTTGAATCCATTCTTGAGCTAATTGCAGCTGTGAAAGTTGCTCGCTAAGTTGTTGTTTTAATTGAGTAAAAACTGACATACGCAAAATTTTTAGAAAATCAAACCGCTATTTGTAAAAAAGGTGTTTATTTTAGCTCAAATCCTCTTTTTTTTCCTTAAAAAATTGAAATGTAGCAATACCAACGGTTTAGAGCTGTTTTTCGTTCCGAAACTATTGCGTATTTTAGCGGTTTTTGTAGTAGAAAAATCAATAAGTTACAAAATAGTTTCGGAACACTTTTTCTGGTTTAAAATGCATAATTATTCTATTTTTATGGATATTATTTCATCTAATGGTTTGAGTGTTTTCTCTTTTCGTATGTAGTGCTGTGTCATTTTTGGAGTAGTGTGGCCCAGTGTTTTTTGAGCTTGTTCATCGCTGGCAAGTAGGGATAAATCGGTAGCGGATTTAGCTCTGAGATCTCGCAATTGAAGAGGGAATAATTCATCTTCAAGGGCAGGATAATTTGCGATAGTTTTTCGTTTCAATTGGTCAAAAAAATCACTCAAACGCTCTCTCTTTAATTGCCTTCCTCTTTTGTTGGTAAATAGCCATTCATTTCCATTCTGTAATCTCCTTTCAATAATTTCTTTAAGTTTTCCTACCACAGCAAACTGGATTTTCTTTTTGGTCTTTTTCTGCGTGATATGTAATATACCATTATAAATATGGGAGCGGTGTATTTTGCAGAGGTCGATAGGACGTTGTCCGATGAGGTACATAATCTGCAAAATATCTCGCATTTGTCCATCAGCACACTCTATCAATTTCTCCAGTAGGTAATCTTCGATGTAAACATCTCTGAATTTAACTGGATATTTTTTTACGCCTTGTGATGGGCTGGGTAACTTGGTATATCCCCATTCACGGGCTTTGTTCCAAATGTGGCTCAATAATCCTACTTCGTTGTTGGCTGAAGGTGGGTTGTTTTTTCTCCATTGTAGATACTGACTGATGTGTTTTGGCTCGATTTTTTCTAAGGCAACAGGTGGATTACCGAAAAATCGGCAAAGCCATTTAATAGCGGTGTGATTAGCAAGTTGTGTGCTTTTGCTTTTTGTGGGCACGACTTCCAATTCATACCGTTTAGCGACATCAATAAATAGCACGATTTCAGAAACTTGGTGGGATGCCATGTTGAGCTTGGCGGCTTCAAGGACGGCGTGATATTTATCTGAACCGAGTGATTTTTCTTTGCCATTAGCAAGAACGTAGTAAAAGTATTCGACAATTTGACCGCTTGCCCGTTTGCGTCTGCGACAGAGTAGGTTTGGGGGCAAGCCTTGGTTTTGTCTTTTGCGTGGGCGTGCCATAAATCCTCCTAGCTTGCTTTTGTTTCATTAGAGACCCAGCCATCATCATTGGCAGGCATATTTTTTCTTGGTCTGGGGGCGGCATAATCCCGTCTGACAATAGGCGTACCGTGGGCGTTAATTTTGAAGGGGATACCCATTTCGTTGAGTTGTTCAATCATTTTGGCTTGTTGTTTTCTCCCTGTGAGGAAGAGCAGTTCTTCACGGGAGAGAAAATCGGTGTAGATGTCCATTTGTTTCTCCAATAAAAAACCCTCCATATGGAGGGCGTGGGTTTATAGAATCATTTTTGCAAGTTGGTTAAAGGCAGCGTAGCCTTTTTTCCAGTATTCGATGTTGCCTGTTTGGGCGAAGTTGTGCCAGTACCATTTGATTTGTAGGCGGAGTTGTTTTTCGGTCATGGTGCGTTCCTCAAATTTTGGGTGTAGGGAACCGCCTCACGTTGTTTCAGGTGAGGTCGGTTGAGTATTTAAGGTTTATTTAAATACTGCGACTGAGGTTGCAGATTCGTTGTAGTGTCCAATTGCAAGCGGTCGGCGATTGGTATGGTTGATGCGGTCGTTAATTTTTCTGACGGCTGTGTTGGTGGTGCGAATATATCGCTGAACTACGTCCAAGTTAAATTCTACGCTGTTTTGCTGATGACTACGGAATGGGCGTAATACGTGCATTAGGGCTTCTACGCTTTCGGAAAATCTTGTGACGGCATAGTAGAAGTTCTGCCAGTCGAGCCACTCTTGTTCGGTTAGCTCTAGATTATCCATTCGGTCAATCGGGGCGTAGCTGTTACCGAGCGTGGTTAGAAAGTTGATGGCATTTTCAAATTGTGAGGGTTTGAGTTGGTCGTATTTGCCCACTTTAAACAGACTTTTAAGTTGGCGATAGATTTCTGCGTAACTCATTCCAGTACGGTGATGAGCTTTCACGACTGCTTCTTGGATCGCTTGCTGTTGTTCTGGGTTAATCGTGCGTTCGGCTTTTCCTTTAAACCAGTAGTCGTGCAATGCTTGGTAGCACTCTTTTTTGTATTTGATTAAGGTTTCACGAATTTCGGGTTTGCAACGGTTTACGTCGATGCCGAATAACCAGCCGTTTAAGTATTCGATGGGTAGGCAGACCATTTCACGATTTTTGCCGTCTTCTGCAACCATTCGTATGATAAGAATACATTGAGAAAGTATTTCATCACGATTCATTCTCTCAAATTGAGCGTGCCACGCTAAACCAATATTTTCGCAGATCGGCTTCATTGCGGTGTAATGTACACCGTTTTGCTCGAATGTAACTAAAGATTGATTGTTGAATGAAATGGTTTGAGTGGAGATTTGATTTGACATTTTTTGTACCTGAAATTTTAGTTAGTAATTGATCAACTTTAGTATGGTTGATCGGGCTTCAACTACCGATTTCAGACGGCGGAACTTATTTCCCGTAGGTATTGTATTAGGCTCTCTCGACCCGATCATTGATTTTACTAAATGCTTAAATATAAGAATTTGTAAAATTTAGGTACAAAAAAACCGCTTTTTGATCGGAGCGTTTAATAACCGACTGAAATAGATAGTGCGGTAATCATAATCCGATGTTAGCGGTGTTGTCAATTAGA
>NZ_MUXX01000026.1 GCF_002015045.1 Haemophilus paraphrohaemolyticus
CTAAAACAGGCGAGATTACTGTCACAGAAACAACAGGTGCGGTGACCCCTATTACAACTGCAACAGGTTTAGTGACGGATAAAACAGTCGCCGATGCGATTGCAAAATCAGGTTTCCAATTAAAACAAAATGGCACACTTAAAAATGTAGTGAATCCAGGTGAAAGCTTAAACTTCAAACCAGGTCAAGGCACAACCGTTTCTGTGGGTGAGAATGGCGATGTTCAAGTGAATGCGAACGTAGCAAGCTTAACAGGTGGAGATAATGTCACTGTTAAGGATAATGGAAATGGTAGCTTCACAATTAACGCAAAAGACACCAACACTCAAGCTAGTGTATCTAAAGCGGAAAATAGCCCTATCACTATCGATAGCAGTGCGACAAACTCTGCAGGTGCAAAAGACTACAAACTTGATGTCAATGTTGATAACACCACCATAAGTAAAGAAGGTGGCACATTGCACGCAGTGACAGGTGCGATTGAAGAAGTCACTACGACGACAACAGGTAACAACGCGAAGAAAAAAGGTCAAGTTCAAGCGAAATCTGGCGACGACAACAAAGTCACCACCGTTGGAAATGTTGCTAATATGATTAACTCAGCCAAATGGTTTGCTAAAGCCGATAACAAGGGTGGTGAGATTGCAGATAATGAGAAAACCAATGACGCAGATGATGCAGATGGTCAAGCAATGTCGGCAGGCGATAAGCTAACCTTGAAAGCGGGTAAAAACTTACGCGTGAAACGTGAGGGTGCAAACTTTACCTTTGCAACGGATAACGATGTCATCTTTAATAAAGTAACTTCGGGTGAGGTGGCTATTAATGATGGCGGTAAATTAACCGTAGGTGCAGGCTCAACCATTAACATGGGTAACAATATTGTTGGCGGTGTGAAAACAGGTGTGGCAGATACTGACGCTGTAAACGTGGCTCAGTTGAAAGCAAATACCACAACCGTTGAAGCAGGTAAAAACGTAACCGTAAATAAAACAAAAGACGATGCAACAGGTAAAACATTTACCGTGCATTCAGAAAAAACAACCGTATCAAAAGAGGATAATAGCCCAATTAAATTAACTTCAACTGAGAATGCATCAGAGCATACAACAGATTATAAAGTTGGTTTAAATATTGATGAGGGGTCATTAGAGATTACCACTGATGGTAAATTAAAAGCCAAAGCTCAAGGACAAGCAATTGAGAAAGTGGAAGCCTCTACTGATACAGATAACATCGCGACAGTTTCAACGCAATCTGGAGCGGCGGCAGGCTCTGCAAATGAAACGTATAAAGTGAGCGTGACTAAAAATGATGTAAAAGATGCGGCAAAAGAAGCAGTTGATGTGAAAGGTAGTGATTTTATTACCGTCACCCCGAAAGATGGGGAGCATTTAAAAACCCATACAGTTGCTGCTAAAACAGGCGAGATTAC
>NZ_MUXX01000028.1 GCF_002015045.1 Haemophilus paraphrohaemolyticus
TTGAATATAAGCGGTTAGATGTAATAGGAAATAACTTACTGTATTCATTGAAATAATAGATTATGATTTTATATTGATTATTTCGTAAACCTTTATAACTCCCACTAAGGAAATAAAATGAAATCAGTAAAAACAGAATTGAAAAATCTAAAAAAGCTTATCGATAACAAAATCAACAAAGAGTATCAATGGTTAGATACGATTACCTCAGTTGAGATAATGCAGGAAATTGAACAGCTTTGTTCCTCATTGGATAAATTTGATGAAATAAATCGTCCGTTAGAAATTGCTTATGCTAAATATGTTTGCCTTAAACTCATTAAAAATCTTGAAAAGATAATTACCAAAGAGAGAAAGTCTAAACAATGGCCTAAAAGAGATACTCTTGCTTTTGTTGCTCACTTAATTAAGCTACGTTTAACCATTAAAGAACTTTATTTAATTGAAGTGAAAGGTGAATTACGGAGTGAGGAAGAGCGACAGGCAATTTCGGCAGATGTTACTAAAATTAAAGCAAATTTATCTGAGCATATTGCTTTAGAGGAACAACTGATTGAGGATAAACAGGAGCTTGCAAAATTACAAAGCACGCTTTCTACGTTACAAACCGCTTATGAAGAAGCACAGGAGCAAGCAGAACAAATTACTGAATGGCACACAGAATTATTGCCTATCAAAGATAATTTAGCTGCTGATTCTGATACTGCCAAAAAACTTTTGGGTAATATCAGCACTCTTGCTAATACAGCAGAACAAGCCAAACCTAAAATAGAACAATACCATAAGGAAATCGAAACAATGATCAAATTATTCAAAAAGCAGAAAGAAGAAATTCAAGAAATCATTGAAGATGCCAACCGTGCCAGTATGGCGGGTTCATTCAAAAAACAAGCTGATGACATTAATACTAAAATGAAATGGGCAGACGGATTTTTAATTGGCTCGCTGATTATCACTGCAGGTATTTCATTATGGGGGTTTAATTCCAGCTTGATTACCCAAACTATATCAGATGGAAAAGTCCAAACGACGTTCGATTGGATACAATTCTTTGCTAAATCAGCAATATCATTGCCTTTCTTGATTGTTGCGTGGATTAAATCCAAAGAGCGAGCCTATTTATTCCGCCTAAGAGAAGATTATGGCTACAAATATTCTTCGGCAATGGCATTTGAAGGATATAGAAAACAAGTTCAAGAGCAATCACCAGCATTGGAAGAGCAATTACTACAGATTGCAGTAGAGAATCTAGGTGCTAATCCGACAAAAGTCTTTGAAAAAGATCTTAAAAGTACACCTCTAGAAACCATCATTGATGGTGTAGGCAAACGATTTGACAAAGCCGTTGATGGAATTAAAGGACAAGTAAATGACATTCCCCAAAAGACCAAAGAATTGATTGATGAATAAAATCTAATTGACAACACCGCTAACATCGGATTATGATTACCGCACTATCTATTTCAGTCGGTTATTAAACGCTCCGATCAAAAAGCGGTTTTTTTGTACCTAAATTTTACAAATTCTTATATTTAAGCATTTAGTAAAATCAATGATC
>NZ_MUXX01000029.1 GCF_002015045.1 Haemophilus paraphrohaemolyticus
CCACCAACAATCTCATTGCCTGTAATCGTATTCGCTGCAATCTGCTGAGCGGTAATCGAATTGGTGACAATCGAACCACCGTGAATCGCTGTGACTCCTGCATTTTGCCAAGGGCTAGGTCCGCGGGTGTGTTCAGTGCATTCTTCGAGCATTGGACGAGCTAAGAACATATATGCACTATCTAACACATTACCTACCACACGGTTATATAGCATAAAGTGAACATCTAGGCTAACTGCATTTTCGTTAGCTTGAAATTTAATAAATCCTCGTTTAGCATTATTTAATCCTGCAAAACTCGCACCACTGTTAGGATTTAAATTGTATGTATGATGTCCAACATAACCATTATCTGCACTCCGTTCATCTAAATAAATTTGAACGTTGGTTGCTCTATGATTACCCATATAACACGATAACATATACCATTGCCCTGCAACAATCGGCACATTTTGAGTTAATCCAACTCGCACATCATTATTAGGATTTAAATTGATATGCCATTTAATTACATTTTCGTTAGGTAAATAACCACCTTTTTTCAATCCCCAATCATTGTCTTGAAAACACTCTCTGCTACCTCTTTTATTAGGAGCTAAAGCTCTCTCGTGCATACTCCAACCATAAGGCACTCCGTTTGTTGGATTAGCAAAAATCGGATTAGTGAGCAAATTCCCACCCAACCCAATCGCCAGTTTATCTGCTGAAATTTGACCTGCAGCAAGATGATCTGCTCGGACTGCACCCACAGCAAGTTTCGCCGCAGTAATTTGCCCGTTAGCAATTAAATCACCGTTAATCGCTATCTGATCGTTGACTACCGATAACATGGATTTTGGCGACCCATCTTGTGCGTTTTTGACCACTTGGAACTTATCCGCCATCACAATAAC